>NZ_QBIZ02000001.1:0-598945 GCF_003057735.2 Pseudomonas sp. RIT411
ACTCCCGCCCCAGCGCATCGCCGACCGCCGACGGACAATCGACGTCTTCGTCGAGCGCCAGACCCGGCTCGTCACCCAGGGCCTCGAGCACCTGCTCCAGCTGCCATTGCTCCTGGCCCCTCAGACTCAGCGCCAGGCTGTCGCCAAAGAAGACCGGAGCCTGCAGGACCGTGACATCCAGCACCGGCAAGGTCGCTCCCAGCACCTGCTGACATTCGTCCAGCAGGCGATGTTCCTGGGCAGTATAGCCATCCGCGGCCGGTGCACCGGTGCGACCGAGCAGATTGAAGGCCAGCTGGCCTTCGAACAGCCGGGCTTCCACCGGGCGACCATTGAGCAATTCGGTGGCCTGCCGCGCCAGTTCCTCGACCCCGCCACGGCCGGCGCCGGAGGCCGCCAGGCAGGCGGTCAGGGACGCATCGGTGAGCGCATTCAGGCGGGCCAGCAGGGCGGCCACGCTGGCAGCGGCCTGGGCAGCCGCCAGGGGGACGCCGAGCCAGGCGTTCGCCGCGAGGCTGTCCAGGCGTTCGCCATTGATGCGCGGAATTACGGACAGCGCGGCGGAGGCGCCGCTGAGATCGAGCACGGCGCAACCAGCGGCGGCCAGTCGCGGCTTCAGGCTTTCCACCACGGCGGCGGGCACGGCGAGGATGGCGATGCCGACCTGGGCGAAATCGAAGCCTTCGAGCCCGGTGACGCGCAGGTTGCTGCCTCGGAAGGGCAGATTCTGCCCCGCCGACTCACCGCTGGCGAGCAGGTGCAGCCGCCCGAGGGGCACGTCGCGCTCGTCGAGGAGTTCACGAATGGCTTCGCCGTAGGCGCTGGTGGCGCCGACGAGGGCGATATCTCTGGCAGTCATGATGGGGCGTCCGCAACGAAAGAGGGCCGCACTTTACTGGCGGCCCTCCTCCCTAGGCAAACGTTTAGCCGTCGACCTACTGTTCCAGCAGGATCCGCAGCATGCGCCGCAGCGGCTCCGCGGCGCCCCACAGCAGCTGGTCGCCCACGGTGAAGGCGCCCAGGTACTGGGAGCCCATGTTCAGCTTGCGCAGGCGGCCGACCGGCACGCTCAGGGTGCCGGTGACGGCAGCCGGAGTCAGGTCGCGCATGCTGACGTCGCGGTTGTTCGGCACCAGCTTGACCCAGGGGTTGTGCTGGCTGATCAGACCATGGATGTCGGACAGCGGCACGTCCTTGTTGAGCTTGATGGTCAGGGCCTGGCTGTGGCAGCGCATGGCGCCAATGCGCACGCAGATGCCATCCACGGGAATCGGATTCTTGAAGCGACCGAGGATCTTGTTGGTCTCGGCCTGGGCCTTCCACTCTTCGCGGCTCTGGCCGTTGGGCAGTTCCTTGTCGATCCAGGGAATCAGGCTGCCGGCCAGGGGAACACCGAACTGCTCGGTGGGGAAGGCTTCGCTGCGCAGGGTTTCGGCGACCTGGCGATCGATGTCGAGGATGGCGCTGGCCGGATCGGCCAGGCTGTCGGCGACGGCGGCGTGGGTGGCGCCCATCTGGCGGATCAGCTCGCGCATGTTCTGCGCACCGGCGCCGGAGGCAGCCTGGTAGGTCATGGCGCTCATCCAGTCCACCAGACCGGCTTCGAACAGGCCGCCCAGGGCCATCAGCATCAGGCTGACGGTGCAGTTGCCGCCGATGAAGTCCTTGCGGCCATCGGCCAGGGCCTGGTCGATGACGCGACGGTTGACCGGGTCCAGCACGATGACGGCGTCATCCTGCATGCGCAGGCTGGAGGCCGCGTCGATCCAGTAGCCTTTCCAGCCAGCCTGGCGCAGCTTGGGGAACACCTCGCTGGTGTAATCGCCGCCCTGGCAGGTGAGGATGACGTCGAGGGTCTTGAGCTCGTCGATGCTGTAGGCATCCTTGAGCGGCGCCACGCCCTTGCCAATGGCCGGGCCTTCGCCGCCGACGTTGGAGGTGGTGAAGAACACGGGCTCGATCAAGTCGAAATCCCGCTCTTCGAGCATGCGCTGCATGAGCACGGAGCCCACCATGCCACGCCAACCGATCAGACCTACACGTTTCATCGCTACTGCACCTTTGTTGTCTTGAGGACGGCCGCCTCCCCTGGCGGCCGATCAGATTAACGCCTAACGAGCGCCGCTACTACTGCTTCGCCCATCTCGCGGGTACCGACCCGCTGCTTGCCTTCCGACCAGATGTCGCCGGTCCGCAGGCCCTGGTCCAGCACCTGGCCCACAGCCGCCTCGATGGCCTCGGCCGCCGCGGCGGCACCAAAGGTGTATCTGAGCATCATGGCGACCGAGAGGATGGTGGCCAGCGGGTTGGCGACGCCCTGGCCGGCGATGTCGGGCGCCGAGCCGTGGCAGGGTTCGTACATGCCCTTGTTGTGCGCATCCAGGGACGCCGAGGGCAGCATGCCGATGGAACCGGTCAGCATCGAGGCCTCGTCGGAGAGGATGTCGCCGAACATGTTGTCGGTGACGATGACGTCGAACTGCTTGGGCGCGCGGACCAGCTGCATGGCGGCGTTGTCGACGTACATGTGGCTGAGTTCGACGTCCGGATAGTCCTTGGCCACCTCCTCCACCACTTCGCGCCACAGGCGGCTGGATTCGAGGACGTTGGCCTTGTCCACCGAGCACAGCTTGCGGCCCCGCAGGCGGGCCATGTCGAAGCCGACGCGGGCGATGCGGCGGATCTCGCCTTCGCTGTACGGCAGGGTATCGAAGGCCTGGCGCTCGCCGTTCTCCAGCACGCGGGTCTCGCGCGGCGAGCCGAAGTAGATGCCACCGGTCAGCTCGCGGACGATGAGGATGTCCAGGCCGGAGACCACTTCCGGCTTGAGCGTCGAGGCCTCGGCAAGTTGCGGATAGAGGATGGCCGGACGCAGGTTGCCGAACAGGCCCAGGGCGGAACGAATCTTCAGCAGACCGCGCTCGGGACGGATGTCGCGCTCGAGCTTGTCCCACTTGGGACCGCCCACGGCGCCCAGCAGCACGGCGTCGGCGGCGCGGGCACGCGCCAGGGTCTCATCGGCCAGGGGCACGCCGTAACGGTCGATGGCGGCGCCGCCCAGGTCGTCATGGACCAGTTCGAAGCCGAGGTCATGGTCGCGGTTGACCGCTTCCAGCACCTTGACCGCCTCGGCCATGATTTCCGGACCGATGCCGTCGCCCGGCAGGATGAGGATCTGCTTGCTCATTGTCTTTTCCTGTTCCAAATCAGATGGGCTGGGCCCAGAGAACCATGACGTCGACGGTGAAGGAGCCGTCGCGGTCGATTTCGAAATACTGGCGCACTTCCTGGCCGATCTTGCTCTGCAGGCTGCGGATGGCCTGGCACTGTGGCTCGGGGGTGCGCATGCGCGCGGTCCAGCTGGCGAAGTCCAGGCGCAGGCGCTGGCGACGGCAACGGGTCACGCCGAGGCGCGCCATGTCCAGCAGGCGGTGCCACTCGGCGAAGGAATAGTTACGCACATGGCTGATGTCGCGCAGGATCTCCACCGTCTGCAGGTAGGTATCCAGCCGCGGGTTGGCTGGCGAGATCACGTCGATGATGGCCATCTCGCCGCCATGGCGCAGCACCCGGCGCACTTCGCGCAGGGCCGCGCCGATGTCGCGCCAGTGGTGCGCCGAATAGCGGCTGAAGACGAAGTCGAAGCTGGCGTCGCCAAACGGCAGGTGCTCGGCCATGCCGGGCTGGACGCTGATGTTGTCCAGGCCCTGCTCGGCCGCGCTGCGCTTGACCACCGAGAGCATTTCCTCGGCCAGGTCCAGGGCGACAACCTGCCCGGCCACGGGCGCCACGTTGTAGCTGACGTGACCGCCACCGCAGCCGAGATCCAGCACCTTGGCGCCTTCGCGCTGGGCCACGGCGTCGCGCAGTTCGAGGAGTTCGGCGCCCTGCGCATGGACGGCACTGGTCAGATAGGCCTCGGCGGTGGCGCCGAATTGCTGCTGTACGTGTTGCTCGTGGTCACCGCTCATGGAGCCTCCGGAAAGAGCGCCGACCTCGCGGGCCGGCGACTGGGTTCAGGCGCTGGGGAACATCCAGGGACTGCTCTGGCGATAGCGGTCTTCGAAACTCGCGATGGCGTCGGCATCCTGCAGGGTCAGGCCGATGTCGTCCAGGCCATTGAGCAGGCAGTGCTTGCGGAAGGCATCGATCTCGAAGGACAGCGCCACGCCATCGGGACGGCGCACGGTCTGGCTCTCGAGATCGACCACCAGCTGGTAGCCCTCGCTGGCTTCGACCTGGCGGAACAGCTCATCGACGTCGGCATCGCTGAGGATGATCGGCAAGAGGCCGTTCTTGAAGCTGTTGTTGAAGAAGATGTCGGCGAAGCTCGGCGCGATCACCGAGCGGAAGCCGTAGCCATCCAGCGCCCAGGGCGCGTGCTCGCGGCTGGAACCGCAGCCGAAGTTCTCGCGGGCGAGGAGGATGCTGGCGCCCTGGTAGCGCGGCTGGTTGAGCACGAACTCGGGATTCAGCGGACGCTTGCTGTGGTCCTGGCCGGGCTGGCCGACATCCAGGTAGCGCCACTCGTCGAACAGGTTGGGGCCGAAGCCGGTGCGCTTGATCGACTTCAAGAATTGCTTGGGAATGATCTGGTCGGTGTCGACGTTGGCGCGATCCAGGGGTGCGACCAAACCGGTGTGCTGGGTAAAGGCTTGCATGGTCAGGCTCCTCAGGCGTTGGCGAAGTCGCGGACGTCGACGAAACGACCGGCGATGGCGGCGGCGGCGGCCATCGCCGGGCTCACCAGGTGGGTACGGCCACCGGCGCCCTGGCGGCCTTCGAAGTTGCGGTTGGAGGTGGAGGCGCAGTGCTCGCCACTCTCCAGGCGGTCGGCGTTCATCGCCAGGCACATGGAGCAACCCGGCTCGCGCCATTCGAAACCGGCTTCGATGAACACCTTGTCCAGGCCTTCACGCTCGGCCTGGGCCTTGACCAGGCCGGAGCCCGGCACCACCAGCGCCTGCTTGAGGGTGGCGGCGACCTTGCGGCCCTTGGCCACGGCGGCGGCGGCGCGGAGGTCCTCGATGCGGGAGTTGGTGCAGGAGCCGATGAAGACGCGGTCCAGCACGATGTCGGTGATCGGCTGGTTGGCCTTGAGGCCCATGTACTTCAGGGCGCGCTCGATGGAACCGCGCTTGACCGGATCGGCTTCGCGAGCCGGGTCCGGTACCTGCTGGTCGACGGCCAGGACCATCTCCGGCGAGGTGCCCCAGCTGACCTGCGGCTTGAGCTGGGCGGCGTCGAGTTCGACCACGGTGTCGAAGTGGGCATCGGCATCGGACACCAGGCCGCGCCACTGGGCGACGGCGGCTTCCCAGACGGCGCCAGTGGGCGCGAACGGACGGCCCTCGACGTAGTCGATGGTGGTCTGATCCACCGCGACCATGCCGACCCGGGCACCGGCCTCGATGGACATGTTGCAGATGGTCATGCGGCCTTCCATGGACAGGGCGCGGATGGCGCTGCCGGCGAATTCGATGGCATGGCCGTTACCGCCGGCGGTGCCGATCTTGCCGATGACGGCGAGCACGATGTCCTTGGCGGTGACGCCGAAGGGCAATTCACCCTCCACCAACACCCGCATGTTCTTCATCTTCTTGGCCACCAGGCACTGGGTGGCGAGCACGTGCTCGACCTCGGAGGTGCCGATGCCATGGGCCAGGGCACCGAAGGCGCCGTTGGTGGAGGTGTGGGAGTCACCGCAGACCACGGTCATGCCGGGCAGCACGGCGCCCTGCTCCGGGCCGATCACGTGGACGATGCCCTGGCGGACGTCGTTCATCTTGAACTGGGTGACGCCGAAGTCGTCGCAGTTCTCGTCCAGGGTGCGGACCTGGATGCGCGAGATCTCGTCCTTGATGGAGTCGAGGCCTTCCTTGCGATCGGGGGTGGTCGGCACGTTGTGATCGGGGGTCGCCAGGTTGGCGTCCAGGCGCCAGGGCTTGCGGCCGGCCAGACGCAGGCCTTCGAAAGCCTGGGGCGAGGTCACTTCGTGGATGATGTGGCGGTCGATGTAGAGCAGCGCGGAACCGTCGTCGCGCTGCTTGACCAGGTGCATATCCCAGAGTTTGTCGTAGAGCGTCTTGCCAGCCATGGATCGATTCCTCATCAGGCGTGGAACGGCACGGGCCTTTGCATGCCCTTGGTGCTTGTGGGGTCAAAGATACCGCGCTAGGCTCGCATGAAACAAATTCATCTTTTTCATGAAGCGCATAACTAACAGGAATTCGACGTCTTGGATCTCGCCAATCTGAATGCCTTCGTCGCGGTGGCCGAAACCGGCGGCTTTTCCGATGCGGGCGAGCGGCTACACCTGACCCAGCCAGCGGTGAGCAAACGCATCGCCGCCCTGGAGCTGCAGCTGGGACTGCGGCTGTTCGATCGCATCGGGCGCGAGGTCAGCCTGACCGAGGCGGGACGCGCCCTGCTCCACCGCGCCTACCAGATTCTAGGCGTGATCGATGACACCCGGCGTGCCCTGACCAATCTCAATGGTGCCATCGGCGGGCGGCTGACGCTGGCGACCAGTCACCACATCGGCCTGCACCGGCTGCCGCCGATCCTCAGGCGCTTCACCCGGGACTATCCCGACGTCGCCCTGGATATCCGCTTTCTCGATTCGGAAGCGGCCTACGACGAGATCCTGCATGGGCGGGTGGAGCTGGCGATCATCACCCTGGCACCCCAGACCGCGGCGCCGATCAAGGCGGTGCCGGTGTGGAGCGATCCGCTGGATTTCGTGGCGGCGCCCGAACATCCGCTGGCGAACCAGGCGGAAGTCACCCTGGCCGACGTGGCGCGGCATCCGGCGGTGTTTCCCGGTGGCAACACCTTTACCCGGCTGATCGTGCATGGGCTGTTCGATGCCCAGGGACTGACACCCAATATCGCCATGAGCACCAACTACCTGGAGACCATCAAGATGCTGGTGTCCATCGGCCTGGCCTGGAGCGTGCTGCCGCGCACCCTGCTGGACGACCAGGTGCGTCGCCTGCCGTTGCCGGGGATACAGCTGGAACGCCGGCTGGGGTACATCCTGCACACTGAGCGCACCCATTCGAATGCGGCGCAGGCGTTCATGGGGTTGCTGGATGAGGCGGGTTGAGCCGTGATTGGGGACTAGCCGTGCCTGAGATCGCGGCCATGGGCCGCTCCTACAGGCTGGTTCCGTACGCATAGATACGTAGCGTGGAGACGGCACAGCCTTTTCCGCAAGGGGGGTTGATGGCGAGGGGCGCCCTCACCCCCAACCCTCTCCCCAAGGGAGAGGGGGCTGTCCGAGTAGGGGTTCAGCTCCAACAGCGCGGGCTCGACCTGGGCTAGATGTCTTTATCGCGGCCATGGCGGTCCGCCGATGCGGCCGCTCCTGTAATTTGGCCTGTGCTGTAGGAGCGGCCCATGGCCGCGATAACGATATTCGCCGGCAACCCTATCCCTTCTTGAGCTTCTTCAGGCGTTTCCTGGACTTGTCGATGACTTCCTTGCGCTCCTTGTCCTTCAATTCCTTCCAGCCCTTGATCTCTGAGCGTTTGCGGCCACATCCCTGGCAGACTTCGTCCTTGATCTTGCACTGGCTGATGCAGGGACTTTCGACCTTACCCACGGCAACCTCGGAAATGAAAAAGGCCCTGCAGTATAACCACTGCAGGGCCCTGTCCAGCGCCATCCGGCAGGATGGCGGGCTATGGGGGCGATTTAGAAAACCGCTTGAACCTTCAGGCCGCCGACCACGGCATTGTCGACTTCACGCACGCCACCCGGGCTCTTGATGTACTGGATGTTGGGGCGCACGGTCAGCCAGTTGGTCACGTGCACGCCGTAGTAAAGCTCGGCGTCGTACTCGTTGTGCTGCAGGGGCGTGTAGGCCGGATCGTCGTAGTCGGTGGCACCGGCGGCCTGGTTGAGGGCGCGCTGGTTGTCGCGGAAATCGCTGTTGGTGCTGATGCGCGCGACGCCGAAGCCGATGTCATCCTTGGGACGACCGTCGAAGGGACCCTTGTACACCAGGCCGGCCTGGACGTAGTTGCTGACCTTGTTGACGTCCTTGGCATGGGCGGTGAAGTTGGCGAAGACCGACAGGCCGCGGCTCGGGTCATCGTTGTGCGCGGTGATCTGCTGACGCGCCACGACCCAGTAACCGTGCTTGCTGGAGTGCTCCTTGTAATCCAGCCCGGTGAGGGCCGCGGAGTTGCCGTTGACGTCTTCGTAGACGTCGTTGGCATCGGCGGTGCTGTAGTAGTAGCCGACGCGGTATTCGCCCGGCAGGCCGTTGACCTTGGGCGACCAGACCATTTCCACCGGCAGGACCGCACCCTTGGTGCCGCTGCCGTTGAGCTTGAAGCCGTTGCCGGTTTCCAGCAGCGACGGATTCTGCTCGTAGGCGCCGACCTGGACGAACAGCTCGGGGGTCAGGCTGTACTTGACGCGCAGGGCCCACTGGCTGACCGGCCAGTTGTACCAGACGCCTTCCCAGTTGCCGACCTGGGAGCCGCAGAACGCCAGGTTCTGGAAGTCGCACTCGAAGGAGTTGAAGTCCTCGCCCTCGCCGAAGCGACCGGCCTTGATGTCCAGACGGCCATCGAAGAAGCCCTTGGACAGCCACAGCTGGGTCAGACGCCAGGTCTGGCCACGGCCATAGACTTCCTGCACCGAGGAGTAGCCGCCAACGCGCGGATCGGTGATGCGGTCGTCGGTCAGGTTACGGCCGTCACGGGAGGTGATGGCCAGCTTGAACACCGAGTTCTCCCAGCCGGCGATCTTGTTCATGTCGCCCCAGAGCCCGAACATGTACTGGGAGCTCCAGCGCCCGGTGCGGTCGTCGTCGTAGCCGCCACGCAGGTTGGTCGCGCCCTCGCCGACGTATTCGAGCTTGATGTCCCAGCCCTTGTCGCGCAGGTCCTTGCGCACGCCACCCCAGTCACCGGTCATGGTGTTGCCCAGCGGCTCGAAGGCGGCCTCGGTGTTGTTGACGCCACTGAAGTTGCCGCCCGGGTTGGCCTGGGGCGCCGCCTGGGCACCCGCGGCGACCGCCAGGGCCAGCAGCGACACCAGGGGCAGTGCGCGCCCCGGACGATTCTTGTGGTTTTGCTTGTTCATTACTGAGATCCCTTTTTATTGAAGTGATGACACCCCGGGTGCCCGAAACCCGCGTCTCTAATACTTACGGCAGGACGTTGAGGACTTCGTAACAGGCACCCATGGTGTGGTAGTCGACCTTGCCGGCCGGACTCTTGTCGTCGGAGTACTTGTGGTTCCGACGGTCGAGCAGGCGCCACCACGCGCCGTGCTCGTGATCGATGAAATGCGTCCAGCTGTAGCGCCAGAGCGCCTCATAGTGTTCCCAGTAGCGCGCCTCGCCACTGCGCTCCGCGAGCAGCGCAGCAGCAGCCAGGGCCTCGGCCTGCACCCAGAAATACTTGTCCGGATCGCAGGGCGAGCCACCCGGGGCGAAGCCGTAGTAGAGGCCGCCGTGCTCGCCATCCCAACTCAGGCGCCAGGAGATGTCGAACAGCGCCCTGGCCCGCGGCAGCAGCCAGGGCTGGGGGCGATGGCGTTCAAGGATGAGCAGCAGCTTGGCCCATTCGATCTGGTGCCCCGGCTGGAAACCCCAGGGCCGGAACAGATTGGCCGGATCGTCGCGGTTGTAGTCCCAGTCGATGGACCAGTCGCTGTGGTAGTGCTCCCAGACCAGGCCGCCGGGGACCTCGTCGGCCACCCCGCCCTGCCCCAGGGTCAGTGCGGCCTGGCGCTGGGTCATGTTGCGCGCCAGGGTCTCGGCGCGGTCCAGGTAGCGCACCTCGCCACTGGCTTCGAAGGCGGCCAGGAGGGCTTCGCAGGCGTGCATGTTGGCGTTCTGGCCGCGATACGGCGCCACGGTCTGCCAGTCGGCGCTGATCTCGTCGACATAGAGGCCATCGGCTTCGCGCCAGAAATGGGTCTCCAGGGATTCCCAGGCTTCGCTCAGCCAGCCGCGGGCTTCCTCGATGCCGGCCTGCAAGCCGTGGGCATAGGCCAGCACCACGAAGGCCAGGCCATAGCAGTGATTGGTGCCATCCACCACGGTGTCGCCGTCGAGCAGCCAGGCATAGCCGCCATTGGCCTGGCGATGCCGCTCGCGCAGGTATCTCAGGCCATGGCGGGTCGCGTCCAGAAAGGCCGGATCGCCATAGTGCCGGTAGGCCATGGCGAAATCGAAGACGAAGCGGGTGCTGGAGACCAGATGGCGGGTCTGGCTGTCGTAGACCGTGCCGTCGTCCTTGAAGAAGTGATAGAAGCCGCCTTGCGGATCGACACAGCGGGGATGGTAGAACGCCAGGGTGTGGCGGACGTGCTCCAGCAGGGTGTCGCGACGACGAAAATCGGGGAAGTCCATCGGGTTTCCTTGGCGGCTATTGTTGTTGTGGGAACGCGGTCTAAAGGGGGCTCACCTGCAGCAGGGCTTCGACGTCGGCGCGGGTGGGCGCATAGGCGCCGGCATGGCGGCAGGACACCGAGGCACTGGCCGCGGCGAATCTCAGGCGCTGCTGCAGATCGGTCAGGCCCAGCAGGCCGGAGGCCAGCCAGCCCGCCATGCAGGCGTCGCCGGCACCCACGGTGTCGGCCACGTCCACGGCGATGGCGGCCTGCTGCCACTCGCCTTCCGGCGTATAGAGCACCAGGCCGTGTTCGCCGCGGGTGAAGAGGATGCGGGCGTGGGGATTGAGGGCGCGCAATTCGTCCAGCGCGGCACGCTCGTCCAGGCCCGGATAGATCTGGCGGATGTCTTCGTCGGACAGCTTGATGTCGTCGGCCAGGCGCACCAGCTCGGGAAAGGTCTGCTGGCGATAGCGATCGTCCATCAGGTTGCGCCAGTTGGGGTCGTAGCTCAGGCGCTTGCCGGCGGCCTTGGCCTGACGGGCCAGGTCCAGCAGGGTGTCGGCCAGCGGATAGCGGGCCAGGCTGATGCAGCTGAAATGGCAGACCTCGGCGGCCTCCAGCCAGCCTTCGGGCAGCAGCGCCGGATCGAACTGGAGATCGGCTTCGCCGGCGAAGAAATAGCGCGGCGGACGACTCGACGGCACGATGGCCACCAGCGGATCGGCGGCGACGCGCTGCAGGAAGCGGGTATCGAGGCCGGCGGTTTCCGACTGCCAGGCGATCTCGTCACCCAGACCGTCCTGGCTGATGGCGCCGCCAAAGGCGCTTTCCACGCCCAGCCGGGCCAGGCCACGCGCCACGTTCCAGGGGGCACCGCCCGGGTAACCCCGCCATTCGCCAGGATTACCCTGGACGATGTCGGTGAGGGCTTCGCCAAAGACCACAACGCGGGGTAGTGCCATTGTTGTTCTCCTGTCTGTCACGGCGGCCGGAGCTGCACTCCTGGCCTCTGGTAGGGCCGCGACCCGACGTCAGGCGCGGCGGCGGGCGGACCTTACCATTGCTGTAACGTTTCAGCCATGAGCTCCGTTCAAGAAAGTCGGCGACCGCTCGCAGGATCGAACAGCACCGCCCGTCGCGAATCGATCCGCCACAGCACCTGGTCGCCGGCCCGCGGCGCTTCACCCGGGGCCACCCGGCAGCAGACCTTGGTGCCGTTCCACTCGGCATACAGCAGGGTATCGGGACCGGTCGGCTCGACCACCTGGATCCGCGTCAGGATGCCTGGCACGGCGTTGTCCGCCGGATGCGCCGACTGGATCTGCTCCGGGCGCACCCCAAGGATAGCCTCTCGCCCCGCGAGCGCTGGATCCAGATCGGGCAGGTCCACCTGGCTGTCGCCGATATCACCGGTGACGCGGGCGACCACCCTGCCCTCGCGCGCTTCCAGGCGCACCGGCACGAAGTTCATCGGCGGCGAACCGATGAAACTGGCGACGAACAGATTGGCAGGGTCGTTGTAGATCTCCTCGGGGGTGCCGAATTGCTGCACCTCGCCGTCCTTCATCACCGCGACGCGATCGCCCAGGGTCATGGCTTCGATTTGGTCGTGGGTGACGTAGACGGTGGTGGTCTGCAGGCGCTGGTGCATCAGCTTGATCTCGGTGCGCATCTCCACCCGCAACTTGGCGTCGAGGTTGGACAGCGGCTCGTCGAACAGATAAAGCTTGGGCCGGCGCGCCAGGGCGCGGCCCATGGCCACCCGCTGCTGCTGGCCACCGGAGAGCTGCGCCGGCTTGCGCTCGAGCAGATGCTCGATCTGCAGGAGCTTGCTGACCCGCGCCACCTCGGCGTCGATCTGCTCCTTGGGCGTCTTGCGGATCTTCAGGCCGAAGGCGATGTTCTCGCGCACGGTCATGGTCGGATACAGGGCGTAGGACTGGAACACCATGGCGATGTCCCGGTCCTTGGGCTCGACCTGGGTGACGTCCTCGCCGTCCAGGCAGATGGCGCCGCTGCTGATGTCCTCGAGGCCGGCGATGGCGTTCATCAGGGTGGATTTGCCGCAGCCGGAGGGCCCCACCAGGATGAGGAACTGGCCGGCGTCGATGCGGATGTCGATGCCCTTGAGGGCTTCCTGGGCGGCGTTGCCGTAGGTCTTGCGTACGCTTTTGAGTTCGAGAGCTGCCATGGTGGCCTTCCTTATCCTTTGACCACGCCCGAGGTCAGGCCCCGGACGAAATACTTACCCGCGAAGATGTAGACCAACAGCGTCGGCAACGCGGCGATCATGGCGGCCGCCATGTCGACGTTGTATTCCTTGGCGCCGGTGCTGGTGTTGACCAGGTTGTTCAGGGCGACGGTGATGGGCTGCGACGAGCCGCTGGCGAACACCACGCCGAACAGGAAGTCGTTCCACACCTGGGTGAATTGCCAGATCAGGCTGACCATCACGATGGGCGTGGACAGCGGCAGCAGGATCTTGAAGAAGATGGTGAAGAAACCCGCGCCGTCCAGCCGCGCCGCCTTGATCAGGGCGTCGGGAATGCCCACGTAGTAGTTGCGGAAGAACAGCGTGGTGAAGGCCAGGCCGTAGATCACGTGCACCAGCACCAGGCCGGCGGTGGTGTTGGCCAGGCCCAGCTGGCCGAGGGTGAAGGACATCGGCAGCAGGATCACCTGGAAGGGAATGAAGCAGCCGAACAGCAGCAGGCTGAACAGCAGATTCGACCCGCGGAACTGCCACTTCGACAGGGCGTAGCCGTTGAGCGCGCCGATGAAGGTGGAGATGAGCACCGCCGGGACGGTGATCATGAAGGAGTTCCAGAAGTAGCTGTGCACCACGTCCCAGGCCTTGAGCCAGCCGATGATCGTCCAATCCAGGGGCAGGCTCAGCAGGTTGCCGGTGCGGACGTCGTCCGGGGTCTTGAAGCTGGTCAGCAGCATCACCAGCAGCGGCACCAGATAGACCGCGCAGGCTGTGATCAGGGTGGCGTGGATGGCCACGCGATTGACGTTCAGAGCCTTAGCCATTTCGCTTGCTCCGCAATTCCGAGTAGAGGTAGGGCACCAGCACCGCCAGCACCGCGCCGAGCATCAGCACCGCACTGGCCGAACCCAGGCCCATCTGGCCGCGGGTGAAGGTGTGCTGGTACATGAACACCGCCGGCAGGTCCGAGGCGTAACCGGGGCCGCCCGCGGTCATGGCCATCACCAGGTCGAAGCTCTTGATGGCGATGTGGGCGAGGATCATCACCGCGCTGAAGAACACCGGCCGCAGGCTGGGCAGGACGATGCGCAGGTAGATGGTCGGCAGCCCTGCCCCGTCGACCTGGGCGGCTCTGAGGATGGAGGAATCCACGCCGCGCAGGCCGGCGAGGAACATGGCCATGACGAAACCCGAGGCCTGCCAGAGGGCGGCGATCAGCAGGCAGTAGATGACCCGGTCGGGATCCACCAGCCAGTCGAAGCGAAAGCCTTCCCAGCCCCAGTCGCGCAAGAGCTTGTCGAGCCCCATGCCGGGGTTGAGCAACCACTTCCAGGCGGTGCCGGTAACGATCATCGACAGCGCCATGGGATAAAGGTAGATGGTGCGGATGAAGCCTTCACGGCGGATGCGCTGGTCCAGCAGGATGGCGAAGAAGACGCCGATGGCCAGGCTCAGCAGGATGAACAGGCCGCCGAAGATCGCCAGGTTCTTGCAGGCCACCAGCCAGCGATCGTTTTCCATGAGCCGGGCGTACTGGGCGAAGCCGGCGAAAGTGTAGCTGGGCAGGAAGCGCGAGTTGGTAAAGGAGATCACCGCCGTCCACAGCATGTAGCCATAGAGGCAGACGACCATGGCGATGGCCGTGGGCGCCAGCACCAGCTTGGGCAGCAGGCGCTGCAGCCGGTCCGGACGTCGACTGACGGTCGCGACGGGAAGGGTTTCGGTAAGAGCCATGGGGCGCTCCCAAGGGGTGGTATTATTTTTATGGAGCTGGCCGGTCTCAGAATGCATCGCGGCACAGCACCTGGGCTTATCGCGGCCATGGGCCGCTCCTACAGGCAGTTCGGGCGCCTGCAGGAGCGGCCGCAGCGGCGGACCGCCATGGCCGCGATTGGCCTTACTTGGCGGCCTGGATGGCGGCGACCAGTTGCTCGGTGGCCTTCTTCGGATCGGCGTTAGCGTCGTTAAAGAAGTTGGTCACCACGTCGAAGATCGCACCCTGCACATAGCTGGTGTTGGCCATGCTGTGCGCCATGCTCGGCTCGGCCTTACCGTCGGCGTTGGCCGCCTGGAAGTCCTTGGCGGACTGCTGGGCGCAGCTGTCGAACTTGGCCAGGTCGATGTCGTTGCGTACCGGGATGGAGCCCTTGTTGAGGTTGAAGACCTCCTGGAAGGGCTTGTCGATGACGGTGCGCACCAGGTCGTCCTGGGCCTTCTGGTTGTCCTTGTTCTTGATCTTGAACATGGCCAGGGAGTCGATGTTGTAGATGAAGTCGCCCTGGGTGCCCGGCATCACCACGCACTCGTAGTCGACGCCCGGCTTCTTGCCGGCAGCGGTGAATTCGGCCTTGGCCCAGTCACCCATGATCTGCATGCCGGCCTTGCCCTCGATGACCATGGCGGTGGCCAGGTTCCAGTCGCGACCGGCGGCATTGGGATCGACATAGCCCTTGATGCGCTTGAAGGTCTTGAACACCTCGACCATCTTGTCGCTGCGGATGGTGTCGGCATCGGTTTGCACGAAGACCTTGTCGTAGCCTTCCGGGCCCATGATGGCCATGACCAGGGATTCGAAGATGGTGCCGTCCTGCCAGTTCTGACCGCCATGGGCCAGGGGCACGACGCCGGCGGCCTTGAGCTTGTCGGCGGCCTCGAAGAATTCGTCCAGGGTGGTGGGGACCTTGGCGCCGGCCTTCTTGAAGACGGCGGGGTTGATCCACAGCCAGTTGATGCGGTGGATGCCGGCCGGTACCGCGACGTATTCGCCATCGTGCTGCATGGTCTGGGCCACGCGCTTGGGCAGGATGGTGTCCCAGTTGCCCTGCTTGGCGATGTCGCTGATGTTGGCCAGGAAGCCCATGCCGGCCCATTCCTGGATGTCCGGGCCCTTGAGCTGGGCGGCGGACGGCGGGTTGCCGGAGACGGCGCGGGTCTTGAGCACGGTCATGGCGGCCTCGCCGGCGCCACCGGCCACGGCGAAGTCCTTCCAGGTATCGCCTTGCTTCTGCATCAGTTGCTTGAGGACATCGACGGCGCGAGCCTCGCCACCGGAGGTCCACCAGTGCAGCACCTCGACCTCACCGGCATGGGCGGTCAGGGGGGCGGCGAGCGCGGCGCAGGAAAGGGAAACGGCGAGAGCGAGACGATTCAACGCATTCATGAGGGGGTCGTTCCTTGTTGTTTTTTTATTGGAGCTGGGCCGAGTCTAGTCAGACGACTGCGGCCGTGGGTAACGAAGGGAAGGAGATTTGTCACGGGCTGGTGACATAGCGAAAGACGGCTACCTAGCTGCGCGGCAGGGTCAGGGTAACCCGCAGACCGCCCTCGCGCCGGTTGCGCAGCTCCACCTCGCCACCATGGGCATGGGCCAGGTTGCGGGCGATGCCCAGGCCTAGGCCATAACCCTGGCGGTCGGTGGCCAGACGGACATGGGGCTGGAACACCTGCTCCAGCTCCCGCTCCGGCACTCCCGGGCCTTCGTCGTCGACATGCAGGACGAAGGTCTGGCCGTCGTCTTCCACCTGCAGGTGGGCGCGATAGCCATACTTGAGGGCATTGTCCAGCAGGTTGCCGATGCAGCGTTTCAGCGCCAGCGGCTTGCCCAGCAGGGTGCCCCGGGCTTCCCCGGTGAGGCGCACCCGCGGTGGCTGCTCCTGGGTGAAGGGCTCCACCAACTGCAGCAGCAGCGCCTGCAGGTCGACCGGCTCCAGATTCTCGTGGATGTCGGTGTCCTTGACGCACTGCAGGGCGCCCTTGACCAGCAGGTCCAGCTCGTCGAGATCGCGCACCAGCTTGGCCTGCATCACCTCGTCGTCCACCAGCTCGGCGCGCAGACGCAGCCGGGTAATGGGCGTGC
Source organism: Pseudomonas sp. RIT411 (assembly GCF_003057735.2). Taxonomy (NCBI): domain Bacteria; kingdom Pseudomonadati; phylum Pseudomonadota; class Gammaproteobacteria; order Pseudomonadales; family Pseudomonadaceae; genus Pseudomonas; species Pseudomonas sp. RIT411. Next base: position 16,425 of record NZ_QBIZ02000001.1, read on the forward strand.
GCAGGTCGTGGGAGATGGCGCTGAACAGCTGGGCGCGCTCGTCCAGGTAACGGGCGATGCGTTCACGCATGGCGTTGAAGGCGCGGGTGACCTCGCGGATCTCCTGGGCGCCCTCCTCGCGCACCGGCGGCGTATGCACCTCCAGCGACAGCTCTCGCGCGGCACGCGACAGCCGCTTGAGCGGGCGACTCTGCCAGCGGATCAGAAGGCCGATGAACAGCAGCAGGAAGGCGCTGCTGAAGACCATGAACAGCAGCTGCTGCAGCGGCAGCCAGGACTCGTCCAGGCTGTAGTAGGGCGCCGGCATCAGGGTGGCGAGATACACCCACTCCCCTTCGCCGATGCGGATCTGGGTCACCAGCACCGGCGGCTCCAGCGGCTCCAGACTCAGGGCGTAGTGTGCCCAGGAGCGCGGCAGTTCGTCGAGCGCCACGGCGCCGTTGAATAGCCGCAGCTGCTGCGGGCCGATGAATTCGACGTACATCGGCATGGCCGCGCCCAGGCGTTCGCGCAGTACCGCCTCGACCCCCTGGAGCACCGCCCGGCGGCCGGGCGTATCCGGCAGCGCCTGCATGGTCAGCGGCTTTTCGTTGAGCGAGACGAAGAAGCGCGTGCCGCCCATGTTGCGCAACTGCTCCAGCACCAGCGGCCGATAGGCCGGCGGCAGCAGGCTGAAGTAGCGCACGCTGGCGGCGATGGAATAGCCCAGGCTGCGGGCCGCCGTCTGCAGGCCCTGGTTGCGGTCGCTGCGCAGGGAGGCGGACCAGAACAGTGCCGAGGCACCCTGGGCCAGGAGCACCGCCAGCAGGGTCAGGAGCAGCATCCGCGCCAACAGGGAACGCGGCACCAGCCGCGCGAGCAGACCGCTACACCGCATCGGCGACCAGTCCGCTGACCTCGGCGGCGAGCAGATAGCCGGAACCCCGTACGGTGCGGATCAGCCGCGGCGACTTGCCGGTGTCTCTCAGGCGCTGGCGCAGGCGACTCACCGCCATGTCGACGATGCGCTCCAGCGGCAGCACCTCGCGCCCGCGGGTGGCATTGGCGATGGTGTCGCGATCGAGGATCTGCTGGGGATGGTCGAGAAATAGCTTGAGCAGGGTGAAATCGGCGCCGGAGAGGATCACCTCCTCACCGTCGCGATGGAACAGCCGGTGGCTGACCGGATCCAGGCGCCAGTCGTCGAAGGTGAGCAGACCGGTGGCCGCCGGGCGCGTCTCGCCGAAGCCGGCCCGGCGCAGCAGCGCCTTGATGCGTGCCAGCAATTCACGCGGACTGAAGGGCTTGCCTAGGTAGTCGTCGGCGCCCAGCTCCAGGCCGATCACCCGATCGGCTTCGTCGGAACTGGCGGTAAGCATGATGATGGGGACCTGGCGGCAGCTCGACTGCTCGCGCATCCAGCGGCAGAGGGCGAAGCCGTCTTCGCCGGGAAGCATGACGTCGAGGATCAGCAGATCGGGGACGAAGTCGCCCAGCGCCCGGCGCAGTTCGCGGCCGTCGCCGACGGCGCGCACCAAATAGCCGGCACGGGTGAGATAGGCGTCGAGAAGCTCACGGATTTCCCCGTCGTCGTCGACGACCAGGAGGGATTTGCCCAGGGTGGACATGGCGATGTTCGCTCTTGTTGTCTTGGCCGGAGGCCAGCTACCGGTAGTGCCGGCAGCATACCGGGGTCGGGCGACCTTGAGTAGTCGCCCGACCCCGGGGATGGATCAGGCCTGCCGTGCCTCGGCGATGGTCTGATCCAGGGCAACGCCGGCACCGAACAGGCCCGGGTACTCGGCGGTCACCAGCCAGGCCGGGATGTCCTTGAGGTAGGCGCTGCTGGTCTTGCCCTTGTCGGCGAAGGCATGGGCGAAGGCCCCGCTCTGGAAGCGCTCGACGAAGCGCGGCAGGATCCCGCCGGCGATGTAGACGCCCCCCAGGGCGCCCAGGGTCAGGGCCGCGTTGCCGGCGACCCGCGCCAGCCAGATGAAGAACTGTTCCAGCACGGCGTCGGCATAGGGATCACCCTTGAGCGCCAGCTCGCAGATGTCCGCCGCGCTGTGCAGGGCGGCGGTCCGGCCGTCCAGTTCGCAACTCGCGTGATAGAGGTTGACCAGGCCGCTGCCGGACACCACGCGCTCGGCGGAGACGTGGTTGCCGAACTGGCGCTTGAGGATCTTCCAGATATCGAATTCGCGCTGGGTGTTGATCGGCAGGTCGACATGACCGCCCTCGCTGGGCAGCACGATCCAGCGATCCTTGCCGCTCGGCACCAGGCTGGCGAGACCCAGGCCGGTGCCCGGCCCGATCACCAGGCGCGGGCGGGTCGGCAGGGCAATGCCGTCGCGCACCTGGACGGAGTCCGCCGGATCCAGGCGGGCGATCGCCCAGGCCATGGAGGTGAAGTCGTTGATCAGCAGCAGATGGGTCAGGCCCAGCTCGCGGCAGAACTGCTCGCGCTTGATCACCCAGTGATTGTTGGTGAAGCGGAAGTCACCCTCGCCCACCGGGCCCGCACAGGCGAGGCACACGGCGGTGATGTCGTCCAGCGCCACGCCGGTCTGCGCCAGGTACTTGCGCACGGCGTCTTCCGGGCAGGCGTAATCCGCACAGGCGAAGACCTCGATGGCCTCCAGGCGACCGTCGCGCCACAGGGCGAAGCGGGCATTGGTGCCCCCGATGTCGCCAACCAAAGCCAAACTCATTTCAGCGCCTCCAGGCTGGAAGTAAATGCACTGGCACCCGATTCGGCCGTGCTCATGGCGCCGCGCATGAAGGCGAACAACTCACGACCACAGCCTACCCCGGTGCCCTGGGGCGCTTCGACCGCCTGGCGGGCCATCCATTCGTCCGCCGGGACCAGAATCTTCAGCTCTCCGGTACGCCCATCGACGCGGATGAGATCGCCATCACAGACCTTGGCCAGCGGACCGCCATCGATGGCTTCCGGGCAGACGTGAATCGCCGCCGGAACCTTGCCCGAGGCGCCGGACATGCGGCCGTCGGTGACCAGCGCCACCTTGAAACCGCGATCCTGCAGCACGCCCAGGTAGGGGGTGAGCTTGTGCAACTCGGGCATGCCCAGGGCCTTGGGTCCCTGGAAGCGTACCACCGCGACGAAATCGCGCTCCAGCTCGCCGGCCTTGAAGGCCGCCGCCAGTTCGCTCTGGTCATGGAAGACCCGCGCCGGGGCTTCCACCAGCTGGTGCTTGGGCGCCACGGCCGACACCTTCATCACGCCGCGACCGAGGTTGCCCTGCATGACGCGCAGACCGCCCTCCTCGTTGAACGGGCGACTGGCCGGACGCAGGATGTCTTCGTCCAGGCTCTCGGCCCGGCCGGTGCGCCATTCCAGCTTGCCGTCCACCAGGAAGGGCTCCTGCAGGTAGCGCGACAGGCCGCGACCCATGATGGTGTTGACGTCTTCGTGCAGCAGCCCGGCCTCGAGCAGGGTGTGCACCATGAAGTTGACGCCACCGGCGGCGTGGAAGTGATTCACGTCGGCCTTGCCGTTGGGGTAGACCTGGGCCAGGGTCGGGGTCACCGCCGAGATCTCGGCCATGTCGTCCCAGGTCAGCTGGATGCCGGCGGCCTGGGCGATGGCCGGGATGTGCAGGGTGTGGTTGGTCGAGCCGCCGGTGGCGCTCAGGGCCACCACCGAGTTGACGATGGACTTCTCGTCGACGATCTCGCCCAGCGGCATGAAGTTGCCACCCTGGTGGGTGATGCGGGTCACCTGGCGCGCCGCCTCGCGGGTTAGTTCGTCGCGCAGCGGGGTGTAGGGATTGACGAAGGAGGAACCCGGCAGGTGCAGGCCCATGACCTCCATCACCACCTGGTTGGTGTTGGCGGTGCCATAGAAGGTGCAGGTGCCGGGGCTGTGGTAGGACTTCATCTCCGATTCCAGCAGCTCTTCGCGGGTCGCCTTGCCCTCGGCGAAGGCCTGGCGCACGCGCGCCTTCTCCTTGTTGGAGATGCCCGACGGCATGGGGCCGCCCGGGACGAAGATCATCGGCAGATGGCCGAAGCGCAGCGCGCCGATCATCAGCCCGGGAATGATCTTGTCGCAGATGCCGAGCAGCAGCGCGGCGTCGAACATGTTGTGCGACAGGGCCACGGCGGTGGACATGGCGATGACTTCGCGACTCGCCAGACTCAGCTCCATGCCGGCCTCGCCCTGGGTCACGCCGTCGCACATGGCGGGCACGCCACCGGCGAACTGACCAACGGAGCCGATCTCGCGCAGGGCCTGCTTGATGATCTCCGGATAGTGCTCATAGGGCTGATGAGCCGACAACATGTCGTTGTAGCTGGAAACGATGGCGACGTTGGCCTGGTCCATCAAACGGAGGCGCTGCTTATCCGTCGAGGATCCACACCCGGCGACGCCATGGGCGAAATTGGCGCATTGCAGTTTGCCGCGCTGCGGACCGTCGCTGGCGGCGGCCCGGATCATGGCGAGGTAACGCTCACGGGTCGGACGACTGCGTTCCACCAACCGCTGTGTGACTTCGAGGACGCGAGGATGCATGGTTTCGATTCTCCACCGGGCTAAATTTGTTGTTATTTAAAACATTCACAGCCAAATTGGCGCTATTATTCCGCTTAGCACGCGTCATGTGTAATGTTTTTTACAACAAAACCCAGCTATCGCGAGGTTTCTCTCAATGAGTATTCGTATTGCCATCAATGGTTTTGGACGCATCGGCCGCAACGTGCTGCGGGCGCTGTATACCGAAGGCTATCGCCAGGACCTGGAGGTCGTCGCGATCAACGACCTGGGCGACGCCGCCATCAATGCGCATCTCCTACAGTATGACAGCGTTCATGACCGCTTCCCTGCCGAGGTGTCCGTCGAGGGCGACAAGCTGGTGGTCAATGGCGATCGCATCGCCGTGACGGCCATCCGCAATCCGGCCGAGCTGCCGTGGAAAGAGATGAAGGTCGACGTGGTGTTCGAGTGCACCGGTCTCTTCACCAACCGCGACAAGGCCGCCGCCCACCTGGAAGCCGGCGCCTCCAAGGTGATCATCTCGGCCCCGGGCAAGGACGTGGACGCCACCATCGTCTATGGCGTCAACGACAACATCCTGCGCCAGTCGCACCAGATCATCTCCAACGCCTCCTGCACCACCAACTGCCTGGCGCCCGTCGCCCAGGTGCTGCAGCGCGAACTGGGCATCGAGAACGGTCTGATGACCACCATCCATGCCTACACCAACGACCAGAACCTGTCGGACGTCTATCACTCCGACCCCTTCCGGGCGCGTTCGGCCACCCAGTCGATGATCCCGACCAAGACCGGTGCCGCCGAGGCCGTGGGCCTGGTACTGCCGGAGCTGCAAGGCAAGTTTAGCGGCATGGCCGTGCGGGTGCCGACCATCAACGTGTCACTGGTCGATCTGACCATCCTGACCGCCAAGGAAACCGACGCCAAGACCATCAACGCCTTCATGAAGGCCGCGGCCGAAGCCTCGCCGGTACTGGGCTACAACGACAAGCCGCTGGTCTCCATCGACTTCAACCACAACCGCCTGTCGTCGATCTTCGACGCCAACCATACCAAGGTGAGCGGCAAGCTGGTGAAGATCATGGCCTGGTACGACAACGAGTGGGGCTTCTCCAACCGTATGCTCGATACCTGCAAAGCGCTGGTCAACGCGCCGGCCTGAGGTCTGTAGGACTCAGCTGAAAAAGCGCCTTCGGGCGCTTTTTTCGTTTTCGGTTGTGGCAAGGTCGGTCCACGGATGCGGCCGCTCCTACGGGGGAGTTCCGAGGATAAGAGCCACTGTCTTTATCGCGGCCATGGGCCGCTCCTACAGCAGCTGGATCTTCTGTAGGAGCGGTCGCTACGGCGCACCGGCATGGCCGCGATACGCATCGGAGCCTGTTCCGGGCAAGCACCCAAGGTGAGCCCTGCCCTCACCCCAACCCTCCCCCAGGGAGAGGGGGCTGTTCGAGCGAGCGGTTGGTCTTCCGCGGCAGGAAAGCACCGTAGCGTGGAAAACGGCGCAGCCTTTTCCGCCTGGGCCTTCATCGTGAAGCGCGCCCTCACCCCAACCCTCTCCCGAGGGAGAGGGGGCTGTTCGAGCGAGCGGTTGGCCTTCCGCGGCCAGGAAAGCACCGTAGCGTGGAAAACGGCGCAGCCTTTTCCGCCTGGGCCCTCATCGTGAAGCGTGCCCTCACCCCAACCCTCTCCCCGAGGGAGAGGGGGCTGTTCGAGCGAGGGGTCTGCTTTCGGCGGGAAAGGGGCGGTTCAGCGTGAAGGTTGGGTTGAGCAACGCGAAGCCCAACGGGCCCGACTCAACCCTGGTCTTCCTCGTCCACCGCCTGCTGCAGATCATCGAAATCGGTCTTGAGGCCGGTTTCCATGGCGTCCAGCTCGGTGAGCAGGGTGCGGAAGCTGGTGCGTTCGGGAAGCACCAGGGTGCCCTCCTCCACTTCTTGCGCATCACCGACGCCCAGGGCCGCCAGGCTCAGTTCGGGGTCTTCCAGCACCGAGGCCGGCTCGGGCTCCAGTTGGCGGACTTCGGCCAGGGGCGGCAGCTGGTTGAGGCTGCGCAAGTCGAAATAGTCGAGAAAGGTCTTGGTGGTGGCGAACATAGCCGGGCGCCCGGGCACGTCGCGATAGCCGACCACGCGGATCCAGTCCCGCTCCAGCAGCGTCTTGACGATCTGGCTGTTGACCGCCACCCCGCGCACCTCCTCGATCTCGCCGCGGGTGATGGGCTGGCGATAGGCGATCAGCGCCAGGGTCTCCAGCATGGCGCGGGAATAGCGCGGCGGGCGCTCTTCCCAGAGCCGTCCGACCCAGGGCGCGTACTTTTCGCGCACCTGCAGACGATAGCCGGAGGCCACTTCCTTGAGTTCGAAGCCGCGCTTGCGGCAGGAGCCGCCGAGCACCGCGAGGCCGGCGCGCAGGTGGGCGGGCTCGGGGCGTTCGTACTCTTCGAAGAGTTCGGCCAGGCGCTCCAGGGTCAGAGGTCGGCCGGCGGCGAGCAGGATGGCTTCCAGCAGCGGCGCCAGTTGCTTGGGATCGGTGTAGTTCATGGGCGGCGATGATAAGGCCGGGCGCGGGTGCCGCCAAATCCAACCTGTCGCAGGATGGCCAGATCCGTGGGGTGTTTGACCTTGTCGCCAGCCTGGCGGCCAGGGCATCCTCGCCAGATCGCTACGGAGAGCCACCTATGCCGCTGATCGCCGCCCTGCTCTATCCCGATGTCATGAGTCTGGACGTCACCGGTCCGCTGCAGGTGTTCGCCTCGGCCAATCTGGAACGGGAGCGCCAGGGGCTGCCCGCCCACTATCAGTTGCGCCTGCTGGGCGCCGCCGAAGGGCTGGTGCGTACCTCCGCCGGGATCGGCATCCAGGCCGAACAGAGCTGGTACGACCTCGACGTGGGCGAGGTGGACACCCTGCTCGTCCCCGGCGGCCTGGGCATCGAGACGCTGCGCCAGGACGCCGGGCTGCTGGCCTGGCTGCGCGACCTGGAACCCCGGGTACGACGACTCGGCTCGGTGTGTTCCGGCGCCCTGCTGCTGGCCAGTGCCGGGCTGCTGGACGGCCGGCGCGCCACCACCCACTGGGCCTATGTCGACGAACTCGCAACCTTTCCGGCCATCGCGGTGCAGGGCGATCGCCTGCATACCTACGATCCCCAGGGACGCGATGGCGATCCCCATGTCTTCACCTCGGCCGGTGTCACCGCCGGCATCGACCTGGCGCTGGCGCTGGTGGAAGCCGATCTCGGGCGCCCTCTGGCCCTGGCGGTGGCGCGCCGGCTGGTGATGTTCCTGCGCCGCCCCGGTGGCCAGGCGCAATTCAGCGCCTGCCTGGCCCCTGACCCGGGGCGGACGCCGCGACTGGCCGCCCTGCTCGACTGGATTCCCGGTCACCTGGGGGAAGACCTGGGTCTTGAGCGCCTGGCCGAACGCGCCCATATGGCGCCGCGCACCCTGTCGCGCCTGTTCAGCCGCGAGGTGGGCATGGGACCGGGGCGCTATGTAGAGCAAGTCCGCCTGGAGACGGCGCGGGTGCTCCTGCAGGACGGCCAGGCCTCCATCGCCACGGTCTCACGCCTGTGCGGCTTCGGCCATCCGGAAAATCTCCGGCGCACCTTTCACAAGCACCTGGCGGTCAGCCCCCAGGACTACGCGGCGCGTTTTGGCGCCTGATCAGGGAGAGACAGTCATGCTGGACATGCGTACCTCGTGTGAACACTGTGCCAAGGCGCTGCCGATGGAGAGCGAAGAGGCGCTGATCTGCTCCTATGAGTGCACCTTTTGCGCAGCGTGCGCCGCAGGACCGTTACAGCAGCGCTGCCCGAATTGCCAGGGGGAGTTGCTCAGGCGACCGCGGCGGGTACCAAAGGACACAATGGACTGAGTCGACGCCAGGAATATCGATAGCCGTAGCGTGGAAAACGGCGCAGCCTTTTGCACTGGGCGTCCGCGGTGAGGCGTGCCCTCACCCCAACCCTCTCCCACGGGGAGAGGGGGCTATTCGTGCAGGCGTTCGGCGTTCGCGGAACCGGTAGGCTCCCGATCGATCGTCAGGCTATTACCGTAGGCGCACTGTAGTGCCCAGTGTCAGCGGTAAGGCGTGCCCTCACCCCAACCCTCTCCCACGGGGAGAGGGGGCTATTCGTGCAGGCGTTCGGCGCTTGCGGAACCGGTAGCTGCCAATCGGTCATCGGGCTATCACCGTGGGCGCACTGTCGTGCCCAGTGTCCGCGGTGAGGCGTGCCCTCACTCCAGCCCTCTCCCACGGGGATAGGGGGCTATCCGCCCTGCCCTCACCGCAACAACCCCGCCTCCGCCCGGATCGGCTCGGGCGTAGGCTCGCCCAGCAGGTCCAGCACGGCGATCTCCAGGCCGCGGCTGAGGGCGTCCAGTGGCAGGTGGTTGGGCTGGGTGCCGAAGGGGTCGGCGATCTGGTCGCCCAGGGCGTCCAGGCCGAAGAAGGTGTAGGCCAGCACCAGCACCGCCAGGGGCGTGAACCAGCCCAGGCTGTCCACCAGGCAGAACGGCAGCAGGAAGCAATAGACGTGCACCACCCGGTGCAGCATCAGGATGTAGGGATAGGGAATGGGCGTCTGGCGGATGCGCTCGCAGCCGCTGAGCACCGCGGTCAGCCGGTCCAGCTGGTGGTCGAGGTTGGCGATCAGCGGATCGCCGAGGCCTTCTTCGCGGGCCCTGGCGACCAGCCGGGTGCCCAGCCGGCGGATCAGCGCGCTAGGTCGGTGCGGTGCCGCGAGCAAAGCATCCTCTCCCACCAACACGTGCTGCAGATCGGCCGACGGCGCTTCACGACGCAGGTGGTCACGCAGGGCATAACCGAAGGCCAGCAGCGGAGTCAGCAGTTGGCGGCGCTCGTTCGAGCTCAGCCCCGGCAGCAGGGTCTCGACCTGGCGCGCCAGGTTGCGCCCGGCGATCAGCAATTCGCCCCACAGACCGCGCGCCTCCCAGAAGCGTTGGTAGGCGGTGGTGTTGCGAAAGCCGAGAAAGATCGCCAGGGTCAGACCCCAGAGGGTCAGCGGCGTGGTGGTCAGGCCGAAGTCGAAGCGCAGGAAGACGTCATGGCTCAGGGTCACCGCCAGGCTCAGCGCCACCACATAGAGCAGCTTGGGCCAAATCGCCTGGACGATGGAGCCGCGCACGGTGAACAGCAGCTCGCGCAGCGAGGGATTCTGGGGACGGGTGATCACAGCGGTGTTCTCGATTGAGGTAAGGACTTCGACGCTATCCGCGTCCGGCAGTGCCTGGGGCCCCTCGCGGTTCAGGGTCCGAACAGCACCCCGACCAGGGCGCCGCCGGCCAGCAGCCACAGCGGATGCCAGCGGGTGAACAGCGAGCCCAGGGCGCCTGCGGCCAGGATCAGCACCCACAGCGGCGCGGTGGCCACGCTGCTGCCCACCAGCCAGGCGCTGGCCGCCACCAGGCCGACGGTGACCGGCACCAGCCCGGCCTGCAGATGCCGCCGCCAGGGGCGATCGGCGAAGCGCTGCCAGAGGTGTAGCACGCCAAGGGTCAGCAGCGAGGACGGCACGAACTTGGCCAGGGAGGTCACCAGCAGCCCGGGCCAGCCGGCCACGTGCCAGCCGATCAGCGGCACGATCATCAGATTGGGACCGGGCGCGGCCTGGGCCAGGGCGAACAGGGCGGCGAAGTCGGCGGCGCTCATCCAGCCGTGCACCGTCACCACCTGGCGCTGCATCTCCGGCAGCACCGAGTTACCGCCGCCAAAGGCCAGCAGCGAAAGCTGGGTGAAGATCAGCGCCAGGGCCAGCAGGGTCGTGCTCATAGGCCCTGCCGATAGCTGAGCAGCACGCTGATGGGGGTGAGCACCAGCATGGTCCAGAGCAGCGGCAGCTTGAGCAGCGCCAGGGCGAGAAAGGCCAGGCAGGCGATGCCCAGGGCCAGCCAGCGACCGCGCAGGGGCTGGACCAGCTTGACGGCCATGGCCACCAGCAGCCCGGCCGCCGCGGCGGCGAGTCCGGCGAAGGCGCGCCCCACCAGCGGATCGTCGTGGTAGCGGTCATAGAGCACGCCCAGGCCGACCACCACCAGGGTCGGCCCCACCAGCAGTCCGGCGGCAGCGGCCAGGGCGCCGCTCCAGCCGGCGAATCTCATGCCCACGGCCACCGAGAGATTGATGATGTTGCCACCCGGCAGGAACTGGCAGAGACCGAGCAACTCGGTGAATTCCTCCGCCGACAGCCAGCGCCGCTTCTCCACCAGGTAGCGCCGCGCCAGCGGCAACACCCCGCCGAAGGCCGTGATACCCAGGCCGAAGAAGCCCAGGAACAGATCGCGGCGGCGCGGGCGGTTCAGGGTGGGAGCGGTCTCCATGGGCACCTCTCAGCTAGAGCCAGAGCGACAACAATAGCGTACCCGCGAGGCCGGTGACGGAAACCAGCGTCTGCAGCACCGACCAGACCCACAGCGTCTGCTTGAGCTCCAGGCCGAAGTATTCGCGCACCATCCAGAAGCCGGCGTCGTTGACGTGGCAGAAGAACACCGAGCCGGCGCCGATGGCCAGGGCGATCAGCGAAGCCTGGGGACCGGCCAGCCCGGCCACTACTGGCGCGAGGATCCCGGCCGTGGTGGTGGTGGCCACCGTCGCCGAACCGGTCGCCTGGCGCAGCGCCACGGCGATCAGCCAGGCCAGCAGGATGTAGGGCAGATGGGCGCCTTCGGCCACCTTGGCCACGGTATGGCTGACGCCGGCGTCGAGCAGTGTCTGCTTGAGGCCGCCACCGGCGCCGATGGTGAGCAGGAGCGCGGCAATGGGCGCCAGGCTCTTGCGCAGCACGCCGCCGACGCGCTCGCGCGGCATGCCGCTGCCCCAGCCGAGCAGCACCGTGGCCGCCAGCACGGCGAGACCCAGGGCGATCAAGGGTTCACCGAGAAACTTCAGCCCCTCCGCCAGACCGCTACGGGGATCCAGGGCGACCTTGGCGAAGGTGCTGCCCAGCATCAGCAGCACCGGCAGCAGGATCACCAGGAGCGACAGGCCGAAACCCGGCTGGCGGGCGTGCTGGTCGCGGGCGCTGAACAGCTCGCCCAGCTCCGCCGGCGGCTGGATGGTCATGCGCCGCGACAGCCAGCCGCCGTACAGCGGCCCGGCCAGGATCACCGCCGGGATGGCGATCGCCAGCCCCAGGAGCATGGTCAGACCGAGGTCCGCGTGCAGCGCCCCGACCGCAATGAGCGGACCAGGATGCGGCGGCAGCAGAGCATGCAGGGTGGTCATGCCCGCCAGCGCCGGAATGGCGATGCGCAGCAGCGGCTGCCCGGAGCGCTGCGCCATGACGAAGATGATGGGCACCATCAGCACCAGGCCCACTTCGAAGAACAGCGGCAGGCCGATGACCATGGCCACCAGCGCCATCACCCACGGCAGGCTGCGGCCCTTGCCCAGCCCCAGCAGGGTACTGGCGATGCGGTCGGCGGCGCCGGACTCGGCCATCAGCGCGCCGAGCATGGAGCCCAGCGCAATGATGATGCCGGCCTCGCCGAGGATGCCACCGGCGCCCTTGCTGAAGGCTTTGGCCACGGCTTCGGCCGGCAAGCCGGCGCCCAGCCCGGCTATGAAGGTGCCGATGAGAATGGACAGGAAGGGGGGCAGACGGGTGACACCGATGAGCAGGACGATGGCCAGGATGGCGGCCAGGCAGCAAGAGATCAGCCGGGTGTCGTGGGCGATCCAGGCGAGCGCAGCAGGATCCACAGGTGACTCCTTGTAACTTATTGTTTCAGGATTACCTTAACCGAACGCCGGCCGAGGTACGACGTAAATCGAAATAAAGCCTGTCGCTTATTGCACTTAGCTTGCGAACCTCAGCCGTTTCGCACGATCCAAACAGCGTTCGGTCGTGACCGAATCCCTTACCCTTTGCTTGCAGGCGGTTGGCATGAACGAAACCTCTACTCTCTGGCAGCAGACCCTCGCCCAGTTCCGCGACGGCACCGGCTCCACCCTGCCCACCCCGGGCAGTGGCGCGGCGGCTACCGTGGCGGCCTGCCTGGGTGTCGCCCTGATCCTCAAGGGCCTCAAGCTCAGCCAGCAGCGCCAACCGGTGACCCGCCACGCCGACCTGATCACCGTCGGCGAGCGCCTGCAGGAAGCCCTGAGCACCTGTGCCGATGCCGATGTGCAGGCTTTCGCCAACTACCTGGAAGCCGATCGCCAGGCCAGCGGCGCCAGTGCCGAGGGCGAACGCCGCCAGCAGGCGCTCAATCTGGCCGCGGCCAATGCCGTGCAGATCCCCATCGCCACCGCCCAGCTATGCCTGGAGGCCCTGGACCTGGCCGTCACGGCCACGCCGCTCACCGTCGAGCCGCTGCGCAGCGACACCCTGGCCGGTGGCCGCCTGGTCCATGGTGCCCTAGGCGCGGTGCTCACCACCGTGGACGCCGACCGCAATGGCCTGAAATCCGGCGACGCCCGCGAAGCCGCCCGGCAGATGCGCGACAAGCTCCAGCAGCAGGCCGACCAGCGTCTCGCCCAGCTGAGCGCCACCCCCGTACCGCCGGCCATGGGCTGACGCGCGGTGCTGGCCCGCCTGGGCTGGGTCCTGCGCGGACTGCAGCGACGCCTGTGGTTTCGCGCCACCCTGTTCTCGGTCGCCGGGGTGGCGACCGCCCTCCTCGCCCTGCTCCTGCGCGACCATATCCCGACCTCGCTGCCGGCCAAGGTCGGCGCCGATGCGGTCGACAAGATCCTCACCATCATCGCCAGCAGCATGCTGGCGGTGACCACCTTTTCCCTCAGCACCATGGTGACGGCCTACAACGCCGCCGCCAGCAGCGTGACGCCCCGTGCCTATCCGCTGCTCCTGGAAGACAGCACCACCCAGAACGCCCTGGCCACCTTTCTCGGCTCCTTCCTGTTCAGCCTGGTCGGCATCATCGCCCTGAGCACCGGGCTCTACGGCGACAACGGCCGGGTGGTGCTCTTCGCCGTGACCCTGGTGGTGATCCTGCTGATCGTCTTTACCCTGCTGCGCTGGATCGACCATCTCTCGCGACTGGGCCAACTGGATGCCACCAGCGACAGCATCGAGGACGCCGCCAGACACAGTCTGCAGCGCTGGCTGGCCCAGCCCTACCTGGGCGGGGTGGCGGCGCCCGTCGATGAGCCCGCCAGCGGCCGCCCGGTCATGGCCGATCGCACCGGCTATCTGCAACGGGTGGACATGCCACTGCTGGCCGACCTCTGCGGTGACCAGGGTCGCCTGCGCCTGGCCGCCCTGCCCGGCGCCTTTCTCGATCCGGCGCAGCCGCTGCTCTGGGTCGAGGGCCTGCCACCGGAAAAGGACCAGCGTCTGCGCACCGCCTTCACCCTGGATGCCCGGCGGGTACACGACCAGGATCCGCGCTTCGGCCTGACGGTGCTCGGCGAGATCGCCACCGGGGCGCTGGTGCCCTCGCGCAGCGACTCGGGCACCGCCATCGCCATCCTCGGTCGCGCGCAACGGCTGCTGACGGCGCTCACCGAACCGCGGGATGCGGTCGAGCCCCGCTATCCGCGGATCGAGGTGCCGGAGCTGTCGCTGGATGACCTGTTCGACGACTTCTTCCTGCCGGTGGGTCGCGATGCGGCGCCGCTGGTGGAAGTGGGCATGCGGCTGCAGAAAGCCCTGGCGCGCCTGGCGGTCCAGGGCGATGCCCGGATCAGGCGCGAGTGCCTGCGCCATTCGCGCCTGGCGCTGGCCCGCGCCGAGGCCACCCTTGGCCAGGCCGAGGACCGCGTCATCCTCCAGCAGCTGGCCGCGGACGTCGAACGCCTCTGCACGGCGCGCCAGTAGTGCAGCGCTAGCGCGACCAGGCCGGATCGGTGGTGAAGGCGATGGTCAGCCAGCGGTCCGGCCCCTCGCCGCCGATGGCCTCGCCGATCTGGTCGCGGATGGCGTCCCATTCGTCCAGGGTCTTGGCCGGCCACCCCAGGGGCACGATGAAGTACAGCTCGATCTGCCGCGCCCGGCCGACCTTGGCCACATAGGCGCGATAGTCGAGAAAGCCGAAGCGCGTGACCATGCCCCGGGCGACTTCATCGACCTGCCGCTTGAGCTCCGGCGGGGTCACCATGAGGATCTCCCTGACGGCCTGCCAGACCAGCCTGAGCGGTATGGGGATGATCAGCACGCAGATGATCGACAGCACCAGGGGATCGATGTAGGGCGTGATCCAGGCATAGACCGTGCCCTGGGCCAGCGCGCCGATCAGGAAGGCCACCACCAGGGCAGCCGAGATGCTGCCCGACATGATCCAGCTCTTGATGTCGAGCCTGAGGAAGTCCGACTGGATGTCGCGGTTCAACCGGTGCACCAGGGCGGCGAATCCAAAGCAACTCAAGGCCGCGACCAGCGCATAGAGCAGCGCCATGCCGAATGCCAGTGCCTTGCCGCCACTCATCAGGCTGATGATCGAGTTGACCAGCGCGTAACAGGCCACGATGCACAGCACGCTGCCGTTGAGCGCCAGGACCATGGGTTCGAGGTGCCAGAAACCCATGTTGAAGCGCTCGGCCAACCGCCGATCGCCCTCCGGTTCCTGCGCATGCCGGTGGATCAGCATGGCCACCAGCAGCGCCACGCCGCTCATGAAGGCGTCGGTCAGCGAATAGAAGCCGTCGAAGACGATGGCATAGGAACCGGACAGCACCCCGAAGGCGATACCCACGGCCGCCAGCAGCACCGTGACGGCAATGGAAAAGCGCAGCACCCTGCGCTCGTTGCTCAGCCATTTCAGCATGATCGACTCCGGCCACGGGATCGCCTCCCGGCGTGGCCAACGGGTTGAGTTAACGCCAAGCATAGAGGTCGACAGCTCAACCTGCATGGGCGGTCCGGCAAGGCTTCCATGCGCGGACGCAATCAAAAGGCGGTGGGCTTCGGGTGTACACTGCAGCGGTGCTTTTTTCTCCCGGGATCTCTGGCAGCCGCCTCTCCCGTACCGTGGAATCCTCAACGGCGACCCACCATGATCGAAGTTACCGAACGCTCCATCGCCGAGTTGCGTCGCGCACTCGAAACCGGCCAGACCACTGCGGTGCAACTGGTCGAGGCCTACCTGGCCCGGATCGACGCCTACGATCCACCCAGCAGCGCCACCGCGCTCAATGCCGTGGTGGTGCGCAATCCCGAGGCCCTGGCCGAAGCCGCTGCGTCCGATCGCCGGCGCGCCCGCGGTGAGACCCTCGGGCCGCTGGACGGCATCCCCTACACGGCCAAGGACAGCTACCTGGTCAAGGGCCTCACCGCCGCCTCCGGCAGCCCGGCCTTCAAGGACCTGGTCGCCCAGCGCGACGCCTTCACCGTCGAGCGGCTGCGCGCCGCCGGCGCCATCTGCCTGGGCAAGACCAACATGCCGCCCATGGCCAACGGCGGCATGCAGCGCGGCGTCTATGGCCGCGCCGAAAGCCCCTACAACGCCGGCTACCTGACCGCGCCCTTCGCCTCCGGCTCTTCCAATGGCGCCGGCACCGCCACCGCAGCCAGCTTCGCCGCCTTCGGTCTGGCGGAGGAAACCTGGTCCAGCGGCCGCGGCCCGGCGTCCAACAATGGCCTGTGCGCCTACACCCCCTCGCGCGGAATCATCTCGGTGCGCGGCAACTGGCCCCTGACGCCGACCATGGACGTGGTGGTGCCCTATACCCGCACCATGGCCGATCTGCTGGAAGTGCTCGACGTGGTGGTGGCCGACGATCCCGATACCTCCGGCGACCTCTGGCGCCTGCAACCCTGGGTGCCGCTGCCGCTGGCCTCGACGGTACGTCCAGCGTCCTACCCGGCCCTGGCCACCGGTCCCAATGCTCTGGCCGGCAAGCGCCTGGGCGTGCCGCGCATGTTCATCAACCAGGATCCGGACGCCGGAACCAGCGAGAATCCCGGCATCGGCGGTCCCACCGGCCAGCGCATCCAGACCCGCGACTCGGTGATCGCCCTCTGGGAACAGGCCCGCGCGGCGCTGGAAGCCGCCGGCGCCAGCGTGATCGAGGTGGACTTCCCGCTGGTCTCCAATTGCGAAGGCGACCGCCCCGGCGCACCCACGGTGTTCAACCGCGGCATCGTCTCCCGGGAATTTCTCCATGACGAACTCTGGGACCTGTCCGCCTGGGGCTTCGACACCTTCCTGCGCGACAACAACGATCCCAGGCTCAATCGCCTGGTGGACGTCGACGGCGAGCTGATCTTTCCCCACGAGCCCGGCACCCTGCCCAATCGGGAAGGCGACCTGGCCGCCGGCATGGCCGAATACGTGCGCATGGCCGAGCGGGGGCTCAAGACCCTGGAGCAGATCACCACCCTCCCCGACGGCCTGCGCGGCCTGGAACGGACGCGCAAACTGGATCTGGAAGACTGGCTCGAGGCCCAGGGCCTGGACGCGGTGCTCTTTCCCACCGTGGCCGACGTGGCCCCGGCGGATGCCGAGATCAATCCCGCTTCGGCCGACATCGCCTGGAGCAACGGCGTCTGGGTCGCCAACGGCAACCTCGCCATCCGCCACCTGGGCGTGCCGACCGTGACCGTGCCCATGGGCGTGATGGCCGACATCGGCATGCCGGTGGGCCTGACCTTCGCCGGTCGCGCCTATGACGACGCCAACCTGCTGCGCCTGGCCGCCGCCTATGAGGCGACCGGCTCCAAGCGCCAGATACCGCCGCGGACGCCGCCGTTGGTGGGTTGAGACAGAAGGCGTGGACGCTGGCCGCCAGGCTTCACCCGACGGCCGGAATCGGAGGGTGACCCTGGCGTCAAGGCGCGCTAACCGGAGTGTCCAGCCCCGGGCCGGTTATGCGGACGCCGTCAGCGGCCTAAGGTGGGTTCCAGGCAGGTGCCGTTTGCCGGCGCCGCTGCCCACCTCCACTCCGTCCTGCACGAGGCTACCGCCATGAATCCAGCCAAACGTCTGACCGGAAGCGCGCTGCTGGCGCTCGCCCTTTTGAGTGTTCTCTGGAGCGGCGGCGCAGCCGCCGAATCCACCGCTGAACGCAACCAACGCCTGGTCGAACGGGCCTTCGCGAACTGGAGCGCGGGCCGCGGCAGTCTGTTCGACGACCTGCTCTCGCCCACGGTGGTCTGGACCATCCGGGGCAGCGGTCCGGCAGCGGGCACCTACCATGGCCGCGAGGATTTTCTGCAACGCGCCGTACGCCCCTTCGCGCAGCGCCTGGCCACGCCCATCGTGCCCCGGGTCGAGGGCATCTGGGCACGCGAGGATCAGGTCGTGGTGCGCTGGATGGGCACGGCCACCGCGCGCGATGGCGCGCCCTATCGCAACGAATACGTGTGGATCTTCAGGATGAACGGGGCACGGGCGACCCAGGTCGAGGCCTTTCTCGATCTCGTCCCCTACCAGGACGTCATCGACCGCATAGCCCTGGCAGCCCCCTCGCCCGCCATGCCCAGCGCAGAACGGCAGGCGCCCTGACGCCACCCCCGTGCGATCACGGCCGATGAGCGTCCCAGAGCGTCAGCGCCAGGGTGATGGCGCCCTCGATCACGGGCAACGCCACGCCATCCCGCGCCATGGGTGAAATGCCCAGCAGCAAGCCTTCGAACAGCGTCGCCAGGACAGGCGCTTCGGTGCCCGCCGCGAGATCGCCACGGTCGATACCGCGCCTGACGCAGGCCAGCAGACCGGCGCGGATCCGGGCACGGGCCTCGCGCAGGGGCAGCGGAATGCTGGAGTCTTCATCCGCATAGGAGCCCAGGGTGCCGAGCGCCACCAGGCAGCCCTTGGGCAGGCGCTCGTCGCACTGCATCCGCGCCGAGCGAGACAGGGCCGAGGCAATCGCCTCCCGCGGGGCCAGGGTCTCGTCGAACAGCGGATCGTTCACCCGGCCATGGGTCTCCATGTAGCGGGCGACTACCTCCTTGAACAGCGCCTCCTTCGAACCAAAGGCCGCATAGAAGCTGGGCGCGGTGATGCCGCCGCCGATCGCCGCCTTGAGCCGACTCAGGGAGGTCGCCTCATAGCCATAGCGCCAGAACAGCAGCATCGCGTCATCGATTGCCTGGGTGCGGTCGAAGGACCGCGGACGCCCCACCTGAGCCACAGCCGTACTCCTCGTCAAAATCGATTTTTATACTAGACGATACAGAATTCATTGACCAGCCGGAGGACCTGCTGCTTAGATATATACCGATCGATACATATCTAAGGAGCCTAGCCGTGACCGCGACCCCCAACCCTGAACGCCTGCCAGTGGCCGCGCTGCTGGCGCTGGCGATGACCGGCTTCATCTGCATCATGACCGAGACCCTGCCCGCCGGCCTGCTCCCCGGGATCGCCCAGGGACTCCAGGTCTCCAATGCCCTGGCCGGGCAGACGGTGACCGCCTATGCCGCCGGCTCGCTGACTGCCGCCATTCCCCTCACCCTGGCGACGGCGCGCTGGCGGCGCCGCCGGGTGCTGCTGGCGACCATCCTGGGCTTTCTGCTGTTCAACACCCTCACCGCGCTCTCCTCCAGCTATCCGCTGACCCTGGTCGCCCGCTTCGCCGCCGGGGCCGCGGCCGGCCTCGCCTGGAGTCTGCTGGCCGGCTATGCCCGGCGCCTGGTAGTGCCGCGCCTGCAAGGGCGGGCGATGGCCATCGCCATGCTCGGCACGCCGGTCGCCCTGTCGCTGGGCGTACCCCTGGGGACCTGGCTGGGCGGGCTGCTGGGCTGGCGGCTGGCCTTTGCCTGCATGTCCGCCCTCACCCTCGGCCTGATCGTCTGGGTGCTGGCCAAGGTGCCCGACTATCCGGGGCAGACCGAGGGGCAGCGCCTGCCGCTGCGCCAGGTGTTCGCCACGCCCGGCATTCGCGCCATCCTCGGCGTGGTCTTTACCTGGATGCTGGCGCACAACCTGCTCTACACCTATATCGCCCCCTTCGTCGCCCAGGCCGGGCTGGGCGACCAGGTCGACCGGGTGCTGCTGACCTTCGGGGCGGCGTCACTGGCGGGGATCTGGATCACCGGGCGGATCGTCGACCACAGCCTGCGGCGGGCGGTGCTGCTGAGTCTCCTCGGCTTCGCCGCGATCGCGCTGCTGCTGGGGCTCAACCCTGACTCGGCGCCGCTGCAGTACCTGGGCGTCTTTGGCTGGGGCCTGACCTTTGGCGGTGCGGCCACCCTGCTGCAGACCGCCCTGGCGGATACCGCGGGGAGTGGCGCCGATGCTGCTCTGGCGATGAACGTGGTGACCTGGAACAGCGCCATCGCCGGGGGCGGCATCCTCGGCGGCCTGTTGCTGGACGGCATCGGCCCCCAGGCGCTGAGCTGGGCGGTGGTGGCGCTGTCCCTTAGCGCCCTGGCCATCGCCGCCACTGCCCGGCGCCACGGCTTTCCCGCCGGCACCCGGGCGAGCGGCTCAGCGGTCATGGGTCACTGACCCCGGGGTGCGGGCGCCCTGCCCGCCTCTTCAGCCCTGGTGCGGCTGTGCCTCCAGGGTCTCGCCCTGGAAGAACGCCGGCGCGCGCCAGCGGGCGAACAGCATCAGCACCAGGCCCAGTGCCAGGATCGTCACGGCGATGATGAACACCAGGCCGATGCCGCCGAGGTGGGAGCCGCTGCCGAAGTCCGGCGAGAGGCTGGCGATGGCGGTCTGCCAGAAGATCACCGAGAGGATGATGGCGCCCAGCAACGGGCAGAGGCCACGCAGCAGCGCATGGCGCAGGTTGTCGAACAGGCTGCGGCGGAAGTACCAGACGCAGGCGTAGGCGGTCAGCGAGTAGTAGAAGCAGATCATCATGCCCAGGGCGGTGATGGTGTCCGCGAGGACGTTGTCGCTCAGGGTGCGCATGACCACATAGAAGCCGCCGGTGGCGATGCCCGCGGCGATGGTGGCATAGCGCGGCGTGCGCGATCTCGGGCAGATGTGGGCGAAACGCCGCGACACCGCGCCGTAGTACCCCATCGCCAGCAGGGTGCGTGCCGGGGAGATGAAGGTGGACTGCAGCGAGGCGGCGGTACTGGCGAGCACTGCGATAGACATCAGGATCGCCAGCGGCCCCATTACCGGACCGGCCAGGTGGG
This sequence comes from Pseudomonas sp. RIT411, assembly GCF_003057735.2. Taxonomy (NCBI): domain Bacteria; kingdom Pseudomonadati; phylum Pseudomonadota; class Gammaproteobacteria; order Pseudomonadales; family Pseudomonadaceae; genus Pseudomonas; species Pseudomonas sp. RIT411. The sequence continues at coordinate 36,937 of NZ_QBIZ02000001.1, forward strand.
CGAAGACGTTTTCCTGGATCTCCGGATTGCCCAGGCCCAGGCCGGCTTCGCTGATGCCAGCGAACTGCAGGGTCGCCGCCGCGGTAAAGAGGTACAGCAGCAGGATCAGCAGCACCGTGACCGTGGCCGCCCGCCCCGGCACCTTCTGGCTGCCCACCGATTCCTCGCTCACCGTGAGGCAGACATCCCAGCCCCAGAAGATGAAGATCGACAGCGACAGACCCGCGGCGAAGGCGGAAAAGGACTCGACATTGAAGGGATTGAACCACTCCGGGTGGAAGACCACCGGCGCCGCCTCGGGCGCGGCATTGAAGGCCGCCAGGGAAAAGCCGATCAGTACCAGCAGCTGCAGGGCCACCAGACCGTACTGGACGCTCATGGTCAGGCCGATGCCGCGACAGCTGATCCAGACCGCGATGGCGATGAAGACGCAACAGGTGACGACGTTCACCAGCAGGTGCTGCGACAGCGCCGCCAACTCGGCCCGGCCGCTCAGCTGGGCGAGGAACAGGTAGAAGAAGTCCACCGCCACCCCGGCGAGGTTGGACAGCACGATGGTGGTGGCCGTGACCAGGCCCCAGCCGCCGATCCAGCCGATCATGGGACCGAAGGCGCGGGTCGACCAGGTAAAGGAGGTGCCGCTGTCCGGATCAACCGCGTTCAGCTCGCGATACCCCAGGGCCACCAGCAGCATCGGCAGGAAGCCGACGATGAAGACCGCGGGCAGATAGACGCCCACCTCGCGCACGGTGGGGCCCAGGGCGCCGGTCAGGGTGTAGACGGGGGCGATGGTGGAGATGCCCAGCACCACGCAGGCGAGCAGCCCGAGGGAGCCGGCGGCCAGGCCCTTGGCGGACGGATCGGCCAGGGCGGCCGGCCCGGCGGTGTCCGAGCCGCCAGTCGGCATGCCCCTGCGCTGTTCAGTCATAGGTCTCTGTCCTGCTGTTGGTCTTGTTATTCAGAGTGCGGCGTGTGCGGCAAGGTGCCTAGCGCGCGGCCGCATGGCGCTGGCAGGCGTAGCGGAACGCGTCCAGCAGCGCCAGGGATTCGGGGTTGTCGCGGAAATTCCACTCGGGATGCCACTGCACCCCGACGACGAAGCCCGGAGCATTGGCCAGGGATACCCCTTCCACCAGCCCATCCGGCGCCTGGGCCTCGATGCGCAGCCCGGGCGCCAGGCGCGCGATACCCTGGCTGTGCAGCGAATTCACCTGGAAGCTGGCCGGCAGGCCGAGGCGCTCGAACACCCCCCCAGGCGGCACGGTGACCGGGTGCGTGGGCGCGTACTGCTCGGCGAGCAGCTCGCTCTGGGGCTCGCGGTGATCGGCATGCCCAGGCAGTTCCTGGACGCGCTGGTGCAGGCTGCCACCCAGGGCCACGTTCAGCTCCTGAAAGCCGCGGCAGATGCAAAACACCGGAATGCCGCGGTCGATGGCCAGGCGCAGCAGCGGCAGGGTGTAGGCGTCGCGCGCGGCATCATGGTGGGTGCCGGCGAGACTTGCCGGTCCCTGGTAGTGATGGGGCTCGACATTGGATGGCGAGCCGGTGAACAGCAGGCCGTCAAGGTGCGCCAGCAGCGCCTGCGGATCGCTCGGCACGCTGCGCGCCGGCAGCACCACCGGCACGCCGGCATGACCCGCCGCCTCGACGTACTTGTCGCCGACGGTATGGGAATCGTATTTGCCGAGCGTCTGCCGGCACGCCGTCACGCCGATCAGGGGCATAGGGGACATGGCTTATCTCCAGAGTGCCCGCCGGTACGCGGCGGGCGGACAGGGTCAGATACCGAGGCGATCGCGCAACTGGTAGTAGGTCGCGCCCAGAGCGGTGAAGGGCACGCGCAGGAGTTGCCCGCCCGGGAAGGGATAGTGCGGCAGGCCGGCGAAGGCATCGAAGCGCTCGGCCTGGCCGCGCAGGGCCTCGGCCAGTACCTTGCCGGCCAGGTGGGTGTAGGTGACGCCGTGACCGCTGCAGCCCTGGGAGTAGTAGATGTTGTCGCCGAGGCGGCCCACCTGGGGCAGGCGCGACAGCGTCAGGAGGAAGTTGCCGGTCCAGGTGAAATCGATCTTCACGCCCTTGAGTTGCGGAAAGGTCTGCAGCATCTTCGGCCGGATGATGGCCTCGATGTCCGCCGGATCCCGCGCGCCATAGACCACGCCCCCGCCGTAGATCAGCCGGCGATCGGCGCTGAGGCGGAAGTAGTCGAGCAGGTAGTTGCAGTCCTCGACGCAATGGTCCTGGGGCAGCAGGCTGCGCGCCAGCTCCTCGGACAGCGGCTCGGTGGTGAGCACCTGGGTGCCGCAGGGCATGGACTTGGCGGCCAGTTCCGGCACCAGCCCGCCCAGGTAGGCGTTGCCGGCGACCACCACGAAGCGCGCCTTCACCTGACCCTGAGCGGTGTGCACCACGGGGTTGGCACCGCGGTCGATGCGGGTGGCCGCGCTCTGCTCGTAGATCTTGCCGCCCAGGGACGCCACGGCCGCCGCCTCGCCCAGGGCCAGGTTGAGCGGGTGGATATGGCCGCCGCTCATGTCCAGCAGGCCACCCAGGTAGCGATCGGTGCCGACCACCTTGCCGATGCCGGCCTTGTCGAGCAGCTGCAGCTGGGTATGGCCGTAGCGCTCCCAAAGTTTCTGCTGGGCTTCCAGGTGACCGAGCTGCTTGCCGGTCAGGGCGGCGAAGACGCCACCGTCCTTGAGATCGCACTGGATGTCGTAGCGGGCGACGCGCTCGCGGATGATGCGGTTACCTTCGAAGGCCATCTCGCCCAGCAGTTGCGCCTGCCTGGGTGGCAGCTGGCGCTCGATGGTATCGATGTCGCGGCTGTAGCTGTTGACGATCTGGCCGCCATTGCGCCCGGAGGCGCCGAAGCCGACCCGCGCCGCTTCCAGCACCGTCACGCTGAAGCCGTGCTCCAGCAGGAACAGCGCGGTGGAAAGCCCGGTGTAACCGGCGCCGATGACGCAGACGTCGCTGTCGACACTGCCCTGGAGCACCGGGTATTCGGTGTGGATGTTGCGCGAAGCCGCGTAGTAACTGCCGACGTGTTGTTGCATGGTGAAATTCCTCTGCCTGCGGCTCCGGCGCGAACGCCCGGGCCGCCGCGCCTGTTCAGAGCTTGATCCAGGTCGCCTTGAGTTCGGTGTATTTGTCGAAGGCGTGCAGCGACTTGTCGCGTCCGTTGCCGGACTGCTTGAAGCCGCCGAAGGGCGCCGTCATGTCGCCGCCATCATACTGGTTGACCCAGACACTGCCCGCACGCAAGGCGCGGGCCACGCGATGAGCGCGGGAGAGGTCGCTCGTCCAGACGGCGGCGGCCAGGCCATAGGGGGTGTCATTGGCGATGCGCACGGCCTCCGCTTCGCCATCGAAGTCGATCACCGCCAGCACCGGGCCGAAGATCTCTTCCCGAGCGATGCGCATGGCGTTGTCCACGCCTTCGAAGATAGTCGGCGTGACGTAGCTGCCACCGGTTTCGCTCAGGGCCCGCTCGCCGCCGCTCACCAGTCGCGCCCCCTCGGCGCGGCCGGCCTCGATGAACTCCAGCACGGTGCGCAGATGGCCCTCGTCCACCAGGGCGCCGACGCGGGTATCGGGATTCAGGGCATGGCCGGGCGTCCACGCCTGCAGCGCCTCCGCCACCAGGGCCAGAAAATGCGCCTTGATCGAGCGCTCGACCAGCAGCCGCGAGCCGGCGATGCACACCTCGCCCTGGTTGAAGGCGATGGCTGCCGCGGCTGCCTCGGCCGCGGCCCTGAGGTCCGGGGCGTCGGCGAAGACGATGTTGGGGCTCTTGCCACCCGCCTCCAGCCAGACCCGCTTCATGTTCGACTCGCCGGCATAGACTAGCAGCTGCTTGGCGATGCGGGTGGAACCGGTGAAGACCAGGGTGTCGACGTCCGGGTGCAGCGCCAGCGCCTGGCCGACGGTGTGGCCGTAGCCGGGCAACACGTTGAACACGCCCGCCGGGATGCCGGCCTCCAGCGCCAGGGCAGCGATGCGAATGGCGGTCAGCGGCGACTTCTCGGACGGCTTGAGGATCACCGAGTTGCCGGTGGCCAGCGCCGGCCCCAGTTTCCAGCAGGCCATCATCAGCGGGAAGTTCCAGGGCACGATGGCCGCGACCATCCCGACCGGTTCGCGGGTCACCAGACCGAGCTGGTCGCGCGGCGTGGGCGCCACCTCGTCGTAGACCTTGTCGATGGCCTCGGCGCTCCAGCGGATGGCATTGGCCGCCGCCGGCACGTCGATGGCGAGCGAATCGCTGATCGGCTTGCCCATGTCCAGGGTTTCCAGCAGGGCCAGCTCCTCGGCATGGGCCAGCAAGAGATCGGCGAAAGCGATCAGCACCCGCTTGCGCTGCGCCGGTGCCCGATGGGCCCAGTCGCCTCGCGCGAAGCTCGCCCGCGCAGCCTGCACGGCGAGCTCGGCATCCTCGGCCATGCAACTGGCCACCCGGGCCAGCGGGCGACCATCCACCGGACTCAGGTCGGCGAAGGTCGCGCCGCCCTGGGCGGCCTGGTAGCGGCCGTCGATGAAGGCACGGGCTTCGATGGTCAACGCCTGGGCACGCTGCTCCCAGTCCTGTTGCGTCAGCACGGTCATGATCAGGCCTCCTAGACGGTGTGCAGGTACCAGTTGTATTCGAGGTCGGAGATGGTCGTCTCGAACTCCTCCAGCTCGGCTTCCTTGCAGGCGACGAAGATGTCGATGTACTCGGGGCTGATGTACTGGTTCATCACCGCGCTGTCGTCCAGCCGGCGCAAGGCGTCGCGCAGGTTGTTGGGCAGGCTCTGTTCGAGCTGCTCATAGGAGTTGCCACTGACCGGGGCGCAGGGCTCCAGGCGCTGGGTCATGCCGTGGTGAATGCCGGCGAGGATCGAGGCCATCATCAGATAGGGATTGGCATCGGCCCCGGCGACCCGGTGTTCGATGCGGATCGCCTCGCTGCTGCCGGTGGGCACGCGCACCGCCACGGTACGGTTGTCCAGACCCCAGCTCGGCGCATTGGGCACATAGAACTGGGCGCCGAAGCGGCGATAGGAGTTGACGTTCGGGCAGAGGAAGGCCATCGACGCCGGCAGGGTTTCGAGGATGCCGGCGATGGCATGGCGCAGCGGCGCATGGTGCTCGGGATCGTCGGTGGCAAAGATGTTCTGCCCGGTCTGCTTGTCCAGCAGCGAAATGTGCACGTGCAGGCCGTTGCCCGCCTGGCCGGGATAGGGCTTGGCCATGAAGGTGGAATCCATCTCATGGTCGTAGGCGATGTTCTTGATCAGCCGCTTGAGCAGCACCGCGTAGTCGCAGGCCTTGATGGCGTCTTCGACGTGATGCAGGTTGACCTCGAATTGCGCCGGCGCGGATTCCTTGACGATGGCATCGGCCGGCAGCCCCTGCTCCTTGGCGCCTTCCAGCATGTCCTGCAGGCAATCCACGTATTCGTCCAGGTCGTCGATCAGATAGACCTGGGTGGAGACCGGTCGCTTGCCGGAGATCGGCGAGCGCGGCGGTTGCGGCCGGCCGTTCACGTTCTCCTGGTCGATCAGATAGAACTCCAGTTCGAAGGCGGCGCAGATGGTCAGCCCCAGGTCGTCGAACTTCTTCACCACCCGGCGCAGCACCTCGCGCGGATCGGCGAAGAACGGCGAGCCGTCCTGTTCGTGCATGGTCATCAGCAGTTGCGCGGTCGGGCGCTTCTGCCAGGGTTCGTAGCTCAGGGTGCCGGGAATCGGAAAGCAGGTGCGGTCGGCGTCGCCGATGTGCAGGCCCAGACCGGTGCTTTCCACCGTGGAGCCGTTGATGTCCAGGGCGAACAGCGAGGCCGGCAGATTGATGCCGCGCTCATAGACCTTGGAGAGACTGGCCCGCTCGACGCGCTTGCCCCGGATGACGCCGTTCATGTCGGTGATCAACAGATCGACGTACTGGATCTCGGGGTGCTCCTTGAGAAAGCCGTTGGCTTCGGTGAGCTGGACGACGCGGGGGGATATCGAATTCATGGGAGGCATCCTTGACGCTGGCCCGCTTCGTTGTGCTTGCTCGTGCGGGTCTGGCAGCGTGGCTGTGGGCGGTGGTTGCTGCAGGCGCCGACCCTGTCTGCAAGGTCCGCCCTTCCACCTGATTGCCCTTGGGGGGCCGGGCCAGTATAAATTGGCATGAGCGCAACCCATATCGGCGAATCGGCAAAGGAAGAATGCACCGATGCAATATCAGATAGGTCATGCCGATCTCAAGCTGATCCTTGCCCTGGTCCGCGGCAGGACCCTGGCCCGCGCGGCGGAACAGTTGCAGGTGGACGTCTCCACGGTCTTTCGCGCCATCCGCAAGCTCGAAGCCAATCTGCAGGTCGCGCTGTTCGACAAGACCCGCCGCGGCTACACCCCGACCCAGAGCGCCAAGGCCCTCGCCGAACAGGCCGAGCGTGCCGAACAGGCGCTGGACGCGGCGCGCATCGCCCTCACCCAAGGCGAGAACGTCATCAGCGGCACGGTCCGCCTGACCTGCACCGATGCCGTGCTGCGCAGCCTGCTGCTGCCCGGCCTCGCCGACCTCATGCCGCGCTATCCCGCGGTCGCCCTGGAAGTCGCCACCTCCAACACCTTCGCCAGCCTGAGCCGACGGGATGCGGACATCGCCCTGCGCCTGTCCAACGCCCCGCCCGAACACCTGATCGGCCGCCGCCTCGGTCGCAGCTCGTATTTCGTCTGCGGTCACGAACGCTATCGCAGCGGTTACGGCCAGCTGGCCACCGAGCTGCCCTGGATCGCCCCGGACGACTCCCTGGCCGATCACGTCTCGGTGACCTGGCTGCGCCAGGCCTATCCCAGCCTCACCCCGCGCTATCGCTGCAGCAGCATGTCCTCGGTCGGCAGCCTGGTCGGCGCCGGTCTCGGGGTGGGCGCCCTCCCCGATTTCATGATCAGCAGCCTGGAGGGCGTCGAACGCCTGGGTCCGGCGCTGCCCGGTTGCGACACCGATATCTGGCTGCTGACCCGCCCGGACAATCTGTCGCTGCGCTCGGTGCAGATCCTCTTCGATGAGTTGGCGAATCTGTTGAAGGCGCGGATAGCGGATGTCTGTCAGGCCTGAAACGAAGCGTTCGTTCGTCCGTTTTGCTGCCAACTTGCCTAAAACTTTTGAAACACCACGTCCCACTTAAACAACCACCTAAAAAGGTTTTAACGAATTTTTCACGCATTCTTCACGAGCTTTTTGAAGATAAGGTCGCTAATGCGACCAAGAGCCCTCAAGCGCTCTTCCGACAACCAGAGTCAAGCACGCAAGGCGCTCTTTCCAAGTAGATCGTCGGCGACGAATTGCCTTAAAAAACAAGCGGGTTAGGCGATATCGATGGGCGTGAGGAACCTGTCCATGGAGACAACGATGAGCCGCCTGTTCGTCATCCCCGAGAATCCCGATCGTGACTGCCTGCTGCAGATCCACAGATTGCTGACGTTGAGAATCGATCAACTGCGCAATGTGGATATGGGCAGTCCGCAACTACAGGACATGCTCTTTCAGTTCGAAGCCCTGACGGCGGAAACTATCCAACTGGTGGAGGAAGTCGCAGTTCGACTTGCCACGGAAACAAGCTAGCTGACGACTGACAGTGCAAATCCGGACGGCGCGGCACTCCTAGGCGAAACGCCTCCTGGTGATCCGTGCCGCTGCCGGCAAAAGCAGACCTTGGGTAACGTCGCCCTCAAGGCGGAAGGCGCGCACGATCAGGCTCCGTCCAGCAGGAGCGTCCATTCGCAGATCAAGAGCTGCCGGCTCGATTCCGTTCTCGAAAAGCTGAACGACACGACCGGCAGCCGGCAGCCACCCGTCTTCGCCAGCGCCCCGGCGCGGCGCCACCCCGCGAGGCGTCCGACGCTGTCCAGACTGCTGGAGCGACTGCGCCGCACGGCTGGCTCGAGCACGTCCGGCGAGCGCGATGCCGAGCGGCGCCGAGCCCCCAATGAAGTCATCACCAAGCATCCAAGGCCAGACCGATGAAGAACGCCAAACTCACCACCCTGCCCACGCAATTCCTGATGCAGCGCCTGACGCGTGAATTGGACGGCTGGACCGTGCTGGTCAGCCCGACCTGCCCGGACGGCTCGATCTTTGCGCGCCTGTATTCGCGCGCCGACCGGCGCGCGATCGCCATCCCCTTCGATGTCCAGGCGATCGATAACGACAGCTACATCCGCGAACGGCTGGCGCTGGTGCGCGCCTCCCGCGTCTGAGCGGACCTCCGCGCAACCGGCCTCTCAGCCAGGGCGGCAGGGGCCGGTACTGCCCCGTACCACCAGCTCGAAGGGCAGCACCACCTCCCGACAGGGCGGTGGCGAACCGGCGAGGGTCTCCAGCAGCAGGGCGACCGCGCGCTGGCCGAAGGCCTCCGCGGGTTGGGCGATGGTGGTCAGCGGCGGATCGCTGTAGGCGGCGAAGGCGATGTCGTCGAAGCCGGCCAGGGACAGATCCTCGGGCACCCGCAGCCCGGCGCCGCGAAGGGTCTGGAGGGCGCCGATCGCCATCTCGTCGCTGCAGCAGAACAGTGCCGTCGGCCGCTCCGATAGCCGCAGCAGCGCCCGCGCCGCGGCGGCGCCGGCGGCCAGGGTGAAATCACCCGGGTGCAGCAGGTCAGGATCCAGCGGGACACCGGCCTGGTTGAGCGCCTCCTGATAACCCGCCAGGCGTTCCAAGGTCAGCGGACTGCGTTCCGGTCCCTTGATCAGGGCGATGCGCCTGTGACCGAGCGCCAGCAGATGTTCGGTCAGGCAGCGGGCGGCGGCACGATTGTCCAGCCGCACCTTGGGCCAGGGGTGCTCGGCGAGCACCTCGCAGGCATTCACCACCGGCGGTGCGTCGGGGTCACCGGCGAAGGGATCGAAGGCGCGCAGCTGGATCACCCCATCCGCCTGCCGCGCATAGACCAGTTCGGCGTACTCGCGCTCGCGGGCCTCGTCGCCCGCGGTATCGCACAGCAGCACCCGATACCCCGCCGCCTGGGCCGCCTGCTGGATCCCGGCGATGACGCGGGCGAAGAAGCTGTTGGCGATCACCGGCACCAGCACCACCAGATTGCCGGTGCGGCGCGAGCGAAACTGCACCGCCATCGCGTTGGGCCGGTAGTTGGCCGCGGTCACGGCGGCCTGCACCCGTTCGCGAGTCGCCGGCGCCACCACCTCGGGATTCTTCAGGGTGCGCGATACGGTCGCGACCGATACCCCGGCCAGTTCGGCGACCCTGCGGATATTGGACATGCGGCCTCGGTTGGCGTGGGAAAGGGTGCAACTGTGCGCAAAGCCCGGCGTGCGGGCAAGCCGTACGTCCGCCGGGCGCTTGACTAAACGATCGCCGCAGGCTCCAAATACCCGCAGATGTAACCGGTTACACTCAACACAATAACAAACCGAGGGTAAAAGGATGCAGGCTGAAACCGGCGGCAGGGTCCGCTACGGCATGATCGGTGGCGGCCAGGGCGCCTTCATCGGCGCGGCCCATCGGCGCGCGGCGGCCCTGGATGGCGCGCTCGAACTGGTCTGCGGCGCCTTCAGCCGTGATTTGGCCAACAACGAGGCGACCGGTCGCGAGCTGGGTCTGGCGCCCGAACGGGTCTATGCCTCCTGGGAGACCCTGCTGGCCAGCGAAGCCCGGCTGCCCCCCGAGCAACGGGTCGAGTTGCTGGTGATCGTCACGCCCAACGATCTCCATGTGCCCATCGCCCAGGCGGCCCTCAGCGCCGGCTTCCACGTCTTTTCGGAAAAGCCCGCGGGCATCTCCCTGGCCCAGGTGCAGCGCCTGGCGGAAACGCTGGCCGCCCTGCCCCGGCCCCTGCGCTATGCGCTGGCCCACACCTACCTCGGCTATCCGCTGGTGTGGGAAGCCCGCGAGCGCGTCGCCCGCGGCGAGCTGGGGGCGCTGCGCAAGATCCATGTGGAATACCCCCAGGGCTGGCTCGCCCAAGACCTGGCCGCCACCGGCAACCGGCAGGCGGCCTGGCGCGACGATCCGGCCCTCTCCGGCCCGGGCGGGTGCCTGGGCGACATCGGCACCCATGCCTTCAGCCTCGCCGAATTCATCGGCGGCCAGCCCATCACCCGCCTCAGTGCCCACCTGCGCAGCCACCTGCCCGGTCGGCGGCTGGACGACGATGTCATGGTGCTGTTCGAAACCGCCGCGGGCGCCAGCGGCAGCCTGCTGGCCAGCCAGGTCTGCATTGGCGAGGAGAATGGCCTGCGCATCCGCCTCTACGGAGAGCGCGGCAGTCTGGAGTGGCAGCAGCAGGCACCCAACAGCCTGCTGCAGCGCAGCCTCGACCAACCGCCACAGACCCTGCGCGCCGGCCTCGGTCTGCCCTGGCTGAGTGCCGGTACCCAGCAGCGCCTGCGCCTGCCCGCCGGGCACCCGGAGGGCTATCTCGAAGCCCTGGCCAATCTCTATCGCGAGCTGGCCGCGGCCATTCGCGATCCCGCCGATCCCGCGCCGGGCCTGCCCGGCATCACCACCGGCTGGCGCGGCCTGGCCTTTATCGAAACCGCCCTGGCCAGCCATCGGCGCCAGGGCGCCTGGACCCCCTTACCGAACCTAGGAGCCTGAACATGGCCGCCAACGCTCGTCCCGGCCTCAAGGGCCCGGCGATCTTTCTCGCCCAGTTTCTCGACGACAAGCCGCCCTTCGACACCCTGCCCAACCTGGCGCGCTGGGCGGCGGACCTCGGCTACCGCGGCATCCAGCTGCCGACGCTGGGCCCCCAGTGCCCGAATCTGGAACGCGCCGCCGCCAGCCAGGACTACTGCGACGAACTGCTCGGGCAGTGCGCCGAAGCCGGAGTGGCCATCAGCGAACTCTCCACCCACCTGCAGGGGCAACTGGTGGCCGTGCATCCGGCCTTCAGCGAGGCCTTCGACGGCTTCGCCCCGCCGGCGCTCCGTGGCCGCCCGGACGAGCGCCAGGCCTGGGCGGTCAAGCAGCTCAAGCTGGCCGCCAAGGCCAGTCGCCGCCTCGGTCTCAAGGCGGTGGCGAGCTTTTCCGGTGCCCTGCTCTGGCCCTATGTCTATCCCTGGCCGCAGCGGCCCGCCGGCCTGGTGGACGAGGGCTTCACCGAACTGGCCCGGCGCTGGCGACCGATCCTCGACGTCTACGGCGAAGAAGGCATCGACCTCTGCTTCGAATTGCATCCGGGCGAGGACCTGCACGACGGCGCCACCTTCGAGCGCTTCCTGGCGGCCGTGGACGACCATCCCCGCGCGCGCATCCTCTATGACCCCAGCCATTTCGTCCTGCAGCAACTGGACTACCTGGGCTTCATCGACCGCTATCACGCGCGCATCGGCATGTTCCACGTCAAGGACGCGGAATTCCGTCCCGATGCCCGCAGCGGTGTCTATGGCGGTTACCAGGACTGGGCCGAGCGGCCGGGACGCTTCCGTTCCCTGGGCGATGGCCAGGTCGATTTCGGCGCCATCTTCAGCAAGCTCACCCAGTACGGCTTCGACGGCTGGGCGGTGCTGGAATGGGAGTGCTGCCTCAAGGACGCGGCCCAGGGCGCGGCCGAAGGAGCGCCCTTCATCCAGCGCCACCTGATCCAGCCGGCCACCCGCGCCTTCGACGACTTCGCCGGCAGCGACGCCGACCCGGCGCGCAATCGGCAGATGCTCGGCCTGGAGTAAGGATCCGCCTCGTTTTTTCGTCACATAACCCACAACAAGGAATCGACGATGAACGCACTTTCGCTACGCCTGAGCACCCTGATGTTCCTGCAGTTCTTTATCTGGGGCAGCTGGTTCGTCACCCTGGCGACCTTTCTCGGCAATACCCTGGGCGCCAATGGCGGCCAGATCGGCCAGGCCTTCGCCACCCAGTCCTGGGGCGCGATCCTGGCGCCCTTCGTGATCGGCCTGATCGCCGATCGCTACTTCAACGCCGAGCGCATCCTCGGCCTGCTGCACCTGGCCGGCGCGGTGCTGCTCTACCAGCTCTATGCGGCGGCCGACTTCACCACCTTCTATCCACTGGTACTGGCCTACATGCTCTGCTACATGCCGACACTGGCGCTGGCCAACTCCGTGGCCTTCCGCCACCTGGCCGATCCGGCCCGGCAATTCGCCAAGATCCGGGTTTGGGGCACCCTGGGCTGGATTGCCGCCGGCCTGGCGATCAGCTTCGTCTTCGCCTGGGACAGCCGTAGCGGCATCGCCGCCGGGGCCCTGCGCAACACCTTCCTGCTCGGCGCCGCGGCCTCGCTCATCCTCGGTCTCTACAGCTTCAGCCTGCCGCGCACCGCGCCGCTGCCGGCCACCCGCGGCGGCCTGGGCGCGATGCTCGGCCTGGACGCCCTGCGCCTGCTCAAGGACCGCAGCTTCGCGGTGTTCTTTGCCGCCTCGGTGCTGATCTGCATTCCGCTGGCCTTCTACTACCAGAACGCCAACCTCTTTCTCGCTGAACTGGGGGTGGCCAATCCCACCGGCATGATGACCCTCGGCCAGGTGTCGGAGGTGGGCTTCATGCTGCTGCTGCCGCTGTTCATCCGCCGCTTCGGCCTCAAGCGCACCCTGCTGGTGGGGATGCTGGCCTGGGCGGTGCGCTATGGCTGCTTCGCCCTGGGCGCCCAGGGTGACGCCCTCGCCTACCTGCTGCTGGGCATCGCCCTGCATGGCGTCTGCTATGACTTCTTCTTCGTTTCCGGGCAGATTTACACCGACGCCAAGGCCGGCGAAGCGAACAAGAGCGCGGCCCAGGGCCTGATCACCCTGGCCACCTATGGCGTGGGCATGCTGGTCGGCTTCCGGGTCGCCGGGATGGTCTCGGACCACTATGCCAGCGCCGCCGGCCATGACTGGCAGGGCATCTGGCTGTTCCCGGCGCTGTTCTCCCTGGGCGTGCTGCTGGCCTTCCTGGTTACCTTCCGCGACGCCCGCCCGGCACGCGCCGCGGCGGCTGCGCCCGTGCGCTAGGACATTGCGATCGGAGGCCCGACTCGACTTGGGTCGGGACTCCGATCAGCGCCTTCCTCCCCGACGATCCCGCTGGACCCGTGGCCCAGGCGCTGCGGCTGCCGGTCTGCGCCTTGGGGCTATCCCTCCCGCGCCCTCCTCTACAGCAAGGCCACGCTGGCCCGAGCGCCTGCCCCTCCCGCGCCCATCGCCTGCCTTGCGCAAGAAGGCTTTCACTAATCAGACCGCACTCTGGCAAGACCAATTCGAAAAAATCCAATTGGTCTTGCCAGATATCCAGGCTGGGGTGTAGCTTTCCCTGCCATGGATCTCACATAGGGCAGCGACCCTAGAACAACAACAAGAGAGAGCACCATGCTGGATACCCCATCGCCCCGCGGCGAAGGTGGCGGCCCCTTACCGGCTGCGCCCGCGCCCTGTCTGACGCTCGAAAACATCTCCAAGCGCTTTCCCGGCGTCGTGGCCCTCAACGATGTCAGCCTCAGCCTCTACCCGGGTGAAGTCCACGCCATCTGCGGCGAGAACGGCGCCGGCAAGTCCACCCTGATGAAAATCGTCAGCGGCCAGCAGCCGCCGGACGATGGGCGGATCCGCTACCTGGGCGAAGAGCGGCAGTTCAAGTCGGTATCGGAAGCCGAGCAGGTGGGCATCGCCATCATTCACCAGGAGCTCAACCTGGTACCCCACCTCACGGTGGCGGAAAACATCTTTCTGGCCCGAGAGCCGGTGCGCTTCGGCCTGATCGACAGACGCAAGATGCAGGCGGACACCGAAGCCTGCCTGGCGCGCCTGGGCGTGGCCATCAGCCCCCGCGCGCCGGTCTCCAAGCTGTCGGTGGCCCAGCAGCAGATGGTGGAGATCGCCAAGGCGCTGTCGCTGGACGCCCGGGTGCTCATCCTCGACGAACCGACCTCCTCCCTGACCGAAAGCGAGACCCAGGCGCTGTTCAAGGTCATCCAGGACCTCAAGGCGCGCGGCGTCGGCATGCTCTACATCTCGCACCGGCTGGACGAGATGCGCCACATCGTCGACCGGGTGACCATCCTGCGCGACGGTCGCTACGTCTCCACCCAGCGCTTCGCCGAGACCAGTGTCGACGCCATCGTAGCGGGCATGGTCGGGCGCTCCCTCGACGAGAAATTTCCGCCACGCACCGCCGTGCCCACCGGCGAGGTGCTGCTGCGGGCGCGGGGCCTGACCCGCAAGGGGGTCTTCCAGGACATCAGCTTCGAGCTGCGCCGCGGCGAGATCCTCGGCTTCGCCGGCCTCATGGGCGCCGGCCGCACCGAGATCGCCCGGGCGATCTTTGGCGCCGACCGGCTGGATGCCGGCGAGGTGGAGATCAACGGCCGCGCGGTCACCATCCGCAGTCCGCGCGACGGGATCGATGAAGGCATCGCCTACCTGTCCGAGGACCGCAAGAAGGACGGCCTGGCGGTCAAGATGACCCTGGCGCACAACCTGACCCTGGCCAATCTGGACGCCCTCTGCGGGCCGCTGGGGTTCATTCGCTTCGGCGAGGAGGCGCGGATCGCCCAGGACTACGTGCGGCGGCTGGACATCCGCACGCCCTCGATCGACAAGGTCACCCGCTATCTCTCGGGCGGCAACCAGCAAAAGATCATCATCGGCAAATGGCTGTTCCGCGACGCCCGGATCATGTTCTTCGACGAGCCCACCCGGGGTATCGACGTCGGCGCCAAGTACGCCATCTACGAAATGATGGACCAGCTGGCGGCCCAGGGCATCGGCGTCGTCCTGATCAGTTCGGAGCTGCCGGAATTGCTCGGCATGAGCGATCGGATCCTGGTCTTTCACGAAGGTCGCCTGACCGGCGACGTCGAGACCCGGGCCACCTCCCAGGACCAGATCATGCACTACGCCTCCGGCTGCACGTCGCACTGACGGCAGCTCGCCCACGCGTGTCGAGCGAGACAGAGAAATGACCGAAAAACAAAAAGAATTCCTGCAGAAGTTTGGCGCCCTGGTCAGCCTGCTGGCGCTGATCGCGGTGTTTTCCTCCATGAGCAGCGCCTTCCTGACCATGGGCAATGGCATGAGCGTGGCCTTGCAGGTCACCTCCATCGCCTTTCTCGGCCTCGGCGCGACGGCGGTGATCATTACCGGCGGCATCGACCTCTCGGTGGGCTCGGTGCTAGCCCTGGCCGGCGTGGCCAACGCCATGGCGGTCAAGGCCGGCGCGTCCATCGAGGTGGGCATCCTGGTCGGCCTGATCGTCGGCGGGATCTGCGGGGCGATCAACGGGCTGTTCGTGACCCTGGTCAAGCTGCCGCCCTTCATCGCCACCCTGGGCATGATGCTGGTGGCCCGCGGCCTGGCGCTGCGACTGACCGATGCCCAGCCCATCTCCGGCCTCGGCGCCGCCTTCGGCACGCTCGGCAACGGCACCCTGGGGCGCATCGAACGCATCGGCGACGACGGCTTTCCCAACGTGATCTTTCCGGGCATCCCCTACCCGGTGATCATCATGATCGTGCTGGCCATCGCCCTGTGGCTGGTGCTCAGCCGCACCCGCCTGGGGCGCCACATCTACGCCGTGGGCTCGAACGCCGAGGCGGCCCGCCTCTCCGGGGTCAAGGTGCGCGCGGTCACTCTCTTCACCTATGTGCTGTCCGGTGTGCTGGCGGGCCTGACCGGCGCGGTGTTGATGTCACGCCTGGTCACCGCCCAGCCGAACGAAGGGGTGATGTACGAACTGGACGCCATCGCCAGCGCGGTGATCGGCGGCACCTCCCTTTCCGGTGGCATCGGCAGCGTGTCGGGCACCCTGATCGGCGCCTTCACCATCGGCGTCTTGCGCAACGGCCTCAACATGCTCGGCGTCTCCAGCTTCACCCAGCAGATCATCATCGGCCTGGTGATCCTGCTGACCGTCTGTATCGACCAGCTCCGCAACCGCAAGAAGTGAACCCTCGATAACAACAACAAGGAACGACCGATGAAAAACTTCAAGAAAGTGGTCCTGGGTGTCGCCCTCTCCGCCGCGACCTCCCTGGCGCTGGCCGGTAACGGCGAGATCGCCGTCATCGTCAAGAGTGCCAACTCCAACTACTGGCAGAACGTGCAGAAGGGCGTGCAGGAAACGGCCAAACAGCACGCCAACTACAAGGTCACCTTCCAGGGACCGGCGTCGGAATCGGCGATCGCGGACGAGGTGAACATGGTGGTCAACGCCGTCAACCGTGGCGTCTCGGGCATCGTGCTGGCGCCGTCTGATCCGGATGCCCTGGTCCCGGCCATCAAGCAGGCCTGGGAAGCCCATATCCCGGTGGTGCTGATCGACTCCTCGGTGGCGGAAAGCGGCGCGCCCTACTACCAGTCCTTTCTCTCCACCGACAACAACAAGGCCGGCGAGCTGTCCGCCCAGCGCATGATCGAAAAGGTCGGCAAGACCGGCAAGATCGCCATCATGTCCTATGTGCCGGGCACCGGTTCGGAAGTGGGCCGGGTCGGCGGCTTCCGCAAGTACCTGGAGCAGCATTCGCAGCTGACCGTGGTGGGCCCCTTCTATTCCCAGTCGCAGATGGCCAACGCCCTCAACCAGACCACCGACGTCCTGGCCTCCAATCCCGACCTCAAGGGCATCTACGGCGCCAACGAACCCACCGCGGTCGGCATGGCGCGGGCCATCACCCAGTCCGGCAAGGCCGGCAAGCTGCAGGCCATCGGCTTCGACGGCAACGAAGACCTGCAGGGCTTCGTCCGCGACGGCACCCTGGACGCCATCGTGGTGCAGAGTTCCTATCGCATGGGCCTGGAATCGGTCGCCACGGTGATCAAGGTCATCGAGAAGCAGAAGGTGCCCAAGTTCATCGACACCGGCGTCCTGCTCATTGACAAGGCCAACCTGGACAGCCCTGACGCACGCAACGTGCTCTATTGAGCGGAGGCCTGGCGATGAATCTCTCCGAACGGCGTCCCCTGGCGAAAAGCCCGCTGGCCCTGCCGGTGCTGGGGCTCGGTTGCTCCCAGCTGGGCGGGCTGTACCGGGACATGCCGCTGCAGCAGGCCGTCGACACCCTGGCCGGCGCCTGGCAGCAGGGCATCCGCTATTTCGACACGGCGCCCTTCTATGGCTATGGCCGCTCGGAGCATCGCCTCGGTGCCTTTCTCGACGAACAGCCACGGGATGACTTCGTGCTCAGCAGCAAGGTGGGCCGGCTGCTCGCGCCCAATGGCAGCGAGCGCGCCAACGGCGACGGCTGGGAACGGCCGCTGCCCTTCAAGCCGGTCTACGACTACCGCTACGGCGCCATCCTGAGGTCCCACGAAGACAGCCTGCAGCGACTGGGGCTGGCGCGGATCGACATCCTCTATGTGCACGACATCGGCCGCCGCACCCATGGCGAGCGGCACGACCTGCACTGGCAGGCGCTGACCCGGGGCGGCGGTTTCCGCGCCCTGGAAGAGCTGCGCAGCAGTGGCCAGATCCAGGCCATCGGCCTGGGCGTCAACGAATGGGAGGTGGTGGTCGACAGCCTCGAGGAGTGCCCGCTGGACTGCACCCTGCTGGCCGGTCGCTACACCCTGCTGGAACAGGAAAGCCTGAAGCCCCTGCTCGATCGCTGCCGGGCCCAGGGCCACGCCATCGTCGCCGGCGGAGTGTTCAACTCCGGGATCCTCGCCGGTGGCCAGCACTTCGACTATGGCGCCGCGCCGCCGGTGGTGGTCGCCAAGGTGCGGGCGCTGCAGGCGGTCTGCCAGGAATTCGCGGTCCCCCTGGCCGCCGCCGCCCTGCAATTTCCCCTGGCCCATCCGGCGGTCGCCTCGGCGGTCATCGGCGCACGCAGCGCCGAGCAGGTCGCCAGCAACCTGGCCTGGCTGCAGGCGCCCATTCCGGCGGAGTTCTGGAGCACCCTCAAGCAGCGCGGCCTGCTGGACGCCGACGCTCCCGTGGCGGGAGCCCCGGCATGAAGCCGCACCGCCCTTTCCACCCGCCTCTGTGGCGACGGACGCTCGCTGCCATTCCCAACGAGCGCCCGGCCCTGAATCCAACGTGCATCCCGATGCGATGCGGAGTCTTCCTATGCTGACCGTCATCTGTGAAAAACCCGGCCTGCTGGTCTCGCGTGATACCCCCAAGCCCGCCCGTGGCGAAGGCGAAACCCTGATCCGCATCCGCCGGGTCGGCGTTTGCGGCACCGACCTGCACATCTACGAAGGCAACCAGCCCTATCTGGAATACCCACGGGTGATGGGCCACGAGATTTCCGGCGTCGTCGAGGAAACCGACGACAGCGGGCGCCTGCAGGCCGGGGATATCGTCTACGTGGTGCCCTATCTGTCCTGCGGCCAGTGCATCGCCTGCCGCCAGGGCAAGACCAACTGCTGCACCAGGATCGCGGTGCTGGGCGTGCATCGCGACGGCGCCCTCACCGAATACCTCAGCCTGCCCGACCGCTTCGTCTTCAAGGCCGAGGGCCTCAGCCTCGACCAGGCGGCCATGGTGGAATTTCTCGCCATCGGCGCCCATGCCGTGCGCCGCTCGGGCCTGGGCCAGGCCCAGCGCGTGCTGGTGGTGGGCGCCGGTCCCATCGGCATGGCTGCGGCCATCTTCGCCGGTATCGCCGGGGCCCAGGTCACCGTCCTCGACACCCGCACCGATCGCCTGGCGTTCTGTCGCCAGCATTTGAAGGTCGCCGCCACGGTCACCGTCGGTGACGGCGACAAGGACGAACTGGCGCGGCTGACCGATGGCGACTTCTTCGATGTGGTGTTCGACGCCACCGGCAACGCCCGCGCCATCGAGCGGGGTTTCGAATTCGTCGCCCATGCCGGCAGCTATGTGCTGATCTCGGTGGTCAAGGACCACATCCGCTTCGCCGACCCCGAATTCCACAAGCGCGAGACCACCCTGCTCGGCAGTCGCAACGCCACCGCCGAGGACTTCCAGCACGTCGAGCGCTGCCTGAGCGAAGGCCTGATCCCGGACCAGGCGCTCAATACCCATCGCCTGCAACTGGCCGAGTTGCCCACCCGCTTCGCCGAGCTGCTGGACCCGGCCCGCGGTGTCGTCAAAGCCATCGTCGAAATCTAACGGGCCTGACCTGGCCGAGGAGCGAGACCATGACACGCTACTGCCTGTTGCTGGACCTGCGGGACGACCCCGAACTCATCGCCGAATACGAACGCCAGCACGCGGCGGTCTGGCCCGAGGTCATCGCCCATCTGCGCGAAGCCGGCGTCGCCAACATGACCATTTGGCGCCTCGGCTGCCGCCTGACCATGCTGCTCGAGGCGGGGCCGGACTTCTCCTTCGCCCGCATGCAGGAGCTGGAACAGCGCAATCCGAAGGTCCAGGAATGGGAAACCCTGATGGCGCGCTATCAGCTGTCCTCGCCGGAGGCGGGATCGGAAAAGTGGCAGCTGGCGACCCCGCTGTTCGAGCTGGCGGCCCTGCCCTAGGTCGCTGGCGCCGATCCGGGTAGCCCATGAGATACTGAAGCCCTTGAAGATGCAGGTTTCATCGATGACGCTGCCCACTGCCACCACCGAAAGAAAGCTCTACCAGAAGATCGCGGACCGCCTGCGCCAGCACATCCGCGAGGGCGCCATCGAAGCCGGCACCCGCCTGCCCCCGGAGCGCGACCTGGCGCAGTTGCTGGGCGTCTCCCGGCCGTCGCTGCGCGAAGCCCTGATCGCCCTGGAAATCGAAGGCAGCATCGAGGTCCGCCAGGGCTCCGGCATCTATGTGAACGCGGCCCTGCTGAACAACGGCGCGCGGACCTCCACCCTCGGCGAGAGTCCTTCGGAGCTGATGCACGCCCGGGCGATCATCGAAGGCGCGGCCATCGTCCTGGCCTGCTCCCTGGGCGGCAAGGCCGACTACCGCTACCTGGCAAAGTGCATCCAGAACATGAGCGACAAGATTGCCCAGGGGCTGTCGCCCATGGAGGACGATCGCAGGTTCCACTGCCGCCTGGCCCGGATGAGCGGCAACTCCACGCTGGTGCGCATCATCACCTCACTGTTCGACGAGCGCCACAGCCCCATCTCCACCCACGTCGCCGAGCAGACCGAAAGCCAGAAGACCTGGGGCGTCGCCGTGGCCGAACACGAGGCCATCCTGCGCGCCGTGGAAGCCCGCGACCTGATCGGCGCCCAGACCGCCATGCGCCACCACCTGCTCTGCTCGGAAGCGCGCTGGCTGGAGGGGTTCGCGTCCAGCGAGGAGTGAGGAGGAAGCACGACCGCCAGGACATCCGTCGCTGCCATTGGCACGCCTCCCAGGCGCTTCGTCTACTGGCCTCGCCGAATGCCCGGGCGGAGCACTACGCTCGGCAACGCCTTTGCCGCTAGACTGCAGCCTCCCCTCGCAGATCAGAGCCGCTCGATGCTGCCATCCGACAAGACTCGGCTACCGACCCCCACCTCCCTGGAGAGTCGGATCAAGGCACGCTACGAACAGATGTCGGTCGTGGAGCAGAAGCTATCCGACGTGATCCTGGCCGCCCCTGGCCAGCTCGCCATGCAAACGGCGACGGAGCTGGCTACCCGTGCCGGCGTCTCCAAGGCCACCGCCACTCGCTTCTTCCGGACGCTGGGCTATGCCTCCTACGACGAAGCCCGGCGCCAGGCCCGAGTGCTGCGTGGAGAGGGCTCACCGCTCTATCTGCAGGATCGCGGCGCCACCGAACGCACGGTGGATGACCTCCTGCAGCATCATCTGGAGCAGGAACTGGCCAACGTCCGGCAGACCTACCAGTCGCTGAACAGGGACGAACTCTTTGCTGCCGTGCACGCCATCGTGGGTGCCCGGCGGGTGGTCATCATCGGCTTTCGGCATAGCCAGACCATCGCCCACATGCTCCGCAGCCACCTGATCCAGGTTCGCGACGACATCCTGCTGCTGCCCTCGCCCGGCGATAGCCTGGCCGAATATCTCGCAGGCCTGGGGCCAGACGATGTGGCCATCTGCATCGGGCTGCGGCGACGGATGCCGCAACTCGAGAAGACCATGGTCGTGATGGGCCAGCTGGGGGTCCGCATGCTCTACCTGGCCGATGTCCTGGCCGGCAGCCCCGCACAACTGGCGACCTGGGTGATCCGCTGCCACACCGAAAGCACCCTGATGTTCGACAGCAACAGCAGCGTCTCGGCCATGACCAATCTGCTCTGCTCCCTGGTCGGCAAAGAACTGACGGCCCGCAAGACCTCCCACCTGGAAACTGCCGAGCGTCTGCACCAGCAGCTGGAAGAGCTGGATAACTCACGCTGACGCACCATTTCAATTCGTCATGCACCGGATCAAGGCAGCGGATCAGACGTGCGCCCAGGCATCAGAAACATAAATTTCAAATATAAATTATAAGAAACATTAGTTTCTTCAACAGGTTGCGGCAGTCGCTCCGCCGCTCGGCTGACGTGGCATGCTTTCTGCGATGACGCTTGGGTCACCCCACCCGACCAAGGCGCTCTCATGACTTCTCTCCCTTACCGCTGTGCGCTGACGCTTTCCGCCCTGGCCCTCGGGCTCGGCCTTCTGGGCGCCGCCAGCGCCGATACCCTCGATGACGTGAAAGCCAGGGGCAAGCTGGTCGTGGCCATAGATCCCACCTTCGCGCCCTACGAGTACACCGACGCCAGCGGCACCATCGTCGGCTACACACCGGAAATCATGCAGCGGGTGGCCGCCCGGCTGGGCGTCGCACTCGAGTACCAGAAGATGGCCTTCAGCGGGATCATTCCGGCACTGATCGCCGGCTCCGTCGACGCCGAAGGCTCCTCGCTCAACGTCACCGCCGAGCGCGCCGCCAAGGTGCTCTTCACCGTGCCCTTCGGCAAGAGCGTCAACGCGGTCCTGGTGCGTGCCGACGAAACCCGGGTGACGGCCTCCCCGCTCACCGTCGAAGCCCTCTCCGGCCTGACCGCTGCGGTCAAGGCTACCACTGCGCCCGAGCAGTTGCTCAAGCAGTTCAATGCCCAGCTGAAGGCTCAGCAGCGCCCGCCGATCAAGATCATCAGTGTCGACAGCGTCGACCAAACCCTGGCCGCGCTCATGACCCGCCGCGCCGATTTCGTCTTCGACGATCTCACCGTGCTGGGCGGTCTGACCAAGCAACTGCCCGGCAAGGTCAAGCAGGTCGGCGAACTGGGCGACAGCCAATGGATCAGCTGGGCCACCCGCAAGGACGACGAGCGCCTGAACAAGGTGATCAGCGATGAAATCATCGCCCTCGAGCAATCCGGCGAACTGAAAACGCTGCAACAGCGCTACCTCGGGGTCAGCTTCGACCTGCCCACCACCGACTTCATCCCCCGCCAGTGAGTCTTCCCATGCCTTGCCCAACCCATCACGTGCACGTCCCGGCCGGGCACGGCCGGACTTTCGAGGTTCGTGCCGGCCAGTACCTCACCATCATCGACACCGACGGGCAGCAGGCGGCGGACTTCGTCGCCGTCGTGCTGGGCCAGCTCGAGGAACAACTGTCCCCGGTACACACCCGCCGTCGCCTCAATTCGTTGTTCTTCACGGTCGGCGACTGCCTCTACTCCACGGCCGACGAGCCGCTGCTGGAGGTGATCGCCGACACCATCGGCGTCCACGATGCCAACGTGCCGGCTTGCGATCCGACCCGCTTCAGCGTGGATTTCGGCGTGGACGGCCACCGCAACTGCCTGGACAACCTGCACGAAGGTCTGGCCGGCTACGGCCTGCTGGCGGTCAACGTGCCGGAGCCCTTCAACCTGTTCCAGAACGGACCGGTGACCGCGGACGGCCGCATGCAGGTCACCGACCCCAGGAGCAGGGCGGGCGATCACGTGGTGTTCCGGGCGCTCAAGGACCTGGTCTGCGCCGTGTCCTCCTGTCCGCAGGACATCATTCCGGGCAATGGCCTGCACGTGACGCCCATTGATATCCGCATTGCCGACACCGCTCCCACCCCCGCCTGAGGACCGCCCCATGCTGTTGATGAAAGAACACCTCGCCGAGCGCGCGCCGCTGCCCTTGCAGCGGGTCGACGTCCCTGCCGGAAGTGCCGGTTCGATCGCTGTGAAGCGAGGTCAGTTGCTGCGGATCGAAGCCCTTGACGCCGGCACGGTGGCCAGCCTGTTCGGCTTCAGCGAGGAGGATCCCATGGTGCATCTCTCGGTCCACCACACCCGGGTATTCAGTAACTCCTATGTTCTAAGCTCGGGCATGCGGCTGGTGAACAACCGGCGGCGCCCGGTGATGGTCCTGGGCAAGGACAGCCTGGGCACCCACGACCTGCTGCTGCCCGCCTCCACCAGCGCCTTCCTACGCAGCCAAGGCTATGCGCAACCCGGCTGCGTCGAGGCGGTACAGGCCGAACTCGCACGCCTGGGTCGACAACCGCCCAAGCTTCCGGATCCCATCAACCTGTTCATGCATGTCGTGCTGGAACGCGATGGCAGCCTGCATCCCCAGCCGAACCGGACGAAAGCGGGCGACCGGATCATCTGTCGCGTGGTGCAGGACATGCTCTTCGTCGTCTCAACCTGCTGCACCGGCATTCCCGGCAACGATCAGGTCGGCGCCGTGGCACTTTCGGTCGCGGAAAGCCTGAGCGACTTCCCGGAGTAACCCGTGCTGGAACAGATGCTCAAGATCCTGCCGGAGCTGGGTCCCGGATTGCTGGTCACGCTGGAGCTGACGCTGGCCGCAGCGCTGCTCAGCTTCAGCGTCGGCCACATCGTCTGGTGGCTGCGCCAGCGCCAGGCCTGGCTGCCCAGCCGACTGGGACGCCTGTACATCAGTCTGATGCGCGGAACGCCCTCCATCGTTCAGCTGTTCCTGGTGTTCTTTTCGCTGCCGCTGCTCGGCCTGGGCGGCAAGCCGCTGCTGGCCGCGGTGCTCGCGCTCGGCCTGAACAGCGCCGCCTATACCGCGGAAATCCTGCGGGGAAGCTATCGCAACCTGGCCAGCGGCCAGACCGAGGCGTCCCTCGCTTTGGGACTCTCCCGCCTGCAGTGCTGGCGCCACGTCCTGGCACCCCAGGCGCTGCGGAGCAGCCTGCCAGCGCTGGTCAATGAATTCACGCTGATCGTCAAGACCACGCCCCTGGCGTCCGTGATCGCCGTGACCGAGCTGACCTATGCCGGACAGTTGATCATCGCCCGCACCTACGAGGCCGGTCCGGTGATGCTACCGGTCGTCGCCGGCTACCTGCTGGTGTGCTGGCCGATCCTGCTGCTCGCGCGGCGCCTGGAAGGGCGTTTCGCCACCGCGAGGAACCCCTGATGGATTTGGGCATCATCCTGACCTACGCCCCGTCGTTGCTCGCCGGACTGGTCTACACCCTGCAGCTCTCCCTGGTCACGGCGCTGCCCGCCCTGCTCTTGGCCGCCCTGCTAGCCTGGATCCGGCTGCGCAGCCGCAATCCACTGCTGCAGACGCTGGCGCGCGGCTACACCGACCTCATCCTGGGCCTGCCGCTGCTGGTGCTGATCTATGTGCTCTTCTTCATCCTGCCGGAGTACGGCCTCACCCTGTCCTCGCCCCTCGTGGGGGTGACGGCCCTGACCCTGTACTACGGTCCCTATCTGGCCCAGGTGCTGCGCGCCGCCTTCGCGGCCATTCCTCCCGGGCAATTCGAGGCCTGCAGCGCCCTGGGCATGTCGCGCTGGCAGAGCTTTCGCCATGTCGCCCTGGCCCAGGCGCTACCCGTGGCCCTGCCACCGGCGACGGGCCTGTTCATCGGCCTGCTGAAGGATTCGGCATTGCTGTCGGTGGTATCGGTCGAGGAATTCATGTACGCGGCCAAGCAGGCCATTTCGGAAAGCTACGCCCCCCTGGAAATCTATCTGGCGGTCGCCTTGAGCTACTGGCTGGTCACGCTCGCCATCGACGCGGCCGCCGGCGCCTGGGAGCGCCGCCTTACCCGCCATCGTATCCCCTAGTCATCCACGAGGTTCATCCATGCCCTCTCCCGCCGCTTCCATCGTCATACCCGCCGGTCACGGTAAGGCCATCCGGCTACGCACCGGCCAAAGCGTGCAGGTCATCAATACCCACGGTACCCAGGTCGTCGACTGCTGGGCCTGGAACGCCTATGACCTCAACGAATACATGTGCATGGAGGCCACTCGGGTCTATACCCAGCACCTCAATCCCGTGGTCGGCGACAGCTTCGTCACCAGCGAGCGCCACCCGATCCTGACCGTGGTCGAAGACACCTCCCCGGGGGTCCACGATACCTTCATGGCGGCCTGCGACCGCCGGCGCTACGAGTTGCTCGGTTGCACCCACTACCACAGGAACTGCACCGACAACCTGGTCGAGGGCATGCTGGAACTGGGCGTCACGCCGCCCCGGCGCAGCCTCGCTTCCTTCAATATCTTCATGAACATCCGGGTACAGCCGGACAACATCCACCTGGCCACCCTGCCCACAGTGACCCGCCCAGGCGACTTCATCACCCTTCGCGCGGAAATGGATTGCTTCGTCGCCTTCTCGTCCTGTCCCCAGGATATCGTCAGCATTCAGGGGGAAGGCGACAACACGCCCAAGGACGCCGAGCTGCGCATCCTCGACGACGCCTATCCACACATCCCGCTCCGCGGTCCCTGGGTACCTGCGCATCTGGCAGCACGATCGGGCTGAGCCGCCAGATGCGCAGGTGTCACCTCGGGTGACGCCGGTCGCTGCCAGGTGACTCTGCCCTGGTGCCTGAGGTCGCGCTTTAACACTTGTTTACAAGCGTTCAGGAAGTTTTACACGCGGCCCTTTATCGATCGATACCCTTGACCCCCGGCGATGATTCGCTGAATGCCGTTTTCGCGCAGAGGGTTACCGAGGTGAGGCACGTCCTGAAGAGCATCGGCGCGATCGCCATGATATTGGGCCTGGCTATCGTCCTTCTGGGGTGGCTGATCGATCCCTCCCTTTCACTGCAACGTGGCATCAGGTTCGCTTCGATAAGGCGCGAATTCCTGCAGACGGACCTATTCCTCTGGGGCGCCCTGCTGTTCGCGGCAGGGTTCAATGGCTATGCGCTACACAGCGATCGCTGAAATAGATCTTCGACGGCCGTCACGCGCCCTCATGACCAGGCGTAGCCAGGAGCGCCGACGATTGCCTTTTCGATCGGTTCACTGCAGGGTGATCCGCCCACGCTTACCGGGACGCCTGCCTTGACCCCTACCCTCCACATCGCCGCTGCCATCCTCCTGAACGAACGTCAGCAGGTGCTGCTGGTACGCAAGGGCGGTACCACCGCCTTCATGCAACCGGGCGGCAAGGTGGATCCGGGGGAGCAACCCTTGGAAGCCCTAATCCGCGAACTGCGGGAAGAACTCGGCCTGGTCATCACCGCGGAGGCTGCGACCTTTCTCGGCAATCACCAGGCGCCCGCCGCCAACGAACCCGGGTTCAGGGTCGATTGCGCGCTGTATCAGGTCGCCCTGCGCGCGGGGGACCAGGCGGTGCCTGCCGCCGAGATCGAAGAGGCGGTATGGGTCGCAGTGGACGAACCCGGCGATCTGCCGCTGGCGCCCCTGACCCGCGACGTGATCCTTCCGCTGCTGAGGCAGCAACTGCTGACCCCTTAGCACCCGGCCTCGATCTCTGGGTCAGGGATGCCAGCCGTGCCATACCAGGCCGTCTGCAGCAGCAGGCAGCCTGGCGCCGGCAAGCGTCAGCCCCTGGGCAACGGCTGCCACCCGCCGGCCGTGCGTACCTCCAAGCAAGCCGGCAGGCCATACAGACGCAGCAGGTGCAGCCAGCCGTTGCGCACCAGATCGTGCACGACGGCGTGGTTGGCGATCACCTGATCGATCATGGCGCGCGGAGCCTCGATCACCACGTGCAGGCGTAGCGGCCGGTGCATCCATTGCTGGCCGTCGTGCAGCGACTGCCGCGCCAGACCGGTGCGCAGGTCGCCGCCGTTGCCTTCGAACACGCCGATATGGCCGCCCACCACGTTGTGCAGCAACTTGTTGCCGCTGCCGAAGCGCAGGTTGTCGGTGGTCGAGGTGAAATACTGCAGGTTGATCCAGTGCGCCACCACCATGGGCGCCGTCATGATCAGCTCCAGCACCTTGCCCTCCTGGTCCTGCCGCCAGTCGTAGTCGTGCAGGAAGGCGCGGCCCTCCAGGTCCACCGCGCGGGTGCGCGCCCGCGGTGCGGCGATGAAGGCGGCATTGCCGGCGAGGCCCCATTCCGGCCGGGTCTGCGCCCAGTCACGGGCCCGCCGGCGCAGCTGGCCGAGCAATCTTTCCGGCTGCGCCGGCAGCGGCGCCAGGCCCATTTTGCCCGCCCGCTGCCGCCGCACCTCGGCGCTGGCGCTGTCCAGTGCCAGCCGCAGGCGCTGCCAGCTGGGCTGGAGCTCTGCCGGAAGCGACTCGCACCCGAAGACCTGCACCTCATCCGTCGTGGTGTTGTGCAGCCCGGCCAGTACCTGGCAGTGCGGCGGCAGGTCGAGTCCGCGCACCCGCAGCCCGGCGCGCACCTGGGCATCGTTGAGCAGGCCGGCCAGCAGCCGCGCATTGATCTCGCCGCTCTGACCACAGCAGGCGCCGCAATCCAGACCCGCCGCCTGAGGGTTGTTGGCGCTCTGACTGCCATGGCCGAGTAGCACCAGCAGGGGCGGCAACGGCCCGTTCAGGCCCATGGCCTTGAGGATACGCTCGGCCAAGTCGACCCGCTGCAGCTGTGACATCTCCGGTAGCTGTGGTTGCAGCTGTTGCCGCTCATGGCGGCGCCAGGCGCTGAGTTCGGGCGAAGACGCGCCACCGGCCAGGCCATAGGTCCGTCCCAACAGCGCCCCGGCATAGCCCAGCCCGACGCTTTCCACCAGGGTGAAGGTCGAGGCCGGCAGCCGCTCGAACAGCCGCCAGCGACCCAGCCGCACCAGACGACCTTGACGCACCTGTGCCAATTGCCGATCCCGTATGGCATCGCCACTGCCCTCGCTGACCTGCAGTTGCGGCGCGAGCAGGCCCGGCAATTGCGGGCGCGTGGCACCGGTACCCAACGGGGTAAAGGCGATGGGTAGCCCGAAGAAGCCGGCGAAACCGCCGGTCTCCAGGGCCGGGCAGGTCTGCTCCAGGGCGCGCCTGAGGGGCTCGGAGCGGACGTCGATACAGAAGAACAGCTTGGCCAGCGGCGCCGGGGGCAAGGCTGCCGGTACGCTGTGGCACAACGCCTGCTGCAGGTGCTCCTGCCAGGCCAGCTCGTCGGCGCGCTGCCACAGCTGCAGGGCCTGCCAATTGGCCGAAGGCATCCGCTGCAAGCCCTCCTCCCAAGCCGCCCGCCAGCACTGCCAACGACTGTCGGCATCGCGCCGCCGATCATCCACCAGCCACTCCCAGGCCGCGCGAATGGCCAGCAACTCCAGCAGCGTGCGGTCGTCCTCTCCCTGCAGCCGGGCCTGCCAGCGCCGATAGGCGCACCAGGAGGCCCAGCCCAGGTTGCGCAGCAGCAGGCAGTCGAACCAGGCGGCCCAGTCTCGTGCCGGCAGCCCCAGACGGTCGACTGCCGCCTCCAGGGCCGCCTCGGGTAGTGCCGGCAATTCGGCGATCCGCCTGTGCAGCTCGCGACAACCGCTGAGTACGCTCAAACCCCGATCAACCATCAGGCTGGCGCGCCAGGTCTGATAGAGCCCGTCACCGTCTGACGGACGCCAATCCGCCTGTTCGTGATCGAACCAGGCCGCGCAACTCTGGCCGATCTGGTGAGTGATCAGCGCCGGCCAGCCTGGGAGCGGGATCCCTGGCTCGGCCAGATCTTCCAGCAGCGGTAGCCCCTGGCCGGCCTCGGCAGGGGCGTCCAGCGTCTCCAGCAGTCGTGCTGACTTACAGGACAGCCCCTGCTCGGCCAGCGCCTGCTGTAGATGACGCTCGGCGATACGCCCCTCCCGCCAGGCCTGGCGATAGTCGGCCGCTTCCAGGGTCAGGCGGCTGCCGGCCCGTTGCCAGAGTTGCGCGGCCACGGCCTGCCAGGCCTGGTCGCGCCGCTCCCACAGCGGGTTCACAGCGATCATGCGATCCAGCGGCCAGGTAGGCGCGATGCGCGCACAGGCCTGGCGGGCGGCCTCATGCAGGGCCTGGTGCTCAAGGCTGGGAAGTGTTTCGAGGACGGTCATGCGCGGTCTCCAAGGGTTGCGTTCAGCGGCTGGGGCGCACGCGCCGGCCAAAGGCGAAAGGTCAGGCGGGTGAAGTGCTCGTCCAGGTAGAAGCCGGCAAAAGCCAGGGGGTAGAGCCGTTGCGCCAGGGCGCCGTGCGGTCGGGCCAGCAGCAGGCCCTGCACCAGGTAAAGTCCGACCAGCATGACCATCGCCACCACGGTCAGCGGCAGCGGCGCCGTGGCGAGGTGCTGGTCGAGCAGCCAACCGGCCGCTTGGTGCCACAGCAGGTAAGCGCCGAGTAGCAGGCCGAACATGAGCAGGCCATGGGCGGGTTGGTCGCGGCGCAGGCACCAGGGCGCCAGGCCGATTGCCAATAGCGTCAGAGCCACCAGGGGCAGCTCATGGCTGGGCAGCAGCCAGTGCCAGAGGCCTTGCAACAGGAGCAGCGCCAGCGCGGCCACCAGTAGCGCCCGCAGCAGGGCGCCCAGTTCGAGCGCGAGTGCCGGCGGCTGCAGGGCATGCTGGCGGGCGTGGGCCACCGTCTCGCCGGCGGCGAGGAAGGCATGGGCCTTGTAGAGCGAGTGGGCCAGCAGGTGCACCAGCGCCAGTTCGTACAGGCCCAGCCCGCATTCCAGCAGCATCAGGCCCATCTGCGCGCAGGTCGACCAGGCCAGGCGGACCTTGATGCTGATCCGGGTCATCATCACCAGCGCGGCCAGGACCGCGGTCGGGCCGCCGACCAGCACCAGCAGGCTCTGCGCCGGCACCGCGGCGGAAAACAGCGGGGCGAAGCGCAGCAGCACGAAGCCGCCCAGGTTGACCACCCCGGCATGCAGCAGGGCCGAGACCGGCGTGGGGGCCTCCATCACCTGGATCAGCCAGCCATGCACCGGCAACTGCGCCGACTTGAGGATCACCGTCAGCGCCAGCAGCAGCGCCGCGCCCTGCCACTCCCAACCGAGCGAACCACCCGCCTGCACCTGGGCGGTCACGGCGGCGAGGATCAGCGAAATCTGGCTGCTCCCGCCGGCCTGTACCAGCAGCAGGGTCGCCAGCAGCAGACTGACATCGGCCAGGCGGCTGGCGAGGAATTTCTTGTGGGCTGCGACGACCGCCTGGGGGCGTTCGCGGTAGAAGGTCAGCAATAGATGCAGGCACAGACTGGACAGGATCCAGGCACCTGCCACCAGCACGAGGTTGCCGCTGGTGACCACTGTGGCCACCGCCGCCAGGGTGCCCAGCAGCGCGAGCACATAGCGCCGCTGCCCGGCCTCCCCCTCCAGATAGCGTCGGGAATACTCGATGATCACCAGCGCCAGCAGGCTAACCAGTCCGGCCATCGCCAGACCCAGGCGGTCGGGGTGCCGGGTGTCGTGGAGCGCCTGCAGCCAGGCCGCCAGCACCAGGAAGACGCCCAGATAACCCACGACCCGTGCGGGTAGCCAGAGTCGGCTGGGTGAAGCGAGGACGGCTGCGGGCAACAGCGCCAGGGCATAGACCCAGGGCAACAAGGGAGCCAGGGAAAACGGCGGGCTAGACATCGTGCACACTCCATGAACACCAGATACCGACAGTTTCAGGATGTGTACGAATTATTTAAAATAGATTGATCAGAACCTAACGTTCACTTTTGAAGAACGAAGCATGCGCCGGCTCAATTTTCATCACCTGCACTACTTCTGGGCCGTGGCCAAGGAAGGCAATCTCACCCGCGCCGCCGAGGCGCTGCATGTCTCCCAGTCCGCCCTCTCCACCCAGATCCGCGTCCTGGAGGATCAGCTCGGCCACCCCCTGTTCATCCGCTCCGGACGCAGCCTGCGGCTGACCGAAGCCGGGCAGTTGGTGCTGGACTACGCCGAGACCATCTTCGCCCTGGGCAGCGAGTTGCAGGACACCCTGCAGAACACCCAGGAAGCCAACCAGACGCTGCGCATCGGCTCCGTGGCGACCCTTTCGCGCAACTTCCAGGAAAACCTGCTGCGCCCCTTCCTCGGTCGTGAAGACCTGGTGCTGACCCTCGAATCCGGCAGCGTGGACGAACTGCTGGAGCGCCTGGCGCTGCACAAGCTGGACGTGGTGCTGACCAACCAGGCGGTGAGCGCCGACAGCCAGCGCACCTGGCAATGCCGCCTGCTGCATCGCCAGCCGGTGTGCCTGATCGGCCCGCCGCGCCAGGACAGTCGCCCCTTCGATCTCCACCGCGACCTGCAACAGGCCCGCCTGATCGTGCCCGGTCGCAGCAGCGACGTGCGCAGCCAGTTCGACGTCTATTGCAGCGGCCAGGGGCTGACGCCCCGCATCTGCGCCGAGGTCGACGACATGGCCTTGCTGCGCCTGCTCGCCCGCGACTCCGGCGACATGGCCCTGCTGCCCGCCGTGGTGGTCCAGGACGAACTGCGCAGCGGCGCCCTGCAGCTCTACGCCGAGGTGCCCCAGATCGCCGAACGCTTCTATGCGGTGACCCTGCAGCGGCAGTTCAGGCTGAGCATTCTGGAGGAGTTGCTGGGGCAGCCAGGGGTGCCGGATGCCGCCTCAGCGCCAGAGGCGCTTTGATCCCGGTTAACGAGATCGCCGAGCGGTGACATTCGCTCGGCGTCACATCGAGTGCCCCGCTACCTCATCACGCCATTGGCCTTGAACAGCCAATCGAAGGCCTGGCCAAGACTCGGCGATGCCGTGTCGATAGGCGCGTGTGCCAGCTGCGCGGATGTCCGAGCGAATACCTCCCTCACCCCAGGCAGCACCGCCACCGGTAGCTCGGCGGCCCGCAGTTGGCGTTCGGCCTCTTCCACTTCCTTGAGACGGCGCGGGGCATGCACGACATGCGTCCTAATGAGGGCGCCGAGAAAGTCTCTTAATGAGGCCTGGTCGATATCGCTCAGGGCGTCATGAAGCTTTTCCGTGACACCCTGCTTCTCGGCCGCCATGAAGCACTCGATGGTCAAGGCTTCCAGTCCCTTGGTGAACACGCTGCGTAAGATCTTCAGGGCGGCTGCATCGCCCGCGGCGCCGCCCTCGACGGGCTTGAGCGGTGCCCCGGCTTCGGCAAAGAGGACGACCGCACGCTCCAGGCCGATACCGGCGGCCAGCAGATTGGTTTTCGCGTGCGTCAAGGCGATGGCCCCCAGGATGGCCACGTCCACATAGGGAATGGAGCGCTCGGCCGCGATGGCCGCGGCTCGTCTGATCTGCTCCGGATCCGCGGTGGTCATGTCGATAAACAGCGCACCCGTCCGCATAAGGGCGAGCGCCTGCTCGGCGACTGGCAGCGAGACAGTGCCGAATACGCAGGAGACAACGACATCGCAATCGGCTACCCCATCCTCCATCGAGGTGACGAGAGCCACGTCATGCTCTTTCGCGAAGGCCTGGGCCCTGGGTGAAGGCTTGAGGTCACACAAGAGGATTTCGTGGCCTGCTGCCGCCCAGGGGTGCGCGTAGGTAAGGCCCACTTCGCCTGCGCCGATAATCGCTAGTTTCATTTGCTTGTTCCGTAATCAGTGGGCCGCGTAGGCGCCCCGGTAGGTTCCCGCGGCAATCTGGGCGAGCATTTCCGCTTCCTTGCGCTCGGTCGCCAGGCAACGGTCGAGCAGCTCCGCCGCCTGGGCCAGGGGAAAGGCGACGATGCCATCATGGTCACCCACGACGAGGTCTCCTGGTGAAACGATCATGTCGCCAATGCTCACCGGCACGTTGATCTCCCCCGGACCGTTCTTGTAGGGGCCACGGTGATAGCCCCCGCGAGCGAAGATGGGGAAGCTGCCCTTGCTGATCGTCGCCAGGTCGCGAATCGCCCCATCGACAACGACGCCCGCGGCACCGCGTTTTTCCGCGATAGCCGCCATGATGTCGCCCATCAGGGCGCGACTCAGGTCGCCACCGCCATCGACCACCAGCACCTGGCCAGGGACGAGGAGCTCCAGCGCCTGGTGGATCGCCCGGTTGTCGCCGGCGGGTACTTTGACGGTGAGCGCAAGGCCGGCCATGGTGCCTTCGATCCGATGGAAGGGCCGCAGCGGAGCGCCTGGAAGCCGGTCGAGACAGTCGCTGATGATCGAGGTGGAGGTACGGGCGAAGGCTTCGACCAGCGAGGTCGGACTGGAAGCGTTGACGTTCATAAGGGCTCCTCTTGTTGGATAACGTCGAGGATAGGCCCGTGGCCAAATAGAAAAAGCGATATTAAGGTATGGCCATTCATGCCCTGGAGGAATGCCAATGGTCACGCTACGCCAGTTGCTGGCGCTGCACTGGATCGAACGTCTGGGTACCTTCGAAAGGGCCGCCGAGCATCTCAACACCACCCAGTCAGCCATCTCGAAACGGGTGCAGGAGCTGGAGTCCTCCACCGGCCTGCAGCTGTTCGATCGCTCGCAGCGGGGTGCCCGCTTCACCGCCGAGGGCGAGGAGCTGCTGGTCATTGCGCGCGAGATGCTCGATCTGAACGAGCGCATCACCTCGCTCAAGGACGGCAAGCACGTCACCACCCGCCGTCTGCGACTGGGCGTTACCGAACTTACCGCCTGGACCTGGCTACCGCGCCTGGTCACGCGCCTGGTCGCCGACTTCCCCGGGCTTACGGTGGAGCCGGAAGTCGACATGAGTCGCAATCTGCACGAGCGGCTGATGGACGACCTGGTCGACCTCATCGTGATACCGGACACCTTCACGGCGCCCGAGGTCACCAGCGTACCCCTCGCCACCGTGGAGAATGCCTGGATGGCCGCGCCGGGACTGGTCCGGAGTTCAGGCGTGGTGGGCCTGGCCGAGCTGGCCAAGTATCCCATGCTGATGCAGGGCAAGAAGTCAGGATCGGGCCTGTTCGTAAATCGCTGGCTGCATGCACGCGGAATAGAGCTGCCCAGGATCCTCTCCTCCGACAGCCTCACCGCCATGCTCGGTCTTGCTTCGGCGGGCCTGGGCGTCACCTACCTGCCACGCGAATGTTTCCGCCCGCTGGTGGACGAAGGCAAACTCGTCATCGTCGAGACCGATCCCGAGCTGCCACCGGTTCCCTACATGGCGATGTACCGCAATGATCGGCCCTCGACCTTCGTCGCCGAGATCGCCACGCTGGCGACGCAACTCTGCGACTTCACGAAACAGTTGCAGCGTTAGCCCGCTATCGCCAGACCGCCCTGCGGCTACCAGAGCGACAGCGCAGCAGACGGCCGTGATCCTGGACCAAGGTTCCGCCCCCTAGCCAGCAGAGGCCTCGACCGGCGCGGTAGCCGGTTCGGAAATGGTCAGCACGAACGCCAGGGCGGCCAGGGAGCAGACGCCGAGGAAGATGAACACCGCCGTCCAGCTGTAGCTATCCAGCAGGAAGCCGGTGATCAGCGGCGCCATGGCGCCCCCCGCCTGGCCCGCGCTGTTGACCACGGATGCAGCCACCGGATAGGTCGTTCTGGTCGTCAGTCCCATCGAATAGACCGAGAACGACGAGTAGCCGATATTGAGCAGAAAGCCGGTACCAAACAGCAACAGGCTGACCGCGAGCAGCCCGTTGGGTGCGTAAACCAGAGCGACCATCATCACGCAGGTCGCTACCGCGCTGATCATCATGGTCGGTTTGCGACGGCGGTCCAGGATTCGATCCGACAGCCAGCCGCCGACGATATTGCCAAGCACCCCGCCAACAAAGGGCAAGGACGCCACGAAGCCGACCTGCATCAGTTCGAAGTGCTTTACCTCGCCCAGGTACTTGGGGAGCCAGGCCAGGAGCACGTTCACCACTCCCGTCATCAGCAGGTAGCCCAATCCACAGCCCCAGATGTTCCAGGACCTGAACACGGAGCGGGACGTATCCAGGAGGGGGGTGCGCTCATAGCGCAGCGCGCGGTCGAGCCTGCCGAAATCCCGGTGCTTACGGACCGACTCGCTGTGCGCGGTCGTCTGGTCTTCGATGTGTTCGGCTTCGGCGTCACTCACCTGCTTGCAGGCTCTCGGATCATTGGGGACGAGCCACCACCACAGCAAGGCGAGCAGCACGCCTGGCAGGGCGAAGGCGATGAACATGGTGCGCCAGCCATCGAGCAGAATCAGCGCTGCCCCCAATGGCGGTGCTATCACCGCGCCCATCTTGGCGGCGGACAGGAAGGCGCCGGTAGCCGTGCCCTTTTCCCGCGGCGGAAACCAGCGGTTGATGGTGCTCAACATCGACAGGGGCAAGGCGGCTTCTGCGACGCCCAGCGCCGAGCGATAGATCTTGAGCATACCGATGCTGTGGGAGGTGCCGATCAGCAGCGTCACGAGCGACGTCAGGCCAATCGCCGCGGGGGCGACCACGCGCACGCTGACCTTACTCAGCAGAAAGCCCGCCGGTATCTGACCGAGCGAGTAGAACAGGAAGAAGGCACTGACCAGCAGCCCCACCTCGGCATTGGTCGCGCCGAACTCCTTCTGGATATAGGGCAAGGCGATCCCGATATTGGCCCGATCGGCTGCAGCGAGCATGTATACGACCACGATGACCGCCAGTACCACCCAGCGATAGCGGGTCCTGGACCGCGTCTGTAGCGCTGCCCGTTCCGCCACTGCCGGTGCCGGCTTTGAAGCCAGGGATTCGGTCATGAGTCCTCCGATTTTTATGTTTATTAAAGGTGACGGAGGTTTTACGACGGCCCATTAATGGAAAAAAGCGATAAAGAGGCACAGGCATTCATTCCTCTTAGGAATGAGCAGCGCCCCAGTCGGCGGGATAGCGATGCTTGAGCCCTTGGCAGCCGGCTTGCGGGTCGCGATCACTGCACTCCCCGGGCAGGAATAAGGGTCGGAAACACGGATGACTGTCGGTCAGCCGGCGGGTCTGTGACTCCCCCCCCCGGTTGATGCACTGGCCCAACCACCCAGCACCCCGGGCGGGCCCTCCTCCCCCTCGCCCGCTACAATGCGCGCCTTGCCGTGCCACGCCTGATCGAGAAGAACCGCCATGTCCCTGCCCAAGCACCATCTGGAATTGCTCAGCCCTGCCCGCGATGTCGGTATCGCCCGGGAGGCCATCCTGCATGGGGCCGATGCCATCTACATCGGCGGGCCGAGCTTTGGTGCGCGGCACAATGCCTGCAACGAGGTCAGCGAGATCGCCGAGCTGGTGAAATTCGCCCGCCGCTACCATGCGCGGGTGTTCACCACGATCAACACCATCCTGCATGACGACGAGCTGGAGCCGGCGCGTAAGCTGATCCACCAGCTGTACGACGCCGGCGTGGATGCGCTGATCGTGCAGGACCTGGGCGTGCTGGAACTGGACATCCCGCCGATCGAGTTGCACGCCAGCACCCAGACCGACATCCGCACCCTGGCGCGGGCCAAGTTTCTCGACCAGGCCGGCTTCTCCCAGCTGGTGCTGGCGCGCGAGCTGAATCTGCAGGAGATCTCGGCCATCGCCGCCGAGACCGACGCGGCCATCGAATTCTTCATCCATGGCGCCCTTTGCGTGGCCTTCTCCGGCCAGTGCAACATCTCCCATGCCCAGACCGGTCGCAGCGCCAACCGCGGCGATTGCTCCCAGGCCTGTCGCCTGCCCTACACCCTGAAGGATGACCAGGGTCGGGTGGTGGCCTTCGAGAAGCACCTGCTGTCGATGAAGGACAACAACCAGAGCGCCAACCTGCGCGCCCTGGTCGAGGCCGGCGTGCGCTCCTTCAAGATCGAGGGCCGCTACAAGGACATGGGCTACGTGAAGAACATCACCGCCTACTACCGCCAGCTGCTCGACGAGATCCTGGAAGACCGCACCGACCTGGCGCGCGCCTCCAGCGGTCGCACGGCGCACTTCTTCGTGCCCGATCCGGACAAGACCTTCCATCGCGGCAGCACCGACTATTTCGTCACCGACCGCAAGGTGGACATCGGCGCCTTCGACTCGCCGACCTTTACCGGTCTGCCAGTGGGTCAGGTGGAAAAGGTCGGCAAGCGCGACTTCATTGCCGTGACCGAGGAGCCGCTGTCCAACGGCGACGGCCTGAATGTGCTGGTCAAGCGAGAGGTGGTGGGCTTTCGCGCCAACGTCGCCGAGCTCAAGGGCGAATTCGAGGAGGACGGCCAGAAGCGCTATCGCTATCGCGTCGAACCCAACGAGATGCCCGAGGGGCTGTTCCGCCTGCGCCCGAATCATCCGCTGTCGCGCAACCTGGACCACAACTGGCAGCAGGCCCTGCTCAAGACCAGCGCCGAGCGCCGCATCGGCGTGCACTGGCAGGCCGAGCTGCGCGAGCAGCGGCTACAGCTGACCGTCACCAGTGAGGAAGGCGTCAGTGTTTCGGTTGCCCTGGACGGTCCCTTCGGTGCCGCCAACAAGCCGGAGCAGGCGCTGGATGGCCTGCGCGATCTGCTAACCCAGCTGGGCACCACCGAATACCACGCCCTGGATGTGACCCTGGATGCACCCCAGGCCTTCTTCGTGCCCAATTCGCAACTGAAGGCGCTGCGCCGCGAGGCCATCGAGCAGCTGACCGCTGCCCGCGTCGCCGCCCACCCGCGCGGCAGCCGCAAGGCCGAGAGCTGTCCCCCGCCGGTGTATCCCGAGTCGCACCTGTCGTTTCTCTACAACGTCTACAACCAGAAGGCCCGCGACTTCTATCATCGCCATGGCGTACAACTGATCGACGCGGCCTACGAGGCCCATGAAGAGCCTGGCGAGGTGCCGGTGATGATCACCAAGCACTGCCTGCGCTTCTCCTTCAACCTCTGTCCCAAGCAGGCCAAGGGCGTCACCGGCGTGCGCACCAAGGTCGCGCCGATGCAACTGGTCCACGGCGACGAGGTGCTGACCCTGAAATTCGACTGCAAGCCCTGCGAGATGCACGTGGTGGGCAAGATGAAGGGCCACATCCTCGACCTGCCGCTGCCGGGCAGCCAGGCCGCGGGCAAGGCGCTCGCCAGCATCAGCCCGGAAGACCTGCTCAAGACCATCCGCAACAAGCCGACCGGGTACAGTCACTGAGCCCTGAGGGCATGACGTCGCTGCTGGCTAGCCAGCAGCGATCCGCCGGCCCGATTCGCTAGCGCTCGGCTGCCGCGGGTGTCTGCCGCGCCAGTCCGTTGTAGGCGTCGAGCATCCGCCCACACCAGGCCGTAATGGGGTCGTCCTGGGCCAGCAAGGGTTGGGTGCTGACGATCCGCGCCCACTGAAAGGCGCCAAAGACGATGTGATCGGCATAGGCCGGGGCTTCACCTGCCAGGTAATCCTGCAGGGCAAGGGTGCTACGCAGGGGCTTCAGGACTTCGCGGAAGGCTTGCAACGAGGCCTCGCGCTGTCCAGCCAGGGCCTCCAGCGAGACGCCAAACGCCGCTTCGCGGGTCCGCTTGAAATAGTCTCGGTCGGCTTCATCCAGCACGGCATGGACGTCGGGCAGGATCACCCGCGCCAGCGCCGGATGCACACTGTCCGCGACCCATTGGTTGATGAAGCGCGTCGTGGCCTTGAGCGAAGCATCGCCCAGTAGCGAGGGCCGCTCGGGGTATTGGCGATCCAGGTACTCGGCGATGGCCCAGCTGTCGCTCACCCACTGCTCGCCATCCACCAGCACCGGTACCTTGCCCTGCCCGGAAGCCGCGATGGCCTCCTTCTCGTGAAAGCGCCAGGCAATGGTCTCGACCGGCAGCCCCTTATGCGCCAGCGCCAGCCTTATGCGCCAGCAATAGGGGCTGAAGCGGCAGAAGTCGTCGGCACCGGTCAGTTCGTACAGGCGTAGCGGAAGGGGCATCAGGAGGTTCCTCGTCGTTGTTCATCAGGTCATCTAGGAACGGCAGCCCGCAGGAAGGTCGGACCACCGCGGCGGCTCATCACACCTTGCTAAGACCACGCCTCGACAGCAAGTGTCCAGCGCGCATGGGTTCGCCGGGCCAAGAGCAACCACTCTCCGACAAGGGCTACTCGGGATGCATCACCGCGGAGATCGGACCCTCGAGATAAATGTCATGTCATGGCCTGAGCGCTGACCGCTCCGAGACGGCCTTCAGGCAGCGGGCCTGACCTTTCAGGGTATCCGGATAGCATCGTTCAGTGACGTTCGCCGCTCTATCCATTCGCCAGCCCAAGCTATCAAATCGACAGGTCATACCCGGCTATTTTCAATTACTTACCGGAAAAGTGACCTATTTCGCCGGGTACTGCCCTGCACAACGCCTCCCTACAATGGCCTCACAACAAGAAAAGCGCCAAGCGCATGAGGACCGAGCCATGTATCGCGACCACATCGTCAAACCACGTGCGACAGACAGCCTTCCCTTTATGGCCATGGTAGCCGTCGCAGTCTTTCTCCTGGCCTGCGTCTATGGCGTCGGAGAGGGCGGTCTGGCCCGCCTCATGGGGCCGATCGTGCTCGACCTCGAAGCCCCGATGCTGCGCAACATCGCGGTCTCCGGGACCCTGACCCTAACCCTGATGCTGAACCTGTTCATCCTCGGCCGGTTTCCGCTGAAGGCTCAGGTCGTCACCGTCTGGTGCGAGTTGCTGCTGCTGTTCCTGCTGTTCTTCGATACCTTCGATCTGTCCTACAGCTTCATCTTCAGCAAAGTCGGCTTCATGATCACCCAGGGGGTTTTCACCACCGTCTACGTCTCGGCGCTTTCAATCGCCATCGCCTTCGTGCTGGCCTTGCTCGGCGCCACCGCACGCCTTTCGGCCAATGGCTTCGCCGTCGCCATCGCGAGTTTCTACACCTCGTTCTTTCGCGGCGTACCTCTGCTGATCCAGATCTACCTGATCTACCTCGGCATTCCCCAACTAGGTTATGTCGTAGGCGCAGTGCCGGCGGGGGTGCTCGCTCTGTCGCTGTGCTATGGCGCCTACATGACCGAGATCTTTCGCGCCGGAATCAGCAGCATCCCGCGCGGGCAATGGGAGGCCTGCCGGGCAATCGGCCTTACTCCCTTCCAGGCCATGACCCGCGTGATCCTGCCGCAGTCGATGCGGCTCATCATTCCGCCGACCGGCAACCAGTTCATCTCGATGCTCAAGGACAGCTCTCTGGTATCGGTGATCGGGGTCTGGGAGCTGATGTTCCTGGCGCGTACTCAAGGGCGTGCGGAGTTCCGCCATCTGGAAATGCTGATCACGGCCGCGGTGCTCTATTGGGTGCTGTCGATCCTGCTCGAAACCGTGCAGGCCCGCCTTGAAAAGCGCTTTGACCGCGCCCACCGCTAACCTGGAGCATCCCATGCATCAGACCTCTGCTTCCTCCAACCTGAACGCGGCCGTCTCGGTACGCGATCTGCAGAAATGGTACGGCGACTTCCAGGTCCTCAAGGGGATCGACCTGCACGTCGGTAGCGGCGAGATCGTCGTGATCTGCGGTCCCTCCGGTTCGGGCAAGTCGACGCTGATCCGCTGCCTGAACCTGCTGGAAGACTTCCAGCGAGGCGAGATACGGATCGCCGGCCAGGTGCTGACCCGCGAAGCGGCCAGCGTGGCCAATATCCGCCGACAAGTCGGCATGGTGTTCCAGCAGTTCAATCTCTTCCCGCACCTGACGGTGCTGGAGAACCTGATGCTGGGGCCGCGACTGGTCGGCAGACTCGATCAGACCGAAGCCCGAAAACTTGCTCTGCAGTACCTGGCGCGGGTGCGGATCGCCAACCAGGCGGACAAGTATCCCGGCCAGCTATCCGGTGGTCAGCAGCAGCGGGTTGCCATTGCCCGTGCGCTGTGCATGAAGCCACGCATCATGCTCTTCGACGAACCGACCTCGGCGCTCGACCCGGAGATGGTCAAGGAAGTCCTGGATGTGATGGGCGAACTGGCTCAGGACGGCATCACCATGCTCTGCGTGACCCACGAGATGGGCTTCGCCCGCAAGGTCGCCGACCGGATCATCTTCATGGACCAGGGCCAGATCATCGAAGAGGCCCGTCCGGACGAATTCTTTGATAACCCACGCGAGCCACGGGCGCGCGAATTTCTCTCGCAGATCCTCAGTCACTGACCACAGCCGCTACACCCCTCACGACAACAACAAACGTGTATCCGGAGACATTCCATGACCCCAGCCGCTCGCCTTCTCACCGCTCTCGCCGCCGCTGCCGCCCTGGGAGCCGCCATGCCCTCCGCCTGGGCCGGCGCGACCCTTGACCGCATTCACCAGACCAAGGTCATGAAGGTAGCCACCGCAGCAAATTGGCCACCGCAATCCTTTCTCGGCGAGGACAATCAGCTGCGCGGCTTCGACATCGACGTGGCGACCGAGATCGGGCGACGACTCGGGACCAAGGTGACCTTCGTGACACCCGAGTACGGCATCATCACCGCCGGTCGTTGGGCCAATCGCTGGGACCTCTCCGTCGGCTCCATGACGCCGACGACGGCCAGGGCGAGGGTGCTCGATTTCCCTGCCGTCTACTACTACACGCCCTATGTGTTCGCGGTGCACAAGGACGCCGCCAAGACGACAGTATCCGAGCTGAATGGCAAGAAAATCGGGGTGGAGGCCGGTACCACTTCAGAGGATTACATCAACAGGCGTCTGAAGATCGATGCCGCCGATGTACCCGCGTTCACCTACGAGGTGGAGCCTGGCGAAGTCCTGACCTATGGCGACAGTATGGGTCCGCTCGACGACCTGCGCATGGGCAACGGCACTCGGCTGGACGCCACCCTGTCTGCGCTACCGACCGTATTGGGCGCTATCAAGGCCGGTTACCCCATCACCGCCGTGTCGGGTAAACCGGCCTACTACGAACCCCTTGCCATCGCGGTCGACAAGGGCGACGAAGCCTTCAACGCGGAGTTGGCCAAGACCGTCACCGATATGAAAGCCGACGGCACGCTCAAGCAACTCTCGCAGAAATGGTACGGCACTGACCTCACCCTGATTCAGTAACCATCGTTCCAGACGCCCGTGCCCGTCATGCGGCGGGTGCGAGGACCACTGCTGCCCGAAAAAGGACACCCACTGATGGCTGCCTACAGCAACAACTACTACACAGGAACCATGCGTGCGACCACTCAACGTGCGCCTTTGCTAGGCAATTTGGTGGCGGACGTCTGCGTCATCGGTGGCGGCCTGGCCGGTTTGAGTACGGCCCAGGAGCTGTCAGCACGTGGCCGTTCAGTGGTCTTGCTGGAAGCGAATCGCGTGGCTTGGGGAGCCTCCGGCCGCAACGGCGGATTTGTGCTGCAGGGCTGGTCGGAAGGTCTGTCCGCAATCGAACGGCGCTGCGGTCGTCAGACCGCAGCCGCCTTGTTCAGGCTATCGCTGGAAGGTGTCGACATCGTCCGTGACACCATCGCTCGCCATCGGTTGCCCGGGTGTGCGCCCACGTCCGGCAAGCTCAGCGTGGTGCGCTACGATGATGGCATCAATCTGCAACGGACCCGCGATCGCATGGCGCGGGACTTCGATTTCGAACTGGAGTATCTGGACACCGAGCAGATCCGTAAGCGTCTGAAGACAGATCGCTATTTTCAGGCGCTGCGCGACACCCATGGCTTTCACTTCCACCCCTTGAACTACTGCCTGGGCCTGGCGGAACTATTCGAGGCCGGCGGCGGCGTGATCCACGAGCGCACGGCAATGCGCGAGGTGGTGAGCCAGGCGGACCGGCACCGGGTCACGACCGACCAGGGTTCGGTGATCTGCCGCGACGTGGTCTACTGCTGCGGAGGCTATGGCGGTACGGAGTTCGGACGACTCCGCCGCGCCTTTCTGCCGATTGCCACCTATGTGGTGCTGACCGAGCCTCTGGGCGAGCGGCTCGCGAATGCCGTGACCACCACGGATGCGGTCGGTGACAATCGACGCGCCTCGGACTACTACCGCATCGTCGACGGCGATCGTCTGCTTTGGGGCGGACACATCACCACCCACAACCTGCAGGACGAGCAGCGGCTGGGGCAGTTGCTCACCCGCGACATTCTCGCAGTCTATCCGCAGCTGCAGGGCTTGAAGATCGCCAAAGCCTGGTCCGGACTGATGGGCTATGCGCGCCACAAAATGCCGCACATCGGTCGCCTGGCGCCAGGGGTATGGACCTGTACTTCATTTGGGGGCCATGGTATGAACACCGCACCGATCGGGGGCCGCGTCATAGCGGAAGCCATCTGTGGGGAGACGGATCGTTATCGGCTGTTCTCCGCCTATGGCCTCGAATGGAACGGCGGTCCCGTCGGGCCAGCGGCCGCGCAGACGGTCTATGCCTATCTCAAGCTGATGGACAAATTCCAGGAAGCCCGGGCGCACGGACACCGCTGAGCCGAGGAAAAGGTCATGGATGCACGCAACACCGGAGCGCTGTTTCAACTAACGGAGAAGGATCGGCAGCTATTGGCTCTATTGCAGGCCAATGCCCGCGAGCCCACTGCGGCCCTGGCGCGCAAGCTTGGAGTCTCGCGCTCCGCCGTACAGGAGCGGATCACCCGCCTGGAGCGGGCCGGTGTGATCACCGGCTACAGCGTTCGCATCGATCAGGATCGCCTGCAGCAGGTGATCAACTGCTTCACCATGACCTCCTGTACCAACAAGAGCTACACGGATGTCATGACGCACCTGCGCAACATGGACTCGGTACAGGCGGTGTACGCCGTGTCGGGTGAATCCGATTTCATCATCCATCTCGCCACTCACACGCTTGGCGAGCTGAATGCGGAGCTGACCCGCATCAACATGATCAAGGGTGTCGCCCACACGGCCTCGCACATCGTGATGGAAACCAAGTTCAGCCGGAAACTGACGGTCTGAGCGAGCATTATCGCGCCAGAGCGCAGTCTCGATAGCAACTGCCTCACCCATAGCTCATGTGCTGCTTCGCTGCAGTGCAGCAACCAACGGCAGTCCTAAGCTCGTCTCCCCCGACAGCCGTCCACCCGTGATCTCGATGACCTCCCGTATCCTGGCTCTGAGGAAAGTTGTGCTCGCCGGCCGGACTCTCCGTCTGGCTGGCGAAAGTCGCTAGCCAGGCGACTATCGCAGAACTCCTTTGTCGAGCCGCGCTCCCGTCCCGCCTATCGGCTACAGTTCAGCCAACCCTTCGGCTGCCGCGAACGCCAGGCGCCGGAAAACCCGCGCGCGAGAAGGCGCGAAAAGCACCTCGAACCAGGAGTCGCACATGGAGCAGGACAACCCCGCGCAGGACTACCTCAGCTCGCTGGAGGCGCTGGAAAGCCTCTACGGCGAGGTCGCGGCACCCTCGATCCTCAAGGAGATCGATCACATCCACCCGGTTTACCAGCCCTTCATCGAAGCCGCGTCCTTCGTGGTCCTGGCCTCCTCGGGGCCTCAGGGACTGGATGCCTCGCCGCGCGGCGATGCGCCGGGCTTCGTGCATGTCGAGGATGCCAGGACGCTCTACCTGCCGGATCGCCGGGGCAACAATCGCCTGGATACGCTGCGCAATGTCCTCCAGGATCCCCGGGTGGCGCTGCTGTTCCTGATCCCCGGTATCGGCGAAACCCTGCGCATCAACGGCACCGCCCGGATAGCGGTCGATCCGGCCTTGCTGGCCCGCTTCGAGGTCAAGGGTCAGCGCCCGCGGACCGTACTAGAGGTCACGGTCACCAGCGTCTACTTTCAGTGCAGCCGCGCGGTGATCCGGGCCGGCCTGTGGGATCCCTCCAGGCA
This sequence comes from Pseudomonas sp. RIT411, assembly GCF_003057735.2. Lineage (NCBI taxonomy): Bacteria > Pseudomonadati > Pseudomonadota > Gammaproteobacteria > Pseudomonadales > Pseudomonadaceae > Pseudomonas > Pseudomonas sp. RIT411. The sequence goes on from NZ_QBIZ02000001.1 coordinate 81,487, forward strand.
CCTGGCGCGCAGCGCGCTGCCCTCTCCCGGCACCATCCTCAAGCAGCTCTGCCCGACGCAGGTGGACGGCGACGCCTACGACCAGGCCTTGCCGCAGCGTATCGCCAGCACGCTTTACTAGGGCTGCCCGGCCCTGCCTCCAGCCCCCATAAAGGACTCGCTATGACCTTCACCGATATCCTCGTTCCCACCTATACGAATCTGCTCGGCGCCCTGTCGGCCTGGCTCGGCAAGGCCGAGACCCAACGGCCGGACGGTGCCGCCGAGGCCCTGCTGGTCGCCCGCCTGGCGCCCGACATGTTCCCGCTCGCCACCCAGATCCGCTTCGCCTGCGTCCAGGCCCAGGAAGGGATGTTGCGACTGCACGACCAGGCCTTTTCGCCCGAACTGACGGACCTGCTCAACGAAGGCCGCAACGCCGCCGAACAACCGGGCACCCTCGCCCAGGCGCAGGCCCGCATCCGCGAAACCCTGGACCGGGTACAGGCCATCGCCGGCGAAGGATCGCCCATCAAGGAGGGCGCGCCGGTCGCTCACGAACTACCCCAAGGACTGGTGTTCGACTTCACCGCCGAACAGTACGTCCGCGACTGGGCGCTGCCGCAGTTCTACTTTCACGTGATGACCGCCTACGCCATCCTCCGGGCGCAAGGCGTCGAGCTGGGCAAGGCCGACTACGTCGCCCATGTACTGCCCTTCCTGAGGCCCGGCGCGTCCTCCTAGTTGCCAGGCGGTCAGCGCCCGGAGCCACGTCTCCCGGATTCGAGAGGGGCTGCCGGAGCCCTGGTCGTCAGCCTTGGCGATCAGCTGACCGCCAGGTGTGGCCTGAGCTTCAGGGCCGCGTACTGCAGCAGCATGATGGTCTTGCCGTCACGAATGGTCCCGGCATCGATCATCGCCAGCGCCTCGTCCAGGTCCACCTCGAGCACGGCGATGTCCTCGCCTTCCGCGACATTGCCACCCCCGGCCGACTTGCGATCGCCTGGCGCGTATTCGCCGACGAAGAAATGCAGCCGCTCGGTCACCGAGCCGGGGCTCATGAAGGCATCGAACACCTGCCGCACTTCCCGCACCTGAAAGCCCGTCTCCTCCTCGACCTCGGCACGGATGCGCACCTCGGGCTCGGCCGCGTCCAGCAGGCCGGCGGGCGCCTCGATCAGCAGGTCGTCGTGCCCGTTCACGAAGGCCGGATAACGCAGCTGGCGCGTCAGCACCACGGTGCGCCGCCGGGGATCGTAGAGCAGGATGGTCGCGCCATTGCCGCGATCGTAGGTCTCTCGCGATTGCCGCTGCCAGGTGCCATCACTGCGCAGGAAGGCGAAGGTGGTCTTCTTCAGGACGAACCAGTCGTCAGACAACACCTCGACCTCTTCGACACGAATACGCGGGGCGATGCTCATGGGCGATCCTCTGGGTTGGCGAACGGTGTTTACCGCTCTGGGCCTTCGCGCTAGAATTCGTGCAGTTTCGTGCAACGTCAAGAATTTTCGTGCAGGAGTCTCCGATGCTGACCCGTGAACGCAAGGCGCTTATCCAGCAGGTGCTGCGCCAGGAAGGCCGACTAGTGGCCAAGGCCTTCAGCCAGCAGCTGGGGGTGTCGGAAGACACCATTCGACGCGATCTGCGGGAACTGGCGGCGGAAGGTGTGCTGCAACGCGTGCATGGCGGCGCCTTGCCGGCGTCGGCTGCCGTCGCGGACTACGCCAGGCGTGAAGAGACGTCCACGGCCAGCAAGGTGGCGCTCGGCCAGGCGGGCATCCGCCTGATCCAACCGGGACAGATCGTCTTTATCGATGGCGGCACGACCAATGTCCAACTCGTCCGCCACCTGCCCAAGGAGCTTGAGATCACCGTGGTAACCCATAGCCCGAACATCGCGGTGGAACTGGTCGAGCATCCGCTGATCGAGGTCGAGCTCATGGGTGGCCGCCTGTTCAAGCATTCCATCGTGACCCTGGGCGCGGCCTGTGCGGAGGCCATCGCCCGGGTGCGGGTCGACAGCTACTTCATGGGCGTGACCGGGCTGCATCCCGAGACGGGCGCCACCACCGGCAATGCCGAGGAAGCCGCGATCAAGCGCATCATCAGCCGCCAGGCGGCGGAGACCTTTGTGCTGGCGACGCGGGAAAAACTCGGCGCGGCCTCTCCCTACGGCATCATCCCGCTGGCCGATGTCAGCACCCTGGTAACGGACGCGGCACTTGACGACGAGGCGCTCGGGGCGCTGCGTTCGGCGCTTTCCGTGATCCACGCCTGACGCCCCTACCGCCCTGGCACGCCCTTCGCCTGTTAAGCTGACCCGTAACGGCGTGTTTCGGCCCTTGAATGGATGGGGCCAAAGCCTGACGCCGCTTGCCAATCCCAGAGCCCCCTGCAAGAGAGTCCCGCGGATGACGCTTTCAACTGGAGTAAGACGCGCCGCGCTGGCGCTCCTCTGTCTGGCCGGTCCCTTGCCACTGGCCCAGGCTGCCCAGGCGCCCACCGTGGCCGTGGCCGTCTACCGCGGCCCTGCGGGATGCGACGACTGCTCCGAAACGGTCCGGACGGCCATCGAACGGCTGGACCCGCGCTATCGCGTCGACTTCGTCGGCCCGGCGGAACGCATCGATATCACGCCCGCCAACCTGCGCCGCTACAGCCTCTATGTACAGCCGGGCGGCGGCCAGGACATTCCCGCCGCCCTGGCCAGCCTTGGGGATGCGCGCAGCGCCGCGCTGCGTGACTACGTCGCTCAGGGCGGACGCTATCTGGGACTGTGCATGGGCGCCTACCTAGCCGATGCCGGAAATCTCAGACTCATACCCGACGATCTGGACTCGGAGGTGGGACGCCCCGGCTTTCCCGTGACCACCATCGACGACGCCGCGGTCGCCGTACGCTGGGCCGGTCGCGACGATAACGTCTTCTACCAAGACGGTCCCTATCTACCGCCCAGTCAGGCGCCTGGCGTTCGGGTGCTGGCGACCTATGCCAACGGGGACATCGCCGCGGCCCGCTATCCCTTCGGCCGTGGCGTGGTGGCCCTGAGCGGACCGCATCCGGAGGCCGACACCAGCTGGTTCGACCAGGCAGGTATCCCACCGGAAGAAAGACCTCGGAGCGCCCTGTTCCGCAACCTCATCGATGCAACCCTGCGCTGAGACCGGCCACGTCGCGGTTCGTGGTCAACGCAGAGGCGAATGCTCACTGGCCAGGGCGATCATGGACGTCGCCTGCTCGATCTGCTCGGGAGCGCCCTTGGGCGGCCACAACCCTGCGGCATAGTGCTCAGCGCGCAAATCGAAGCGCTGCTGAATGGATTCGAAGCCCCAGATGTGCGTGATACGCGGTGGTCCATCGAGGGCGATCATATTGATCACCAGATGTTCGGTGTAAGACTTTGCCAGCTCCAGCGCAGCCTGCCACGCGGTGAGCGTGGGGGGCAGGCCACCGGGTTTCAGCCAGTAGGTGCGGAACTCGTAGAGACCGCCATAGACGCGGGGTTCGATGTCCGGCAGAAAGTCGAACCCCCGGTAGCTCTCCTGCTGCAGGGACCGCACCAGGCCAGCGCCGTTGAAGGGATTGGCGCTCCGGTGACAGCGCTGGCGCTCCGCCGCCAACTCCTCGCACGAAGCGAAACTCCGCAGGATCGGGACAGCACCGAGTTCCCCGATTTCGGAATGCCACAGACCGAGGACACGCCCGACATCTGCGCCCGCCATCCAGCTCGTGGCGGCAGCCGAGATCTCGGACAGCTTCAGTAGTGGGCCGGTCAGCTTGGTCAGCTCATAGCGCATGGCGATTCCTCCTCGTACGAATCACGGGTTCGAGCTGGCGTGGCTTTCGCGGCGCAACCTAGCGCCGCTCCCTTAGGCGGGACTGCGCCTGGCGGCTCGGGCGATCTGGCCCGCATCCGCCAGTTGCTCCACCTGCCAACAGGCTTTCAGAAGCGCCTGGGTTTGCTGCCTGCGCAGGATGCCTTCGGCCAGATCACTGAACTTGGCTTCCAGTTGCTCATCGGTCATGGGCAATTCAACGCTGCCGATGGCGTGCTGGATGTACTGGTGCACCTGACGACCGTCGGTCAATACGACGGTCATGTCCACCTGCTGCGGCTTGATCTCAGGATCAACCGTGGCTATCACCTTGCCTCGCAGAGCGACCACAGCGGGATCCTGAACCGCCTGATCACTGTATTGCCGTTCTCCTGCGGCGCCCTGGATCAGCGCGATGGCCACCGAATGGTAGATGCTGAACTTGCCTTCCAAGCCCGTGGTGGGCGTCTTCTTGCCAGTCAGCTCCAGCACCAGGGGATGGACCCGCAGGCGCACCTCGGCGATCTGCTCGGGCTTGAGCTGGTATCTGTTGCGGAGCTGGATGGCCGCATCCAGCGCCGGATGGATGACGATGCCGCAGGCGAAGGGTTTATAGGTGTTGAGCGCTGCTTCGTAGCGAGTCCCCAGCCCTTCGGTGATCTGGGTGAAATCCTGCTTGGTGCTGATGGTATGGGCCCAGCCGCGCTTGGCTTCGAGCATGCCCTGGGAACTGGTGAAATCCTGCGCCGCCAGCAAGGCGGCGAAGAGGCCGTTGCTGGCGGCCCGCCCGGGATTGAAACTCTTGTTCATGGAGCCAAAGGATTCCCGCAGGCCTACCGGCTGAGAGGCGGCCAGACCCAGCGCCCAGACCATCTGCTGCTCATTGAGCCCCAACAGCTTGCCGGCCGCTGCCGCCGCGCCGAATACCCCCGCCGTGCCGGTGATATGCCAACCCACATCATAATGATCGGGATAGACCGCATTGCCGATGCGGCACTCGGTTTCCACACCGAGGATCAGGGCGTTCAGAAAATCCGCTCCCTTCACCGGCCGGTATTCGGCCAGCGCCAGGATGGCCGACACCACCGGCCCGGCGGGATGGATGATGGTTTTCAGATGAGTGTCGTCGTAGTCGAAGATATGACTCGCCACGCCATTGAGAAAGGCGGCATTCATGATGTCGAGTCGCTCGTTCCGGCCGAGCAGGCTGGCCTGTTCGGGGCCGGAGAATGGCTGGAGTGCGCGCAAGGCGCGAACGACCGTTTCATGTTGGGACCCACCCACGGCGACGCCCACCCAGTTGAGCAGCGTGCGCACCCCCTCCTTGCGTACGTTCGCCGGCAGGTCTTCATAGCGAGCCTTGACCAGATAGGCCGCAAGGATGCGAGTGGTGTCCTTGCCTTCCGCCACCACCGATGCCGAGGTGGCGGCCGGGGCAGCATCGGCGGCCAGAGCAAGGCGGGGCGCGGCGGCGGCCGCCGAGGCGACGGCGCTGATCTTTAGCAAGCTGCGACGGTTCAGGGGAATCATGCAAGGCTCCGATGTTGTGATTGCTGGGCGTTGCGCGCCCTCACAGCATGAGCGAGTCGCCCGCTAAACTTAACTGCATTTATCAAATGGACCCATGCATGAAAAACATGAATGTGGAGATGGGAGATCTGCGCGCCTTTGTCGCCGTGGCAGAGCTGGGCAGCTTCGCGGCAGCTGCGCGGGAGCTTCATCTCTCACAGCCTGCGCTGTCCCGACGCATCATCAAGCTGGAGACCAGCCTGGGCGTGCGCCTCCTCAACCGAACCACGCGGCGTATCGAACTCAGCGCGCCTGGCCGCGCCTTTCTCGGTCGCGCTCGGCAGGTGCTCAATGATTTCGATGAGTCGCTGCTGGACGTAACCGATGCGGCGAACCGTTTGACCGGTGAGGTCACCCTGGCTTGCGTCCCCACGGCCGTCAATCAGCTCATGCCCCAGGTCCTTGATCGATATCAACAGCTATACCCAGGCATCCTGGTCCGGCTTCTGGACGAAGGCGCCAGCGATGTACTGACCCGAGTGACGCGTGGCGAGGCGGATTTCGGCATCAACTACCTGGGTGCCCAGGAAGGCAATCTGGTGTTCGAACCTCTGCACGAGGACGACTTCGTGCTGGTCTGCCAGCGCACTCATCCCTTGGCTGCGCGCGCTGCAGTGCACTGGGCGGAGCTCAAGGGTCACAGATATATCTCGGTCAACAAGGCCAGTGGCAACCGTATGCTGCTGGATCTGGCCCTCGCCAAGATCCCCAACCTGCCCAAACCGGTTCTGGAAGCGCGACACGTTAGAACCGTGATCGATCTGGTAGCTGCCGGACTAGGGGTAGCCACGGTACCGCGTCTGGCCATTCCCGGCATTGCGCTCGACACCTGCCTGGTCGCCGTGCCCCTGGTTGAACCCTCGATCACCCGATCACTGGGTATCGTCACCCGGCATGGCCAGTTGCTTAGCCCGGCCGCCCAGCGTTTGCGCGAGCTGCTCAAACAGCAGGTGGCTGCAATCTAGCGCTCCGTTTTGCTGCGCAATGCAGAGAAGTTAATTACGACGAAGCGAGCCAGAATCTCGATTCAGGGGCTGGAGACGTCCACCCGGCTTGATCGACCGGCACGAAAAACCTATCGCAACAACGTTTATTGGCAAAACTTCAGGAAAATTCGGCGAATTGGCTGTCATTTGTAAACACGGCAAAGGGCCACCATAAACTTCCAGATATTCGATCCGAAAGCCTAACTATTGACGTCACTATCCCGTCGTCGCTTGTGACTGGTGTCGTTCACTGGTCCTTTCAGCAGGAGCTTTCAGATGTTCAAGAATTTCCGGATTGGCACCCGCCTCATCGTGTCCTTGATCGCCGTGGCGTCCATCAGCCTGGTCGTGGGGTTGGCAGGTCTGAGCAACAGCAGTCAGATCAACGATCTGGCGACTCAGCTCTATCAGAACGAGTTGCTCGGGCTGTCCTATATCAAGGAGGCCAATCTGAACCTGGTCTTTATCGGCCGCGCGCGCAGCAACTACCTGCTGGCAACTTCCGAAGAGGATCGCAATCGGGCCAAGGCGGAGGTCAAGCTGGGCCTGGCCAACGTGCGGGACAATCTCGCCAAGGCCCGCCCCCTGTTCAGCAGCGAGGCGTCGGCCGCCAATTTCCGGCAGATCGACGAGTTGCTCGGCAGCTACACCTCTCAACTGGACCAGGCCATGGCGATCGCGGGCAAGCGGACGCTCCGTGACGCCGATCCGGAGCTGGACAACCAGCTGGTCAGTGTCCGCCGTTATGGCGACCAGGTGGGCGTGCTGATGACCGAACTGTCCAAGCGCAAGGAGCAAAACGCCAGCGACGCCAACGACCTCACCGACCAGATCTATGCCCGCAGCCGGGTCATGCTGATCGGCATCATCGCGGGGGGCGTGGCCTTTGGCATCCTGCTGGGCTTCCTCATGAGCCGCAGCATCACCCGGCCCCTGCGCGCCGCCGTCGAGATCGCCGATCGCCTGGCCGCCGGCGACCTCACCCAGCGCATCGACGCCGAGGGCCGTGACGAGACCGCCGCCCTGCTGCGCGCCATGGACGGCATGAACCAGCGCCTGTCGCAGATCATCAGCGATGTCCGCAGTGCCTCCGATGGGCTGGCTAGCGCGTCGGAAGAGATCTCTGCTACTGCCCAGAGCATCAGTCAGGCCAGCACCGAGCAGGCCGCCTCGGTCGAGGAGACCAGTGCCAGCGTCGAGCAGATGTCGGCCTCCATCGCCCAGAACACCGAGAACGCCAAGGTCACCGATGGCATGGCCGGCAAGGCCAATCGCGAGGCCAACGAAGGCGGCCAGGCCGTCAGGGACACCCTGGTGGCGATGAAGACCATCGCGGCCAAGATCAGCATCATCGACGACATCGCCTACCAGACCAACCTGCTGGCCCTCAACGCCGCCATCGAGGCGGCCCGTGCCGGCGAGCATGGCAAGGGCTTCGCCGTGGTGGCGTCCGAGGTGCGCAAGCTGGCTGAGCGCAGCCAGGTCGCCGCCCAGGAGATCAGCAACGTCGCCCAGGGCAGCGTGGCCCTGGCCGAGCGCGCCGGCTCGCTGCTGGACGAGATGGTGCCCTCCATCAGCAAGACCTCCGACCTGGTGCAGGAGATCACTGCCGCTTCGGAAGAACAGACCTCCGGCGTCGAGCAGATCAACAGCGCCATGCTGCAGCTGAGCCAGGTCACCCAGCAGAACGCCTCGGCCTCCGAGGAACTGGCCGCCACCGCCGAAGAGATGAGCAGCCAGGCCGAATTGCTCCAGCAACTGATGGAGTTCTTCACCCTGAACAGCACCCTGACCGGCCAAGATCTGTCGCGCCCCGCTACCAAGCGCTCGGGACCGGGGCTGGCCAAGCGGGCGGCCGCTCTCGTCGACAACTCGCGGCACGCCAGCCAAGGCGGCATCCCCGTCGGCTATGCCCGTTTCGAAGAGCCGGCCTGAGACCGGTCCGGCAACATGGTCCCCTTCGGCAGAGGTGCTCACCCCAGGGTGAGCACCTCTGCCTGCAAGACACCGGATGGACGCTGGTCAGGATCCCTGGCCAGGCTGTCTGCTGGAAAGCCTCAGCGGCCCACGCCGAGAAAGGCTTTGAGCTCGAGCACGATAGCCGTGACCTCTTCCTTATCGGTGAAGCCGATCCGCGGCCAGTCATAGCGACTGTCACGCTCGGTGGGGTGGCCGCTGGCGACTTTCAACTGCCTGAAGAAGTGTCGGGTTTCGACGACCCCTCGGCCTGCGCGCCTGGCATGGGATTCGATCTCGAAGGCGATCTCGCCCAGATTGCCCTCGGCCAGACCCGCCACGGGCCGATACAGGAAGATCTGACCTCGCTCGGCCTTCACGCATCTGAAACCATGCCCGCTTTCCATCTCGTACAAGGCGCCATAGATGTCCGTCAGCAATCTTCTGGCCGTCTCGAACACATAGGTATTCATCTCTCCCGCTCCCAGTCTTCGGCACAAAATCGCCGCAACAACTGCTTGAGCGCAGATGAATAGGAACCCTAGCAGCCGCGCAGGAATTAACTCCTGCCGGAAACATCCCTTAACAGTTGCGGGATAGCGCTGAAGAGCAACGTCAGTTCGCCTTGTCCCTGGTTACGGGGGTCTCAGCGTCTCCTGAGCAAGGAAGCGGCTCTTCGAAAGACGCGCGGATGCGCTGCAGCAGCTTCAGGAGCTGGCGCAGACACTCGGCGGGTAGCGGCAGGTATTAATGACGAAACAGCACGGCGGAAGATCATCTCGGCGGGCCATCTGGCAGGCCCGCGCCGGCGGCAAGGGCCAGAACTAGCCCTTGAAACCCTTGCCCACCAGATAGACCTCGCGCGAGCGGGGACGCGAGGCTTCGGGCTTGCGGATCGACACCTTCTCGAAGGAGGTGCGTACGTCTTTCAGGAAGACATCGGAGCCTTCGCCCTGGAACACCTTGACCACGTAGTTGCCACCGGGCTTGAGCACCTGGCGCACCATGTCGAGGGTCAGTTCCACCAGGTACATGGCGGCGGCCTGGTCGGCGGCCGCGACCCCGCTGATGTTGGGCGCGATGTCGGAGACGATCAGATCGGGCTGGCGGCCATCGAGCACGCCGAGGATCTTCTGGAAGACGGCATCGTCGGTGAAGTCGCCCTGGACGAAGTCGACGTTGTCGAGGGCTCCCATCGGCAGGATGTCGGTGGCCACCACGCGGCCCTTGTCGCCAACGATGCCGCCGGCCACCTGCGACCAGCCGCCGGGCGCGGAGCCCAGGTCCATGACCAGCATGCCGGGACGGATCAGCTTGTCCTTCTCGTTGAGCTCGATCAGCTTGTAGCTGGAGCGCGAGCGCAGGCCGTCTTTCTGAGCGCGTTTTACATAGGGATCGTTGACGTGTTCATCCAGCCAGCGACGGCTGCTTTTGGATCTTTTCATGTTGGAGCTACCACGGGAAAGCGGGTGAGGAGCGGACGCGCGCCAGGTCTGGCCGGCCGCAAAGTGGCGGCGATTATAAGCCGATAACGCCCGGGGACGAATCGGGGATCGCCCGAGCGACCGCCAGGCCGCCCAGTGGAGCGCCCATCGTCCCGGCCTGACAGCGCTGGAGCCGCCGGGTACAATCGCCGCCCTACCCCCCTCATCCCTTCCTTTGCCGGAGTCACCGGCCAGGATTATTGTCATGATTCGCATCAACGAACTGTCTCTGCCGCTTGACCACACCCCCGCCGAGCTGCGCCAGGCCATCCTGGAACGCCTGAAGCTGAGCGACGCCGACCTCCTCGATTTCACCGTGTTCAAGCGCAGCTACGATGCGCGCAAGAAGAACAGCGTCATCCTGTTCATCTACATCATCGACCTGGAAGTGCGCGACGAGACGACGGTACTGGCGCGCTTCGCCAATGACCTGCACGTGCGTCCGGCGCCGGACACCGGCTATTACCCAGTCGGCCAGGCGCCGGCCAACCTGACCGAGCGCCCGCTGGTGGTGGGTTTCGGTCCCTGCGGCCTGTTCGCCGCCCTGCTGCTGGCCCAGATGGGCTTCAAGCCCATCGTGCTCGAGCGCGGCAAGGACGTGCGCAGCCGCACCAAGGACACCTGGGCGCTGTGGCGCAAGAAGGTGCTGAGTCCCGAATCCAACGTGCAATTCGGTGAAGGCGGTGCGGGACTGTTTTCCGACGGCAAGCTCTACAGCCAGATCAAGGATCCGAAGTTCTACGCCCGCAAGGTGATGCACGAATTCGTCCGCGCCGGCGCGCCGGAAGAGATCCTATACGTCAGCAAGCCGCACATCGGCACCTTCCGCCTGACCGGCGTGGTCGCCGCCATGCGCGAAGAGATCATCGCCCTCGGCGGCGAAGTCCGCTTCGAGAGCAAGGTGACCGACTTGGTGATCAATGACGGCCAGCTCGAGGGCGTGGTGCTCGCCAGCGGCGAAACCCTGCACAGCCGCCATGTGGTGCTCGCCCTGGGCCACAGCTCGCGCGACACCTTCCGCATGCTGCACCGCCAGGGCGTGTACATCGAAGCCAAGCCGTTCGCCGTCGGCTTCCGCATCGAACACCCCCAGGGCATGATCGACCAGGCCCGCCTGGGCAAGTACGCCGGCCACCCGGAACTGGGCGCCGCCGACTACAAGCTGGTCCATCACGCCAGGAACGGCCGCGCCGTCTACAGCTTCTGCATGTGCCCGGGCGGCACCGTGGTGGCCGCAACCTCCGAGCCGGGCCGGGTGGTCACCAACGGCATGAGCCAGTACTCGCGCAACGAGCGCAATGCCAACTCCGGCATCGTGGTGGGCATCAATCCCGAGCAGGACTTCCCCGGCGATCCGCTGGCCGGCGTCGAGTTGCAGGAGCGCCTGGAATCGCGCGCCTACGAACTGGGCGGCAGCGACTATTGCGCGCCCGGCCAACTGGTCGGCGACTTCATTCGCGGCGTGCCCTCCACCGAATTCGGTGAAGTCGAGCCCTCCTACAAGCCCGGCGTGCGCCTGGGCGATCTGGCGCCGTCGTTGCCCGCCTATGCCATCGAGGCCATTCGCGAAGCCCTGCCCGCCTTCGGCAAGCAGATCCGCGGCTTCGACCGCCATGACGCCATCCTGACCGGCATCGAGACCCGCACCTCTTCGCCAGTGCGCATCACCCGCGACAACGACAGCCTGCAGAGTTTGAATCTACGCGGCCTGTATCCGGCCGGGGAAGGCGCCGGCTACGCGGGCGGCATCCTCTCTGCCGGCGTGGACGGCATCAAGGTCGCCGAGGCCCTGGCCAAGGCGATGCTCGCGGAAGGCGACGCGCAAGACGCGCCGCTGGTTCGGGCCGCGGGTTGATGAAGCTCGACGACATCAAGAAGCTCCACCAGAAGAAGTACCGCGCCGAATTCGGCCACTTCCTGGTGGAGGGCGAGCACCTGGCGCTGGAACTGCAAAAGGCCGCGCTGCAGCATCCCCCGCTGCAGCGCGCCGAACTCTATGTGACGGGCGCCTACGAACACTGGCAGAGTCCGTTCCGCACGCACCTGATCAGCGACCGCCAGATGGCGCAGCTCGCCGACACCAAGACCCCGCAGGGCATCCTTGCGGTGGTACCCATGCCCCGGGAGCCCGTGGCAGCAGCGGTCGAGGGCGAGCGCGCCGTCTATCTGCACGAGATCCAGGATCCAGGCAACCTGGGCACCATCCTGCGTACCCTGGCCTGGTTCGGGCGCTTCCGCTGCCTGCTCAGCCCGGGCAGCGTCGATCCCTATAACCCCAAGGTGGTCCGCGCCAGCATGGGCGCCATCTTCCACACCCCGCTGGAACTCGACGTCGAACTCGACGGGCTGGCCGAGCGTTTCCCTCGCATCGCCTGCCTGGACATGCAGGGCACGCCGGTGCAGTCCGCTGATTTCGCAGCCTTCGACTGCTACCTGTTCGGCAACGAAGCCCGCGGCGTTCCGCGCGAGCAGCTGGCGGCGCTGAACGCCCAGCCCTTCACCATCGGCGGCTCGGGCGCCATCGAGTCCCTGAATCTGGCGGCCACGGTGAACATGTGCGCCTATGAGTTGAGTCGCTAGCGCTGACGCACGCCGCGTGGTGGCCGTTCCAGAGGGCGGCGAGGCGCCTCCCAGGCGAGGGAGAGTCCGTCCCGCCCGCGCTCATGACTCAGCAAGCCTCTTGCCGGGGATTCACCGGCAGTCCCTGAAGCGCCACGCCCGTCCGCTACGCTGGCAAGAGCGGCGAACCCAGATGACGGGCGCTAGAGGTCCTCGTCCTGCCCTTCTCCCTTTCGCGACTCGTCGTAGACCCGTTGCGCCTCTTCCATGGCGGCGCCATGGGCCAGGGCCCAGCTATAAAGCGCGGCGAAGGGTTCGCGCAGCGAGCTGCCAAGCGGGGTGATGGTGTATTCGACGCCGATCGGCTGTGTCGGCAGTACCTTGCGACTGATCAGGCCGTTGCGCTCGAGCCGCTTCAGGGCCTCGGAAAGGGATTTGTGGGTGATGCCGTGGAGGCGGCGCTTGAGATCGTTGAAGCGCGCCGGCTGCGTGCACAGGACGCTCAGGATCAGCACGGCCCACTTGTTGCCGATGTGTTCGAGGATGGGACGCGTCGCGCTGACGTCGAGCGGGAGTTCGAGCTCGTTGCTGGACATGGGTATCCGCCTGGATATCTAGGCACCCTCAGGTGCGTTCTTGCGATCAGATATACGAATGATACCGTGCTCCTGGACAGCCACAGCAACCGGGTGAGGATCCATGAGCATACTTTCAGCAAAAGTCGCCGTCGTGATCGGTGGTCATGGCGGGATCGGTGGGGCCATCGCGGAACGCTTCGCGACCGAGGGCGCCACGGTGTACGCCAGCAGTCGACGCACCCAGGCCCGCGACGTCGAACGCGGCGCGGGCAGGTTGCTCGAGCGCAGCCTCGATGCGTCCGATGTGACGGCCCTTGATGCCTTCTTCGACAGCGTGCGGCGCGAAGCCGGGCGGGTGGATGTGCTGGTGGTGAACGCCGGCCTCTCGGAGTTCGCACCGCTCGAGACCCTCACCGCAGAGCACTTCGACCGCACCTTCGCGCTCAACGTACGCGCCCTGCTCTTCGCCACCCAGGCGGCGACGGCGATCATGCCCGCTGGCGGCACCATCGTATTGATCGGCTCCATCGCCGCCGCGATCGGCACCCCGGGCTATGGCGTCTATGGGGCGAGCAAGGCGGCGGTACGCTCCTTCGCGCGGACCTGGGCCAATGAACTGGCGCCCCGCAACATCCGCGTCAACGTCGTCGCGCCGGGCCCCACGGACACCGCCATGATGGCGGCGACCTCGGCGGAGGTACGGGAGCAGCTGAACAGGCTGATCCCACTTGGCCGGATGGCACGCGTCGAGGAAGTGGCCGCGGCCGCGCTCTTTCTCGCCAGCGACCAGAGCAGCTTCATCACCGGCGCCGAGTTGCCGGTCGACGGTGGCATGGCGCAGGTCTGACAGCCGTTTCGCGCCTGGACGAGCAGGACGCGCTCCACGGATCGAGCGCGTCCGGGTCCGGGCGGGTAGGTACGCACCATGGCCCGGGATCTCGCTCGCGAACGTCCGGAGCTTATCGCCAACATCAGGGGTCCACTTTCCAAGCCTCGCGTCCAGGAATGCGCCCCCATGATCACTCTCAACAGCTACACCACGGTCAAGCGTCGCGAACGCGTGCCCCATGACCTGTTCGCGCAATACTGGCGTGATGTCCACGGTCCCCTGTGCGCCCGTCTGCCGGGGCTCGGTCACTACGTCCAATACCACTTCGACCGAGAGCAGGACGCCCATCTGTGGCCGCTGGCCGAGGGCATCCGCGAGATTCCCGACTACGAACTGGATGGAATGGTCGAGATCGGCTTCGCTGACGAGGCGCATCAGCGTATCTTCCAGGCCGCCAGCCCCGTGCTGTTCAGCGACGAGCAGAACATGTTCGCCGAGACGCTTGCCTATGATCTGCCCCATGGCTCCCACGCCTTCAAGAACACGCTGGCGGACGAGCAGCACAACGGTCCCGACCAGCTGGATCGCCTGCAGCTCCATCTGCATCCCCGCGACAGCCTCGAGGACCTGAACAATTATCTGCTGAGCCACCTGGGCCCGTGGCTGGCCACCCAAGCGGCCGTCCTGAAAGTGCGCGTCCACCCGTGCGTGCCCTTCGTCAACGACGGTCAGCATCCGCCGTCGCCCGACGTGGCGCACCGGGCCGATGCCATCCGCGCGGCGCTGTCGATGGTGGAGATCGTCTTCGCCTCGCCACTGGAACGCCGACGTTTCTTCGCCAGCGAAGCTTTTCGCAGCAGCCTGCTCGAACAGGCGCGGCACATCGCCTGCCTTAAGGCATTCGCCGTGTCCGGGGTTTACACCTACGTCCATGCCGGCCAGCTCACCACCGCCGGCCTGCGCGGCAGTCGCGCGGCCGAACTGATCGAACGCCTCGGGGCGGTCAACCAGACGCAGGACGAAGTCGTGCATCTGCTTCGTCACGGCGCGTTACCGGAAAACGATGCGCCCTCCTCGGCATCGACCCCACTCCAAGACTGAAGGCCATCGGTCCTACTTCCGGCCGGCTTGATTGTTCACCCCATGCTCGACAACGGCGCCGTGCCGGCCGCTAGGGCCGGACGAGGAGACTTCCGTCTCGCCCACGTCAGGCAAATGTCTGCCAGCCCGGCTGCTCGGGCTGGCGGGCTTGCCATTGCAAACAACAAAACGAAATGACATTCTAAAAAGCCAGCTCATAGCTGGTTGTTACCCCGCAACTTAAACGGCCGGCCTGATGACGGGTTCTGCGCACTGCCCGCCCTGTATGGCATGAGCGCCAGGGGGTAGCCGCTCTTGTCCCAAGCATCGCCGTGCTGGTTGTCGCGGTGCCGCACTTGACCTGCCGGACCGGCCGCTGCCTGCCGAGTCAATCTGGAGACAGCCTTCTTGGCGAAACCTGCACAGCCCTCCCGTTGGCCCACCGCTGTACGGGCGCTCGCCCATCGTGACTTCCAGATCTATTTCGCCTGCCAGGGCGTGTCGACCCTGGGCAAATGGGTGCAACAGGTCGCGCTGTCGTGGATGGCCTATCACGTCACCGCTTCCGCCACCCTACTGGGCGTCATCACCTTTCTGACGCTCGCCCCGCAATTGCTGGTAGGTCCGATCGCCGGCGCCTGGATCGACCGCCACGACAAACGCCGTTGCCTGATCGCGGCGCAGTCGCTGCTGGCCATCCAATCGCTGTTGCTCGCGCTCTTGAGCTGGCAAGGCTGGATCGACGCGCCGATCCTGATCGCCATGGCTCTATTCCTGGGCTTGCTGAATGCCCTGGAAACACCGCTCAGACAGGCACTCATCGGTAGCTTCGTGGCCGACGCCAGCGATTTGCCCAACGCCCTCGCCCTCAATGCCATGCTGATCAACGCCGCGCGCTTCATCGGCCCGCCGTTGGCCGGCGCCCTGATCGCCGCCAGTAGCGAAGCGCTGTGCTTCCTGATCACGGCGATCGCCTTTGCTACCTTGCTGCTGGGCCTGACGAAGGTTCAGGGCAGCGCGACCGCCAAAGCCAGCGGTTCGACCAGTCAGATGTTTCGTGAAGGCCTGGACTACGTCTGGAATACCTTCTCGGTCCGGCGCCTGATGCTGGGGGTGGTCGCCGTCAACCTGCTGGCCTCCAACTACAGCGTCTTGCTGCCGGTACTGGCCAAGACGCTCTACCTCGGCGATGCCCGGATGCTGGGGTGGCTATGGGGAGCCGCCGGTGCGGGTGCCTTCGTCGCCACGATCATGCTCGCCCTCGCCGGCGCCTTGCACCGCCTGAGGCGCGTGATCTTCATCGCCGAGTTGTGCTGTGCCCTGGCCCTGTGCCTGCTGGCGTTCCAGCTGCCGCTTCCCTTGGCGCTACTGTTGCTGGCCCTGCTGGGCTTCGGCATCACCGCCAACAACGTCAGCACCAACATGCTGTTGCAGGGCGATGCCCCGGCAGCGCTGCGTGGCCGCGTGATCGCCCTGTACATCGCCATGCGCTTCGGCTTCGAGGCGGTGGGTGGCCTGCTCGCCGGCTTGCTCGCCAGCGCCCTAGGCGCCCCCCTCACGCTCGGCATTGCCGGTCTGCTGTTGCTTACGTTCCGTGCAGTGGAAAGCCATCTCAATGCCAAAAAGGAATGAAATGCCGATTCGCAGGTAAGGCTTACCACGATCAACACCCCTCTGAGCGCTGAATCGAAGTAGCGAGAAAGTGGTAGTCGCGTGCCAGAAGGGCGTCAGGATAGGCAGCACCCTCACCTCATGATGGCGGAGCCCATCGCCATCCGCGTTACCCACTTGAACAGTGTTCGCCGCCGAAAATGGTGAAATGACTCTCTACCTCAGCGTTATCCGAGTCCTACAGTCGCCTGGCTGTTCCTGCTGATGAATCGAACGGAAATGACCTTCGGCAAGTACCAGAAGGAATTCTTCAAGATCGCTACCGATGTTCGGCCTGTTCATCGTCATCGTGCCCGGTGAACTGCCCATCGGCTGACGCCCTGATGCCAGTCGGCCGTCATTTGATAAGGCGAGCGGCGACGTCCCCGCGGGTGGTGTTGGACCAGACGTAGAAGCGCATGCAGCCGAATGCCGAGTAGACCATCCAGGCATTCGGCACAGCCATGTGCAGTGGCGAGACATGTAGCCCTTTAATGGTCCTTATCGACGCTCTCCTGGGCGAGGCCTGGACACTGACCGCCACGAAGACTCTTCCGCGGCTTTGTCCATTCAGCGCTCGGCAGCGGGACCGAACATTTACGTAGGGTCCGGCAGCACGAGGAAGATCTGGCTATCCCTTGCATCGATCCGCTCAGCGTGGGAGGCGGAGTATCGGGGCAGGCGCTGAGTGACATTCCCAACGCGCCGCTCCGGTGCAACCGGGCTCCATCCTGGCGCAGCGTCTCGTGAGTAGCCGGACAAAGGTTCGCCCAGACGCGAACCAATGCTGCGGGTCCGGACCGCGACCGGAATCCAGGCATCGCCCCAGAGCCTCGCGCTGAAAGGTCCAGCGAACCAATTTCAAATGGCATCGGCCTTGCACCCGCCTCAGGTATTCGCATCTCCCCTGCGATCGCGTTGTTAGCGCGTTTCGCAGCGGGAGACGGCCCAGACCTAAGAGGCAAAGGTTCGATGCAGATCCACACCGACGACAGTGCCCGCCTGGCCCTGGATGCCTTGCGCAACCTGGTGGCCCAGCAGAGCAACCTACCAGACAAACCCCTGCCGCCGGAGCGCGAGCTGGCCAGTGAATTCGGCGTCAGCCGGCGTTCCATCCGCCGCGCCCTGGCGGTGCTCGAAGCCGAGGGCCAGGTGTGGCGCCGCCAGGGCAAGGGCACCTACGTCGGGCCCACGCCGCCGAGCGCAGCCCTCACCCTGACCCAGCTGTCGGCGCGCACCAATTTCAGCGAGGTGATGGAGGCACGGCTGCACCTGGAGCCGAATCTCGCCGCCCTGGCCGCCCAGCGCGCCAGTGGCGAACAGCGCGCCCTGATTCGCCGCATGGCCGAGCGCACCGCCTTCGAACGCCTGGGCAGCAGCGAGGATGCAGATGCCATCGAGCTGTGGGACAGCGCCTTCCACCGCAGCATCGCCGAGGCCGCCGGCAATCGCCTGCTGCTGGACCTGTTCGAGATGCTCGACGCCATCCGCCTGGACCCGATCTGGCGCGACCTGCGCCACCGGGCGCGCAATGCCCAGCGCCTGCTGGCCTACCACGATGACCACCAGGCCCTGGTGGAAGCCCTCGATGCCCGCGATCCGGTCCGCGCCGCGGCGGTGATGCGCGCCCATCTGCGCGCCCTGCAACTGGCACTGGACAGCGTGCTGCAACAGACCCTGGAGCAGGCCCTATGAGTGCCCCGGTGCTGGTGGTGGACGATCTCAGCGTGCGTTTCGCCGGCGCCCCGGCGGCGGTGGTGGAAGGGCTGAGCTTTACCGTGCAGCCGGGCCGCACCCTGGCCCTGGTGGGCGAATCAGGCTGTGGCAAGAGCGTGACCTCCATGGCGCTGATGGGGCTGTTGCCGGCCACCGCCGAGGTCCGCGCTCATCAAGCCAGCTTCATGGGTGAGGACCTGCTGGGCATGCCCGAGGCGCGCCGCCGCGACCTGCGCGGCGATCGCCTGGCCATGGTGTTCCAGGAGCCGATGACCTCGCTGAATCCGGCCTTCACCGTCGGCGAACAGTTGATGGAAACCGTGCTGCGCCATCGTGGTGGCAGTCAGTCGGCTGCCCGGCAGCGCGCCCTGGAGATGCTGGAGAAGGTGCGGGTGCCGGCGGCGACCCAGCGACTGGCGGCCTATCCCCACGAACTCTCCGGCGGCATGCGCCAGCGGGTGATGATCGCCATGGCGCTGGCCAACGACCCGGCGCTGATCATCGCCGACGAGCCCACCACGGCGCTGGACGTGACCATCCAGGCGCAGATCCTCGAACTCATCGCCAGTCTGCAGGCCGAGACCGGCAGCGCCATGATCCTCATCACCCACGACCTCGGCGTGGTCGCCGAGGTCGCCGACGAGATGACAGTGATGTACGCCGGCCGGGTGGTGGAATCCGGCC
Source organism: Pseudomonas sp. RIT411 (assembly GCF_003057735.2). Lineage (NCBI taxonomy): Bacteria > Pseudomonadati > Pseudomonadota > Gammaproteobacteria > Pseudomonadales > Pseudomonadaceae > Pseudomonas > Pseudomonas sp. RIT411. The sequence continues at coordinate 100,372 of NZ_QBIZ02000001.1, forward strand.
CGGTCGCCCAGCTGTTCGACGATCCGCAGCATCCCTACACCCTCGGCCTGATGGGCTCCATGCCCTCGCTGGGACCGCGCACGGGACGCCTGGCGACCATCGCCGGCCGGGTGCCGACGCCCGCCGAGATGCCCGCCGGCTGCCGCTTCGCCAGCCGCTGCCCCTTCGTCCTCGATGCCTGTCGCGTCGCGCCGCCACCCCTGGTGGAACTCGCTCCCGGGCAGCAGGTGGCCTGCCTGCGCGCGCCCCTGGAACAGCACCTGGAGACCCCTGCATGACCGCCGTGGAACGCCCCATCCTCGAAGCCATCGGCCTGACCAAGCACTTCGGTGGCCAGGCCGGTTTCCTGCAACGCCCACGACCACCGGTGCAGGCGGTCAGCGATGTCTCCTTCGCGGTGCGCCGCGGCGAGACCCTGGCGCTGGTGGGCGAGTCCGGTTCGGGCAAGTCGACCCTCGGCCGGCTACTGCTCAACCTGCTCGCCCCTACCGCCGGCGATGTCATATACGAAGGCCGCAACCTGGGCAATCTCAGCCCGGCGGCGCTGCGCCAGGTCCGCCAGGAATTGCAGATCATCTTCCAGGACCCCTTCGCTTCGCTGAATCCGCGCATGAGCGTGGCCGACATCGTTGGCGAGCCCGTGTGGCTGCACCAGCCGCTGAATCGGGGCCAGCGCGCCGAGCGGGTGGCCGAGCTGCTGCGCACCGTGGGCCTGGCGCCGGAACTGGCGGGGCGCTATCCCCATGAATTCTCCGGCGGCCAGCGCCAGCGCATCGGCATCGCCCGCGCCCTGGCCGCCGAGCCGCGGCTGCTGCTCGGCGACGAGCCGGTGTCGGCGCTGGACGTCTCGGTGCAGGCCCAGGTGGTGAACCTCCTGGAAGACCTCAAGGCGCGCTTCGGGCTGACCCTGATCATCGTCGCCCACGGCCTCGGCGTGATCCGCCACATGAGCGACCGGGTGGCGGTGATGTACCTGGGCGAGATCGTCGAACTGGCGCCGGTGGAGGCGCTGTTCGAGTCGCCCCTGCATCCCTACACCCAGGCGCTGCTGGCCGCGGTGCCGGTCAACCATCCGCGGGCGCGGCGGCCACGCACCCTGCTCGGCGGCGACCTGCCCAGCCCCACGGCGCCGCCCAGCGGCTGCCGCTTCCACACCCGCTGCCCCCACGCCCGGCCGCTGTGCCGCGAGGCCAAGCCGCTGCTGGAATCCGCCGCCGGCGAAGGCCGGGTGGCCTGCCACTTCTGGCGCGAGATCGCCGGCGCGGGCTCCTCACCGCCGCCGCTGATCGCCACCAGCGCCGCCTTCACGCGCCGCCTGGCCCTGTTCAACCGTCATCAATCCCTTCTGGAGTCCACCCCATGAAAGCCTCCGCCTGGCTCACCGCCACCCTTCTGCTCCTGGCCGGCGGCTCCGCCCTGGCCGAGACCACCTTGCGCATCGGCATCCAGGACGATCCCGACGTGCTCGATCCGCACCGCTCGCGGACCTATTCGGGGCGGCTGGTCTACACCGCCCTGTGCGACAAGCTGGTAGACGTCTCGCCACAGCTGGAGCTGGTGCCCCAACTGGCCACCGCCTGGCAGTGGAGCGACGACAACCGCAGCCTGACGCTGCAATTGCGCCAGGGCGTGACCTTCCATGACGGCGAGACCTTCGACGCCGCCGCGGTGAAATTCAACCTGGACCGCGCCCGCAGCCTGCCCGACTCGCTGCGCAAGAGCGAACTGGCTTCGGTGGATACCGTCGAGGTGGTCGATCCCCAGACCGTGCGCATCCGCCTCAAGCAACCCGACGCCACCCTGCTCGCCCAGCTCTCCGACCGCGCCGGCATGATGCTGGCGCCCAAGGCGTCCACCGGCGACGTGGGCAGCAAGCCGGTCTGTTCCGGTCCCTATCGCTTCGTGCAGCGGGTGCAGCAGGACCGCATCGTGCTGGAGCGCTTCCCCCAGTACTGGAACGCCAGCGCCTACCACTTCGACCGGCTGATCTTCCTGCCCATCCCGGACACCTCGGTGCGCCTCGCCAACCTGCGCTCGGGCGACCTGGACATCGTCGAGCGGGTCGCGCCCACCGACGTCAAGGGCCTGCAGGGCCAGGCCGGCTTCACCCTCTACAACACCCCGGGCCTGGGCTACATGCAGCTGATGGTGAACATGGCCAATGGCGACCGGGCGAAGAATCCCTTCGCCGGCGACAAGCGCGTGCGTCAGGCCTTCGACCTGGCGCTGGATCGCGAGGCGCTCAACCAGGTGGTGTTCGAAGGCCTCTATGCGCCGAGCGTGCAGCCCTTCCCGCAGAGCAGCCCCTACTACGACAAGGCCTTCGCCGTGCCGGCCCGCGACGTGGCGCGCAGCCAGGCGCTGCTCAAGGCCGCCGGCGTCAGCCTGCCGGTCAAGGTGGAGCTGAAGATCGCCAACAACCCCATCGCCCAGCAGGTGGGCCAGCTGATCCAGGCCATGGCCGCCGAGGCCGGCTTCGAGGTCAACCTGGTCGCCACCGAATACGCCACCCTGCTGGCCGAACAGCACGCCGGCAACTTCCAGCTCGGCCTGAGCGCCTGGTCCGGCCGCCCCGATCCGGATGGCAACGTGCATCAATTCGTCACCTGCAAGGGCAACCAGAACGACGGCCGCTACTGCAACGCCGCGCTGGATCAACTGCTCGACCAGGCTCGCACCATCAATGACCAGGCCCAGCGTCAGGCGCTCTATGCCCAGGCCCTGACCCTGCTGCGCGAGGAGCTGCCGGTGTTCTATCTCTATTTCGATCCGCGCATCATCGCCACCCGCGCCGATCTCAAGGGCTTCGTCCCCAATCCCGACGGCCTGATTCGCCTGGCCGGCGTCACCCGCGGGCAATAGCCATGCTGCGCCTCTTCCTGCGTGGCCTGCTGAGTGCCCTGCCCACCCTGCTGCTGGTGTCGCTGTTCGTCTTCACCCTGCAGCAACTGCTGCCGGGCGATCCGGTGCTGGCCATGGCCGGCGAGGAGCGTGATCCCCAGGTGCTGGAATTCCTGCGCGAGAAATACCGGCTGAACGATCCCGTACCGGTGCAGTACCTGCACTGGATGGGCGGGGTGCTGCGGGGTGACCTGGGCATCTCGCTGCGCACCGACCAGCCGGTGACGGCGCTGATCGCCGAAAAGCTGCCGGTGACCCTGGAGCTGTCGCTGCTGGCCATCGTCATCGCGCTGCTCATCGGCATCCCCACCGGCATCCTCGCCGCGGTACGCCGGGGCACGGCGGTCGACTACGGCGCCAACCTGGTGGCCCTGTCCGGCATCTCCATCCCGCACTTCTGGCTCGGCATACTCCTGATCCTGCTCTTCGCGGTGAAGTTGCAGTGGCTGCCGGCCTCCGGTTTCGTGCCCTTCCACGAGGACCCGCTGCGCAACCTGCGCACCCTGATCCTGCCGGCCTTCGTTTTGGGCGCCGGCCTCTCCGGCACCCTGATGCGCCATACCCGAGCGGCCATGCTGGAGGTGCTGCGCGCCGACTACGTACGCACCGCCCGAGCCAAGGGCCTGCGCGAGCGCGTGGTGATCCTGCGCCATGCCCTGCGCAATGCCTTGATGCCCATCGTCACTCTCACCACCCTGCTGTTCGGCGAACTGCTTGGCGGTGCGGTGCTCACCGAGCAGGTCTTCAGCATCCCCGGCTTCGGCAAGATGATCGTCGACGCCGTGTTCAACCGCGACTACGCGGTGGTCCAGGGGGTGGTGCTCTGCGTGGCGGTGGGCTTCGTGCTGCTCAACCTGGTGGCCGACCTGCTCTACCGCCTGATCAACCCGCGCCTGAGGCACGCCGCATGAACGCCCTGACCCTGCCCCGCCCGGCCACCCTGAGACCCGCGCGCTCGCCCTTCTGGCGCAAGTTCAGCGCCAATCGCGGCGCGCTGCTCGGCGCCGCCTTGATCCTGACCTTCGCCCTGGCCGCCCTGCTGGCACCCTGGCTGGCCCCCTTCGATCCGCTCAAGACCAGCTTCCTGGCGGTACGCAAGGCGCCCTCGGCGCTGAACTGGCTGGGCACCGACGAACTCGGGCGCGACCTGCTCTCGCGCCTGCTGTGGGGCGCGCGCAGTTCCCTGCTGGCGGGCGTGGTCTCGGTGGCCATCGCCCTGCTGGTGGGGGTGCCCCTGGGCCTGGTCGCCGGCTACTTCGGCGGCTGGCTGGACGCCGTGGTCTCACGCCTGGTCGAAGCCCTGCTGTCCTGTCCCTTCCTGGTCCTCGCCATCGCCCTGGGCGCCTTTCTCGGCCCGAGTCTGGGCAACGCCATGATCGCCATCGGCCTGTCCGCCATGCCGGTGTTCGCCCGCCTGACCCGTGGCCAGGTGCTCGCCATCCGCCACGAGGACTATCTGGAGGGAGCGCGCGCCATCGGCCTGCCGGATCGCTGGATTCTCTGGCGCTACGTCCTGCCCAACATCCTCTCGCCGCTGGTGGTCCAGGCCACCCTGACCATCGCCGCCGCCATCCTCGCCGAGGCCAGCCTGTCGTTTCTCGGCCTCGGCCAGCAACCGCCGATGCCCTCCTGGGGCTCCATGCTGAACACCGCCAAGAATTTCATGGAGCAGGCGCCCTGGATGTCCATCGCCCCGGGCGTCTGCATCTACCTCACCGTCCTCGGCTTCAACCTGCTGGGCGACGGCCTGCGCGACGCCCTTGATCCTCGTCACCAATGAGACCCTTCGCCATGCCCGATCTGGACTATCACAACCCCTATTCCTCGGCTCGCTCGCCGGTCATGGGCCGCAACCTGGTGGCCTGCTCGCAGCCGCTGGCCGCCCAGGCCGGCGTGGAGATGCTGCGCCGCGGCGGCAACGCGGTGGACGCCGCGGTGGCCGCCGCCATGGTGCTCACCGTGGTGGAACCCACCGGCTGCGGCATCGGCAGCGACGCCTTCGCCATCGTCTGGGACGGCGAGAAGGTGCAGGGCCTCAATGCCTCCGGCCGCGCACCGCGCGGTTGGACGCCGGAATACTTCGCCGGCCAGAGCGCCATGCCGGCCCGCGGCTGGGGCGCGGTCACGGTGCCCGGGGCTGTCTCGGCCTGGGTCGCCCTGGCCCAGCGCTACGGCAAGCTGCCGCTGACCACCCTCGCCGCCCCGGCGATCCACTATGCCCGCGATGGCTTCCTGCTCACCCCGGTGATCGCAGAACTCTGGCGCCGCGGGGCCGAGCAGCTCAAGGACCAACCCGGTTTCGCCGCCTGCTTCCTGGCCAACGGCGTACCCCGGGCCGGCACCCTGGTGCGCCTGCCCGACCACGCGCGAACCCTGGAGGCCATCGCTGAAAGCAACGGTGCTGCCTTCTACCAGGGCGAACTGGCCCAGGCCATGGCCCGCCATGCCCGCGAGCACGGAGCGGTGCTGGACGAAGAGGATCTGCGCGCCCACCGGGCCGACTGGATCGACACCCTCTCGGTACCCTTCGCCGGCGCCGTGGTGCACGAGCTGCCGCCCAACGGCCAGGGCATCGCCACCCTCGCCGGCCTGGGCATCCTTGAAGCCGCCGGCATCGGCGCGGATCCCGTGGACAGCCCCGCCACCCTGCACCGCTCGATCGAGGCCATGAAGCTGGGACTGGCCGATCTCTACCAGCACGTCACCGACTCCGCGCACATGCGCATCCAGGCCGAACACCTGCTGGACCCGGCCTACCTGCGCGAACGCGCCGGGCTGGTCGGGTCGCGTGCCGGCGATCCCGGCTATGGCGCCCCACGCCCCGGCGGCACCGTCTGCCTGTCGGCGGCTGATGAGAGCGGCATGATGATTTCCTTCATCCAGTCCAACTACATGGGCTTCGGCTCGGGCGTGGTGGTGCCGGGCACCGGCATCAGCCTGCAGAATCGCGGCGCCGGCTTCACCCTGGCACCGGACCACGTCAACAGCGTGGCTCCGGGCAAGCGGCCCTTCCACACCATCATCCCCGGCTTCGCCATGAATGCCGACGGCACCCCGCTGATGGCCTTCGGCCTGATGGGTGGCCCCATGCAGGCCCAGGGGCACCTGCAACTGATGCTGCGCATCCTCAAGTACCGGCAGAATCCCCAGGCCGCCGCCGACGCACCACGCTGGCGCCTCGAAGGCGGCCGCCGGGTCGCGGTGGAAAGCAGCCTGGACCCGGCCACCCTGGAAGCACTGCGGGCCCTGGGCCACGAGGTGACGGTGGAGGAGCCCTCCGGCGTGTTCGCCTTCGGCGGCGCCCAGATCATCCAGCGCGTCGCCGGTGGCTACGTGGGCGGCTCCGATCCGCGCAAGGATGGCCTGGTGGCCGGCTACTGAAGCCGAAAGCGGCGGCCCCCAGGCCAGGCACGGCGGCTCAGGCTGTTCGACCTTAGCTTGAGGCGCCGAGATTGGTCGGGCTTGGGCGTGCCAGGGTGTGGTTGGAAATCTGGCCAGAACGTTTCAGCCACACCGTGGCTATCCGCTCCCCTGCTCCTGCCGCCACCCGTCGAAAGGTAGCGGAATCGCCTTAATGTTTATTGCGATACCAAAGCAATGTGGACATAGTGGCCAGGCGCCATCAACCAAACAAGAGCCTGAGACCTCGCCATGCATCCTGATCCCCAGAGCCAAGCCCGGGAGGCCCTGCTCGGCCTCCATCGTCAGCTACAGGAAAATGCCAGGCGGCTGGGCAAGGTCGATTGCGACGATCCGAACGTCCAGGCTGTGCTCCAGGCCGTACAGGATCTCAACGAACGGGTGGCCGACATGGTGGCCGAGACGGCGCTGCTGGCGCCTGTGCCTCTGGGATTGGTGGCGGAAACGGCTCCCACGGGAAGCCCGGATCAGGGCTGACGCCACGTCTACGCCGGATCGGGAGGCCGTGGCTGCCCCTCCAAGGATCGGTCGGCCGCGGAAAGGCTCGGACCAGGCGCAATGCCTGAACCAGGCGGGCCAACGCCCGGCGCGGGCACCTCTGGTCCCCTAACCTTCAACCTCGCCCGGCTGCCGGCGCTGGAAGCTGCGTGCCCATTCGAGCAGGGCATTTTCGTCGTCGGTACGATCGTCCACACCACACTCTTCCAGCACCGTGATGACCCGGCGCATGAAGCCCTGATCGAGGCGGGCCTGATCCATGACCCGGTTCAGGTCCAGCGGACTGGTCAGGGTGAAGCGAGGTGGAAATTCGGTGTCGTCGATGCCCATGGTGGTCTTACCTGAAAGCACTGCTGTCGATTGCCGACTGGCTTATTGCCATCATCTTTCGTGATGGCCTGATGAATACATCAGTTATCGCATGAACTGTCCATATTGATGACTGAGCGGCACTTGGCCGGGGGGAATCGCCAGTGACCGCCCACCAAATACGCCCGTGGAAGGCCCGCATGGCTGCAGGTACCGCCAGCGCCCTTGCCCGACCGTGGTTCTGCCATGGCCTTTTTCGTATGATGCCCGACAACAACCGACGGAACCTCAGGTGTGGACGCCTCAGCAAAACCGGCTTCTCCAAGCCAACCTGATCAGGCTGCAGCGCGCTGGGATGTGGGGGCGGCGGTCAGCCAGCTGTCCTGGGACGACCTGCGCATCATCAAGGCCCTCAGCGAGTCCGGCAATCGGGCGGCGACCGCCAAGAAACTGGGCATCAACGTCTCCACCGTCTCCCGACGGGTCGCACAGGTGGAGAAAACCCTGGGTGTCGCCCTGTTCGACCATCGTCGCTCCGGCTACCAGCTGACCGTCGAAGGCGAAGAGCTCCGCGCCCTGGGCGAGCGGGTCGAACTGGATATCGTCAGCGTCGCCCGACGGGTATCCCGCGCCGCCCAGGGGCCATTGGGCAAGCTGCGCATCACCACCAGCGACTCGCTGCTGCTGTACTTCCTGACCCCCATCATCGCCGATTTCAAGGCGGCGAACGATGGCATGACCATCGAGGTGCTGGTGGGGAATCAGACCTTGAGTCTGGCCCGCGACGAGTCAGACATCGCGATCCGGGCCACTAGAAAGCCCGCCGACAGCCTGGTCGGGCGCAAGCTGGCCACCATCGCCTGGGCCGCCTATGGCAGTCGTGGCGGTGCGCGGCAGGAGGATCCCTATGCGGCCGGTCAGGCCTGGGTGTCCTACACCTCCGCCCTGGCCAACCTCAAGGCGGCTGCCTATCTGGAATGCCGGGTGGCGCCTGAGGATGTCTCCTACCGTACCGATTCGGTCGCCGCCGCCAGTGCGGCCATCGTGGCGGGGCTGGGTTTCGGCTTTCTGCCCTGCATGCTGGGCGATACCACGCCCGGCCTGGTGCGCGTGGGGCCGGTGGTGCCGGAGCTCAACGACGAACTCTGGCTGCTGACCCATCAGGACATCCGCAAGTCCTGGCGTGTTAAGGCCTTCATGGCGTTCTGTGCGGCGGCGGTGGCCGAGCAGAAGGCGCTGGTGGAAGGTCAGCGCCCGTTTGCCACTGCGCCCGAAGAGCGCGAAGCCTCTGCCTAGCGCGCGCGACTGCCAATCACCGCCCGGCAGGCGATCTCGATCAGCTGCGGGCGCTGGGCCAGCCGCGAAACACCTATGATGTTGCTGGCGCAGCGCGGTGCCTCGCAGCCGTAGGCTGCCTTGCGCACCTTGCCGACGACGGCGAAGGCGGCGTCCATGTCCAGCACATAGAGGGTTTCCTCGACGACGTCCTGCAGGGTGGCGCCATAGAGCGCGAGCAGTGTGGCGATGTTGTCGTAGGCGGTGCGCATCTGCTCGCCCATGGTGGAAAAGTCGCTGGGGCGGCCCTCGCTGTCCAGCGGTGCCGGCGCTACCAGATTGCCGTCCGCGTCGTGATTGAACTGCCCCGAGACGAAGATTTCGTCACCCACCCGACGGGCCTGCGGATAGCCGTAGGCCTGCTCCCAGGGTACGCCCCAGTACGCCGTGTCCTTGTCCCTCAACTGTGCTGCTGCCATTGCCTGTTCCTCGCGGAAAGTGGATTCGCGCTGTGGAATCCGGGTGATTGGAAGGCCACACCCTAGCAGCCCCCAGGCGAATCCAATGGCGCAAATTTGCGCTTTCAAAGGCGCAAAAGTGCACAAGCACAGCCTCGATTGATCCCTTACCTTGGATAGCAGTTCCGGTCACAACCGCTGCGACCGAGGCCATCGCCCCCTTGAAGGCGAGCCGCCCAGATCGCCGCCCGGAGCACATCCCAAACCACACTCAATCGATAGGTGAAGCCATGAACAACTCCAAAACCGAAGTCCTGACCCCCCTGAACAGCCAGCTGATCTTTATCGACCAGCAGCCGCAGATGGCCTTTGGCGTCCAGAGCATCGATCGCCAGACCCTGAAGAACAACACCGTCGGCCTGGCCAAGGCCGCCAAGATCTTCAACGTGCCGACCATCATCACCACGGTCGAAACCGAAAGCTTCTCCGGCCACACCTATCCCGAGCTGCTCGCCGTGTTCCCCGAGGCGCCGCTGCTGGAGCGCACCTCCATGAACTCCTGGGACGACCAGAAGGTGCGCGATGCGCTCAAGCGCAATGGCCGCAACAAGATCATCGTTTCCGGCCTCTGGACGGAAGTCTGCAACACCACCTTCGCCCTCTCCGCCATGCACGATGCCGGCTACGAGATCTACATGGTCGCCGACGCCTCGGGTGGCACCACCCAGGCCGCTCACGACTACGCCATGCAGCGCATGATCCAGGCCGGCGTGATTCCGGTGACCTGGCAGCAGGTCCTGCTGGAATGGCAGCGCGACTGGAAGAACCGCGACACCTACGACGCCGTCATGGCCCTGGTGAAGGAGCATTCCGGCGCCTACGGCATGGGCGTCGACTACGCCTACACCATGGTGCACAAGGCCCCCGAGCGTATCGCCCACGGCCCCACCCTGGCCCCGGTCGCCGCCGCCGTCTGAGCCCCTGCCAGCCCCACCGTATCAGGCGGGGCTGGCGCTTCCCCAGTCCAGGCAGGAGTCCTGCTCATGAACCCCGCTCTTACTACCGCGACCCTGGTCGTCCGCCACCAGGTCCATCCGCAGCACGAACAGCGCTACGAAACCTGGCTGCACCAGACCATCGAGGCCGCCAGTCAATTCCCGGGGCACCTCGGGGTGGACGTCGGCCGGGAGCGCCATGGCGATGCCCTGCAGTTCACCTCGGTGCTGCGCTTCGACGAGATGCAGCACCTGCAGGAATGGCTCGCGTCCTCCGCCCGGCAGTGGCTGGTCAGCCAGGCACAGGGATGGCTGCAGGACGGCGACAACACCGAGGTCCGGCTCGGCAAGGACTTCTGGTTCGCGCCCCGGCCGGCCGAGCAGGCACCGCCGCGGTGGAAGCAGGTGGTCGTCAGCTTCCTGGTCATTCTGCCCCTGAGCCTGCTGGTACCCGCGCTCTGGCAACCGGTATTCGGCGTGGCGCCCTGGTTGGCCGGCTACCTGATGAGCAACCTGCTGATCACCCTGAGCATCGTGGTGCTGGTGGTGTACCTGTTCATGCCGCTGGCCACGCGGATGCTGGATCCCTGGCTGACCGCCGACCCCGCCTAGGGCGTGGCCCCGGCCCCTGCCCTCACCCTTTCGCCCTCTACAACCCTTCCGTTCGTTCACAAGGACCCTACCCATGAGCGCCGATCTGATTCTGTTCAATGGCCGCCTGCACACCGTCGATCCCCAGCAACCCCAGGCCACCGCCGTGGCGATCAGGGATGGCCGCTTCATCGCGGTGGGCACCGATGCCGAGGCCATGGCCTTTCGTGGCACGGCGACGCGGCTGATCGATCTGCGGCAGCGTTGTGTGATCCCCGGCCTCAATGACTCGCACCTGCACCTGATCCGCGGCGGCCTCAACTACAACCTGGAGCTGCGCTGGGAGGGTGTTCCGTCGCTGGCGGATGCCCTGCGTATGCTCAAGGAGCAGGCCGAGCGCACGCCCACGCCGCAGTGGGTGCGGGTGGTGGGTGGCTGGACGGAATTCCAGTTCGCCGAAAAGCGCATGCCTACCGTCGAGGAACTGAATCGGGCCGCGCCGGACACGCCGGTCTTCGTGCTGCACCTCTACGATCGCGCGTTGTTGAATCGAGCGGCGCTCCGGGCGGTGGGCTATGACCGTCACACCCCCAACCCACCCGGCGGCGAGATCCAGCGCGATGCCAAGGGCGATCCCACCGGCATGCTGATCGCCCGGCCCAACGCCCTCATCCTCTACGCGACCCTGGCCAAAGGGCCCACGCTGCCGCTGGAATACCAGGTCAACTCCACCCGGCAATTCATGCGCGAACTCAATCGCCTGGGCGTCACCAGCGCCATCGATGCCGGCGGCGGCTTCCAGAACTACCCGGAGGACTACCAGGTGATCCAGCAGCTGGCCGACAACGACCAGCTCACCGTGCGCATCGCCTACAACCTCTTCACGCAGAAGCCCAAGGAGGAGCTGAACGACTTCAAGCACTGGACGAGCAGCGTCACCCTGCACCAGGGCACCGACTTTCTCCGACACAACGGCGCCGGCGAGATGCTAGTGTTTTCCGCCGCCGACTTCGAGGACTTTCTCGAACCCCGGCCGGATCTGGCCCCGAGCATGGAAGATGAACTGGAGCCGGTGGTGCGCCATCTGGTCGAGCAGCGCTGGCCGTTCCGGCTGCATGCCACCTATGACGAGTCCATCTCGCGCATGCTCGATGTCTTCGAAAAGGTCGATCGCGACATCCCCTTCAACGGCCTGCCGTGGCTGTTCGATCACGCCGAAACCATCAGCCCGCGCAACATCGAGCGTGTCCGGGCCCTGGGCGGCGGCATCGCCATCCAGCATCGCATGGCCTTCCAGGGCGAATACTTCGTCGACCGCTACGGCGCCCAGGCGGCCGAGGCCACCCCACCGATCAAGCGCATGCTCGCCGAAGGCGTACCGGTCGGGGCGGGTACCGATGCCACCCGGGTGGCCAGCTACAACCCCTGGACGGCGCTCTACTGGCTGGTGAGCGGCAAGACCGTCGGCGGCATGAGCCTCTATCCGGAAGGCCTGCCTCGGGCCACCGCCCTGCAGCTCTTCACCCACGGCAGCGCCTGGTTCTCCAGCGAGCAAGGCAAGAAGGGACAGCTCAAGGTCGGCCAGCTGGCCGATCTGGTGGCGCTCTCGGCCGATTTCTTCAGCGTCGAGGAAGAGCAGATCAAATGGCTCGAATCGGTGCTGACGGTGGTCGGGGGCAAGGTGGTGCATGCCGCCGGTGAATTCGCTGACCTGGCACCGCCAGCCGTACCGGTCATGCCGGACTGGTCACCGGTGGCCATCGTACCTGGCCATTGGCGCCCCGCGGCCCCGCTGGCGGCCAGCCTCCACCAGTGCATCGGCTCCTGCGCCGTTCACCAGCACCAGCACGATCGCGCACGCCGCAGCTCGGTGCCGGTCAGTGACCACCAGGGCTTCTGGGGAGCCTTCGGCTGCTCGTGCTTCGCCTTCTAGCCCTGCACCGCCGTCAATTGCTGTCGGCTCGCTGCGGTCGCGGCAATGACCACTCATGAGGGCCCTAGGCACCTTGGTCCCTGCGCTCAGGCAGTGCCCAGACGCGCGGGCCCAGCATCCCGGCGCTTGCCGGCCTCGGGTTGGGTTCTGCGGGCACCTGCAGGTGCCAGCCAGTCGCAGCCAACAGGCCAGGCATTCCGCCTTCCGCGGAATGTGGCCAGGGCTGGCCTTACGCCTTTCCGCCAGGCACAATCCCATAGTCATACGATGACCGACAAGAAGGGTCGTCCTGTGACGTCTGCTACGCCCCCTTTCCGACAACTACAACAAAAGGATACGCGCATGAAAAAGCTGAAATTGGCGGTAGGTTTCCTGTGTCTGTTCAGCGGCTATGTCGCCGCGGCTACCGGCGATGAAGGCGATGTCGCCACTGCGGTCGACAAGCTGACCCAAGCCATGTGGCACAAGGATATCGCGCAACTCGATGCCCTGACCGCGGACAACCTGACCTACGGCCATTCGAGCGGCAACATTCAGGACAAGAAGGCCTTCATCGCCGACATCGAAACGGGCAAAAGCGCCTTCAACGAGCTGAAGATGCTCAATCAGAAGATCACGCTGTCCGGCGACGTCGCCCTGGTGCGCAATCACTTTTCCGCCCAGGCCGTGAACAGCGGGAAGGTCGTGCCCACCGAAATCGAAAACTTCCAGATCTGGCAGAAACAGAACGGCCACTGGCTGCTGATCGGTCGCCAGGCCTTTCGCTTCTGATAGCCCCGAGCAGTCACTGAACCTCGCCTAGGCCTCGGGCGCGCACCTGCCTCCTCACGAGCCGCCCGCCGAATTCAGGTGGACGGCTCGGGCGCGCACCCTCCGTCCCTGCTCCAGGCAAGCCATGGGGTGCGGCGATGATCAGATGGCAAGGTCCCTACTCCCTCCGCCGGGCGGGGTGCGGATCACCGGCCCGACTTGGCTTCCCGCCTGCGTCGTCTACCCTTAAGGAATCCATCATCCTTTCGGGGGCATGATGGATTCCAGGACGCTGGAGGCATCATGGATCTGATCATTCAACACTTCGAAGGCCAGCCCTTCGTCAGCAACCCCTATGTACCGGGCACTTCCCTTCGCCAGGATCTGTTCGAGCGGCAATTCACCATCCTGCTGCACGGGACGATGAAGCGCTTCGAAGACGCCGGGCGTGGCACCTTCCATGTCGCTGGGCATATTCAGCTCGGCCAATGCGGCGTGCTTGATGACGTTCTCCGGATCGCCTTGGCGGCGGTCCGCCAGGATCGCTATCCGATCCCCGTGGCGGCGCTCGACTTTCACCCCAAGCGGATCTCCGTCTCCGATCGTCACGGCCACCTGGTCATGGCCGGCAAGGTGGATCGCGAGCACCGCCGCATCGACTGGATCGACCCCTGCAGCTCGGCCGAGGAAGAACAGGTGGTGCTGGCGCAGCTCCAGCTGTTGCGTTCGCGCTCGGCCTTCCAGCACGACTGGGACCATTTCCGGACCTCGCGGCTGCTGGATACCGATGCCGACCTGCTCAAGGGCCGGCTGGTCCACAAACCCTGGCGGCCCCACGTCCGGGCACTGCTAAGTGCCTGATCACACCCCATCCGGCAGGAGCGTCGCCGCTTCCTGACGACAGGACCGGTAGCGAGAGCGTCCGCGCCGCGAGACCGGAAGGCGGGCATCCCTGGATACGAGCAGGCGTGCGACCCGTGGTGCCATCCAGCTGAACAGCCACCCGTGGATTCGGTCCCTATTGGAACGACCATTGGGAGACTCGACGATGACGACAGCCCGCAATGTCTTGTGGGGCGCCTTGGCCATTGGCGTGGTGACGGGCATGCGCAGCATGCTGGCGCCGACCCTGGTCAGCCGGGCACTGGCGGAACGTGCGGACCTCGACGAAGCTTGCGAACCCGCTCGCACGCTCGCGTCGCAGCCCGTACGGCAGTACCTGCTGCCCCTGGCGGCCGGCGAGCTGTTGGGCGACAAACTGCCCTTCGCCCCGGACCGTACCATAGCGCCCTCTATGTTGGTCCGTGCCCTGTCCGGCGGCCTCAGCGCGGCAGCTCTCGCCGGCGCGCGGCGGCAACCAAGGCTGTTGCCTGCCGTGATCGGGGCGACGGCGGCCTGTGTCGCCGCCCGGGTCGCGATAGGACTGCGCAAGCGCTACGCCGCTGACACCTGGATCAACGCGGGTCTGGGCCTGGCCGAGGACGGCATCGCCTTTTCGTTGGGCCATGCCGGTCTGCGGCGAGCCCTGCAGGAGCCCCCGAGGCCGTGACGCCCGGACTGGCCTGCCACGCCCCTTCCCGCCCGCTCGGGCAAGGTCGCTCAAGCACCTAGCACCCAGGGCAGTACCAGTGCCGTCAGGATGCCGAGCAGGATCATGCCAAGTGCCGAAAAGGCCGCCGTCTCCTGACTTTCGCGCAACGCATGGGCGGTGCCTATGGCATGGCCGTTCATGCCCAGGGTCAGGCCGCGGGCCGCCGGATCCTCCACCTTGCAGACCTTGAGCAGCGGCAGCGCCAGCGTGGTGCTGATCACGCCGGTCAGCATGACGATCACCGCGGTCAGGGGCGCGATGCCACCGAAATGATCCGCCAGCGGCAAGGCGATCGGCATGGTGACCGATTTGGGCACCAGACTCATCAGCAGGGTCTCGGACAAGCCGAACAGCCAGCCGAGGGCCAGGGTCAGGGAGACGCCCACCACGCCACCGACCACGAGGGTTATCAGCAGCGGCGTGCAGAGTGCCCTCACCCGCTGGGCATTCTTGTAGAGTGGAACGGCCAGGCCCACGGTGGTGGGCCCGAGCAGCATAGCGAGCATCCCGCTGGCGCTTCGATACTGCTCGTAGGGAATGCCATCGATCCAGAGCACGGTGGCGACGATGGCCGTGGTGACCAGCACCGGTTGCAGCATGACCAGGCGCAGGCGCTGCTGCAGCACGAGCGCCAGCTGATAGGCCGCGAGCGTTAGGGACAGGGCCAGCAGGGGTGCGAGGGATTGATCAGCCATGGTCTTTGCTCCGTCCGATCAGGTACTGCAGCAACCAGCCGCACAGCGGCACCGTGACCAGCAGAGACAGCGCGATGACCAGTACCAGGCGCAACCACACCGACGCCTCGAGACCGCTGAAATCGACGATGCCCACCGCCGGCACCACGAGCATCAGCGGCAGGTACTTGAGCAGGTTGCCGGCCATGGTCTCCACGCCTTCCGGCACGCGACGCAAGAGCATCAGCAGGGCGAAGAGGACGATGATTCCTATGACGCTGGCCGGAATGCCGCCTATATGAGTCGTCAGATAGACGCCCGCCAGATAGCAACCCACCAGCATCAAGAAGCCCGCTATAGGCATAAGCACTCCATTACCTTGTTGTTCTGCGCAGCCCGCACGCGCCGCACCGGCCCGTTGGATACGGCAGGAGTATCGATCCGATAAGGCGGTTCAACGTTCACCTGCTGCACGCGGACTCACTATAGGCGCATCTGAAAAGGGCTGGGCACCTCCCTGCCGGGATAGGTGAGAGGCGCTCGCCTTGGTCGGCTCACTGTTGGGTTGGCGCCGCGATCCGCTTCGCCTGCCCCCTGCCCTCGCAATCGTAGCGCCGTAGAGCACCCCTGAGCGAAACCTGACGAGACGCCAGCCGACCCGCAAAGACACTGCCACGGCTGATGACGCCGCTGGCGCCTCACGCCGGCAGCGCGCGCATGCCCTCGAAGATCAGGCGCGTGGTGTTGCGCACGTTGGCCGCGTGGCCTTCGCGATCCAGCGGGTCACTGGCCGTCAGCCGCAGCAGCTGCAGATGGGAGTAGTCGTTGAGCAGAAAGGCGGCCAGTTGCACATCCAGGTCGGCGCGCAACTTGCCGGCGGCCTGCAACTCGCGCAGCACCTTGGCGATCTCGTCCTGCAGGCCGCTGTTCATCTGCCGGTAGGCCAGGGGCAGGCCGCTGTCGCCCCCCACCAGCACCAGCGGCAGCAGCTCGCGCCAGAGGGCGGCGGGCAGGACATCCAGCGCGTAGCTGACCAGCAGGTGCTCCAGGTGGCAGAGCGCATCGACGGGATCCGCGAAGTCGCGGAGGTGCCGGCGCACGTCGACCAGGGCCCGGCGATCGGACTCCTTGATCATCTCCAGGATGATCTCGTGCTTGCTGCCGAAATACTTGAACACCGTGGGCGCCGAGACGCCGGCTTCGCGGGCGATCTGCTCGACGGTTGTCTCGCGAAAGCCCTGGCGCTGGAACAGCATGACCGCCGCGGCCGAGATGGCGGTGCGGCGTGATTCCTTCTGACGTTCGCGTAGCCCGCTCACCGTCGCTCCTGATTCCTGGGGTGCCAGAGAGGATAGCTGGCCAGGCTTCGGTACAGAAAATATTTTATTGACTAAAGAAATTAACAGGGTTAATTATTTTCTCGTACCTGCTCTACGCAGGGCCACTGCCAGGATGAGTCTGATGAACCAGAGCCTCGATCGCTCCCTGGTTTCCCGGAGTCGGGAAGTCAGCGAGATGTACGACAGACAAGAACAAGAGCCCGTACTGATGCAGGGTTTTCCGGCCGAGCCGGACCGGCGCGTGACCTGGGCCAACTGGATGTCACCGCCGTTCAATCGCTGGGGCTTCCGTAATCTGGCGCGCCTGCGCCCTACCATCGAGGTGGCGGCCGGACCGCGACCGGACAGGGTGCTGGCCCATGCACCCGAGGCCCTCGAAGCACTGAGATTCGAGAGCAGCTGCGGCCGCAGCGTCAGCGCCCTCGACCATCTGCAGGCCAGCAAGACCGACGGCTTTCTGGTGCTGCACCAGGGCCGGGTGGTGTACGAGCGCTACTTCAACGGCCAGGTCGCCACCGACCGCCACATCATGTTCTCGGTCACCAAGTCGCTGATCGGGTTGCTCGGCGAGCAACTCATCCACGATGGCGTGCTCGATGCCCAGGCGCTGACCCAGCGCTATGTGCCGGAACTGGCCGGCAGCGCCTTCGGTGACGCCACCGTCCGCCAGTTGCTCGACATGGCCGTGGGCGTCCACTACACAGAGCTCTACGACGATCCCACCTCGGAAAGCTCCCAGTACGGCTACGCCTGTGGCTTCAAGCCGGCCCTGCCCGCGTACGCCCAGTACGAGTCGCTGTACCAGTACCTGCCATCGCTGCGCAAAAGAGGCGAGCACGGCGGCCTCTTCCACTACGTGACCGCCACCACCGAGGTGCTGGCCTGGGTGATGGAGCGCGCCAGCGGCCTGGGCTGCGCCGAGCAGTTGCAGCGGGTATGGCAGCAACTCGGCTGCGAGCGCGACGCCTACTTCATGGCCGACCCCTGGGGCCGCAGCGTCGCCGGCGCCGGCTTCAACGCCACGCTGCGCGACATGGGCCGCTTCGGCCTGATGCTGGCCAATGGCGGTGTGGTCGATGGCCAGCAGGTCATCGACCAGGCGGTGATCGAGGCCATCGCGGCCGGCGGGGATCCGGCCGTCTATGGCGTACACCAGGACTTCTCCGACTGGACCCCGGGCGCCTCCTATCGCAGCCAGTGGTACGTCTTCAATGACCACAGCCCGGCCCTCATGGCCAGCGGTATCCACGGCCAGTACCTGTTCGTCGACTTCGCCTCGAAGGTGGTGATCGTCAAGCAGTCGTCGCTGCCCGAGGCGGTCACCGAACTGGACATCGATACCGTTCGCCTGCTGCGCGCCATTGCCGCCCGGTTGCGCGGTTGATCCACCCCTAACGAGATCGAAGAGCGCCGGCTCGCCAGCGCTCCCACCTGCACTGTCAGGTATCCGGTGGTCGCCTTGGCCATCCTTCACTGCCCTGTAATACAAGAAAAATAGTCAGGAGCTCCACATGTGCACAACCAAGCGCCTTCCCGGCGTGCTGCTGGCGCTCGGCCTGCCGCTGGCCAGCCAGCCGGCCCTGGCGGGCTATGCGTTCGATTACGAGAATCTCAGAGGTGACCTCAACCTGACGGTGGGCGCCGGTTCCATCAGCACCCGGGGCGTCAACTTCGGTGCCGGGCGCGTGGATGCCCGCAGCGGCCAGAACAACGGCAGCCGCAGCGCCTGGCAGGAGTTCTACGTCAAACCCGGCGTCACGCTCGACTATTCGCTCAGCGACAGGCTCCATCTGCTCGCCGGGGGCTCGGTGGTCGGCGCCACCACCTTTGGCGACGGCGATGCCGGTGGCTTCACCCGCAGTTCGGACGGCCGTTTCGCCCCCGAAGAGCTCTATGCCGGGGTGCAGCTGGGCGACTGGAAATTCACCGCGGGCCGCCAGAATTTCATGGTCGGCACCGGCTTCATCGTCATGGACGGCAATCTCGATCTGTTCGGCGATGGCGCCTACTGGCTCGGTCCGCGCACTGCCTTTCGCGACTCGGCGATCCTGGCGTGGGGGCAAGGTCCGGCCCAGGCCCAGGTCTTCACCCTGCGCACCGACGATCACTACGGCGACTTCCGCCTGAGCGGCGCCAACCTGGATTACGACCTCGACGGCCAGGTGACCCTCGGCGCCCTGGCCATGACGGTCGATACCTTGGCCAGCCGAGACAGCACCGCGGTCCGCCGCGACGGCATGCGGGTATACAACCTGCGGGCCTTGCGTGGTCACCTGCCGGGCCTGCCCAACCTCGCCCTCAATGGCGAATACGCGGTGCAGCGCGGCGGTGACGGCGCCCTCAGCTACGACGCCAGGGCCTGGTACGCCCAGGCCGACTATCAATTCCAGGACCTGCCCTTCAGCCCCACCCTCGGCTATCGCTACGCCGTCTTCTCCGGTGACAGCAACCCGACTGACAATCGCCAGAAAGCCTGGGACCCGCTGAGCAAGGGGTTCACGGACTGGAGCACCTGGCTGATCGGCGACGTGGTGGGCAACTACCTGCTGTTCAACAGCAACGAGCGCGTCCAGCAGTTCTCGCTGAAGAACCGCCTCGGCGACACCCTCACCCTCGGCGTCATCCACTACCAGTTCTGGCTCGACCAGGCCAACTTCCGCGGCGCCGCGGTCAGCGATCGACGTTTCGCCGACGAGACCGCGGTGTATCTCGACTGGACCCCCAACCGGCAGTTCTACGGCTCGCTCTCGTACAACTGGGTGCAGGCCAGGTCGGCCGCCCGCCAGGCGTTCGGCGATAACGAGCGCTTCAGCGCCCTCGAGCTGTACTTCACCTATCGCTACTGACCACCAGCCACCACTGCCCCCGAGGGGCACAGGAGAGCGTGATGAATACCAAGACAGAAAACGGGATCGCCGTGCCGACGCTGGAATGGGTGCTGAGCCTGCATGTGCTCATCGATCCGGCCGATGGCCTGGGCGCCTGCACGGATGGCCAGCGCAGCAACTACCGCATCACCGGCGGGCAGTTCGAAGGCCTGAACGTGCGCGGCGAAGTCATCGCCGGCGGCGCGGATTTCTATCTGCTGCGCAGCGATGGCGTGGGCGAGCTGGACGCTCGCTACAGCCTGCGCAGCGACCAGGGCGAGTGGATCAACATCCACAACACCGGCCTGATCACCCTCAGCGACCGGGGCCGGGCGCAGGTCGCCCAGGGCCTCTGGCCCATCGCCGAGGAGGACTATCACTGCAGTTGCACGCCGCGCTTCCAGGTGGCCAGCGGCAGGCTCGACTGGCTGACCCGTAGCGTGATGATCGGCAAGGTGGGCTATCCCGCCGCCGACCAGGTCGCCATCCATTGCTATCGCCTCACCTGACCGCCCACCCCTCTCGCAGCACGGCTTTCTACTGAAACGGCAGGCCCCGTCGTGGCCTAGCCGGCAGGTAAATGACCATGACCATCGCCCATCAAACCCTGGTACGCGCCGCGTGCATCGCCATCGCCGCCGCCTCGATCCTCGTCATCGGTGTGCAGCCGATCTTTATCGGACTGCTGACCGAACGCCTCGGCCTGAGCCTGGCGCAGCAGAGCTGGACCCTGTCCGTGGAGATGTGCGGCTCCATCGTCGGGACGCTGCTGTACCTGCCGATGATCTGCTTCCTCGGTCCACGCACCCTGGCCCTGGGCACCGCCCTGCTCCTGCTGTTCGCCAACACCGCGACCGCCAGCGTCACCGCGCTCGATCCGCTGCTGGCCTTGCGCGGTCTCTCGGGTCTCTGCTCGGGTGTGCTCTACTCCTACGCCATCTACTGGCTGGGCAGCATGCCGGGCCAGGACAGGTCCTTTGGCATCCTGCTGTTCGTGCAGACCGCCCTGTTCGCCAGCAGCGCAGTGATCATGCCGATGATCGCCCAGTGGCAGGGTTTCGCCGGGGCGATCTACTACCTGGCAGCCTGGTTCGCCCTGGTCTGCCTGCTGAGCCTCTGCCTGCCGGCCAGGCACAGCCCGGAAACACGATCCGTCTCCCAGGCGTCGCTACGCTCCGGCCTGACGGTGATCGGCGTCTGCTCGCTGCTCGGCATGCTGTTCCTGCAGCTGTCGATCTATTCGCTGTGGGGCTTCGTCGAGGGCATCGCCAGCGACGCCGGGGTGGCACCGGTCGATATCGGCTGGGCGATCAGCCTCGGCCTGCTCGGCGGCCTGCCCGGTGCGGCGCTGCCGAGCCTGGCCGGGCGGCACCTCGGCCGGGTGCCGATGATTCTCACCGGCTCCCTGGCCGTGCTCGGCGCCATCTACCTGCTGGCCACGCGCATCCACACCGCTGCGGATCTGCTGCTCGCGGTGTTCCTGATGAAGTTCGGCTGGAACCTGGCGCTGTCCTACTACATGTCGCTGGTGGTGACCCACGATCCGAGCGGTCGCCTGACCAAGCTGGTCGGCGTGGTGCAGGTCGCCTCGGCCGCGGCGGCGCCGACCCTGCTGGGCCTGATCATCGAAGGCAACGACCGGCGCAGCCTTTTCGTGCTGTCCTCAGGGGCCATCCTCATCGGCTGCGTCCTGGTGATCGTCATGCTGTCCTGCGGGCGGCGCCGGGTGCCGGGCAAGACACTGGACTGCTCGGTCTGAGCGTTGGGCGCCTGGTAAGAGGTCCGCGCGGATCTCTCGGCCTTCTGCGCAACCAGGCGACAACCTCCATGACCAATTTGTCATGCGCCGGTCAGGCTGACGTCCCCCCTGTCCTCCTAGAGTGGCCCGGTCAGCGAATAGCTACCCCACTCAAGAGGACTCATCATGAAAGCACTGCTGCTCGGTCTCTTCGGTCTGCTCGCCACCGGCTCCGCCCTGGCCGCTCCCGACCATCCCGTCCTGATCCACGACCAGCCCGGCTTCTTCGTCCCCCTCGACGTCGACCGGGTGGTCAGCCAGACCGACCTGAGCGCCCAATGCGGGATCGTCACGGCCCGCCTCGACTACCTGGATCACGCCGGCCGGGAACATGAGCTGGATTACCAGGTGTTCGGCAACGGCTGCTACAACCAGAATTGAGGCGCTAGTCGACTCAGTGCCGAAGGAGCGCCTGAATAGGCGCCTCCCTAAGCCGGACTCCGGGCGCCTCACGCCAGGCGCCGGCCGCCAGACACTAGAAAAACCGATAGGCCTTGGCCAGCGCCCGCTCCAGCACGGCGATGCAGGCGTGCTCGTCCGCATAGGACAGGAACTGGCGCTGGGCATCGGCCTGGGCCTGGGCATGGGCCTGGGCCAGACGCGTCTTGCGCTCGGCCAGCTCCTGCTCCAGCAACGAGGTGCTCATACCCAGATCACAGCAGGGGTTGGGGCCATTCATAGAAAACTCCGACAGATGTGCAGACTGCGTCATCAGACAAGTTTTTGAGATTTGGTTCACAAATCGTAGCGAATCTCATTGTTGCTGAATATGCGTTCCACCGTGGTGTTTCCCGACCCCTCGGGCTAGAGCGCTTCCTTTGCTCCCCCGAACCTTTGCACCCGCCATCAGCCCGGCAAAAGCTATACAATTCGGCGCCCTAAATAAGCCGTGAAGATACATGCGTCCTCTGCTCTCGCTTCTCCTGGCCACGCTGCTGGCCTCCTCCGCGTTCGCCGCTGCGCCCGATACCTTTGTCGAAGCCAAGGTAATCGCCAAACAAAAAGTCTATTTCGACCAGAACACCAGCGCCCAGGGCGACCTCTATTGCGGCTGCCAATGGGAGTGGGTCGGCAAGTCCGGGGGGCGCGTCGATGCCGCCTCCTGCGGCTTCCAGGCACGCAAGCAGGAAACCCGAGGGGAGCGCACCGAATGGGAGCATATCGTGCCGGCCTGGACCTTTGGTCATCAGCGCCAGTGCTGGCAGAACGGCGGCCGCGAACACTGCGTGGCGGATGACCCGGTGTTCCGGGCCATGGAGGCCGACCTCTTCAACCTCTACCCCGCCGTGGGCGAGGTGAATGGGGACCGGGCCAATTTCAACTACGGCATGGCCCAGGGCGTGCAGCCCCAATATGGCCGCTGCACGACCAAGATCGACTTCCAGGAACGCGCCGCCGAACCGCGCGACGAGGTCAAGGGACTGGTCGCCCGGGTCACCTTCTACATGTTCGATCGCTACGGCCTGAACATGTCGCGCCAGCAGCAGCAACTGCTCATGGCCTGGGACAAGCAGCAGCCGGTCACCGCCTGGGAGCGCGAACGGGACAGACGCATCGCCGCGGTGATGGGCTACGGCAATCCCTTCGTGTCCGGCGAGCGGCACTGGACGCTGGGCTACCAGCCGGTCGGCGACGGCATCGTCAGCCCGCTGCCCGGACCGAAATCGGCGCCGAAGGCACCGGCCAGGACCGATAGCCCTGCCGCTGCCAGCCAGGGCGCGATCATCGGCAACCGCAACAGCCACGTCTATCACCTGCCGCAAGGCTGCCCGAGCTACGCCCAGGTGTCGCCGAAGAACCAGGTCACGTTCGCCTCGGAAGCCGAGGCGAAGGCGGCCGGCTTCACCAAGGCGGGCAACTGCGCGCCCTGATCGCTGGCCGCTGGGCGCTGGCCCCCATGCATCAGGGGGCCCAGGCCGTCACTGACCCTTGGACAGCTCCACCAGCATGCGCGTGAGCAGATAGATACGCGGCGCCACGCTGTCCAGTTCGACGTACTCCTCCGGGGTATGCAGCTTGCCGCCGACGATGCCGAAGCCGTCCAGGGTGGGCACGCCGGCACCGGCGGCGATGCTGGCATCCGCGGCGCCACCGCTGCCTTCGACGGTCAGCTTGCGGCCCAGCTCGCCATAGATGCCCTGGGCCATGGCCAGCAGCCGATCGCTCGCCGCCGTCTGCGGCATCGGCGGCAGGCCACGCTCCAGCCGCGTGGTCACCTCGGTATCGGGGATCTGCTTGTTGGCAGCGATGCGCGCCAGGTCCTTTTCCACCCGATCGAATTCTTCGGGCAGCGCCGCGCGGACGTCGGCCTTCGCCACGGCGTGATCGGGAATCACGTTGATGCGCTCGCCCGCCTCGATCACGGTGAAGTTGACCGAGGTCTTCTTTTCCGCATCGCCCAGGTTGCCCAGTTGCAGCACCTGGTGCGCCACCTCGGTGGCGGCGTTGCGCCCCAGCTCCGGCGAGACGCCGGCGTGGGACGACTTGCCCTTGACCTCCACCACGGCGGTGGCGCTGCCCTTGCGCCACACCACCAGGCCATCGGCCGGTCGACCGGGCTCCAGATTCAGCGTCACGTCGTGCTGCTTGGCGGTACTGGCGATCAGCTCGGTGGCGGCCTGGGAGCCGGTTTCCTCGCTGGCGTCCAGCAACAGGGTGATCTGCCCGTAGTCCTTGAAGTCGAGCTGCTTGAGGATCTCCAGCGCCGCCAGGGCGACCACGATGCCGCCCTTGTCGTCGGACACGCCCGGACCATAGGCGCGTTTTTCATCGGTGCGATACGGCCGGGCCTTGGCGGTGCCTTCCTTGAACACCGTGTCCATGTGCGCCAGCAGGAGAATCTTCGCCTTGCCGCTGCCCTTGAGCGTGGCCACCAGGTGCTGGCTCTTGTCCGGCGCGGTATTGGGCACCTGTTGCAGCGTGGCGCCGAGTGTCTTCAATTCCGCGCTGACCAGCTTGCCCACCTCGCTCAGGCCGGGCTCGTAGCCGGAACCCGAGTCGATGTTGACCAGTTGCTCCAGCAGCTTGAGCGTCGGCGCCTTGGCCTGCTCCGCGGCAGTCTGGATGCGCGCATCGAGCGCGGCACTGGCGGGCACGGCGATACAGCAGGCGAGAACGGCAGCGAGGGTGGTGCGGAAGAACGGAGCGGACATCGGGCTTTCCTTGTTGGCATTGTTGAATTAGTCAGACAACTGTAGTCGCAACAAGGACATAGGGGAAATTCGCGCCGTTCCAGACCGGCCTGAGCCCGTAGCGGGCTGCCGGCGGTGCTTGTCCTGAGGAAGTATCAAGGGACCAGACAGGCCCGTAGCCGGAGATAGCCCAAGGCCAGTCGACCACGATCCGGCCGCACTGCTGCAGAGGAGGCTGTCATTCGTCCGCTGACAGCAAGAGAGCTGCCGGGCCGAGCGTCTAGCCAAAGGTCGCGTGACTCATTTTCGGGCATGCGTGCGACCGGCCGCTGGAGGTGTCTAGCGCCGGCCATCGACTGAAAATGCAGCCAGAAAAACCCGCGCAAAGCCCCTACGGCAGAGCATTCATCGAGCTACGTCGCACAATTTTGGAGCAAAATATTCATAAAAAAAGCCTATTGAATAAAAAATTTCATCGCCTTACTCTCGGCTCGACGTCGTAAGGAACAAGCCACTGACCGCACCGAAAAATAGGGAGTGAAGATGAAAGCGAAGATAGCGTTGGGTCTGCTCATGACCGCCGCAGTAGCCCTGCCCGCCTGGTCAGCCGACTGGACGGTGGGTGCCAACGTCGGCAACGTGCCCTGGGAGTTCCAGGACGCCAAGGGTGACTTCGTCGGCTTTGAAGTCGATGTGGTGAAGGAAGTGGCGAAACGGGCCGGCAAGACCGTGGATTTCGTCAACATTCCCTTCAACGGGCTGTTCAGCGCGGTGCAGTCGAAACGCGTGGACATCGCGATTTCGTCCATCACCATCACGCCCAAACGCCTGGAATCGGTCGCCTTCGCTCAACCCTACTTCGACAGCGACCAGTCGCTGACCGCCCTGACCAACTCCAAGGTGAAAAGCCTGGCGGACATGAATGGCAAGGTCGTGGGTGTCGATACCGGCTCCACCGGCGACATGTGGATCGGCCAGCACAGGAACGAATACAAGTTCGCCGACGTTTCGCGCTACGAAGGGCTGTCACCGGCCATGCTGGACCTGGGCTCCGGGCGCATCGATGGTTACCTGAGCGATATCCCCGCCGTCCTCTACTACATCAAGGACAAGCCGCAATTCACCGTCGTCGCCCGCATCCCCACCGGTGAACGCTATTCGCTGATGCATGCCAAGGGCTGGGCCATGAGCGATCAGGTCAACGACATCATCAGCAAGATGAAGGAAGACGGCACCCTGGGCGCCATCCACAAACAGTGGTTCGGTACCGAGGCCGACAAGGAGTCGAGCACCCTGAAGGTCTCCGCCGCGCCCAAGTGAGTCCTGCCGCTGCTGCAGGCCCGGGACGCCGTCCGCGCGCCCCGGGCCGTGACCGAGGTATCCCATGGATCTTCTGCAAACCTTCTTCAACTGGAACGTGCTCGTCGAATCGCTCCCCCTGATGATCCGGGGCCTGGGCGTGACCGTGCTGCTGGGCCTCGTGAGTATCGTCCTGGGGCTGGTCGGCGGGCTGTTGCTGGCGCTGCTGCGGCTGTATTCCTACGCCCCGGTCCGGCTGCTGGCACGCATCTACATCGACATCATGAGGTCCATCCCGCTGCTGGTCCTGCTGGTCCTGATCTATTACGCGCTGCCCTTCGTCGGGATCCGCCTGTCCTCCTTCGCGGCAGCGGCCAGCGCGCTGTCCCTCGTGTCCTGCGCCTACAGCGCCGAGATCTTTCGCTCGGGCATCGAAGCCATTCCCCGCGGTCAGTTCGAGGCGTCGGCCGCCCAGGGCATGAGCTTCTTCAACACCATGCGCGACGTCGTGTTGCCCCAGGCGATCCGCATCGTGCTGCCGCCCATGACCAGCAACTGCATCAACGTCATGAAGGACACCGCCCTCGCCTCGGTGGTGGCGATGCCGGACCTGCTCAAGCAGGCCACCCAGGCCCAGGCCCTGACGGCCAACCCTACCCCGCTGGTGGGCGCCGCCCTGCTCTATCTGCTGCTGCTCCTGCCCATGGTGCAACTGGTCAGCTGGGTCGAAAGACGCAATGCCATGGGAGGCAAGACCGCATGAGCACCCTGATCGACATCGAACACCTCGACAAGTACTACGGCAATTTCCAGGCGCTGAGCGACATCAATCTGCAGGTGGAGGAAGGCGAGGTGGTGGTCATCCTCGGCCCGTCCGGCTCCGGCAAGTCGACGCTGATCCGCTGCATCAACCTGCTGGAAAACTATCAGCAGGGCCATATCCGCGTGGCCGGGGAACGGGTCGAGAACGGACCGCGCCTGGCCGGTATTCGCAGCGAAGTGGGCATGGTCTTCCAGAGCTTCAACCTCTATCCGCACCTGAACGTCCTGGACAACGTCTCGCTGGCGCCGATCCGGGTGCGCGGCCTGAACCGGCGCGAGGTCCACGCCCGCGCGCGGGAGCTGCTGGTCAAGGTCGGCATGGGCGATCACGCCCACAAGTACCCGAGCCAGTTGTCCGGCGGCCAGCAGCAGCGGGTCGCCATCGCCCGCACCATGGCCATGGAGCCGCGCGCCATCCTCTTCGACGAGCCCACCTCGGCGCTGGACCCGGAGATGGTCGGCGAGGTGCTCGACGTCATGCAGAACCTGGCCCGCTCCGGCGTCACCATGGTCGTGGTGACCCATGAAATGGGCTTCGCCCGGCGCGTCGCCGACCGGGTGATCTTCATGGAAAGCGGCCGCATCGTCGAACAGAACACCCCGGAACCCTTCTTTACCGCCCCTCAGGAACCCCGCACCCGGGCCTTCCTGCAGGCCATCCTGCACCACTGATCCTGGCTGGAGAGAGTCGCGTGAATCCCCTCGATATCGCATACGTTCGCAAGCAGTTTCCCGGTCTGGCCGGCGACTACGCCTTCATGGACAACGCCGGTGGTTCCATGGTGTTGCAAGGGGTCGCCGACCGGGTGGCCGACTACCTGCTCAACAGCAGCGTCCAGCTGGGCGCCTCCTACGCGCCCTCGGTCGCGGCCGGCGAACGGGTGATGCAGGCGCGCCGCTCGGTCATGCAGCTGATCAACGCGGCTCATCCCGACGAAGTCATCATGGGCGGCTCGACCACCCACCTGCTGCAGATACTCTGCCGCGCCATCGCCCCCTCGATCGCGCCCGGCGATGAAATCATCGTCACCAACTGCGACCACGAGGCCAACATCGGCCCCTGGGTCCGGCTCTGCGCAGACCGCGGCGCCACCCTGCGTGTCTGGGAGGTCGATCCCGACAGCCTCGAGCTGGAACTGGACGACCTGCAGGCGCTGCTCGGCGACAAGACCCGCTACGTAGCCGTGACCCACGCCTCCAACATCCTCGGCTCGATCAATCCCGTCGCCGAGATCGCCCGCCGCGTGCATGCCGTGGGGGCGCAGCTGTGCGTGGATGCGGTGGCCTATGCGCCACACCGGCTGGTCGATGTGCAGGCCAGCGGCGCCGACTTCTATGTCTACAGCTTCTACAAGACCTTCGGACCGCACTTCGCCGTGCTCTGGGGCCGTCGTGACCTGCTGCTGGACTTTCCCAGCCTCAACCACTTCTTCATCGGCCAGGAGGTGGTGCCCTACAAACTGCAGCCCGGCAACGTCAACTACGAGCTGTCCTTTGGCTGCATCGGCATCTCCGACTACCTGCTCGACATCGCCAACCAGTTGGGCATCCAGGGTAGCGAGCGCGAGCGGATGCAGGCAGCATTCGACGCCTTCGAGATCCAGGAAGATGCCCTCGCCGAACGACTGCTGGGCTTTCTGCGCCAGCGCCCCGGGGTCCGCATCATCGGCAAGACCAGCGTCCAGGCGCGCGTGCCCACGATCAGCTTCGTGGTGGAAGGCGTGCGCTCGGAAGCCGTGGTGCTCAAGGTCGACGAGCAGCGAATCGGCATCCGCTTCGGCGACTTCTATGCCCGACGCCTGATCGAAGCCCTGGGCCTGGCGCCCCAGGGCGGCGTGGTACGGGTGTCGCTGGCGCACTACAACACGCTCGAAGAAATCGACCGTCTCATCGCCGCGCTCGATCAGGCAATCACCGAATTGCGCTGACCGGCGCCTCTCCTTTCCACCTGCCGAGCGTTTTTCATGGCCTTACCGGAAACCCTTGCGGAGCTGCGCGATTGCATAACCGCCCAGCACGAACACCTGTCGGAGCGCCTGCGCGATGCGGCCCGCTTCCTCATCGACAATCCCCACGAGATCGCCCTCAGCACGGTCGCCGAACTGGGCAAGCGC
The DNA here is from genome assembly GCF_003057735.2 of Pseudomonas sp. RIT411. NCBI lineage: Bacteria > Pseudomonadati > Pseudomonadota > Gammaproteobacteria > Pseudomonadales > Pseudomonadaceae > Pseudomonas > Pseudomonas sp. RIT411. The sequence goes on from NZ_QBIZ02000001.1 coordinate 129,138, forward strand.
TCCAACATCGCCCCGGCGGCTTATATCCGGCTGGCGCAGGCGTTGGGTTTCGCCGGTTTCAAGGATCTGCAGCGGCTGTTTCGCGCGCCGCTGCAACAGGCCGCGGCCACCCACAGCGAGCGCATCCGGCACTACGGTGGGGAAAAGCTGCTGGATGACCCCAGCGACGTCGGGGCGATCCTGCGGGAATTCAGCCAGGCCAATATCGTGTCCCTGGAACACCTGGCGGAAGGCGACCAGCAGGCCAATATCGAAGCCGCCATCGCCCATCTGCAGCTGGCGCGCACGACCTTCGTCATCGGTCTGCGGCGGGCCTTTCCGGTGGCCGCCTATTTGAGCTACGCCCTGGCCCGCGTGGGCCGACGCGCCGTGCAGATCAGCGGTGGCGGCGGCACCCTGCCGGAACAGGTCAGCGCCATCGCCCAGGACGACCTGCTGATCGCGGTGAGTTTTCCACCCTACGCGAGGGACACCGTCGAAGCCTGCCGGCAGGCGCGCGAGGCGGGTGTGACGCTGGTGGCCATCACCGACACCGTGTTGAGTCCGATCGGAAAGATGGCGGAGACGGTGATAGAGGTCAACGATGCCGAGCTGCTGGGCTTTCGCTCCCTCACCGCCTCCTTCTGTATCGCCCAGACCCTGGCCATGGGACTCGCCTTCAGCCAGGGCGATACCGATGGCGCCTTCGACCATGAACGGCTGAAGGACATCGACTGCTGAGCCCAAGCGCTCACCGGGTAGTTCACAACAATCACTTCAGGAGTAGATCCCGATGCTGTCACCTGCACGCGATTTGGTCGGTTATGGAAGACAACGGCCGCAAGGCACCTGGCCCAACGGCGCCCGTCTGGCCATCAGCCTGGTGATCAACTACGAGGAAGGCTCCGAGCGCTCGCTCGCCATGGGCGATCCGGACCAGGAGTCGATGACCGAATGGGGCAGCTACGCCATCCCCGCCGGCACCCGCAACCTGGCCATGGAATCCATGTACGAATACGGCTCCCGGGTCGGCATCTGGCGGATCCTCGACATACTCGACGAACAATCGGTACGCGCGACCTTCCACGCCTGTGCGGTGGCCTTCGAACAGAATCCCGACGTCGCCCAGGCGGCCGTCGCCGGTGGCCACGAGATCTGCAGCCATGGCTATCGTTGGGAGGAAGTCTTTCGCCTCAGCGAAGCAGAGGAGCGCGAGCATATCCGCCTCGCCGTCGAATCCTTCGAGCGCACCTGTGGCAAGCGGCCGGTCGGCTGGTACTGCCGCTACGGCGCCAGCATCCACACCCGCCGGCTGGTGGCCGAGGAAGGCGGTTTTCTCTACGACTCCGACGCCTACAACGACGACGTCCCCTACTTCGTCGAGGTCGAGGGCAGCCGCCATCTCGTCGTGCCCTATACCGCCGACGTCAACGACTTCCGCTACTGGAATTCGCCCGGCCTGTCCCAGGCCTCGGACTTCTTCGAATACATGAAGGAAAGCTTCGAGGTCCTCTACGAGGATTCCGCGACCGGACCGCGCATGATGTCGATCGGACTGCACCCACGCATGGTGGGTCGTCCGGGTCGGGTCCGGGCGATCAAGAGATTCATCGAATACGCCAGGCAGTTTGAAGGGGTCTGGTTCGCGACCCGCGAGGAGATCGCCCGCGCCTGGCTGGAAAGGGCTGACGGCTAGCCCGGTTCCCATGAATCCGGAGGCGCTTCGAAGGCCTCCGCTGTCCCGGGATTACCGGGGTGTGGCTTCAAAACCGGGCGATCAGCACCACCCCGGCGATCATCAGGATCGCGCCCAGCAGCCGCCAGCCGTTGACCGCATGCTGTTCCATGGAAAACAGGCCGAAGTGATCGATGGCCAGGCTGGCGATGAGGTTCGCGGTGATGGTGACGCCGTTCACCGGCGCTGCGCCGAGGCGCTGGATGAACAGCAGACCGGCAAAGACCGCCACCGCGCCGGCGATGCCGCCCAGGGGTGCCCACCAGGGCATGTCGCCGATCTGGCTCACCGAAGGCAGCGGCCTGGGCATGCAGATGAACAGCCCGAGCGCGACGAAGGTGACCATCACGAAGGACACCGAGGTCGCCAGCCAGGGATTGACCAGCGCCTTGTTCAGCGAGCCGTTCATGGCCGCACCGGCAGCCTGCAGGAATCCGGCCACGACGATAAGGATGTAAGCCCAGTTCGCAGTATTCATCAGGAGTCGTCTCGGAGCGGAGCATGGGAGAGACGCGGGGCCGCTCAAGCGACCCGGCGAGGCCTGAATTACGACTGGACACATCTTGTAAAAGTGCCGTCTCGCTCACTCGTGAAGGCTCTACACCGGGATATTGGGCGCTTTTTCGACCAGCGGGCCTGACCCGCCGCCTGGATCCATGCCGGTCCCGCCAGCCGATCCGCTCGAACCCCGATGCGGTCCTGCGCCCTCCTCCGCCAGGGCCGATGTCCAGCGTCAGCCCTATTTCACGATGGCCCTGACCGCCGCCAGCACATCCCGGGTGGCCTGCCGGGTCGCCTCCGCATCGGGCCCGACCTTGGGCCCCAGCACCACGCAGCTATCCTGATAGGAAAAGACCTTGCCGGTCTGCTGGTTGATCAACTCGCCCTTGGCGTTCTCGGTGATCCGACACTCACGCACGGTCTGGCTACCCTTCGCGACCACCACCGGACTCCAGACATAGGGGCTGTCGAAGCCGTGCTCGGCGTGAGGATAGGTGTGCACCCCGAGATCGGCGCCCTGCTGCTTGAGCGTGGCGAGATAGCCCTCGCAGCGGGAATAGGGATCGTAGTTGTCGGCCAGGCCGTGGTAGACGCGCAGCGGCTTGGCGACGACCCGGTCCTGCTCGCGAAAGCTGATCGAGCAGTCGGGATAGAACGACAGATAGCCGGCGAACTGGAAGTCCTGACTTTTCCAGCGTTTGTCGAAGCGCTCCATGGCGGCATAGAGCGAGGCCTGTCCACCGCGGGAAAAGCCCATCAGGATGATCTTGCCTGTATCGATGCGGGGATGCCGCGCGAGCAAGGCACCGGCGCGATAGTCATCCAGCACGAAATTGAGCCGCCCCAGCTGAGCCTGATTGGTGGCAGTGCTGGTGATGCCCCGGCCCGAGAAGCCATCCACGGCAAAGGTGGCGATGCCGGCCTGATTGAACTGCCGCTGCCAATAGGTGATGTTGGCCCCCACCCCGCCCGACCCATGCTGAAGAAGCACCACCGGCACCCTGCCCTCGCCGGGCGGCAGCGACAGTACGCCGCCGAGCAGAACCTCGGTGCCGCCCTGGTCCCCCGTCAGGAATTGCTGATCGCTCAGGGTCAGCGAGGTGAAGGTCAGCACCTCTTGCCGAGCGGGTATGTCGGTAGCGGGCGCGGTGGCGGCGAAAGCCGTGGCACTGGCAAGACCGGCAATGGCCGCGAGCAAGGGGCGCAGGGTTCCAGCGGACAGGTAGCGCATCGGTTGCATCCTTCTTGTGAGGTCTTCCCAGGGTAGCCAATCGGCGGTGCCCTGCTGGAAAGACGGCGAGCAGAACCCGCCGCACTAGCCAGAATTGGCACCCTTGCCGCGCGATCCTGCCTCGAGGTACGAAATTTGTAGCTCTCGCACTACCGGCCCTGTGCTACCCAAAAGGTTTCCTAAATGCACCAAGACGGCTTCCTCGCGTTACCGCCGCGCGTCCGCCATCGGTATACCGGTGACATCGACGAGCATGCGCTCTGCGTCGAGGGCTGGCGCATGCAATACGATCAGTTGTCGGCGGGGCGCTTCCACGGCGAGCTCAGCGACCTCTGGCTGGACGATGTCAGCCTGCTGCGGGACAGATCCAACCAGGCGATGCTCAAGAGTGGCGAGGCCCAGGGGGACACCCTGACCTTCAGCCTGCCCCTGCGGGACGCTGGCGCCCTGCACTGCGCCGGCCATACCCTGCACGAAGCCCAGTTGCTGGTGGCGCGCGGCGACAACCTGCCGGAGCTGCGGACCCCGGCCAATCTCGAACTGCTCTGCATCAACCTGCAGGAAGCCGAGATGGCGCGGCTGCTGGCCAGTCAGCGCAGCGACCTGAGCGTGCGCGATCTTTCCGGCTGCTATCGCCTGCCTGCAGGGGGGCCCCACGGGGAGCTGGCCGCCCTGGCCCATGAGCTCTTCGCCTCCGAGGCGGAAATACAGTCCTGGCTGGCCCATCCGCGTACCCGCGCGACCCTGCGCGATACCGTGCTGCTGTACCTGCTCGATCTGCTCGACACCTCGGAGTCCCAGGAACTGGCACCGAGCGCGCGCCTGCGGGTAATCCGCCGGGCGCGGGAATACGCCCTGGCGCATCCGGACCAGCCGCCCAGCATCCTCGAACTGTGCAGTCGCGTGGGCGCCAGTCGGCGCAAGCTGCAGTACTGCTTCCAGGAGACGCTGGGCATCAATCCGGTGGCCTATCTGCGAACCCTGCGCCTCAATGCGGCCCACCGCGCCCTGCGCCGGGGCGCAGGCGAATCGGTACAGGACGTCGCCGCCCAGTGGGGCTTCTGCCATCTCAGCCGCTTCGCCCGCGACTATCAGCGGCTGTTCGGGCAGCTGCCCTCCACCACCCTCAAGGCCGCCATGCAGAAGTGCTGAATCTGGCTAACGGCGGGTAACGGCTTTCCCTCAGGCTCGAATGGCCAATAAGAAGAGGGAACTCCATGAACGTTACCCGCCCGCTCCACACCCTTGCCGTCGGCCTCACCGCGCTGGGAATGACCGCCGCCAGCCTCGCCACCGAGAACGGCTCGCCCACCACCGCCTTCGGGGTCTACGACTTCGGTGCCGGCTTCACGCCACCGCCCACGCCGCACGGCACCCTGGGCTTGCGCGCCAACTACTACCGCGCCATCTCCGTCCGTGACAGCCACGGCCGCGACAACGGCAACGACTTTTCCGTCGACGTCCTCTCCCTGGGCCTGGCCTATCTGAAGATGACCGATACCCGGGTGCTCGGCGCCCGCTATGGCTTCGGCGGGGTCCAGCCCTTCTTCAAGATGGACGCGGACCTTAACGTCAAGGCCAACGGCGTGCCGGTGTTTGCCGACAGCGCCGAGCTCTTCCGCCAGGCCGACATCCAGGTCATTCCGCTGATCCTGCAATGGGAGCCCTCGCGCAACCTGGGCGTGAACTTCTGGTTCCAGGTGCAGGCGCCTACCGGGGACTACGACAAGCGGCGGCTGGTGAATCCGGGCACCAATCACTGGACCGTCTCGCCAATGCTCAACCTGAGCTACATCAGCGATTCGGGCTTCGAGGTCTCGTCCAGCCTCCAGGCCGATTTCAACAGCCGCAACAACGCCACCGACTACCGCAGCGGCACGGAATACCGTCACGAATTCGCCGTGGGGCAGCACCTCGGCCCCTGGACCCTGGGCCTCGGCGGCTACTACTACCGCCAGCTGACCGACGACGACGCCCCTGGCCTCACGCGCGGCAATCGAGCCCGGGTGCTGGCGCTGGGACCCGCGCTGAGCTTCTTCCAGCCCGGCCTGCCGCCGGTCTGGGTGCACTTCTACAAGGAAGTCGACGCCCGCAACCGCGCCGAGGGCTACGCCTTCGCCGTGCGGCTCTCCCACAGCTTCTGAGGATCTGCGCATGACACTCAACGCCTCCTCCCGGCAAACCCCAGGTCGACCGCAGGGCGCCGTACTCCTGCTCGGTAGCAGCCTGACCATCATGGGCTCGGTGATGGTCGCGCCGATCATTCCCAAGCTGGGCGCCGAATTCGGTCCCGTCGAACCCCGTGCCGATCTGCTCATCCCCCTGGCGATGACCGGCCCGGCGCTAGCCATCGCCCTCTTCGCCCCCCTGGCCGGCTGGCTGGCCGACCGCCTGGGGCGCAAGCGCCTGCTGATCCTGGCGACGCTGTGCTATGCCGTGCTCGGCATGCTGCCGGCGCTGCTGCAGTCGCTGCCGGCCATCACCCTCACCCGGCTGATCTTCGGGCTGGCCGAGGCGGCGGTTATGACCTGTTGCGTGACGCTGATCGCCGACTACTGGCAGGGCAGCCGGCGCCTGGCCTATGTCAACGGCCAGGTCGTCGCCATCAGCCTGGTGGGCTCGCTGTTCTATGTGGTGGGTGGCGCCCTGGGCGAGCATTCCTGGCGCACGCCCTTCTATCTCTATCTGCTGCCCCTGCTGCTGGTGCCCTTCATGCTGCGGCTGCTATGGGAACCGGTCCGTTCCGCCGTGCAAGCTGGCATCGAAGAAGGCCCGCAGCACAGCGCGCCGCTACCGCTGCTCGTCAACTACCTGCTGGTCTTCGCCGGCATGGTGCTCAGCGTGGTGGTGCCCATCCAGAGTCCGCTGCTGCTGGTGCAGCTGGGCGTGACGTCCAGCACCCTGATCGGCGCCTCGGCGGGTCTTGGCCTGCTGGCGACCCTGGGCGGTCCCTTGCTATGGCCGCTGTTGCGGCGCGGGTGGGGCCTGGCCGGCTGCAACGCCGTGCTGCTGGCCTGCATGGGCAGCGGCCTCTGGCTGCTGGTCCATGCCCGCAGCTACGAGGCCGTGCTGGTGGCGGTGAGCATCCACGGCCTGGGCGTCGGCATGCTGGTGCCCAACACCATGGCGCCGGTGATGGGTGCCCTCAGCGCCCGGGCCCGGGGTCGCGGCATGGGGGGCTACACCGGCTGCCTGTATCTCGGCCAATTCGCCAGCCCCCTGGTGGTGGCGGTGCTCCTGCCCTTCGCCGGCGATCTGCACCTGGCCATCCGCGCCCTGGCCCTTGCCGCGCTGGTCGCGGCCCTTGGCTGGGCCGCGATCGGCCTCCTGCGCCGCAAGACCGCCCTGCCGACCCCATCGCGCTCTTCCTGAATTCTGATCGAGGATCTTCCATGCACAGCCTGCAATCCCTGCTGGACACCCACGACGGCCACGGCCTGGCGATGCTGCTGCGGCAGCGCGAGATCACGGCGGGCGAGCTGCTCGAAGCGGTCATCGAGCGCCTGGACACCGTGGAGCCCAGCCTCAATGCCGTGAGCGAGCGACTCTATGACCAGGCCCGCGCCACGGCCAGGGCCAGGGCCAGGGCGCCGCTCGACGTCGATGCCCCCTTCGCCGGGGTCCCGACCCTGGTCAAGGACCTCTTTACCCCGTTGGCCGGGGCCCGCATGACCAATGGCTCCCTGGCCCTCGGCGAGGCGCGCCCGGATTTCGACTGCGAACTGGTCACCCGGCTGCGCCAGGCCGGCTGCCTGTTCGTCGGCACTACCACCTCGCCGGAATTCGGCACATCCTACAGCACCGAATCGCGCCGTTTCGGCGCCACCGCCAATCCCTGGAACCCGGCCCACAGCGCCGGCGGTTCGAGCGGCGGCGCTGCGGCTCTGGTCGCCGCCCGGGTGGTGCCCTTCGCCCACGGCAACGACGGCGGTGGTTCGCTGCGGGTACCGGCCTCCTGCTGCGGGATCTTCGGCCTCAAGCCCAGTCGCGGCCGGATGCCCTCCGGCCCCATCGTAGGTGAAGGCTGGGCCGGAATGGGCACGCCCCATGCCATGAGCCTGTCGGTGCGCGACAACGCCCTGCTGCTGGACGCCACCGCCGGCGCCGATCTGGGCGCGCCCTACGCGGCACCGAGCCAGGAGGTGCCCTTCGCCAGCCTGCTGGAGCGCGATCCGCGCCCGCTGCGCATCGCCCTGGTCGAGCACCTGGCGCCCTGGCCCAGCGGGCCCGACGCCCTGGCCGCGGTGCGCCACACGGCGCGGCTGTGCGAAAGCCTTGGCCACCACGTCGAACCGGCAACCCTGCCGGTGGACCTGCCGTGCTTTCTCGACCAGGTCTTCGACATCATCGGCCCGAGCACCCGCCACTACCTGCAGATGCTCGGCGCGATGCGCGGTACCCCGGTCAGCGAAGAGGAACTGGACGCCCGCACCCGGGTGATACTGCGCGAGCGGGGCGATATCCCCGCCCACCGCTACGCCGCCGCGGTCGAAGGCCTGCACGCCCTGGGCCGGACCCTCGCGCGCTTTCTCACCGACCATGACGTCATCCTCAGCCCCACCCTGACCCGTGAACCGCCGCGCCTGGGTGAACTCGACGGCGGGCACGCGGAGCGCCCCCTGGCCGAGGCCATCGCGGCCTTCCACAGCTACTCGCCCTTCACCGCCCTGTTCAACGCCAGTGGTCAGCCGGCCATGTCGGTGCCGCTGTGGTGGACGCCCAGCGGCTTGCCCCTGGGCAGCCACTTCGCCGCGCGCTTCGGCGCGGAAGGCACCCTGCTGGCCCTGGCCGCCCAGCTGGAACGCGCGCAACCCTGGGCGGGACGGCGGCCGCCGTTGCTGGGTAACCGCTGAAGCCCTGGCCGCCGGGCAACGGCGGCCGCGGTCCCGGGTGGCAGACGGAGACGCCCATCGCAAACCGGTGGGCATCCTGTCACCCGCTTCGCTTGGATGCTCGCTATACTGGCCGCGCACGGCCTGTGACGAACACCTCTAGCATCCGTGTTGGAGGCTTCAACCTGTCGCTCGCCATCTTCCCCGCTGCCCCGGCAGGGCACCGTACGAGCGACCCGATGAGCACTCTCACCTCGACTCCAGTCCCCTCGTACCTCCTGTCCCAGGACATCGATCTCATTGCCGAGATCGCCGCGGTACCCAGGATCCTGGACGTGGTCTGTCGGATGACAGGGATGGGCTTCGCCGCCGTCGCCCGGGTGACCGACGATCGCTGGATCGCCTGCAGTACCCTCGACCTGATCGGCTTCGGCCTGGAGCCCGGTGGCGAACTGGAGGTCAAATCGACCATCTGCGACGAGATCCGCGACCATCGCCAGCCGGTGGTGATCGACGACGTGGCGCGGGACGAGCTCTATCGCCATCATCACACGCCCAGGCAGTACGGCCTGCGCAGCTATATCTCGGTGCCCATCGTGCTGGAGGACGGCAGCTTCTTCGGCACCCTCTGCGCCATCGATCCGCAGCCGGCCAAGCCCAGCAGCCCGGAGATCCTGCCCGCCTTCGAACTCTTCGCCAGCATGATCGCGCTGGAGATCGACGCCCAGCGCCGCTTCGTGGCCGCCCGCAACGTGCTGCACAGCGAAGGCTTTTCCCGCAGCCTGCTCCAGGCCAGCCTGGATTGCGTCAAGGTCCTCTCCGCCGGGGGCCATATCGAATTCATGAACGCCCAGGGCCTGGAGCTCAACCAGTTGCAGTCCGTCGATCAGGTGATGGGCTGCGAATACGCCGCGCTCTGGCCTGACGCGGAGGTCGAGAAGATCCGCCACGCCGTCAGGCGCGCCGTCGAAGGCCAGGGCACCCGGGTCGAGGGATTCTGCCCCACGGCCCGGGGCGAGCCGCGCTGGTGGGAGGTGTCCTGTTCGCCCTTCGCGGTGGCCGGCACCGGCGAGGTCAAGATCGTCTGCATCTCGCGCGACATCAGCAGTCGCATCCTCGCCCAGCAGGCGCAGCAGGCCCGTGCCGAAGCCATTGCCGCGCTCAACGACGAGCTGGAGCTACGCATCTCGGAGCGCACCGCCGAGCGCGACCAGATCTGGAACTGCTCTACCGATCCGCTGTGCGTGGCCGACCTCGAAGGCTTCTTCGTCAACCTCAATCCGGCCTGGACGGCGACCCTGGGCTGGTCGCTCGACGAGCTCAAGGCCCGTCCCTTCCTGACCTTCGTCCACGATGACGACCTCGTCGCCACGCGCCAGGCGTTTCGCGACGTCAAGCAGGGCATGGCGCTGGTCAGCTTCGAAAACCGCTATCGCCACCGCGACGGCACCTACCGCTGGTTTTCCTGGAATGCCACGCGCAACGGCGAACTCATCTATGCCACCGTGCGCGACGTGACCCAGCAACGCCAGCAGACGCTGGATCTCGCGGCCGCCGAAGACGCCCTGCGCCAGGCGCAGAAGATGGAAGCCATCGGCCAGCTCACCGGGGGCGTGGCCCACGACTTCAACAACCTGCTCACCGTCGCCCGCACCTCCTGCGACCTGCTCAAGCGCCCCAACCTCAGCGATGCGCGACGCGAGCGCTACCTGGAAGCGATCTCCACCACCGTGGATCGCGCCGCGCGATTGACCGGGCAACTGCTGGCCTTCGCCCGGCGCCAGGCCCTGGCGCCCGAGGTGTTTTCCGCGCGGGACAATGTCCTGGCCATGGGTGACATGCTGGAAACCCTGCTGGGTTCGCAGGTGGGCATCGAGCTCGAGGTAGGCGATGACGCGTGCCTGGTCTATGCCGACCCCAGCCAGTTCGATACCGCGATGGTGAACATCGCGGTGAACGCCCGCGACGCCATGAGCGGTGCCGGACGCCTGACCATAGGCGTAATGACCGTCGCCGGCATTCCGGCCAGCGGGGCTCAGCCAGCGCTGGACCTCCCAGCCGTGGCCATCACCCTGGCGGACAACGGCAGTGGCATCGCCCGGGCACACCTGGAGCAGATCTTCGAGCCCTTCTTCACCACCAAGAGAGTCGGCCAGGGTACCGGACTCGGCCTGAGCCAGGTGTTCGGCTTCATCAAGCAGTCCGGTGGCGAGGTGCGGGTCACCAGCGAGGTCGGCCGCGGGACGACCTTCCACCTCTATCTGCCGCTCGCGCCGGCCAGCGGGCCGCAACCGACCCTCGCTGATGCCACGGCAACGGTCGATGGCGGTGGGATCACCGTCCTGGTGGTCGAGGACAATCTCGAGGTGGGTAGCTTCGCCGTCGACCTGCTGGGCGATCTCGGCTACCACGCAGTCCTGGCCACCAACGCCGAGCGCGCCCTCGCCCTGCTCGCCGACCAGCCGGGTCGATTCGACGTGGTCTTCTCGGACGTCGTCATGCCCGGCATGAGCGGGCTGGAGCTGGCCATCGAGATCAGACGCCTCTATCGCTGCCTGCCGATCCTGCTGACCTCCGGCTACAGCCACGTCCTGGCGACCAATGGCGCCCAGGGCTTCGAGCTGATCCACAAGCCCTATTCGGCGGAGGCCCTGTCACGCCGGCTGCAGCAGATCCTCGAAGAAACCGCGACGCACCTGACCATCTAGGGCGCCGCGGTACGGACGGTCAGGCTCAGGCACGGCCGGGGCGCACCGCCAGGGCCGAGACGAGCACCCCCGCCACCACCAGGCCGAGCCCGGCGACGAACAGGCTCGACACGGTGGCGCCAAACGCCAGGCAGGACGCCAGGGTTCCCACCAGGGGCACCCCGAGCGTGACGGTCGACATGGCGAAGGTGGAAATCCGCCGACCGAACTCCGCCGAGATGACGAAACAGGCCGAGGTGGCGATCGGACCGATAAAGAACAGCTCCTGCAACAGCCGGGTATCCAGGGTCACGGCGGTCGGCCAGCCTTCGCTCAGCCAGGCGGCAAAGGCCAGGGGCACCACGGCCAGCAGCATCTGCCAGGGTGCCAGTGCCAGCGCCGACGTCACCCAGCGATGGCGCTTCACGTGGAGGATGACGAGCGCCCAGCTCACCGCGGCGAGCAGGAGAAAGAGTGCCCCCTTCACGGTGCCCGGCTGCGTCCAGTCGAGTTCCGCGGGACTGCAGACGACGACCACCCCGGCCATGCCGATGGACAATCCGGTCAGCTGCAGGCGCGACGGCGCCTGGCGAAACAGCAGCCAGGCGACCAACACGCACCACAGGGGCGTGGTGTAGGCCAGCAGCACGGCCCTGCTGGTGTCGATCTGCACCATGGCCACCATGCCAAGCCCGGTGAAGGTCATCATCTGCAGCAGTCCCACGCTGGCGATGATCGGCAGGTCCTGCCGGGTGGGTAGCCTGAATTGTCCCCGCAGCGCCAGGTAGAGGCACAGGCAGACCGCGGCGCTGGCGAATCTCACGGTCGCCAGCCAGAGCGGCGGCACCGATTGCAGGGCGAGCTTGGTCACCGGCCAGCTGCTTCCCCACAGCAGCACCATGACGCCGAGCGCGACATAGGTGGAGGAAAGCCCGAAGGCCTTGCCTGGAAGGTCGAGGTTTTGCCGAATCGTAGCGCTCACGATGCCACCCTGTTGCCCATGGATCACTCGGAGTTATGCTATTTCCGCTCGCGCGCGAAAACGCACCTTTCTCTTCGTGAAAAATGGAAAGATCGGTACATCCAACCCTGTAGAGGTCGCAAAGAGGAAATTCCTACCGTGAACCGCGCCAAACTCGACGATGCCAGCCTGCGCATCCTGGATGCCCTGCAGCAGAACGCCGAACTGAGCAATGCCGAACTAGCGGAAATCGCCGGACTCTCGACGTCCCCCTGTTGGCGGCGCGTGGCGGACATGAAGGAGCATGGCGTCTTGCGCGGCGCCGTGACCCTGGTCGATCCGGCCGCGCTGGGGCTCGCCATCAACGTTTTCGTGCATGTGTCGCTCAAGCTGCAGGACAAGCAGTCGCTGGAGGTCTTCACGGATGCGATCAAGGAGCGTCCGGAGGTCATGGAGTGCTACCTGATGAGCGGCGAGGCCGACTTCATGCTCAGGGTGGTGAGCGAGGACCTGGCCAAGTACCAGACGCTGCTGCTGGATTGCCTCACGACCATCCCCGTCGTCGCCAGCATCAGATCGAGCTTCGCCCTGAGCCAGGTGAAGTACACCACCGCCCTACCGACCAATCACCTGCGCGGACGGGCGGCGGGCAGCCGTCGCTGAGACTGCCCGCTGCCGCGCGTCCGGCCATGGCCGAGGGTGCCCATGGATCGCCGCCCGCCCCGGCCCGCGCCTAGCGGAGGGTGCCCGGACAGCCGGACCCGCGATGCGACGGCGGCCATCCACCCCGGGCGAGCGATCGGGTAACATGCGCCGCCGCGGGCCAGTGGCCCCTTTCTCTCGGTAAGGAGTCACAGTGTTCGAGACCCAGGTCATCATCATCGGTGCCGGCGCGGCCGGTTTGATGTGCGCCCTGAGCGCCGCCGCGCGCGGGCGCCGGGTGCTGGTACTCGACCACGCCAACAAGGCCGGCAAGAAGATCCTCATGTCCGGCGGCGGCCGCTGCAACTTCACCAACCTCTATTGCGAGCCCGCCAACTTCCTCTCGCAGAACGCGCATTTCTGCAAATCGGCACTGGCGCGCTACACCCAATGGGACTTCATCGCCCTGGTGGCCAAGCACGGCGTGCCCTATCACGAAAAGAAGCTCGGCCAGCTGTTCTGCGACAACAAGGCCAGCGACATCCTCGCCCTGCTGCTGGATGAGTGCGAACAGGGCGGCGTCGACATCCGCCTCAATACCTCGGTGCAGGAGATCGCCCGCCTCGACCCGGGCGGCTATCAGCTGCAGACCAGCCTGGGCCCGGTGCGTGGCGAGTCCCTGGTGATCGCCACCGGCGGCCTGTCCATCCCGACCCTCGGCGCCACCGGCTTCGGCTATCAGGTCGCCCGCCAGTTCGGCCATCAGTTGCTGCCGACCCGCGCCGGTCTGGTGCCCTTCACCATCACCGATCCGCAGCTCAAGGAATTCTGCAGCGCCCTGTCCGGCACGGCGGTGGAAGATTGCCGGATCAGCTGCAACGGCCAGAGCTTCGTCGAGAATCTGCTGTTCACCCACCGTGGCCTCAGCGGTCCGGCGATCCTGCAGATCTCTTCCTACTGGCAACCCGGCGACAGCCTCAGCATCGACCTGCTGCCGCACCTGGACCTGGCCCAGTGGCTCGCCGAGCAGCGCCAGGCGCGGCCCAACAGCGAACTCAAGACCCTGCTGGGCGAGCTGTTCACCAAGAAGATGGCCACGCTGCTCGCCGACAGCTGGTTCCAGTCCCGGCCGCTGAAGCAATACACCCCGGACGAACTCAAGGCCATCGCCGCCCGCCTGCACGACTGGCAACTGGTCCCGGCGGGCACCGAGGGCTACCGGACCGCCGAGGTCACCCTGGGCGGCGTCGACACCCGCGAGGTGTCGTCCAAGACCCTGGAGTCGCTCAAGTCGCCCGGCCTGTACTTCATCGGCGAGGTGCTGGATGTCACCGGCCACCTGGGCGGTTTCAACTTCCAGTGGGCCTGGGCGTCGGGTTACGCGGCGGCGCAGTACGTCTAGGCCAAGGGGAAAGCGCTTTGCGCCTGGACTCAGGCAGCCGCAGACGGCCAGGTCTGGCTCGCGATGCGCAGGAAATTCCCGCCCAGGATGGCGTCGATGTCGGCGGCGGTGTAGCCCCGTCCCACCAGTTGGCGTATCAGTTCAGGTAGCGCCTCGGGTTGCAGCTGGGTATGACCATGCGGCTGTCCATAGTGACGTGCGGGCCACCAGTCCTCGGCGTCGACGCCAGCGGGCAGGTCATGGTCGGCCGGGCACAATTCGGTATCCAGCCCGATGCCGATATGGCGAGTCCCGACCCGCTCCGCCAGGTAGTCGATCTGGCGGACAAAGCTGGCCACCGAAGCCGCGGGATCACCCAGAAAGATGCCTAGCCCGGTCAAGCCGATCACCCCATCCTGGTCGGCGCAGGCGCGGATCTGGCGATCGCTCACCGTCCGCGGATGCTCGTGGAGCGCCTTGATGTTGGTGTGGGAAAAGACCACCGGCCGCGTCGACACCGCCATGATCTCCAGGCTGGCACGCTCGCTGGAATGGGCACAGTCGAGGGTGATGCCCGCCGCATTGCCGGCCGCCACCATCTCGCGACCCAGCGCCGTCAGACCGCCCCCCGCGCCATGGCAACCCCCGGCGCAGCTGTTGTCGCGGTTGTAGGCGAGCAGCATCTGGCGCACCCCGAGACTGGCATAGAGCCCGACCATCGCCGGGTCGTCGAGCAGCATGGTCGAGCCTTCGAGATCGAAGGACACGGCCAGCTTGCCTTGCTCACGCGCCCGGTGGATGTCGGCCACCGTGCCGACCAGACGGAAGTGCGCCTCATGCCGCGCCAGCCAGGCGCGGAAATCCGCGAGGGTTTGCACCACCATCGCGAAAGGCGTCATGTCCATGCCGACGTTGATCGACACATGATGGAAGCCGGCGTCGCGATAGCGATGCAAGCCGGACATGTCCTGCCCCGGCACCAGGGGCAGGCAGGCATGCGCCTCCCAGCGGATCGGCCCGAGTCCCGCGGCTATGGCTGTGACCGGCTGCATTGGCGTCCCCCTACGCACGTCTCGAGGGATGCAACATAGCATGCGAACGGGGGCCGGGGTCCGCCCGGCCCGCCGCGGCGCTAGCCGACGTTCACGGTCCGCAGCAGCGCCGGATCCACGACCCTTGCCTGATAGCGCACCGACGCCTGGCCATAGGCCTGGGGATCGAGCACCTGGTCCCAGCGTGCCGGTGCCTGCGTCTGCACCGCGACGACCTCGGACTGGGCCGACTTGGGCTGCAGTGCGGCCTGGGCGCGTCTTTCATTGATCTCGGCAGCCATGGCGGTGTAGCTGGCGGTGCTGAGCAGGGCGAGAGCGGCCATCTTGTTGAAGACGTTCATGGTGGATCCTCCTGTCTTGAACACGGGGGCTGGCGTCGCCGCGGCAGCGGGCCGGCGTCAGTCACGGTTCCACCTTGCGCCCAGGCGTCTTAACGCTGTCTTAACCCCTCTGAACCCGACCTGAACGACTGCGACAACCTGACCCAGGCGATGGCCACTGGCCAATTGATCTGGATCAGTTTTGCCCAGGGCCAGCAGGCGCATCCTGCATGCAGCCGCCACTCCGTCCTGGAGCGGCGCCACGGCTCGCGAGGTCGCCATGAACGGACGCCTGGTCAAGGAACTGCTGATCATCCTGCTGATCAAGCTGGCGCTGCTCATGGCGATCAAGAGCCTCTGGTTCAGCGCCCCCACGGTGCCGCCCGACGCCACCCAGGCGGTCAGCGCCCACCTGCTGGACTAGTACCCCTTCCCTTCGCTTGAGGAGATTGCCGGGATGATCTCGGAATCCGTCGTGGACCTGTCACGCCTGCAATTCGGCATGACCGCGCTGTATCACTTCATCTTCGTGCCCCTGACCCTGGGGCTGGTGGTGATCCTGGGGATCATGGAGTCGGTCTATGTGATGACCGGCAAACAGGTCTACAAGGACATGACCCAGTTCTGGGGCAAGCTGTTCGGCATCAACTTCGCCCTGGGCGTCACCACCGGCCTGACCATGGAGTTCCAGTTCGGTACCAACTGGGCCTACTACTCCCACTATGTCGGCGACATCTTTGGCGCGCCCCTGGCCATCGAGGGCCTGATGGCCTTCTTCCTCGAATCGACGCTGATCGGGCTGTTCTTCTTTGGCTGGGAGCGGCTGTCGAAAGGGCAGCACCTGCTGGTGACCTGGCTGGTGGCCCTGGGCTCAAATCTCTCCGCGCTGTGGATCCTGGTGGCCAACGGCTGGATGCAGAATCCGGTCGGTGCCGAATTCAACTACGTCACCATGCGCATGGAGCTGGTCGACTTCGGCGCTCTGCTGCTCAACCCCGTGGCCCAGGTGAAGTTCGTCCACACCGTGGCCTCGGGTTATGTCACCGGCGCCATCTTCGTCCTGGCGATCTCCAGCTACTACCTGCTCAAGGGCCGCGACATCGGCTTCGCCCGGCGTTCCTTCGCCGTGGCCGCCGCCTTCGGCATGGCCGCAGTCATCTCGGTGATCGTGCTGGGCGACGAATCCGGCTATCGCGTGGGCGAGGTACAGAAGGTCAAGCTGGCCGCCATCGAAGCCGAGTGGAACACCGAGGCAGCCCCTGCCTCCTTCACCCTGTTCGGGATCCCCAACCAGCAGGAGATGCGCACCGACTACGCGGTAAAGATCCCCTATGTGATGGGCCTGATCGCCACCCGCTCCACCACCGAGCAGGTCACCGGCATCAAGGATCTGGTCAAGCACTACGAAGAACGCATCCGCAGCGGCGCCCAGGCCTATGCCCTGCTGGAGCGCCTGCGCGCCGGCGACGACTCCGCCGCTACCCGCGCCGCCTTCGACGCCCGCAAGCATGACCTGGGCTATGGCCTGCTGCTCAAGAAATACACCAAGGATCTGCCTGCCGCCTCCGACGAGCAGGTGCGCAAGGCCGCCCTGGACACCATCCCCAACGTGGCGAGCGTGTTCTGGACCTTCCGCATCATGGTCGCCAGCGGCGTGCTGATGCTGGCCCTGTTCATCTGCGCCTTCTGGGCCTCGACCCGGCGCAACGAACTCAGGAAGCCCTGGCTGCTGAAGTGGGCGCTGTTCAGCCTGCCCCTGCCCTGGATCGCCACCCAGACCGGCTGGTGGGTCGCCGAGCATGGTCGCCAGCCCTGGACCATCAGCGAGGTGCTGCCCACCCACCTGTCGGCCTCGACCCTGGCCCCAGCCGACCTCTGGGGTTCCATCGGCGCCCTGGTCACCTTCTACACCCTGCTGCTGATCGTGGAGCTGTACCTGATGATCCGCTTCGCCCGCCTCGGCCCGAGCAGCCTGCATACCGGCCGCTACTTCCATGAACGCGCCGCCCAGGTCGGCGACGCCCTGCGCCAGGCTGCGGTGGCCAAGCCCGCTGCCCCGGCCAACGTCTGAGGAGACCGCCATGTTCGACTATGAAGTCCTCAAGCTCATCTGGTGGGTGCTGATCGGCGTGCTGCTGATCGGCTTTGCCCTCACCGACGGATTCGACATGGGGGCCATGATCCTCATGCCCCTGATCGGCAAGACCGACAAGGAACGCCGCGCCGCCATCAACAGCATCGCCCCGCACTGGGACGGCAACCAGGTGTGGTTCATCACCGCCGGCGGCGCCCTCTTCGCCGCCTGGCCGATGGTCTATGCCACCGCCTTCTCCGGACTCTACTGGGCGCTGCTGCTGGTGCTCTTCGCCCTGTTCCTGCGCCCGGTGGGCTTCGACTACCGCAGCAAACTGGACAACACCCGCTGGCGCAGCGCCTGGGACTGGGGCCTGTTCACCGGCAGCCTGGTTCCGGCGCTGGTGTTCGGCGTGGCCTTCGGCAATCTCTTCCAGGGCGTGCCCTTCCAGCTCGACGACACCCTCAGATCCACCTACAGCGGCAGCTTCTTCGCTCTGCTCAACCCCTTCGCGCTGCTCTGCGGCGGGGTCAGCCTGGCCATGCTCTGCGCCCATGGCGGCAGCTGGCTGATGCTGCGCACCCACCAGGCCCTGGGCGAGCGCGCCCGCCGCGCCACCGGCCTGTGCGCCCTGCTGCATCTCGCCACCTTCGGCCTCGCCGGCGTCTGGCTGGCCCATGGCATCGACGGCTACGTGCTGATCAGCCAGGGCGATCCGGGCACCGCCCTGAATCCGCTGCACAAGGTGGTCGCGGCCGGCAACCCGGGCTGGCTGGCCAACTACCATGCCCAACCGCTGACCCTGATCGCCCCGGTCGTGGCTGTACTCGGCAGCGTCCTCGCGCTGCTGGGCAGCAGCTGGCGCCAGGCCGGTCTGGCCTTTACCGGCACGGCCCTGGCCATCGTCGGCACCCTCGCCACCGCCGGCTGCGCGCTGTTTCCCTTCGTGCTGCCGTCGAGTCTGGATCCGGCCTCCAGCCTGACCGTCTGGGACGCCGTCTCCAGCCACAAGACGCTGGGCATCATGTTCGTCGCCGCGGCCCTCTTCGTGCCGCTCATCCTCGCCTACACCCTGTGGAGCTACGTCCGCATGTGGGGCAAGGTCGATGACCGCTTCATCGACGCCAACCCCCACGGCCTCTACTGATCAGCCTCTCAAGGAGACACGCCATGTGGTACTTCACCTGGATCCTCGGTGTCCTGCTCGCCGCGAGCTTCGGCATCATCAACGCCCTCTGGCTGGAAAGCACCCGGGAGCTGGACGTCCATGACGACGCCGAATGCTGAAGCCCTGCCCCGCGTCCACCCGCTGGGGCGGACGCTGTCCCTGCTGCTGGCGGCGCCCCTGGCCCTGCTGCTGCTGATCCACCCCGGGCTGATGCTCGACGCCAGCGGCCACTACAGCCATCCGCTGCTGATGGCGGTGATGCTGGGCGTGTCCGCCGGACTGGTCCACGGCGTCGGCTTCGTGCCGCGCCTGTGGCTCTGGCGCCTGCTGTTCGGGCCGGCGGTGGGCTGGCCGCTGCTGGTGCTCGGCTACGCCCTGCTCTTCAGGGCGCAGCTGGGCTGATCGATGTCCGACCCTAGCGCCCGGCCTCCCCGGGCGCAGCACGCACCACCCGGCGTACCGCCTGACATACAGCCTGGCGCACCCTCACTCGCACCACTGATTAACCTGACTATAAAGGTTCGTCCCGGGGTGCCGACATAACCGCAATCGACCTCGCCCAGGGCGGCTGATCGCTTTGCCGCCGGCGCCCCTGCTGACCGCCTCAGAGAAGTCCACCATGCTCAGGAATGCCCCCCTAAGTACCAAGCTCCTGCTGATCCTGCTGCTGCCGCTGGCTGGCTTCCTGGTGATCTCGGGCCTCTACACCGCCGACCGCTACGAAACCTTCAAGGACATGGAGCACACGGTCACCGCCAGTGCCACGGCGCAGCGCATCAGCGCCGTGATCACTAGCCTGCAGCGCGAACGCGGCGCCAGCGGCGTCTTTCTCGGCAGCGGCGGCAAGTCGATGCAGGACAAGCTGAAGACCTTCCGCCAGGACAGCGACAACGCCCATGGCGAACTCAAGACCCTCGCCAGCGGTAGCGATGCAAACATCCAGGCCCTGCTGCGTGCCCTGGACGGTCTGCCGGAGCTGCGCACCAAAGTCGACGGCCTGGCGCTCAACAGCACCCAGTCCGGTGCGGCCTACACCGACCTGATCAAGACGCTGATCGGCTATACCCATTCGCTGGAAGCCGGGGTCGACGATCCGGCCATCCTGCGCGCCCTGGGCGCCCTCAATCTGTTCGTCGAGATGAAGGAACGCGCCGGTCGCGAGCGGGTGCTCCTGGGTCTGGCCTTCAACCAGAATCGCTTCGACGCCAGCCTGCTGTCGCGCTTCGCCCGCAACCTGGGCGAATTCTCCGCCTATGCCGACGCCTTCCAGCGCAAGGCCACGCCCGAGTTCATCCGCCAGCTCGACGACACCTTCAAGCAACCCAGCGCCCAGGAAGTCAGCCGCCTGCAGCAACTGGCCTTTACCGTTCCCCTTGGCGATGCCCTGGGCGTCAAGCCGGAGGACTGGTTCAACCTGGCCACCCAGCGCATCGACCTGATGGGCAAGGTGGAGGCGGACCTCGGCGCCAGCGTCGGCGCCCAGGCCGAGCAGGCCCGCGCCGCTGCCAGTCGCGATCTCTGGATCACCCTGGGCCTGGTGCTGCTGGTGCTGGTGGCCGTCTCGGCGCTGGCCTGGGTGATCATCCGCAACATCAAGCAGGCGGTCGAACAGGTCAATGGCACCCTCACCCGCCTGGCCACCCGTGACCTCACCGCCCGTTGCGCCTATCAGGGCAAGGACGAGTTCGGCACCATCACCGGCAACCTCAACCAGATGAGCCAGGAGCTGGGCCAGGTGATCCAGGAGATCGGCGCGGCCACCGTCCAGGTCGCCACCGCTGCCGAGGAGGCTTCGGCGGTCGCCATCCAGACCAGCCAGAACGTCGCCCAGCAGCGCCTGGGCACCGATCAGGTGGCCACCGCCATCGCCGAGATGAGCGCGACGGTCAAGGACGTCGCCCGCAGCACCACCGAAGCCGCCGAGGGCTCGCGCCAGGTCGAGGGCAACACCAGCCAGGGTCGTCGCGAATTGCAGGCCACCATCGGCCTGGTGCAGGGGCTGTCGGTGCAGGCCGAACGGACCTCGGACATCATCGCCGAACTCAAGCACGAGAGCGATGCCATCTCCTCGGTGCTGGACGTGATCCGCGGCATCGCCGAACAGACCAATCTGCTGGCGCTCAACGCCGCCATCGAAGCCGCTCGCGCCGGTGAGGCCGGGCGTGGCTTCGCCGTGGTGGCCGACGAGGTGCGCTCCCTGGCGCAAAAGACCCAGCAATCCACCGGCAGCATCCAGCAGATGATCAATAATCTGCAGACCGGCTCCGACCGCGCCACCCAGGCCATGCAGGAAACCCTGAGCCAGGTGCAGACCGGCGCCAGCAATGTGGTTCGCGCCGGCGAGCTGCTGGGCGAGATCGCCGAGGGCGTGACCCTGATCAACGACCGTACCATCCAGGTCGCCTCGGCCGCCGAACAGCAGAGCCAGGTCGCCGAAGAGATCAGTCGCAACGTCAACGACATCAACGACCTGGTGATCCAGGTCAGCGCCGGTGCCGAGCAGACCGCGGTCACCAGTCGCGAACTGGCGCGCCTCGCCGAACAGCAGCAGGCGCTGGTCGGCCGCTTCCGGGTGGCCTGACCCTAACCAGGCATTCGATGGCCAGCGAGGGGGACAGCTCGGGTTCCCCCTCGCTGGCCATCCGCTGCAACCCCGCCTTCCCGCTTCTCGCTGTTCTCTCCCGCCTCCCCGCGTTGCCCTGTCGTTGGGCTTGGTCGCCCTTCGGCACTGCCCAGCCTGCCCCCAACCCGGACGTCAGTGCTCTGTACCGAGTTCTACCGTGTGCCCCGGCTTGATCCTTCCACCGCAGGCCTTTGCCGCCATCGCCCTTCAGCCCCGGTGGCGACTCCGCGGTTCCAGACGACGCAGGGAATCGGCAAGCAACACCCACGAACCGCTCTAGCACGCTACTTGCAGACATTACAGCCGGTCATGCGCGCGCATCCGCTACCCGGGTATTTCCGCAAGCAACAGTCAGGCTTTGCGCAGCGGAATCCTTTCCGGCGATGCCTGCGCGGTGACCTCTCATGGAACCGATCCCTCGCGTCCCAGCAAGCGCGAGGGTCATCTATAGAAGGACTGACCGATGCTGAAGAACGCCGCCCTGAGTACCAAGCTGCTGCTGATCCTGCTCCTGCCCCTGACCGGCTTTCTGCTGATTTGCGGTCTCTTCCTCAAGGAGCGCTACCAGACGCTGGAGAATCTCGATCACACCGTGACCGCCAGCGCCACGGCGCAAGACGTCAGCACCCTGATCACCTACCTGCAACGCGAACGGGGCGCCAGCGGCGCCTTTCTCAGCAGTGGCGGCACGGCCGTGCGTGACGACCTGCGAACCTATCGCCAGGACAGCGACCAGGCCCAAGGCGTCTTGCGCGCCCGGGTGGCCAGCGACGATACCGCCCTGCAACCCGTGCTGAAGCTCCTCGACGGCCTGCCCGGGGTGCGCACCACCGTGGACGGCCTGACGATCAGCGGTACCCAATCCAGTGCCGCCTATACCGAGATGATCCAGGCGTTGATCGGCTACAACAGCAAGCTCGAAGCCGAAGTCGAGGATCCGGCGATCAAGCGCGCCCTGAATGCCCTGAATCTGTTCGTCGAGATGAAGGAAAGAGCCGGCCGCGAGCGCGCGCTGCTGGGGATAGCCTTCAGCAGGAATCGGCTGGAATTGCCGCTACTGGTGCAGATCGCACGCAATCTCGGCGAATTCACCGCCTACGCCGACGCCTTCAGGAAGAGGTCCGCGCCCGAGGTCGTCCAGCGATTCGAGAACCTCCTCAAGCAGCCCGGTGCCCTGGAGCTGGCGCAGTTGCAGCGGCGCGCGCTCTACACGACGCCGGGTAGACCGCTGAATGTGCAGCCGGACACCTGGTTCGACCTGGCCACCCAGCGCATCGATCAGCTGGGCACCCTGGAAACGGAGCTGGGCGCCAGCATCATCGCCATCACCGAACAGCTACGCGCCGGCGCCAGCCGCGATCTCTGGACCACCCTCGGCCTGATGCTGGTGCTGCTGGTGGCCGTTTCGGTGCTGGCGTGGCTGGTCATCCGCAACATCAGGCAGGCGGTCGAACAGGTCAACGGCACCCTCACCCGCCTGGCGACCCGCGACCTCAGCGCCCGTTGCGTCTACCAGGGCCGGGACGAATTCGGCACCATCACCGGCAACCTCAATCTGATGAGCCAGGAACTCGGCCAGGTCATCCAGGAGATCGGCGCGGCCACCCAGCAGGTCACCACCGCCGCCGAAGAAGCCTCGGCGGTCGCCATCCAGACCAGCGAAAACGTGACCCAGCAACGCCTGGGCACCGATCAGATGGCCACCGCCATCGCCGAGATGAGCGCCACGGTCAAGGATGTCGCCCGCAGCACCAGCGAAGCCGCCGAGGGCTCGCGGCAGGTCGAGGCCAGCGCCCGCCAGGGTCGCCACGAATTGCAGGCCACCATCGGCCTAGTGCAGGGGCTGTCGGTGCAGGCCGAGCGCACCGCGCAGATCATCGCCGAACTCAAGCAGGAGAGCGACGCCATCTCCCTGGTGCTGGACGTGATCAATGGCATTGCCGGGCAGACCAATCTCCTGGCGCTGAATGCGGCCATCGAGGCGGCGCGCGCCGGTGAGGCCGGTCGCGGCTTTGCCGTGGTGGCCGACGAGGTACGCTCCCTGGCGCAAAAGACCCAGCAATCCACCGGCAGCATCCAGCTGATGATCAGCCGCCTGCAGAGCGGCACCGACCGCGCCGCCCAGGCCATGCAGGAGACCCTCGGCCAGGTGCAGACCGGCGCCGGCAACATGCTCCGCGCCGGCGAATTGCTCAGCGAGATCGCCGAGGGCGTGACCCTGATCAACGATCGCAATATCCAGGTGGCCTCGGCCGCCGAGCAGCAGAGCCAGGTCGCCGAAGACATCAGCCGCAACGTCAGCGACATCCATGAGCTGGTCATCCAGGTCAGCGCCGGTGCCGAGCAGACCGCGGTCACCAGTCGCGAACTGGCCCGCCTGGCCGACGCCCAGCAGTCACTGGTGGGGCGCTTCCAGGTGGCCTGAGCCCCGCGCCGGCCGCTGTACGGTGGAAAAACCGCCCCTCTGGATGGCGCTGCCGGCGCGCCCTGTCGCCAGACTGGGCGCCGCTGTCAGCGACTGGTCGCCGGCAGCGCAGGACCGGCCACCAGACCGCCTGGAAACGCCATGGATACCTTTGCCCTCTACCTGCTGCTGTGCGGCCTCACCATTGCCAGTCCCGGTCCGGGCGTGCTGCTCACGGTCAACAACGCCCTGCTGCTGCAGTGGCGCGGCGCCCTGCCAGGCATCCTCGGTGTGGTGCTGGGCATCCTCCTGGTAGCCATTCTGTCCAGCACCGCGCTCGGCGCCCTGGTGAGCAGTTCGCCACGGGCGCTGCAGGGGCTGCAATTGCTTGGCGCGCTCTATCTGGGCTGGTTGGGTCTGAGTCGCCTGCGCCAGGACTCGCTTCCAGGCCAGCGGACCGGCACGACCCGGCCGGCGATCGGCGTCGCCAGACGCCTCCGGCAAGGGCTGCTGGTGTCCCTCACCAATCCCAAGCTGATCATCTTCTTTCTGGCGCTGTTTCCGCCCTTCATCCAGGCGGACCGCCCGGTGCTGCCGCAGCTGGTGCTGCTGGTGGCGAGCTTCTGCCTGTTGAGCCTCCTCATTCACTGCAGCTACGCCGGGGCCGCAGCAGCCTTGAGTACCCGCCTGACCGCGGGTTCCACCCTCGCGCGCCTGAACCGGGCGGCCGGCGGACTCTTTCTGCTGTTCGCCGCGCTGCTGCTGGGTGCGGCCCTGGGTGCTCCTAGTGCCTAGTGCCTGGTGGCGACCAGGGTGCGACTGGCGTCGTTGGACGCTTCCCGCGGCCGTGCCTGGTCCTGCCGCAAGGCGGCGAACCGCGCCTGGGACAGCGGTCGCTGCAGATGGAAGCCCTGGGCCTGGTCGCACCTGAGATCGGCGATGCGCGCCAGTTGGCCGGCGGTCTCGATGCCCTCGGCCACCACCGTGAGCGACAGCGCCCGCCCCATGCTGACGATGGCCTCGACGATGGCCGCGTTGCTCTCGCTTACCTCGATGTTGGAGACGAAGCTGCGATCGATCTTCAGGCAATCGAAGGGATAGGTGCGCAGATAGCTCAGCGAAGAATAGCCGGTACCGAAGTCGTCCATGGACAGCCGCACCCCCAGCGCCTTGAGCTTCTTCATCAACTCCAGGGCGCCCGCGGCGTCGTCCAGCAGGACGTTCTCGGTCAGCTCCAGCTCGACCCGCGCCGGATCGATGCCGGTGCGGTCGAGCACCTTGCGCACCCGCGCGACCAGATCGTCACGCTGGAACTCCAGCGGCGACAGGTTGATGGACACGATCAGCTCCGGCTCCCAGACCACCGCCTGGCTGCAGGCTTCCTGCAGCACCCAGTCGCTCAGGCCGAGGATCAGTCCGGTCTCCTCCGCCACCCCGATGAATTCGGCCGGTGCCAGGCGACCGCGCGCGGGATGGTTCCAGCGCACCAGCGCCTCGGCGCCCAGCAGGCGCTGGCTGCTGGCGTCGAATCGCGGCTGGAAATCCAGCTCGAATTCCAGCCGCTGCAATCCCAGGCGCAACTCGGTCTCCAGTTGGCGCCGCTCGAGGATGCGCTGGTTCATGGTGGGCTCGTAGAACCTCAGGGTATTGCGCCCGGCGGCCTTGGCTTCGTACAGGGCGATGTCCGCATAGCGCAGCAGATCCTCGGCGCCATGGCCATCCTGGGGCGCCTGGGCGATGCCGATGCTCGCGCCAATATTGATGTCGTGCTCGTCGATGCGCATGGTCCGGCCGATGCCCTCCAGCATCCGGTTGCACATCAGGCTCACCTGCTCGGCACTCAGGCAGCCGTTCACCGCGATCAGGAATTCATCGCCGCCGATGCGCGCGACCAGATCGCCCTCCCGGACGCTGGCGCGCAATTCGCGAGCGACCTGGCAGAGCACCTGATCGCCCGCCCCATGGCCGAGGGAATCGTTGACCGGCTTGAAGCGGTCCAGGTCGAGGGCCAGCAGATGCAGCGGCTGACTGGCACTGACGCCCTCGGCGAAGCGCTGCGCCAGGTAGCGGTGCAGCTGATGACGATTGGCCAGTCCGGTCAGGGCGTCGTGCCGGCTGATGTGCTCGATGCGGGCCTTGGCCTCGATCTCCTCGGTCACGTCGCATACGGTGCCGCGAAAGCCGGCCAGCAGGCCGCCGCTGATGATGGGCTGCGCCGAGAGCTGGCAGTACCTGAGCTTGGCCTGGGCATCGCGCATCTCGCAGGGCAGCGGACGGCGGGTGCGGCCGGCCGCCAGCGGCGTCCGGGCCACCTCCTCGACCTGGCTCGGCGGGTAGCCCAGCAACTCGTGCAGCGGACGCCCCAGCCAGTCTTCGCGGCTGAAGCCGGTGACGGCCACGAAGCGCTCCGAGAGATAGACCAGTCGCTGTTCGGCGTCGCTCTCCCAGATCCAGTCGGACGAGGCCTCGGAAACGGTACGAAAGCGCTGCTCGCTGTGCCTCAGGGCATCTTCGGCCACGCCGGTCTGCCGCGCCGCCAGGGCGATCCGCCGGCGCAGGTACCAGACCAGCAGCAGCGCCAGGCCACACATGGTCGCCAGCAGCGGCACGAATTGCGTCAGCAGGCGATGCCCCATGCCATGCACCAGCCAGTGGAAGGTCACCGCGATACCCGGATCGGACCTCACCACCAGGGTCGGCCGCTCCGCCAGGGCGGGCAGGTCCCCGGGCTCCGCGGTCAGCCCGGGCAATTCGAAGGCGTGCCCGAGCTGGGCCAGCTTGTCCGGCGTGAGGATGTCGACGAACACCATATAGGACAGCCGCTTGAAGTCCTGGTAGGTCGCATCCGGGCGGATGACCGCGGCCAGCACGCTGGCCGGCTGGCCATCGATCAGGAAATAGCCCTGGGCATAGCCATCCTTGAGCGAGCGTTCCCGCGCCTGCGCCAGCAGCGCCGTCTGGTCGTCGCCGAGCCAGGTGTCCAGTTGCATCTTGCTGCGGCCGCCGCCAACCACGGCATAGCGGGTCACGCCATTGGGTGCCAGGATGAAGGCGCCGTTCACCCCGTAGCCGCTGTAGAGGGACGGCCCCACATTGTCCTCCTCGTAGGCCCAGTTGACGTCGACCTTCTTATTGGTCCGCGCATAGGCCTCCAGCCAGAAGGAATAATCGGTCAGCACCCGACCCAGTTTGTCCACCCGCGTTTCCAGCGCGCGCTGGGCGTCCGCCTCGCTGTGGTGGCGTTGCTGCTCGTCGATGCGCGCGCACAGGTCGAACAGCATCCAGCCCGCCAGGGCGAAGATGAGGGTGACCAGGGCGAAGAAGCCGAGGGAGGCCTGACGGGCGACACGATTGAGTTGGGTAGGCACGATAGCGACCTGTTGCAACGGGTTGTACGAGGGTGCTGACGGCAGGCGGCCAGGCCGTAATCGTCTGCCTTTATATCGGCACTGCCTTGGGCGGCTTGAAGCCCCCGCATAAATATTCCGCAGAAGAGCTCGCTAGAGCGGCTGCTTTTGCACCATCCATGGGCGCCGACGTACCGAGTGCGCCAGGACGGCGCAGCCTTTCCTGCCCCTCTTGCTCAAAAACGACAGAGGGGCGCCACTCACCCGGGCAAATGTTGACCTATCGGTCAGCTTTACCCACCATCAAGGCATTCGAGACCAGGTGGAGAGCGGCCGTGATCAGGTTTCTGCTGGACCAGGAGCTGCGCGTTGAAGAGCAGCTCGATCCCAACCTTACCGTGCTGCAGTATCTGCGCGAGCGCTGCGGCAAGACCGGCACCAAGGAAGGCTGCGCCTCGGGCGACTGCGGGGCCTGCACCGTGGTGCTGGCCGAGCCCGACGGCGACCAGCTGCGCTATCGCACCGTCAACAGCTGCCTGACCTTCGTCGCGGCACTGGACGGTCGGCAACTGATCAGCGTGGAAGACCTCAAGCACCAGGGCCGCCTGCACAGCGTGCAGCAGGCCATGGTCGACTGCCACGGTTCCCAGTGCGGCTACTGCACCCCTGGCTTCGTCATGTCGCTGTTCGCCTTGCAGAAGAACGTCGCCGCGCCGGATGACGCCGCCACCCACGAGGCCCTGGCCGGCAATCTCTGCCGCTGCACCGGCTACCGACCGATCCTGGCCGCAGCCGAGCAGGCCTGCGCCGGCCGTCAGCCGGATCAGTTCGATGCCCGCGAGCAGCAGACCCTGGAGCGCCTCGAGGCCCTGGCGCCAGTACCCGACACCCGTCTGGAGGGCGCCAACCGGCGCTGCCACAGCCCCATTACCCTAAGCGAACTGGCCGGTATCTACCAAGCGCACCCCGAGGCGCGCCTGCTGGCCGGCGGTACCGACCTGGCCCTGGAAGTCACCCAGCAGCATCGCCGTCTGGATACCCTGATCTACCTGGGTAACCTCCCGGAATTGCGCGGCGTCACCGTTGGCGACGATTCTATCGAGATCCGCGCCGCCACCCCGCTGGCCGACTGTGCCGCCGCCCTGGCCGCCGACTACCCGGACTTCGGCGCCCTGCTGCAGCGTTTCGCCTCCCTGCAGATCCGCAACCAGGGCACCCTGGGCGGCAATATCGGCAATGCCTCGCCCATCGGCGACAGTCCGCCCCTGTTGCTGGCCCTGGGCGCCAGCCTGCTGTTGCGCCAGGGTGAACGCCTGCGCGAACTGGCTCTGGACGATTTCTTTCTCGACTACCGCAAGACGGCCCTGGAACCCGGCGAATTCATCCAGGCGGTCCGGGTGCCGCGGGCGCGTGAGGGCCTGGTCTTCCGCGCCTTCAAGGTATCCAAGCGGCTGGACGACGATATCTCCGCGGTCTGCGCCGCCTTCGCGCTGGAGCTCGACCAGGACCGCGTCGCGGCGGTACGCATCGCCTACGGCGGCATGGCGGCCACGCCCAAGCGTGCCGCTCAGTGCGAGCAGGCGCTGCTTGGCCAGCCCTGGAATGCCGCGTCCATCGAACGCGCCGTCCAGGCCCTGGCCGAGGATTTCGCCCCACTGTCGGACTTCCGCGCCAGTCGCGAATACCGCCTGCTGACGGCGCAGAATCTGCTGCGCAAATGTCACCTGGAGACCACCCAGCCCACGCTCGCCACGAGGCTCACCGCCCATGTCTAGCACCCTCCCCGTTCGCACCCCCGAGGAAATGGCCGCGGCCTTCGCCGCCGGCCTGGCCAGCGGTGTCGGCAAGCCGCTCAAGCACGAGAGCGCCGACAAGCATGTCAGTGGCGAGGCCCTGTATATCGACGATCGCCTGGAATTCCCCAACCAGTTGCACGTCTATGCGCGCATGAGCGAGTACGCCCATGCGCGGATCAAGCACATCGATCTCGCGCCCTGCTACGCGATTCCCGGCGTGGCCCTGGCCATCACCGCCGCCGACGTACCGGGCCAGCTGGACATTGGCGCCGTCCTCCCCGGCGATCCGCTGCTCGCCGATGGCGAGGTGCAGTACCTGGGCCAGCCGGTATTGGCGGTGGCCGCTACCAGCCTTGACGCTGCCCGCCGCGCCGCCCAGGCCGCCCTCGTCGAATACGAGCCGCTGGAGGCCATCCTCGACGTCAAGGAAGCGCTGCGCCGCGAGCACTTCATCTCGCCCAGCCACAGCCACCACCTGGGTGACGCGGCCGCCGCCCTGGCCGCTGCCCCCCATCGTCTGCAGGGCGAACTGGCCATCGGCGGCCAGGAGCACTTCTACCTGGAAACCCAGGTGGCCTCGGTCATGCCCACCGAAGACGGCGGCATGCTGGTCTATTCCTCTACCCAGAACCCCACCGAGGTGCAGAAACAGGTGGCCGAGGTGCTCGGCGTCTCCATGAACAGGGTCACTGTCGACATGAGACGCATGGGCGGTGGCTTCGGCGGCAAGGAGAGCCAGGCCGGCATGCCGGCGGCGCTCTGCGCGGTGTTCGCCCATCTCACCGGGCGCCCGGTGAAGATGCGCCTGCCGCGCTTTGAAGACATGCATATGACCGGCAAGCGCCATCCCTTCCATGTCGAGTACGACGTCGGCTTCGACGACGAAGGCCGGCTGCTGGGCATCCGCTTCGAACTGGCAGGCAACTGCGGCTATTCGCCGGACCTGTCCAACGCCATCATCGACCGCGCCATGTTCCATGCCGACAACGCCTACTTTCTCGGCAACGCCCAGATCACCGGCCACAGATGCAAGACCCATCTCGCTTCCAACACCGCCTACCGCGGCTTTGGCGGCCCCCAGGGCATGCTGGCCATCGAGAACGTCATGGACGCCATCGCCCGCCATCGCGGTCTCGATCCGCTGGAGGTCAGGCGGCGCAACTACTACGGCAAGGAGACGCGCAATCTCACCCACTACCACCAGGTGGTGGAAGACAATCTGCTCGAGGAGATGACCGCGGACCTGGCGGCCAGCAGCGACTACCAGGCGCGTCGTGCGGCCATCCGCGACTTCAACCGGGACAGTCCGGTACTGAAGAAGGGCCTGGCCCTGACCCCGGTGAAATTTGGCATCTCCTTCACCTCTTCCTTTCTCAACCAGGGCGGCGCCCTGGTCAATGTCTACACCGACGGCAGCATCCACCTGAACCACGGCGGCACCGAGATGGGCCAGGGGCTCAACACCAAGGTCGCTCAGGTGGTGGCCGAGGTCTTCCAGGTCGACATAGCCCGCATCCAGATCACGGCGACCAACACCGACAAGGTGCCCAACACCTCGCCCACCGCCGCTTCCAGCGGCACCGATCTCAACGGCAAGGCCGCGCAGAACGCCGCCCAGACCATCAAGGACCGGCTGATCGATTTCGCCAGTCGGCACTTCCACATCGGGCCCGAAGAGGTCGATTTCCGCAATGGCCATGTCAGGGTGCGCGATCGCCTGCTGAGCTTCGAGGAGCTGATCCAGCTGGCCTACGTCGGCCAGGTGTCACTCTCCAGCACCGGCTACTACCGCACGCCCAAGATCCACTACGACCGCGACCAGGCGCGCGGCCGGCCCTTCTACTACTACGCCTTCGGCGCCGCCTGCTCCGAGGTGCTGATCGACACCCTCACCGGCGAATACCGCCTGCTGCGCACCGACATCCTCCACGACGTCGGTGCCTCCCTGAATCCGGCCATCGACATCGGCCAGGTGGAAGGCGGCTTCGTCCAGGGCCTGGGCTGGCTGACCATGGAAGAACTGGTATGGAACGACGCCGGCAAGCTGCTCACCGCCGGTCCCTCCACCTACAAGATCCCGGCGGTGAGCGATGTGCCACCGGATCTGCGCGTGCGCCTGGTGGAGAATAGGCAGAATCCCGAGGCCACGGTGTTCCACTCCAAGGCCGTGGGCGAGCCGCCCTTCATGCTCGGCATCTCGGTGTGGTGCGCCCTGCAGGACGCCGTGGCCAGCGTGGCGGACTACCGCTTCCATCCCGCGCTGGACGCGCCCGCCACCCCCGAGCGGGTACTCTGGGGCGTGGAGCGCATGCGCCGCCTGGCCGCCGAGCTGCACACCACCCCGGTCCCCGCCACGGAGGAGCCCGCATGAACTCCAAACGTGGCTGGCTGGCCCTGCTGGCCGACTTCGAGGCGCGCGGCGAACCCTGCGTGCTGGTCACCGTGGCCGACGAACAGGGCTCCACGCCCCGCGACGCCGGCACCAAGATGCTGGTGGGGCGCGAGGAGCAGCACCTGACCATCGGTGGCGGTCATCTCGAATACCGCGCGGTGGACATCGCCCGGGAAATGCTCGCCGCCGGCACCCGCCAGCCGCGCCTGGAACGCTTCTCCCTGGCCGCCAGCCTCGGCCAGTGCTGTGGCGGCGTCACCACCCTGCTGTTCGAACCTCAGCTGGCGCAGGACGTCCCGGTGATCGTCTTTGGCGCCGGCCATGTCGCCCGGGCCTTGGTGCCGCTGCTGGCGGGATTGCCCTGCGCCGTGCGCTGGGTCGACTCGCGGCCCCAGGAGTTTCCCGCCGTCCTGCCCGCTGGCGTGGAAAAGATCGTTACCGACGAGCCGGTCGACGAGATCGCCCGCATGCCGGCGGGTGCCTACTACATCGTCATGACCCATAATCACCCCCTGGACCTGGAGCTGACCGACGCCATCCTCGCCCGCGGCGACCATGGCTACTTCGGCCTGATCGGCTCCAGGACCAAGTGGGCCAAGTTCCGCCACCGCCTCGCCGCCCGTGGCCACGGCGCCGACCGTCTGGCCACGGTGCGCTGCCCGCTGGGCCTGCCCGAGGTCCAGGGCAAGTTGCCGCTGGAGATCGCCATCGCCGTGGCCGGCGAGGTCATCGCCCACTACGGCCGCCAGGCCCAGCAGGCGGACCAGCCGCTGCGCCTGGTCAACGCCGTCGCGCCCAACTGATCCCTTTTCCGCCGCTTCGTCTTTCAGAGATCGTTATGACTGCCATCGCCCATCGTGCCGCCCTGCTCCACAGCCTCGCCGACCCGGCCGAGGTGGGGCTGGACGCCTCCTACGAATACCACGCCGACGGCCTGCTGCTGGTCGCGGACGGCCGCATCCAGGCCATGGGTCCGGCCGCCGAACTGCTGCCCACCCTGCCAGCCGGCACCGAGGTGATCGAGCACCCCCACGCCCTGATCACCCCCGGCTTCGTCGACACCCATATCCACTATCCGCAGACCGGCATGATCGCCAGCTACGCCGAACAGCTGCTGGACTGGCTGGACACCTACACCTTCCCCACCGAGGGCGCCTTCGCCGATCCGGCCAAGGCCGCCGAGGTGGCCGAGGTCTTCGTCGGCGAACTGCTGCGCAACGGCACCACCACCGCCCTGGTGTTCGGCAGTGTCCATCCGCAGTCGGTGGATGCCTTCTTCGAGGTCGCCGAACGCCTCGACCTGCGCATGATCGCCGGCAAGGTGCTGATGGACCGCAACGCCCCGGACTATCTGCGGGACACCGCCGAGTCCGCCTACACCGACAGCAAGGCGCTGATCCAGCGCTGGCACGGCAAGGGCCGGCTGCACTACGCCGTCACCCCGCGCTTCGCCCCCACCAGCACGCCGGAGCAACTGGAAGCCGCCGGCCGCCTGCTGGCCGAGCACCCGGACGTCTACCTGCACACCCACCTCTCCGAGAACCTCAAAGAGATCGACTGGGTGAAGGCGCTGTTCCCGGAGCGCAGCCACTACCTGGACGTCTACGACCACTTCCAGCTGCTCGGTCCGCGCTCGGTGTTCGCCCACGGCATCCACCTCTGCGACGCCGAATGCCAGCGCCTGCACGACACCGGTTCGGCGGTGGCCCACTGCCCCACATCCAATCTCTTCCT
Source organism: Pseudomonas sp. RIT411 (assembly GCF_003057735.2). Lineage (NCBI taxonomy): Bacteria > Pseudomonadati > Pseudomonadota > Gammaproteobacteria > Pseudomonadales > Pseudomonadaceae > Pseudomonas > Pseudomonas sp. RIT411. Next base: position 161,997 of record NZ_QBIZ02000001.1, read on the forward strand.
CGGTAGCGGGCTGTTCGATCTAGAGCGGATGGAAGCCTTCAAGGTCAATGTCGGCCTCGGTACCGATGTCGGCGCCGGCACCAGCTTCTCGCTGCTGCAGACCCTCGGCGAGGCCTACAAGGTGCAGCAACTGCGCGGCCATCGCCTGCACCCCTTCAAGTCGCTCTACCTGGCCACCCTCGGCGGCGCCCGCGCCCTGCGCCTGGACGACCGCATCGGCAGCCTGGCCCCCGGCCACGACGCCGACTTCGTGGTGCTCGACCTCAAGGCCACCCCGCTGCTCGACTACCGCCTGCAGCAGTCCAAGAGCCTGGAAGAAACCCTCTTCGTCCTCACCACCCTGGCCGACGACCGCGTGGTGCGCGAGACCTATGCCGCGGGTCGCCGGGTACACAGCCGCGACAGCTGAACCTGTTGGGCTTCGCCGCTGGAGCCGCCTCAACCCAACCTACCCATCAACGTAGGTTGGGTTGAGCCTAGCGAAGCCCAACAAACCCAAACGACCGAGCCCGAGCCTCGATCCGGTAGCGTGGAAAACCGCGCCGCGTTTTCCACTGGCAGGCCCGCGGCAGGGTGGATAAGGCTGCGCCGTTAGCCACCCTGCAAGCGCTTTATCGGCGGATCAGGCGAGCTGCGCCAATTGGCCACCCTGGCGTTCCAAGGGCGTGAATCCGGCCAGCGCCGTCGGGTCCTTGAGCACCGCGACGAAGGCTTCGCGGAAGGCCTTCATCTCATTCGGCAACCCGACGCTGACCCTTACCCAGGTCGGCCACGCCGGCCAGGTGCGACCGATGACGATGTTGCGCCTGGCCAGGGCGGCGATGACCTGCTGGCCCGGATGACCGGTATCGACCATGAAGCAGTTGCCCTGGGAGGCCGTGCAGGCGAAGCCCCGTTGACGAAGCCAGGCCAGGGTCTCGTCGCGCGTGGCGGCATTCTCCTTGCGGCGCTGCGCTACCAACTGGCGATCCTCCAGGCTGGCCATGCCACCCAGCATGGCGGCGACCGGAATGGCATTCTCGCCGCCGAACACCTCCAGCTTGGCCAGCAAATCCGGTTTACCCACGGCGAAGCCCAGCCGGGCGCCGGCCATGCCGTAGAGTTTGGAAAAGGTCTGCAGGACCAGAACATCGTCATGCTGCGCGGCCAGGTCCAGGCAGCTCTTTTCGTTGCTCAGGTGGATATAGGCCTCGTCGATCATCACCACGCTACCCTTGGGGCGATTGGCGATGGCGAATTCGATGCGCTCGCGTGCCGTGACGGTGCCGGTGGGGTTGTTCGGATTGCAGATGTAGATGAGCCCGGCCTGGCTGTCCGCCGCCAGCATCGCGGGAATGTCGTGGGCATGGCTGGCGTCCAGCGGAACCTCGTGGACCGGTGCCCCCTTGGCTTTGGCTGCCACCATGGCCGCTTCGTAACTGGGGTTGGCCAGCACCAGGCTGCGGGGCCCGGTAAAGGCCATCACCGCGTACTGCAGGGGTTCGCTGGAGCCGCAAAAGGCGTGTACATGATCCTTCGGCAAGCCGTGCTGGCGGGCGAACAGCTCGATCAGCTGCTCCTGATACTCGAAGTGATAACGGCCACTTAGGGCCGCCCCTCGCTGCATGGCGGCCACGGCCTTGGGCGAAGGTCCCAGCGGATTCTCGTTGTAGTTGATCAGCACCTTTTCCCGCACGGGCGGCGCGGCCGTATCCGCGGCAGCCAGACGGGACCAGCCCACCAGCGGAACCGCGGCGGAGGCCAGGGTGGCCAGGCTGACGAAGGAGCGACGAGACATCTCGGACATGACAATTTTCCCTGTATGACGATAAAGCAGCGATGGATCGCTTTGACGTCATGCAAGGTGCGGGCCTAACGATTAGCTAGCTATCATACTAGCCACTCGCCAGTAGAAATGGCCGCCGGTCCGCGGCGGCCATTTCTTCAGCCTCAGCTGGTGCGATAGCGCTCCAGCCAGTGGGCGTAGGGCGCCGGCAGCACCCAGGACGGCTTGTCGACGCCCAGGGCCTTGGCCGCATAGTAGGGCCAGTGCGGATCCGCCAGGTGGGCGCGACCCACCATCACCAGATCCAGCTGCTCGTCGGCCACTACCTGGTTGGCCAGGGCCGGGGTGTCGATGTTCCAGGCCGAGGCCACCTTGAGGCCGGTCGCCTTGCGCACCTGCTCGGTGATGGGCGCCAGCAGGCCCGAGCCCCAGGGGATGTTGGCGGTCGGGGTGGAGAAGCCGATGCTGACGCTCAGCAGGTCCAGGCCTTCGCGCTTGAAGCCCTGGGCCAGCTCGATGGATTCGGCCAGGGTCTCTTCGTCGCGACCATCGTATTCGATCACGCCGAACCGCGCGGTCAGCGGCAGGTGCTCCGGCCAGACCTGGCGCACCGCGGCCAGGGTTTCCAGCAGGAAGCGGCTGCGGCCGGCGAGGTCGCCGCCGTACTGGTCGTCACGCTGGTTGGAGTGCACCGAGAAGAAGCTCTGCGCCAGGTAGCCGTGGGCGAAATGCAGTTCCAGCCACTCGAAGCCGGCCTCGTAGGCACGCTTGGCGGCGTCGACGAAGTCCTGACGGACCCGCGCGATGTCGTCCAGGGTCATGGCCTTGGGGACCTTGGGCAGGTTGGCGCCAAAGGCCACGGCGGACGGGGCTATGGTGTCCCAGCCGCGGGCGTCGTCGGCGGCGATATGGTCGTCACCTTCCCAGGGCCGGTTGGCGCTGGCCTTGCGACCGGCGTGGGCGATCTGGATGCCCGGTACCGAACCGGCGGCCTTGATCGCCTGGACCACCGGCACGAAGGCCTGGGCATGGGCGTCCGACCAGATGCCGGCGCAGCCGGGCGTGATGCGGCCTTCCGGCGAGACCGCCGTGGCCTCGACGACGACCAGACCCGCACCGCCACGGGCCAGGCCGGCATAGTGGACCTGGTGCCAGTCGTTGATGACGCCGTCCACGGCGCTGTACTGGCACATGGGCGGAATGGCGATGCGGTTGCGCAGCGTCACGTCCTTGAGGGTGAAGGGTTGGAACAATGCGGACATCTGAGCGGTCTCCCGTATGGTGACAAGGTGTACGTTGAAGTCTTGTTCGTTAATTCGATATTAATCGAACATAACATAATCGCCAACCCCCGGTGTATGATTGGCGCATGCGCCCTTTCAAACATCCCAGTCCCGACGAATTTTCCCTTGAGCGTCTGTTCCACGCGCTCAGCGATCCCGTGCGCCTGGATATCGTCCGCTATCTGGCGCGGGTCGCCGAGGCCACCTGTGGCGAACTCGACGGCGGCCGTCCCAAGTCCAGCATGTCGCATCACTTCCGTGTCCTGCGCGACGCCGGCCTGGTGCATACCCGCAACGCCGGTACCACGCACATGAACCAGTTGCGGCGCGAAGACCTGGATCAGCGCTTCCCCGGTCTGATGGCAGCCATCCTGGCGCAATCTTCCGATCCCGTCGCCAAGCCGGACTGACCCACCCTGAATGGCAGCGGGCGGGCCGCAATCGCCCCGTCCCACCCGAGGTCCTTGCCTATCGTCGCCTGCCGTCTCGGCTGGTCCGGGCGCGGGGAACTCTCCGCCGTTTTTCCCGCTCTTCCCGGTATGAAGGTTGCAGCAGGCGGTGACAGCACAGACGCTGGGCGCTGCCGGGAGGTAGAGGATGGGCAAGCACTGGGGATTGGCGACCGCACTGGCGGGTGTCGCCGCGCTACTCGCCCTCGTACCCAGCCCCGAGCCCATCGCCGAGGCGCGGGGTATCCAGAGGGTCATCGCCTTTGGTGACAGCCTCATGGATTGCGGCACCTTCGGCCACATCTATGCGACCAATCCGGGGCGTACCTACCCGCAGGAAATCGCCGACGCCTACGGCATAGAGCTGGGTCCCAATCGTCAGGTGGAAGGCTATGGCCACGAGGGGCCGAGCGACCCCGACGGTCTCTGCTACGCCGAGGGCGGCGCCGTGACCGGCAGCTTCACCGAGCCGGGCTTCGACCACAACGAGGCGCCACTGGCCTTTTCCCAGCAGATCCGCAACTTCGAGATGCAGCACGGCCGCTTCCGCCAGCAGGACCTGGTGCTGGTTCAGATCGGCGGCAATGACATCATCGGGCCCTTCTACGACAAGAAGCTCAAGGCCGCGCTGATGGCCGACGCCCCACTGCCCCCCGAAGTCCGCGAACAGGTCGAGGCGCGGATCCGGCATACCGCCCTGAACGAGGTCAAGCTGCTGCGCTATCTGCTGAGCCTGGGTGCCCAGCGGCTGGTGGTGCTCAACAACACCGACTACGGCAAGGCGCCCTATCTCGAGCCCTGGACCGAGCAGGTGGCCCAGCGCAACCATGATCTGGTCAAGCTCTACAACGATACCCTGCAGGCCAACCTGCCGGCCGGAGACCGCCTGCTGCTGGTGGATGCCTACCGGGTGATGGAAGAGGTCTTCGCTCACTACGGCAACTACGGCTTCACCCATGCCGAAGGGGATGCCTGTCTCCCCGGTCGCGAATTCTGCGATCCGGACAGCTATGTCGAACCGGGCGCCGACCAGGCCTATATCTTTGGCGCCCGCGGGCATTTCGCCAGTCGTACCCACAGCATGCTGGCCCAGGTAGTGCTGGAACGCATCGCCCAGACCTGGCCCGGCAGTGCCGTGCCGGATCGTCCGCTGCTCGCCACCGCGCGACTCAATACCGAGCCGACGTTCCACTAGCGCCACGGCACCTGCGCCCTACCCTGGTGCCGATTCGGGCGGAAGCGCACCGCCGCGGAGCAGTTGCCGCTAGCTGCCGCGGTAGGTCGAGTAGCTGTAGGGAGAGACCAGCAGCGGTACATGGTAGTGCGCGCCCTCGTCGGCGAGGCCGAAGCGCAGGACCACGGTATCGAGAAAGGCCGGCTCATCCACCGCCACCTGGCGGCGCCGGTAGTAGGCGCCCACCTCGAACTCCAACTCATAGACTCCCGCCGTGAAGGCGTCGCCCCGCAACAGCGGCGTATCGCTGCGGCCATCGGCGTTGGTCCGCCCTTCACCCAGGGCCTGCCGCGCGGCCCCCTCCAGACGGTACAGGCGAAAGACGATATCTGCGCCCGGACAGCCACCGGCGGTGTCCAGCACATGGGTCGTCAGGTAACCGCCAGGGGAAGAAACGGACATGGGAGCGCTCCTGCAGGGTGATGAGCCAGCCTAACAGTTTTTCAGCCAGCGATTGTATACAGCCCTGCCAGAGGCACTGTCTGCGGCCCGGGCGCGTTCCAGCCGGCCGAAAGTCTTCAGACCGGTCAGACCAGTTAGGCAGGATTCTTGCTGGGACTCGGCAAAGGTCTCCAAACATTGTATACAAAACATCTCGACTGCCAGGATGCCCCTTCCATGACCTATCCCCGTGATCTCATCGGCTATGGCGCCCAGCCGCCCCACCCCCGCTGGCCGGGTGACGCCCGCATCGCCCTGTCCTTCGTGCTCAATTACGAAGAGGGTGGCGAGCGCAACATCCTCCACGGCGACAAGGAGTCCGAGGCCTTCCTTTCCGAGATGGTCGCCGCCCAGCCGTTGCCGGGCGTCCGCAACATGTCCATGGAGTCGCTCTACGAATACGGCAGTCGCGCCGGCGTCTGGCGCATCCTGGAACTGTTCGCCAGGCACCAGGTGCCCCTGACCATCTTTGCCGTGGCCATGGCCGCCGAGCGCCACCCCGAGGTCATCCGCGCCATGGTCCAGGCCGGCCACGAGATCTGCAGCCACGGCTATCGCTGGATCGACTACCAGTACATGGACGAGGCCGAAGAGCGCGCCCATCTGCAGCGCGCCATCGAGATCCTCACCGAACTGACCGGCGAACGACCGCTGGGCTGGTACACCGGCCGGACCGGGCCCAATACCCGGCGCCTGGTGATGGAGGAAGGCGGCTTCCTCTACGACAGCGACACCTATGACGACGACCTGCCCTATTGGGAACCCAATACGCCCACCGGCAGGCCACACCTGGTGATCCCCTACACCCTGGACACCAACGACATGAGATTCACCCAGGTCCAGGGTTTCCACACCGCCGAGCAATTCTTCCAGTACCTCAAGGACGCCTTCGACACCCTCTACGAAGAAGGCGCCACCGCGCCCAAGATGCTTTCCATCGGTCTGCATTGCCGGCTGATCGGTCGCCCCGGTCGCCTGGTGGGCCTCAAGCGCTTCCTCGAATACGCCCAGAGCCATGAGCGCGTCTGGTTCGCCCGTCGGGTGGACATCGCCCGTCACTGGCACAGTGAGCATCCGCCGGCATGAGCACCTTCCAGACCGTCACCCCCAGCCAGTTGGAGCGCGCTGCCTTCGTCGCGACCTTTGGCGGCATCTACGAGCATTCCGCCTGGGTCGCCGAGCGCGCCTTCGACGAGCGCCAGCCGTTGCCGGACAGCGTCGAAGCCCTGCACCAGCGCCTCGCCGCCCAGGTCGCCCGCGCCAGCCAGGCCGAACAGCTGGCGCTGATCCAGGCGCACCCGGATCTCGCCGGACGCGCCGCCCTGGCTGGAGAACTGACCGCCGCCAGCAGTGGCGAACAGGCCGGTGCCGGCCTCGATCAATGCACCCCGGACGAACTCGAACGCTTCACCCGCCACAACGAAGCCTACCGCGCCAAATTCGGCTTCCCCTTCATCATGGCGGTGAAGGGCAGCAACCGGCACCTGATCCTGGCCGCCTTCGAGGAACGCCTGCCCAACAGTCCGGAGCAGGAATTCCAGCGTGCCCTGGCCGAGATTGACCGCATCGCCCTCTTCCGCCTGCAGACCCTCTGACCCCTCCCCCGACAAGAGCCCCCCATGAAACGCACCTACGCTGCGCCCTTCGAGAAGTACCTCAACCTCGCCGATGCCCGCCTCGGCACCCGTGTCATCAGCGTCACCGACGACTGGTTCGCCGCCGCCGACCGCATGCTCCAGCCCCACGAGCCGGAATGGAAGGAAGGCGTCTACGACGACAACGGCAAGTGGATGGACGGCTGGGAGTCGCGGCGCAAGCGCTTCGAAGGCTACGACCATGCGGTCATCCGCCTGGGCGTGCCCGGCTCGATCAAGGGCGTCGACATCGACACCCGCTGGTTCACCGGCAACTACCCGCCCTCGGCCTCCCTGGAAGCCTGCTTCTGCGCCGAGGGCGACCCGGCCGCCGATGCCGCCTGGACCGAGGTGCTGCCGGCCATCGAGATGCAGGGCAACAGCCACCACTACCATGCCATCAGCGACGATCGCCCCTGGACGCACCTGCGCCTGAACATCTATCCCGATGGCGGCGTGGCGCGCCTGCGGGTCTATGGCATTCCCCACCGCGACTGGTCGGCCCAGGCCGACGACGAGGTGCTGGATCTGGCCGCCGCCCTCAACGGCGGTCGCGCCCTGGCCTGCAACGACGAGCACTATGGCCGCATGAGCAACATCCTCAACCCGGGCCGCGCCGCCAGCATGGCCGACGGCTGGGAAACCGCGCGCCGCCGCACCCCCGGCAACGACTGGGTGATCGTCGCCCTGGGCCACGCCGGCATCGTCGAGGAAATCCTGGTGGACACCCTGCACTTCAAGGGCAACTACCCGGACAGCTGCCAGATCCAGGGCGCCTATGTGCGTGGCGGCACCGACGGTCAGATCGAGACCCAGAGTCTCTTCTGGAAGGAGCTGCTGCCGCCGCAAAAGCTGCAGATGCACCAGGAGCACAGCTTCCGCGAGCAGGTGCGCGACCTCGGCCCCATCACCCACGTGCGCCTGAACATCTTCCCGGACGGCGGCGTCAGCCGACTGCGACTGTTCGGCAAGGTGGCGCGGGGCCAGGCATGAGCCGGCCACTGCGCATCGAGCCGCTGACCGCCGAGGGCTTCGCGCCCTTCGGCGAGGTCATAGAGACGGCGGACCGGGACTGGTATCCCATCAACAACGGCTCGACCCAGAGATACCACGCCCTGGCGCGAGTCGAGACGGGGCCGGCGGACGGCGCGGCGATCATCAGCATCTTTCGCGCCCGGCGGCTGGACTATCCGCTGACCATCGCCATGCTCGAACGCCATCCCCACGGCAGCCAGGCCTTCGTGCCGCTGCGCGGCGAGCCTTTCCTGGTGGTGGTGGCGCCGCCGGCGACGGTCCCGGATGCCGGCGCCATCCGCGTCTTCCGCACCGATGGTCGCCAGGGCATCAACTACCATGCCGGCGTCTGGCACCACCCTGTGCTGGCCCTGCGCGACGAGGATGAATTCCTCATCGTCGATCGCGCCGGCAGTCTGCCCAACTGCGACGAGTTCTTTTTCGCGGCCGCGGAGTGCCCGACCCTGGCGCTCTAGGGCGCCACTGGTGCGCGCCTGAGCTGCTTGCGCAGCAGGCGCGCACTGTCCAGGCAGACCCAGGCCACCGCCAGCCAGATGGGGCCATAGGTCCAGATCGCGCCCTCCGGCAGCTGCTCGCCGAGCACATAGAGGGCGACGAACACCAGCAGCGCCGGCTCCACATAGCTGAGGATGCCGAACAGACTCAGCGGCAGCATGCGACTCGACGCCAGCATGGCGGCGAAGGCGATGGCACTGAGCAGGCCCAGGCCTGGCAGGAGCGCCCAGAGCCAGGGCGACTGCTGCAGGATGACGCCGGGCGAGAACCAGTGCAGGGCGAGCAGCGCGAAGGGCAGCAGGCAGACCATCTCCAGGACGAACCCGGACAAGGCGTCCACCGCCATCCAGCGGCGCAGGACGAAATACGGCGGATAGCCCACCACTGGCAGCAGGCTGACCCAGGACAGCGCCCCGGTTACCCAGACCTCGTTGACCACCCCCAGCAGCGCGCAGCCGACCGCCAGCCGCTGCAGCGGTCGCAGGCGCTCGCCATAGACCAGCCGGCCGGTCAGCACGATGGCCAGGGGCAAGAGGAAGTAGCCCAGCGACATGGCCATGGCCTCGCCGTTCATGGTCGCCCAGACGAACACCCACCACTGGATGCCCATCAGCAGCGCCGCCGCCGGGATCGCCAGGCATAGCCGGGGCTCGCGCACCAGTCGCTTGAGCGTGCCCCACAGGGCCCTGCCCTCCCGCAGCAGCAGCACCAGCAGGAGCACCATGGGCAGCGACCAGACCACCCGCAGGGCCACCACCTGCAGGCCGTCCAACGGCGCCAGCCAGGCGAAGTACACCGGCATCAGCGCGAACAGCACCGACGACAGCACCGAAAGGCCCAGGCCCTTGCCGGACAGCACGTTCATGACTGACGCCCCAGACGATTGATGAATAGCGACAGCAGGATGATCCCACCGCCCAGCAACAGCCTAGGCAGATCGGCCGGGTGCTGCCAGATCAGCAGGCTGACCAGCAGGCCCGCCGGCACATGGGCTTCGTTCATGATCGCCAGGGTGCCGCCGTTGACCCGCAACGAGCCCAGGGTCCACCAGTAGAGGCCGAGCGCCGTGGCGAAGACGCCCATCCACACCAGTACGCCCCACTGCAACAGGGTGCTGGGCAGCCGCGCCGGATTGCCGAACAGCAGAAAGGACAGCGCCGCCACCAGCAGGGCGCCGAGAAAGAACAGCCCGAAATGGCGATGCAGGGCGCCCTGCCCGGCATAGGCATGCCCCAGGTGCTTGCACAGCACCTGGCCGGCGGCAAAGGTCAGGTTGGCCACCTGCAGCAGGAGAAAACCCAGCAGGTAGTCACCGGTCAGCGGCTGGAAGCGGATCAAGGCGGCGCCGCCCACCGCCACCACGGCGGCGAGCAGCGACCAGATTCGCAAGTGCCGCTGCCAGGCGTCGTCCAGCAGGGTCACGTAGATGGGCGTGAGCACGGTGAACAGCAGCACCTCGGGCACCGTCAGCACCGCGAAGCTGCGATACAGGCACAGATAGGTGATGCCGAATTGCAGCGCGCCCGCCGCCATCAGCCCCAGGGCGAAGCGTCCCGGCACCCCGCGCCAACGGGTGAAAGGCAGGAACAGCACGAAGGCGATGGCCACGCGGACCAGCACGGCGAAGTCACTGTCGACCCGACCGGCGAGGTATTCGCCGATCAGGCTGAAGGAAAACGCCCAGATGAGGGTGACGAGCAGGAGATAAGGCATGACGGCGGCGCACGAAAAAGGTGCGCGACCTTAACGTGCCCGCCGCCCGAGGGAAACCCCCGGCCCTTCACGGCCTAGCGGGTGGCGTTCAGGCCCGAGGGTTCGCCGCCGGTGAGGCCCGCCACCGACTGGTTGGCCTGCAGCACGTTGTCGGCACCCGAGACCAGCGTCTTGGGCTCGGCCACCCCGGCCGCGCGGGACCAGTAGACCTGCTGACTGGAACCGCCCACGGCGATGTCGGCCTGGCTGAGCAGGGTCAGGCGCGCCTTGGCGCCGTAGCCGTAGGCATCGACCTTGGCCAGGCCATCGCTGCCGCGCACATTGGCCTGCACCTGCTGATAGCCGCCGCCGATGCTCAGGCTGGCCACCGCGCCCCTGACCGTGGTCACGCTGCCCAGGCCATGGATGGTCAGCGCCCGGGCGCTGTCGAGCACCAGGCGATGATGGCTGCCATAGACCGACACCTCACCGCACTGGCCTTTCAGGGTCAGGGTATTGCCCTCGCCGGACAGGGACACGTCGCGCCCCTCGCAGTCGAGGGTCCGGGTGATGTTCATGCCTTCGATATCGATGGGGTCAGCGGCCGCCGCGCGAGATTCCTCGGCCTGGACCAGCAGCGGTGCGATGACCAGACAGCAACCCAGCAACGCCTTGAATGACGACATGGAGACTCCTTGTCTTGCCTAGAGTGGGAAACTCATCGGCAGGCTTGGAGGCTGGCGTCGGCGGGACATTTGACCCGCCAGCCGACATTTTTTCATGCCGTGATGGACGCCGCGTTTTGCCATTGCCAGGCTAGGCACTAACATGCGCCCTTTCGTGAGCCCAGAGCGCTTGATGAAGACTCCTCGCGTTTCCCTCGATCAGTGGCGGACCCTGCAGGCGGTGGTGGATCACGGCGGCTACGCCCAGGCCGCCGAGGTGCTGCATCGCTCCCAGTCGTCGGTCAGCTATACCGTCGCGCGCATGCAGGAGCAGCTCGGCGTGCCGCTGTTGCGCCTAGAGGGACGCCGCGCCGTGCTGACCGATGCCGGCGCCGTGCTCCTGCGCCGCTCGCGCCGCCTGGTGCAGCAGGCCAGCCAGCTGGAGGAACTGGCCTACCACATGGAACAGGGCTGGGAGTCCGAGGTGCGGCTGGTGGTGGACGCCGCCTACCCCACCCGTCCCCTGCTGCTGTGCCTGCGCGAATTCATGCCGCAAAGTCGTGGCTGCCGGGTACGGCTGCGCGAAGAGGTGCTGTCCGGCGTGGAAGAGGCCCTGCTCGACGGCTCGGCGGACCTGGCGATCACCGGGCTGGTGATCGCCGCGCACCTGGGGGCCTCCCTCGGCACCGTGGAATTCGTCGCCGTCGCCCATCCCGAGCATCCGCTGCACCAGCTGCAGCGCACCCTGGTGACCGCCGATCTGGAAGAACAGCTGCAGATCGTGATCCGCGACAGCGGCCGCGCCCAGCCGCGGGATGCCGGCTGGCTGGCCGCCGAGCAGCGCTGGACGGTGGGCAGCATCAGCACCGCGGCGACCTTCCTGCGCGACGGCCTGGGCTTCGCCTGGCTGCCCCGGGACGCCATCCAGACCGATCTCGAGGCCGGTCTGCTCAAGCCGCTGCCCCTGGAACAGGGCGCCCAGCGCTTCCATCCCTTCCAGCTCTACAAGACCCGCCAGCACGAGCTGGGCCCGGCCTCGCAGATCCTCATGAACCTGCTGCGCAAGCATGCCCTGCCACGCTGACCGTGGCGGGGTGCCGGCCGGGTTGCTATCGTTCGCCAGTCGTCTCTGCCACTCAAGGATCCATCATGTTCAAAGCCCTGCTTGCCGCCTGCGCGCTGTTCGTCGCCTCCTCCACCTGGGCCGCGGACAATCCGCACGTGCTCATCAGCACCAACAAGGGTGACATCGAGGTCGAGCTGGACGCGGCCAAGGCTCCGGTCAGCACCGAGAACTTCCTCGGCTATGTCGACAGCGGCTTCTACAAGGGCACCCTGTTCCACCGGGTCATCCCCGGTTTCATGATCCAGGGTGGCGGCTACACCCGCGACATGCAGGAAAAGCGCACCAAGGCGCCGATCAAGAACGAAGCCGACAACGGCCTGAAGAATTTGCGCGGCACCCTGGCCATGGCGCGGACCTCGGACGTCAATTCCGCTACCAGTCAATTCTTCATCAACGTCGAGAACAATGCCTTCCTCGACCACGGCTCGCGCGACTTCGGCTATGCGGTGTTCGGCAAGGTCGTGCGCGGCATGGAAGTCGTCGACCAGATCGCCGGGGTGCAGACCACCCGCCAGGGCATGCTGCGCGACATTCCCCGTGAACCGGTCATGATTCTCGCTGCCAAACGGCTGTAGCCGACCCGTCCTGCCGGACGATCCGCTGGCGGTCGTCCGGTCAACCAGGCGAGGCCCCAGTGCGAGACGCCGTCTCCTCCTCACAAGGACCCCGCATGATCTTTCGCCGCTTCGAACGCCTCATCGATGCATTTCGGGAAGCCCCCGATGAAATGCCGCCCACTGGCGTCGGCGCCTTCTATCTCCACTTCCTCAAGCAAGCCTGGCCGGCCTTCGCCCTGCTGTTGGCGGTCGGTCTGATCGGCGCCCTGATCGAGGTCGCCCTGTTCAACTTCATCGGCCAGATCGTCGATCTGGCCGGCAGCGCGCCCAACAGCACGGTGTTCTTCCAGGAGCACGGCGGCACCCTGATCTGGATGGCGGTGGTCACCCTGGTCATCCGGCCGCTGTTCATCAGCCTGCACGACCTGCTGGTGCACCAGACCATCACCCCGAGCCTCACCACCCTGATCCGCTGGCAGAACCATCGCTATGTGCTCAAGCAGAGCCTGGGCTTCTTCCACAGCGACTTCGCCGGGCGCATCTCCAACCGCATCATGCAGACCGGTGTCTCCCTGCGCGATTCGGCGGTGCAGGCGGTGGACGCCATCTGGCACGTGCTGATCTTTGCCGTCACCTCGCTGATCCTGTTCGCCCAGGCCGACGTCTGGCTGATGGTGCCCCTGGTCCTCTGGATCATCGGCTACGTCATCGCCCTCTGGTATTTCGTGCCCCAGACCAAGGAGCGCTCGGCCATCGCCTCCGAAGCCCGCTCGCAGCTCTCCGGACGCATCGTCGACGGCTACACCAACATCTCCACCCTCAAGCTGTTCTCCCATTCGGCTCAGGAGGAGCAATACGCCCGCCAGGCCATGGAAGAGCAGACCGAAAAGGCCGAGAGCGCTGCGCGCCTGATCACCGCCATGGGCGTGACCATCGCCATCCTCAGCGGCTTCCTCATCGCCGGCACCACCGGCCTCGCCCTCTGGCTCTGGCACCAGGGCGTCATCAGCGTGGGCGCCATCGCCCTGGCCACCGGCCTGGTGATCCGTATCAACAGCATGTCCGGCTGGATCATGTGGGTGGTCAACGGCATCTTCGAGAACATCGGCATGGTGCAGGACGGCATGAGCACCATCGCCAAGCCGCGCCAGGTCGGCGATGCCCCGGACGCCAAGCCCTTGCAGGTGAGCCGTGGCGCCGTGCTGTTCGAGGACATCCATTTCCACTACGGCAAGGGCGCCGGCATCATCGAAGGCCTGACCCTCGACGTGGCCCCGGGCGAGAAGATCGGCCTGGTCGGCCCCTCGGGCGCCGGCAAGTCCACCCTGATCAACGTCCTGCTGCGCCTCTATGACCTGGAAGGCGGTCGCATCCTGGTCGATGGCCAGGACATCGCCCACGTCACCCAGGAAAGCCTGAGATGCCAGATCGGCGTGGTCACCCAGGACACCTCGCTGCTGCACCGTTCGATTCGCGAGAACCTGCTCTACGGCCGCCCCGAGGCCACCGACGAGGAGCTGCACGCGGCCCTGCGCAAGGCCAAGGCCGACGACTTCATCGCCCGCATCACCGATGCCCATGGCCGTACCGGCCTGGACGCCCAGGTGGGTGAGCGCGGCGTCAAGCTCTCCGGCGGCCAGCGTCAGCGCATCGCCATCGCCCGCACCCTGCTCAAGGACGCGCCCATCCTGCTGCTCGACGAAGCCACCTCCGCCCTCGACTCCGAGGTGGAAGCGGCCATTCAGGAGAGTCTGGAGACCCTGATGGAAGGCAAGACGGTGATCGCCATCGCCCACCGGCTGTCGACCATCTCGCGCATGGACCGCCTGGTGGTCATGGAGCGCGGCCAGATCGTCGAGATGGGTTCCCACGACGAGCTGATCGCCTACAACGGTCTCTATGCCCGCCTATGGCGCCACCAGACCGGCGGTTTCGTCGGTCACGGCGTGCCGGGCAGGCAGCGGGTGCGCAGCAGCTCCAACTGACGCTCCTGGTCCAGCCCCGGGTAGAAGCCTTCGATCCTCTGCAGGCCGCCCAGCCAGCTGCGTCTTTCCACCACGCACTCGAACACCGGGCAGGCTGTCTGCCCGGTGGCACCGCAGTCGCGGTAGTAGGTCAGGCGCTGGCTTTTCTGCACCGTGCCCTGGAACGGACCCTGGCGCTCCTGCAGCACATAGAAGTCGATGTCCGCCGCGCTGCGATGGTTCTCCCACTGGAACGCCAGGGTACTGGGATAGAAGAGCACCAGCAGGCCCGCCAGCAGCACCCAGAGAATGGCCGCCGTCACCGGCAGGGGCAGCCGCGAACGGAAGCGGCGGCCACCGCGGATGATCAGCGCCGTCACTATCGTGACCAGCGCCAGGGCTATGCACAGCGACGGCAGACCGGTGATGACCTGCCCCGCCACGCCGATGTCCAGGCCACTGGGCGACGGCACCGTCCGATAGCCGATCTCCAGTCGCTCCCAGCCCACCCGATTGCCGATCAGGCCGGCGAGACCGAAGACCGCGGCCAGGCCGACCAGAGCCCAGAAGGTACGAGGATTGCTGTTGCGCATGGGGAAACGTCCAGACAAAGACCGGGAGACTGCCTAAGCCCGCAGGCGTTGGCAAATCAGAATTTCTCCGCCACCCGGTCCTCTATAGAAGGCGATCTGCAGAGGAATCCGTCCATGACCATAGATCTCGCCCGCGCCGTCCACATCGTCGAAAAGGCCTTTCTGCCGCTGCACGGCGAGGTCCGTGAAGACCCCAGCGACGCCAGCTTTTCCTTCGCGGTGACGGACGGCAGCCAGGTCCTGGCCTCGGTCGCCCACGTCGCCCGCAGCCAGTACAGCCATGCCGGCCACCTCGCCGCGCTGATCGAACGGACCCGCCTGGAACTGGCGCACGACGGCCATCTGCTGGAACCCTGGTCGATGCCGGGCTAGCCGCTGGCCGCTGCCGGGCAGCGCTAGGTTCGGCAAGGCGCTGTCGAGCTGATAGACTGCCGCCCCGCAGCCGCCACACCCCGTGGCCCAACGCGAGTGGTTATCGTGGAAATTTTCAAAGAATTCATTTTCGAAGCCGCGCACTTCCTGCCCAATGTTCCGGCAGGTCACAAGTGCGGCCGTCTCCATGGGCATTCCTTCAAGGTAGGCCTGCACATCGAAGGCGAGGTCGATCCCCATACCGGCTGGGTCCGGGATTTCGCCGACATCAAGGCCGTCTTCAAACCCCTGTACGAGCGTCTCGACCATCACTATCTGAACGACATCCCGGGCCTCGAGAACCCCACCAGCGAGGTGCTCGCCCGCTGGATCTGGCAACAACTCAAGCCCCAGCTGCCCGAGCTCAGCCAGGTCCGCGTCCATGAGACCTGCACCTGCGGCTGCATCTACCGCGGCGACTAATTCGCCCCTCCCATTCAAGGTGGCGATGGCGGCAGTCATTTTTCTGCCATAATTCGCGCCTGCCAACTGTCGACGTATCCCCATGTTCGAACTTTTCAGCGGACTCCACGCCTGGGTCGCCATCAGCCTCGTCTTGGCCCTGGCCTTTGTGCTGGCCTTTGAATTCATCAACGGCTTCCACGACACCGCCAACGCCGTCGCCACGGTGATCTACACCAAGGCCATGCCGCCGCACCTCGCGGTGTTCTTCTCCGGCATCTTCAATTTCCTCGGTGTGCTGCTCGGCGGCGTTGGCGTCGCCTACGCCATCGTCCACCTGCTGCCGGTGGAGCTGCTGATCAACGTCAACACCGGCCACGGCCTGGCCATGGTGTTTTCCCTGCTCGCCGCGGCCATCACCTGGAACCTGGGCACCTGGTACTTCGGCATCCCCGCCTCCAGCTCCCACACCCTGATCGGCTCCATTCTCGGTGTCGGCGTGACCAACGCCCTGCTCACCGGCATCCCGATGAGCGAAGGGGTGAACTGGCAGAAGGCGATCGACATCGGCCTGTCGCTGATCTTCTCGCCGCTGGCCGGCTTCGCCGTCGCCGGCCTGCTGCTGCTCGCCCTCAAGCGCTGGCGGCCGCTGTCGAAGATGCACAAGACCCCGGAACAGCGCCGCGAAGTGGACGCCAAGAAGCACCCGCCGTTCTGGAATCGTCTGATGCTGGTCCTCTCGGCCATGGGCATGAGCTTCGTGCACGGCTCCAACGACGGCCAGAAAGGCATCGGCCTGATCATGCTGGTGCTGATCGGCATCGTCCCGGCCAAGTTCGTACTGGACCTGGACAGCACCACCTACCAGATCGAGCGCACCCGCGACGCCGCCATCCACCTGGGTCAGTTCTACGAGCGCCAGGGCGACAACCTCAAGGACTTCCTCGCCGAAGTGCCCGGCAATCGCGACCTGCCCCAGGAATTCCGCTGCGCCCCGCACATGACCGTGCCGACCCTGCAGGCACTGCTGGCCGATCTGGAAGGCATCACCGACTACCGCGCCATGAGCGACGACCATCGCCAGCAGGTGCGCCGCTACCTGCTGTGCCTGGACGACACCGCCAAGAAGGTGAGCAAGCTGCCGGTGTTGACCGCGCGCGATCGCGACGACCTCAGTCGTCTGCGCAAGGATCTCACCAGCACCACCGAATACGCGCCCTTCTGGGTCATCATCGCGGTCGCCCTGGCCCTGGGCATCGGTACCATGGTCGGCTGGCGCCGGGTGGTGCTGACCGTCGGCGAGAAGATCGGGCGCCAGGGCATGACCTATGCCCAGGGCGTCAGCGCCCAGGTGACGGCCGTGGCCGCCATCGGCATGGCCAACGTCTTCGCCCTGCCCGTCTCCACCACCCACGTGCTGTCCTCGGGCGTGGCCGGCACCATGGTCGCCAATCGCAGCGGCCTGCAGGGCAGCACGGTGCGCAACATCCTGATGGCCTGGGTCCTGACGCTGCCGGCCTCCATGGCCCTCTCCGCCGGCCTGTTCTGGCTGGCGCACCTGTTCCTGTGATCCGCGCCGACCGGGCGCCGCATCGGCGGCGCCCGGTCGGACCCCTCGTCGGGAAAGCCTGAACAGGATAGCTATTGACGAGTCTAGTGAAATGTGTCCCAGCAGAGACACCTTTCCGAGACAGCCGTACGGTGAACGTCAATGACTCCTGCGACCTACATCCTTCTTCTGATTCTGGGCTGGCTGGCCCTGGCGCTGGCCATACTCTGGGCCATGCTGCGCCTGGCACGTCGCGCCAGACCCGTGGCGACCTACTCGCCCAGCGTGCTGCCCAAGGCCACCCCCACCGCCCCCGTGAGTCCAGGCAAACACCTGGTCTGCTAGAACTGCGGACGTGACGAGGCCCCCTCGACACCCAGGGAGTGCGCGGGAGAAAAAGAAGGATTCTTATTGTTTGAAAAGAAGGGATTCGAGCGAAGGCGAATCAGGTGAGCAGGGTATTTTCCTGAGCACTGCGGCTCATCTGCTCGAGGATCTGGTCTTGCTGCTGCGGGGTCAGGGTGTCCCAGCAGTGGTGCTTGATGAACAGCCCGGCGCCGAAGGCGACGTACAGCGACAGGGCGACGATCACGAGCGTTTCCAGCCCGACGATAGCCCAGGAACGACTCTTGGACGCATTGTCCTTGGTTTTCATAACGACCTCATCAGATTAAGAGGGGCAATAGTTTAGTCCCTTAAGCAACTGCCGTGCAGCGCCAGCCGTCGAATGGTCAAGCCTCTTGACCTGGTTGCTCGATGCGGCTGTGCGCTTCTACCAGACCCGTCACAGCCGCAACATCTGCCCACAGCCAGGCCGCGGCAGTACGAATGCACGCCAGGCGCCGCGCTGATATACTCCGCCGACTGACGGGTCGCTGCAGGCCCTGCCGGTTCCGCTGGCTGTATCGGCCGATCCCGCAATTTCCGCAGCGACGCTTTGTCGCATCGCACGTCCATCGCCGCCGCGCCTGTCGCGCGGCCCGATAACGCCTTCTTGGGGCGTCTATCGACTCTAGGGTCGATCCTCGCTCGCCCGGCTTCGCGCCACAGCTGTGATAAAGAGGAGTTAAAGCAAGACATGTCCACCACGTCGAAGATCATCTACACCCTGACCGACGAAGCGCCCGCCCTGGCGACCTATTCGCTGCTACCCATCGTCGAGGCCATCACCGCCTCCTCCGGCGTCGCCCTCGAAACCCGTGACATCTCCCTTGCCGGCCGCATAATCGCCCTCTTCCCCGAGTACCTGAAGGAAGAGCAGCGCATCTCCGACCACCTCGCCGAACTCGGCGAACTGGCCACCACTCCCGAAGCCAACATCATCAAGCTGCCCAACATCAGCGCCTCGGTCCCGCAGCTCAAGGCGGCGATCAAGGAACTGCAGGGTCAGGGCTACGCCCTGCCGGACTATCCGGACGAGCCCAAGGACGACAAGGAAAAGGACGTCAAGGCGCGTTACGACAAGGTCAAGGGCAGCGCCGTGAACCCGGTCCTGCGCGAAGGCAACTCCGACCGCCGCGCGCCGCTGTCGGTCAAGAACTACGCCCGCAAGCACCCCCATCGCATGGGTGCCTGGAGCGCCGACTCCAAGTCCCACGTCGCCCACATGGACGCCCATGACTTCTATGGCAGCGAGCGCTCGGCCACCATCGAGAACGCCGGCAGCCTGAAGATCGAACTGATCGGCAAGGACGGCAGCAGCAAGGTCCTGAAAGAGAAGACCGCGGTCAAGGCCGGCGAGATCGTCGACGCCTCGACCATGAGCCGCAAGGCCCTGCAGAGCTTCATCGCCGCCCAGATCGAAGACGCCAAGGCCCAGGGCGTGCTGTTCTCCGTGCACCTGAAGGCCACCATGATGAAGGTCTCCGACCCCATCATGTTCGGCATCATCGTCGGCGAGTTCTACAAGGACGTCCTGGCCAAGCACGAAGCCGCCCTGAAAGAAGCCGGCTTCGATCGCAACAACGGCATCGGCGACCTCTACGCCCGCCTGTCCAGCCTGCCGGAAGCCACCCAGGCCGCCATCAAGGCCGATTTCGACGCCCAGTACGCCCAGCGCCCGGCGCTGGCCATGGTCAACTCCGACAAGGGCATCACCAACCTGCACGTGCCGAGCGACGTCATCGTCGACGCCTCCATGCCGGCCATGATCCGTGACTCCGGCAAGATGTGGAACGCCGAAGGCAACCTGCAGGACACCAAGGCCATCATCCCCGACCGCTGCTATGCCGGCGTCTACCAGGTGGTGATCGAGGACTGCAAGCAGCACGGCGCCTTCAATCCCAGCACCATGGGCAGCGTGCCCAACGTCGGCCTGATGGCGCAGAAGGCCGAGGAATACGGCTCCCACGACAAGACCTTCCAGATCCCCACCGACGGCACCGTGCGCGTGACCGACGACCAGGGCAAGGTGGTCTTCGAGCATCCGGTCGAGGCCGGTGACATCTGGCGCATGTGCCAGACCAAGGACGCGCCGATCCAGGACTGGGTCAAACTGGCCGTCAACCGCGCTCGTGCCAGCAGCACCCCGGCCATCTTCTGGCTGGACCAGAATCGCGCCCACGACGCCCAGGTCATCGCCAAGGTCGAGCGCTACCTCAAGGACCACGACACCAACGGTCTGGACATCCGTGTCCTGGCGCCCGAGGAAGCCACCCGCGTGTCCCTGGAGCGCATCCGCAAGGGCGAGGACACCATCTCGGTGACCGGTAACGTCCTGCGCGACTACCTGACCGACCTCTTCCCCATCATGGAACTGGGCACCAGCGCCAAGATGCTGTCCATCGTCCCGCTGATGAACGGCGGCGGCCTGTTCGAGACCGGTGCCGGCGGCTCCGCGCCCAAGCACGTCCAGCAGTTCGTGCAGGAAAACCACCTGCGCTGGGATTCCCTGGGCGAGTTCCTGGCCCTGGCCGAATCCCTGAACCACCTGGGCGAGACCACCGGCAACGCCAAGGCCAAGATCCTGGCCAAGACCCTGGACCAGGCCAACGGCAAGTTCCTTGACAGCAACAAGTCGCCGTCGCGCAAGGCCGGTGAACTGGACAACCGCGGCAGCCACTTCTACCTGGCGCTGTACTGGATCCAGGCCCTGGCCGAGCAGAGCGAAGACGCCCAGCTCAAGGCCCAGTTCGAGCCGGTGGCCAAGTCGCTGACCGCTGACGAAGCCAAGGTGGTCGCCGAGCTGAATGGCGTCCAGGGCCAGGCCGTTGACATCGGTGGCTACTACCACCCCGACCAGGCCAAGACCCGCCAGGCCATGCGTCCGAGCGCCACGCTCAACGCCGCCCTGGAACAGCTCAAGGGCTGAACCTGAGGGCTGCGCCCGCAGCCTGAATGGCTGATCACAGCGAACCCCGGCCCCGGCCGGGGTTCGCTGCATTTGGGGCACGCAAAGCTTAAGGCGTATACTGCGCGATTACCGATAGCGGAGTCCGAGATGGATTGGCACGCCCACGTCACCGTGGCCACCGTGGTGGAAGACGCCGGTCGCTTCCTGCTGGTGGAAGAAGAGAAGCAGGGTCGCCTGGTGCTTAACCAGCCGGCCGGGCACCTGGAGCCGGGCGAGAGCCTGATCGAGGCGGCGCGGCGCGAAACCCTGGAAGAAACCGCCTGGCAGGTGGAGATCCTGGGCGTGATTGGCATCGGCCTCTATGTCGCCCCGGCCAATGGCGTCACCTACTATCGCACGGCCTTCCATGCCCGCCCCCTGGCCCACCAGCCGGAGCGCGCCCTGGATGCCGACATCACCCGCGCGGTGTGGCTGACCCTCGACGAGATCCGCGCCGAGCAGGCCCGGCTGCGCAGCCCCCTGGTCCTGGACGCCATCGAGAAGTACCTGGACGGGCACCGCTATCCCCTGTCGATGATCGTAGATATGAGAGGTTTTTGAAGTGAACGGCACCCGCGTCATCGTCGGCATGTCCGGCGGAGTGGATTCCTCGGTCTCGGCCCTCTTGCTCAAGGAGCAGGGCTATCAGGTCGAGGGCCTGTTCATGAAGAACTGGGACGAGGATGACGGCACCGAGTACTGCACGGCCAAGGAAGACCTCGCCGATGCCCAGGCGGTCTGCGACCGCATCGGCATCAAGCTGCACACGGCCAACTTCGCCGCCGAGTACTGGGATCACGTCTTCGAGCACTTCCTCGCCGAATACAAGGCCGGCCGGACGCCGAATCCGGACATCCTCTGCAACCGCGAGATCAAGTTCAAGGCCTTCCTCGACTATGCCCTGGCCCTGGGCGCCGACCTGATCGCCACCGGCCACTATGTGCGCCGTCGCGACATCGACGGCCAGACCCTGCTGCTCAAGGGGCTGGACGCCAACAAGGACCAGAGCTATTTCCTCCACGCCGTGGGCGGGGAGCAGCTGGCGCGCACCCTCTTCCCGGTGGGCGAACTGGAAAAGCCCGAGGTCCGCGCCATCGCCGAGCTGCATGGCCTGGCCACCGCGCGCAAGAAGGACTCCACCGGCATCTGCTTTATCGGCGAGCGTCGCTTCAGCGACTTCCTCAAGCAGTACCTGCCGGCGCAGCCGGGCGACATCGAGACCACCACCGGCGAGGTCATCGGCCGCCACCACGGCCTGATGTACCACACCATCGGCCAGCGCCAGGGCCTGGGCATCGGCGGCATGAAGGACGCCGGTGACGATCCCTGGTACGTGCTGAGCAAGGACCTGACCCGCAACGTGCTGATCGTCGGCCAGGGCAACGCCCATCCCTGGCTGTTCGCCGAGGCCCTGACCGTCAGCGAGATGTTCTGGGTCAATGAGCTGGAGCTCGCCCAACCGCGCCGCCTCACCGCCAAGGTCCGCTATCGCCAGCAGGACCAGCCCTGCCAGATCGAGCGCCAGGGCGCCGGCTACCGGGTAGTCTTCGACGAACCCCAGCGCGCCGTGACCCCCGGTCAGTCGGTGGTCTTCTACGACGGCGACGTCTGCCTGGGCGGCGGCGTGATCG
Organism: Pseudomonas sp. RIT411; assembly: GCF_003057735.2. Classification (NCBI taxonomy): domain Bacteria; kingdom Pseudomonadati; phylum Pseudomonadota; class Gammaproteobacteria; order Pseudomonadales; family Pseudomonadaceae; genus Pseudomonas; species Pseudomonas sp. RIT411. Next base: position 184,254 of record NZ_QBIZ02000001.1, read on the forward strand.
AACATTATCAACCCGCCTGCGCCGAGGCGCCCGCCGCATGAATCGCACCCAGGAACAACTCATCGCCCTGGGCGGTGTCTTCCAGGCCGCCGTGCTGGTCGACCAGCTGGCACGCACCGGCCAGGTCGCGGAAGAACCCCTCGCCTGTCTGCTCGGCAGCCTGCTGGTGCGCGATCCGGGCAGCACCCTGGAGGTCTACGGCGGCCAGGTCGCGCCCTTGCGCGAAGGCCTTGGCGCCCTCTCCAGCACGCTGGAGCGCAACCCCAACAGCCTGCAGCGCGAGCCCTTGCGCTACGCCCTGGCGATGACCGCCCTGGAACGCAAGCTGGAGAAGCGCGGCGACCTGCTCGATCTCATCGGCCGGCGCCTCACCCAGATCCAGTCCCAGGTCGAGCACTTCGGGGTCGCTCACGAGAACGTCATCGCTGCCTGCGGGGGTCTCTACGAGGACACCCTGAGCACCTTCAAGCAGCGCATCCAGGTGCACGGCGAGATGCGCTACCTGCAGCAATCAGCAACCGCCTCGCGAGTGCGTGCCCTGCTGCTGGCCGGCATTCGCTCGGCCCGCCTGTGGCGCCAGCTCGGCGGTCACCGCTGGCAACTGGTGCTCAATCGCCGCAAGCTGCTCGACAGCCTCTATCCCCTGCGCAACGGCTGATCCCGGACCGGCCGGCGGCGGTACTAAAGCCCCGGTCTTTGCGTGTAGAATTCCGCCCCTTTCTCCCCCGCTACCAAGAGAATGCCCATGCAGCTCTCCTCGCTCACCGCCGTATCGCCCATCGACGGCCGTTACGCCGGCAAGACCGCCGCCCTGCGCCCCATCTTCAGCGAATTCGGCCTGATCCGTTTCCGCGCCCAGGTCGAGGTCCGCTGGCTGCAGCGCCTGGCCGCTCACGCGGGCATTCCCGAGGTCGCGCCCTTCTCCACCGAGGCCAATGCCCTGCTGGACAAGCTGGCCACCGAGTTCAGCGTCGAGCAGGCGCAGCGGGTCAAGGACATCGAGCGCACCACCAACCACGACGTCAAGGCCATCGAGTACCTGCTCAAGGAAGAGGTCGCCGGCCTGCCGGAACTGGCCGCGGTGAGCGAATTCATCCACTTCGCCTGCACCTCCGAGGACATCAACAACCTGTCCCACGCGCTGATGCTGCGCGAAGGCCGTGACCAGGTGCTGCTGCCGCTGATGCGCCAGATCGCCGGCGAGATCCGCGTGCTGGCCCATCGCTTCGCCGACGTGCCCATGCTCTCGCGCACCCACGGCCAGCCCGCCTCCCCCACCAGCCTGGGCAAGGAACTGGCCAACGTGGTCTATCGCCTGGAGCGCCAGATCGAGCAGATCGCCGCCATCCGCCCGCTGGGCAAGATCAACGGTGCCGTGGGCAACTACAACGCCCACCTGTCCGCCTACCCGGACGTCGACTGGGAGGCCAATGCGCGCACCTTCATCGAAGACGACCTCGGCCTGACCCTGAATCCCTACACCACCCAGATCGAGCCGCACGACTACATCGCCGAGCTGTTCGACGCCATCGCCCGCTTCAACACCATCCTGATCGACTTCGATCGGGACGTCTGGGGCTACATCTCCCTCGGCTACTTCAAGCAGAAGACCGTGGCCGGCGAGATCGGCTCCTCGACCATGCCGCACAAGGTCAACCCCATCGACTTCGAGAACTCCGAAGGCAACCTGGGCATCGCCAACGCCATCCTCCAGCACCTGGCCAGCAAGCTGCCGATCTCCCGCTGGCAGCGCGACCTGACCGATTCCACCGTGCTGCGCAACCTGGGCACCGGCCTGGCCCACGGCGTGATCGCCTACGAAGCCACCCTCAAGGGCATCGGCAAGCTGGAGCTCAACGCCGCGCGCATCGCCGAAGACCTGGATGCCTGCTGGGAAGTCCTGGCCGAGCCGGTGCAGACCGTGATGCGCCGCTATGGCGTGGCCAACCCCTACGAGAAGCTCAAGGAGCTGACCCGCGGCAAGGGCATCAGCGCCAGCGCCCTGCAGGACTTCATCGACGGCCTGGAAATCCCTGAAGCCGCCAAGGCCGAACTGCGCCAGCTGACCCCGGCCGGCTATATCGGTAACGCTGCCGAGCAGGCCCGTCGGGTCTGAGAACCTGCCCACGATCTGCTGCGCGTCGGCCAAACGGCGTTGAAAATGCCTTCGGAATGCTCATTTACCACTCGTAAACTCCGCTTCCTCAGGTGTTTTCGCGGGGCCGCCCAGGCCTTGTTTGGCTCTAGCTCGCGAAATTGTGAACAGGTTCTGAGGCTGCCTTCTTTTTCACGCCCGGCCTCGCCGGGCGTTTTTCATTGCGCGAGGTGTGCATGAACCCGGATCAACCCCTGCAACTGCTCGGCGGCCTGACCGCCCGTGAATTCCTCCGCGACTACTGGCAGCAGAAACCCCTGCTGATCCGCCAGGCCATCCCGGATTTCCAGAGCCCCCTGGAACCGGACGAGCTGGCCGGCCTGTCGCTGGAAGAGGAAATCGAATCCCGCCTGATCATCGGCCAGGACCGCACCTGGGAGCTGCGCCGCGGCCCGCTGCCGGAAGACACCTTCGCCGGCCTGCCCGAGCGCGACTGGACCCTGCTGGTGCAATCGGTCGACCAGTTCGTCCCCGAGGTGGCCGAGGTGCTGGAGGCCTTCCGCTTCCTGCCCAGCTGGCGCGTCGACGACGTCATGATCAGCTACGCCGCCCCCGGTGGCGGTGTCGGCCCCCACTACGATCACTATGACGTCTTCCTGCTGCAGGGCCATGGCCGCCGTCGCTGGCGCATCGGTCAGCCGTGCACCGCCGACAGCCCGCTGATCGACGGCCTGGAGCTGAAGATCCTCGCCGACTTCCAGCAGACCGACGAATGGGTGCTGGAACCGGGCGACATGCTCTATCTGCCGCCGGGCCTGGCCCACGACGGCATCGCCGAAGACGAGTGCATGACCTACTCCATCGGCTTCCGCGCCCCCAGTGCCGGCGAGGTGCTCACCCACTTCACCGACTTCCTCAACCAGTTCATCCCCGAGGACGAGCGCTACAGCGACGCCGGCTGCGCCCCGGCCAGCGAGCATCCGGCGGAGATTCCGCCCGAGGCCATCGAGCGGCTGCGCGGCCTGATGGAGCGTCACCTGAGCGACGATCGCCTGCTGCTGGCCTGGTTCGGCCAGCACATGACCGAGCCGCGCTACCCGGAGCGCGTCGCCGGAGAAAACCTCAGCGCCAAGCAGCTGCGCAAGGAACTCGACGAAGGCGCCCTGCTGATGCGCAACCCCAGCGGGCGCATCGCCTGGAGTCGCCTGGAAGACGAGGTAATGGTCTTCGCCAGCGGCCAGAGCCGCCTGCTGCCCATGCGGCTGCAACCGCTGCTCGACCTGCTATGCTCGGCGGACGTCCTGCACGAGGCCAATCTCGCGCCCTGGCTGCAGGACGACGATGCCATGCGCCTGATCCGCGAACTGCTCCAGCAGGGCAGCCTGATCTTCGCCGGAGAAGACGACGACGAGTGATAGGGAGCCGCCGTGGACGAGTCCTTTGCCGATCTGACCCTGGACGGATTGCCCGAACCCCAGCTCGGCCAGGACCTCGCCCTGCGCCTCGAAGGCCTGGACGCCCTGCGTGAGCACGGTGTCCGCCTCATCGGCCAAGCCAGCCGCCAGCTGAGCATCCAGACGCCCGACCTGGAAGCACCGCTCTACGACAATCTCGCCGTCGAGGCGGCGATCAAGCGTCTGCTGCTGGGCCATCCGCGGCATCAGGTCCGCATCCTCATCAACGACAGTGCCCTCGCCATGCGCCAGGGGCACCGACTCATCGCCCTGGCGCAACGCCTGACCAGCAATCTGCTGATCCGGCGGCCACCGGCCGATCAGCAACCGGAAGGCAGCTGCCTCATCGTCGACGACCAGGCCCTGCTGCGCCGCACGGGCAGCGCGCCCACCGGCTTCGTCCGCTACGGCGACCGCGCCGCCGTCAAGGTTCAGCAGCAGGTCTTCGATCGCCTCTGGGCCAGCAGCCAGCCGGATCAGGAATTGCGGAGGATGGTGCTGTGAAAGGTCTGCTGGCGTTCCTGTTGCTGCTGACGACCGCCGCCTGGGCGGCGCCTCGTACCGAGGTCATACCCCTGCAATACCGCACCGCCGACGATCTGCTGCCTACCTTGCAAGCCGTCCTTGGCAGCGAAGGCAAGGTCAACGTCTACGGCAATCAGCTGATCGTCAATGCCGAGCCGGCCAAGCTGGCCGAACTCAAGAGTCTGCTCGCCCAGCTGGACACCCAGCCACGGCGCCTGCTTATCACCCTGGCCACCCGCGCCGGCAGCTCGGGCGCCAGTCAGGGTTATTCGGTAAACGGCGACGTGCGTGCGCCCCAGGTACGCATCATCGAAGATAGCACCGGCCAGAAGGAGGATGGCGCCCAGCGCGTCCAGGTCACCGAGGGCTACCCCGCCTTCATCCGCTTCGGTGAAGACGTCCCGGTGACCACCTACCAGACCTCGCCCTATGGTCAGAGCTACGCCCAGACCGATTACCGCCGCCTCGACCGGGGCTTTCAGGTCACCGCCCGCCTGAGCGGCAATCTGGTGCACCTGGACATCAGCAGCGTCGATGACCGGGCCGCCGCCATGCGTCCGGGCACGGTGCAGACCCAGAGCGCCGCCACCCGCATCAGCGGCCCCCTGGGCCAGTGGCTGGACCTGGGCGGCTTCCGGCAGCAGATCGAGGGCGACCAGAGCGGCCTTGTCCGCCACTACTCCACCGAAGGCCGTGACGACCGTCAGCTGAGCATCCGCGCCGATCTCATCGACTAGCAAACCGGCGAACGGCAGAACTCCTGCCGCGGCTGGCAATCTAGGACACAGGAACAGAAGGAAGTTATTTGAGAATAATTCTTATATTCATTCTCAAATAAACCGGAAGTTCTGTTTAGTTTGATTCAAAGCAGTCCAATAGAATCTTTTTGGACCAATAAATTTACAGAATGAATCGATAGAGCATAAAATCTGTCTGTCTTGCGACACCGTGTCGCACTGATAGCGCCTGATACCCAATAATTAAGGATTCAAAGCATGTCTGAGTCGATCAGCCTACTGACCCACAACTGGAGCTTCGCGGTATTTCTCCTGGGCGTGGTTGGTCTGATCGCCTTCATGCTCGGAGTCTCGAGCCTGCTCGGCAGCAAAGCCGTGGGCCGCAGCAAGAACGACCCCTTCGAGTCCGGCATCGTCCCCACCGGGGGTGCCCGTCTCCGTCTCTCTGCCAAGTTCTACCTGGTCGCGATGCTCTTCGTGATCTTCGACGTCGAAGCCCTCTTTCTCTTCGCCTGGTCGGTGTCCATCCGTGAATCGGGATGGGCCGGCTTCGTGGAAGCCTCCATTTTCATAGCAATTCTGTTGGCGGGTCTTGTCTACCTGTGGCGAATCGGAGCGCTCGATTGGGCGCCTGCGAGCCGTCGCGAGCGGCAGGCGAAGTCGAAACAATGAGGCTTTGGCAATGCAATACAATCTCACCCGGATTGATCCCGATGCGGCAGTAGACCGCTATCCGGCCGGCCAGCGGGAAACCGTGGCCGACCCCGTCGAAAGTCAGGTCAACCGCAGCATCTTCATGGGCAAGCTCGAAGATGTCCTGCGGGGCGCGGTCAATTGGGGACGCAAGAATTCCCTGTGGCCGTACAACTTCGGCCTGTCCTGCTGCTATGTGGAAATGACCACCGCCTTCACGGCGCCCCACGACATCGCCCGCTTCGGCGCCGAAGTCATCCGGGCCTCGCCGCGTCAGGCCGACTTCATGGTCATCGCCGGCACCCCCTTCATGAAGATGGCCCCGGTCATCCAGCGCCTGTACGAGCAGATGCTGGAACCCAAGTGGGTGATCTCCATGGGCGCCTGCGCCAACTCCGGCGGTATGTACGACATCTACTCGGTCGTTCAGGGCGTGGACAAGTTTCTGCCCGTCGACGTCTACGTGCCCGGCTGCCCGCCTCGCCCCGAAGCCTTCCTCCAGGGCCTGATGCTCCTGCAGGACTCCATCGGTGAAGAACGCCGCCCCCTTTCCTGGGTGGTGGGCGACCAGGGTATCTACCGCGCCGAGATGCCTTCGCAGCGCGAGCAGAACCGCGAGCGCCGCATCCAGGTCACCAACCTGCGCAGCCCAGACGAAGTGTAAGTCCCCTTCGGGACCTGCACGCTGACGACGATCGATTAGCGACGGAACATCATGACCGCAGACACCGCTCTGTCCGCCTCTGCGCTCGCCCCTGCCGGCGAAGCGTCGGTGGTTGGCGAACTCCAGGGCCAATTCGGCGCCGACGCCCTGACCCTGCAAGACACCCGTACCGGCATGCCGGTGATCTGGGTGGCACGCGAACGAATCATCGAAGTACTGCGCTTCCTGCGCAATCTGCCCCGCCCCTACGTCATGCTCTATGACCTGCATGGCGTGGACGAGCGGCTGCGGACCCACCGCCGCGGCCTGCCCAACGCGGACTTCACCGTTTTCTACCACCTGCTGTCCATCGACCGTAATAGCGATGTAATGCTCAAGGTGGCCCTCTCCGCCAACGACCTGCGCCTGCCCACCGCCACCGGCATCTTCCCCAATGCCAACTGGTACGAGCGGGAAGTGCTGGACATGTACGGCATCCACTTCGACGGACACCCGCTGCCCAAGCGCATGCTGATGGCCGACAACTGGCAGGGTCATCCGCTGCGCAAGGACTATCCGGCGCGCGCGACCGAGTTCGATCCCTATGCGCTAAATGCCGCCAAGCAGGACCTCGAACAGGAAACCCTGAGATTCAAGCCCGAGGAATGGGGCATGAAGGAGCATGCGGAGAATTCCGACTTCATGTTCCTCAACCTGGGTCCGAACCACCCCTCCGCCCACGGTGCCTTCCGCATCATCCTGCAGCTGGACGGCGAAGAGATCGTCGACTGCGTGCCGGAGATCGGCTACCACCACCGGGGCGCCGAGAAGATGGCCGAGCGCCAGTCCTGGCACAGCTACATCCCCTACACCGACCGGATCGACTACCTGGGTGGGGTGATGAACAACCTGCCCTACGTCCTCTCGGTGGAAAAGCTCGCCGGCATCAAGGTGCCGTCGCGGGTCGACTTCATCCGCGTGATGATGGCCGAGTTCTTCCGCATCAACAGTCACCTGCTGTACCTGGGTACCTATATCCAGGACGTCGGTGCCATGACCCCGGTGTTCTTTACCTTCACCGACCGTCAGCGCGCCTACAAGGTGATCGAGGCCATCACCGGCTTCCGCATGCACCCCGCCTGGTTCCGCATCGGCGGCGTCGCCCATGACCTGCCACGTGGCTGGGACAAGCTGGTCCGCGAATTCCTCGATTGGATGCCCAAGCGTCTGGACGAGTACGAAAAGGCCGCGATGAAGAACAGCATCCTCATCGGCCGGACCAAGAGCGTCGCCGTCTACAACACCAAGGAAGCCCTCGAGTGGGGCGTCACCGGTCCCAACCTGCGCGCGACCGGTCTGGACTTCGACCTGCGCAAGGCCCGCCCCTACTCCGGTTACGAGAACTTCGAATTCGAAGTGCCCATCGCCCACAACGGCGACTGCTACGACCGCGGCATGCTGCGCGTCGAGGAGATGCGCCAGAGCCTGCGCATCATCGAGCAGTGCCTGCAGCACATGCCCGAGGGCCCGTACAAGGCGGATCACCCGCTGACCACGCCGCCGCCCAAGGAGCGCACCCTGCAGCACATCGAGACCCTGATCACCCACTTCCTGCAAGTGTCCTGGGGTCCGGTGATGCCGGCCGGCGAAGCCTTCCAGATGATCGAGGCGACCAAGGGCGCCAACAGCTACTACCTGACGAGCGATGGCAGCACCATGAGCTACCGCACCCGCATCCGGACGCCGAGCTTCCCGCACCTGCAGCAGATCCCGGCCGTCATCCGCGGCAGCATGGTGTCCGACCTGATTGCCTACCTGGGCAGTATCGACTTCGTCATGGCCGACGTGGACCGCTGAGCATGAGCACCGAAACCCTGATCCAAACCGACCGTTTCGTCCTGAGCGAAACCGAGCGCTCGGCCATCGAGCACGAGATGCACCACTACGAGGACCCGCGCGCGGCGTCCATCGAGGCCCTGAAGATCGTCCAGAAGGAACGTGGCTGGGTGCCGGACGGCGCCATCTACGCCATCGGCGAAGTGCTGGGCATTCCTGCCAGCGACGTCGAGGGCGTGGCCACCTTCTATAGCCAGATCTTTCGCGTACCGGTCGGCCGCCACATCATTCGGGTGTGCGACAGCATGACCTGCTACATCGGCGGCCACGAATCCGTGGTCGGCGAGATCCAGCGCCAGCTGGGCATCGGCCTGGGCCAGACCACCGCCGACAGCCGCTTCACCCTGCTGCCGGTCTGCTGCCTGGGCAATTGCGACAAGGCCCCGGCGCTGATGATCGACGACGACACCCATGGCGATGTCCAACCCGCGGGCGTGGCCAAACTGCTGGAGGGATACGCATGAGACTGACCTCCTTCGGGCCTGCCAACAGCATTGCCCGTACCCCCGAGACCCATCCCCTGACCTGGCGCCTGCGTGAAGACGGCGCTCCGGTTTGGCTGGAGGAATACCAGGCGAAGGACGGCTATGCCGCGGCGCGCAAGGCGCTGACCGAGCTGGCTCCCGATGCCATCGTCCAGGAAGTCAAGGACTCCGGCCTCAAGGGCCGCGGCGGCGCGGGTTTCCCCACCGGCGTGAAGTGGGGCCTGATGCCCAAGGACGAATCCCTCGATATCCGCTACCTGCTGTGCAACGCGGACGAGATGGAACCCAACACCTGGAAGGACCGCCTGCTCATGGAGCAGCTGCCGCACCTGCTGGTGGAAGGCATGCTGATCAGTGCCCGGGCGCTCAAGGCCTATCGCGGCTACATCTTCCTGCGCGGCGAATACGTCGACGCCGCCGCCAACCTGCGGCGCGCGGTGGAAGAAGCCAAGGCGGCCGGCCTGCTGGGCAAGAACATCCTCGGTAGCGGCTTCGACTTCGAGCTGTTCGTCCACACCGGCGCCGGTCGCTACATCTGTGGCGAAGAGACCGCGCTGATCAACTCCCTGGAAGGCCGCCGCGCCAACCCGCGCTCCAAGCCGCCCTTCCCCGCCGCCGTCGGCGTCTGGGGCAAGCCGACCTGCGTCAACAACGTCGAGACCCTGTGCAACGTGCCGGGCATCGTCGCGGGCGGCGTCGACTGGTACAAGAGCCTGGCTCGCGAAGGCAGCGAAGACATGGGCACCAAGCTCATGGGCTTCTCCGGCAAGGTGAAGAACCCTGGCGTCTGGGAATTGCCCTTCGGCATCACCGCCCAGGAGCTGTTCGAGGACTACGCCGGCGGCATGCGCGACGGCTTCAAGCTCAAGTGCTGGCAGCCCGGTGGCGCCGGTACCGGCTTCCTGCTGCCCGAGCACCTCTCGGCGCAGATGTACGCCGGCGGCATCGGCAAGGTCGGCACCCGCATGGGTACCGGTCTGGCCCTGGCCGTGGACGACAGCGTCAACATGGTCTCGCTGCTGCGCAACATGGAAGAATTCTTCGCCCGGGAATCCTGCGGCTGGTGCACCCCCTGCCGCGACGGCCTGCCCTGGAGCGTCAAGCTCCTGCGCAGCCTGGAGAAGGGCGAGGGGCAGCAGGGCGATCTGGACACCCTGCTGCAGCTGGTCAACTTCCTCGGCCCGGGCAAGACGTTCTGTGCCCACGCACCGGGTGCCGTCGAGCCCCTGGGTAGTGCCATCAAGTATTTCCGCGAAGAGTTCGAGGCCGGTGTGCGCAAGGCGCCCAGCGAGCCGCGACCGACTGCTTCGGCGAGCGTGACCTGAGGATCGGCCCCCGCGGGGGCCGCTTCCATCGCTTTCTGGCCGGACCCGTTCCGGCCGGCGCTGCCTCTGGCGATCGCCAGGTCGGCGCGAACGTTTTCCCATTAGCCAGACCCGCCCTGCGCGGGTGAGAAGAAAACCCTATGGCCACTATCCACGTAGACGGCAAGACGTACGAGGTCGACGGGGCGGACAACCTCCTCGAAGCCTGCCTGTCCCTGGGGCTCGACATCCCCTATTTCTGCTGGCACCCAGCGCTGGGCAGCGTCGGCGCCTGCCGCCAGTGCGCGGTGAAGCAGTTCGCCGACGAGAACGACACCCGCGGGCGCCTGGTCATGTCCTGCATGACCCCGTCCAGCGACAAGACCTACATCTCCATCGAAGACGCCGAAGCCAAGGAATTCCGCAGCTCGGTCATCGAATGGCTGATGACCAACCATCCCCACGACTGTCCGGTCTGCGAAGAAGGCGGCCACTGCCACCTGCAGGACATGACGGTGATGACTGGCCACAACAAGCGCCGCTATCGCTTCACCAAGCGTACCCACCAGAACCAGGACCTCGGCCCGTTCGTCGCTCACGAGATGAACCGCTGCATCGCCTGCTATCGCTGCGTGCGCTACTACAAGGATTACGCCGGCGGTACCGACCTGGGCGTCTATGGCGCCCACGACAACGTCTATTTCGGCCGCGTCGAGGACGGTGCCCTGGAGAGCGAATTCTCCGGCAACCTGACCGAGGTCTGCCCCACCGGGGTGTTCACCGATAAGACCCACTCCGAGCGCTACAACCGCAAGTGGGACATGCAGTTCGCCCCGAGCATCTGCCATGGCTGCTCGTCGGGCTGCAACATCAGCCCCGGCGAGCGCTATGGCGAACTGCGCCGCATCGAGAACCGCTTCAACGGTTCGGTGAACCAGTATTTCCTCTGCGACCGTGGCCGCTTCGGCTATGGCTATGTCAATCGCAAGGATCGTCCGCGCCAGGCCCTGCTGAAAGATGGCAGCCTGGAAACCGGGATCGACGCCGCCCTGGATCGCGCCGCCCTGCTGCTGCGCGGCAAGAAGGTGATCGGCATCGGCTCGCCGCGTGCCAGCCTGGAAAGCAACCACGCCCTGCGCGAACTGGTCGGCGCCGAGAACTTCTACAGCGGCATGAGCGCCCGTGACCTGGCCAATGTGCGCCTGGTGCTGCAGGTGCTCAAGGACAGCCCCCTGCCCGTCCCGACCCTGCGCGCCATGGAAAAGCATGACGCCGTCTTCGTCCTCGGCGAGGACCTGACCCAGACCGCGGCCCGCCTGGCGCTGTCCCTGCGGCAGTCCGTCAAGGGCAAGCCCGAGGCCATGGCCGCGGCGCAGAAGATCCAGCCCTGGCTCAACGCGGCCGTGCAGAATATCGGCCAGAGCGAGCGCAATCCGCTGTTCATCGCCAGCGTCGCCGCCACCCGCCTGGACGACGTCGCCGACGCCCGTCTGCATGGCTCGCCGCTGGAACTGGCCCGTTTCGGCCATGCCGTGGCCCATGCCATCGACGCCAGCGCCCCGGCCGTCGACGGCCTGAGCGACGAAGTCGCCGAGCAGGCGCGTCTGCTGGCCGAGACCCTGCTGGCGGCCGAACGTCCACTGGTGGTATCCGGTACCTCCCTGGGTGAACCGGCTCTGATCGAAGCCGCCGCCAACCTGGCCAAGGCTCTGGCCGCCAAGGGCAAGGCCGGCTCCCTGAGTCTGGTGGTGCCCGAAGCCAACAGCCTGGGTCTGGCGCTCTATGGCGGCGAGTCCGTCGAAGACGCCTTCGCGGCCCTGGAAAACGGCCAGGCCGATGCCCTGGTGGTGCTGGAGAACGACCTCTATCGCCGCGCCCCTGCCCAGCAGGTGGATCAGGCCCTGGCCCGCGCCCAGGTGCTGGTGGTGCTGGATCACCAGCGCACCGCCACCGCCCAGCGCGCCGATCTGGTGCTGCCGGCGGCGAGCTTCGCCGAAGGCGACGGTACCCTGGTCAGCCAGGAAGGTCGCGCCCAGCGCTTCTTCCAGGTCTATGAGCCGAGCTACTACGATCCCTCCAGCCTGGTCCGCGAAGGCTGGCGCTGGCTGCACGCCCTGCGCAACACCCTGGACAACCGTCCGGTGGACTGGACCCAGCTGGATCATGTCACCGACGCCGTGGCCACTGCCGCGCCGCAACTGGACGGCATCCGCGACGCCGCGCCCAACGCCAGCTTCCGGGTGAAGGGCCTCAAGCTCGCCCGCGAACCGCACCGCTACAGCGGCCGCACCTCCATGCGCGCCAACCTCAGCGTGCACGAGCCGCGCGCGCCCCAGGACGCCGACACCGCCTTCGCCTTCTCCATGGAAGGCTATGCCGGCAGCGCCGAGCCGCGTCAGCAGATCCCCTTCGCCTGGTCCCCGGGCTGGAACTCGCCCCAGGCCTGGAACAAGTTCCAGGACGAGGTCGGTGGTCATCTGCGCGCCGGCGATCCGGGCGTGCGCCTGATCGAGACCCAGGGCGATCGCCTGAACTGGTTCGCCGTCCCGGCCGCTGCCGTGCGCGGTACCGCGTCCGGCTTCCAGGCCGTGCCGCTGTACCACCTGTTCGGCAGCGAAGAGACCTCTTCGCGCGCCGAGCCGGTGCGTGAGCGCATCCCGGCCGCCTACGTGGCGCTGGCCAAGGCCGATGCCGACCGCCTGGGCGTCAACGAAGGTGCCCTGCTGCGCCTGCAGGTCGCCGGTCAGGAATTGCGCCTGCCGCTGCAGATCAAGCCCGAGCTGTCCGCCGGCCTGGTCGGTCTGCCCGCCGGCTTCGAAGGGATTCCGGTGGACTTCGCCGGCCTCACCGTGGAAGGACTGCAGGAGGCCGCGGCATGACCTGGCTCACCCCCACCCTCATCGCCGTGGTGATCGGCGTCCTCAAGGCCATCGTCATCCTGCTGGCGGTGGTCATCTGCGGGGCGCTGCTGAGCTTCGTCGAACGGCGCCTGCTGGGTCTCTGGCAGGACCGCCACGGTCCCAACCGGGTCGGTCCCTTCGGCGCCTTCCAGCTGGGCGCCGACATGCTAAAGATGTTCTTCAAGGAGGACTGGACGCCCCCGTTCGCCGACAAGATGATCTTCGCCCTGGCACCGGTGATCGCCATGGGCTCGCTGCTGGTGGCCTTCTCGGTCATCCCGATCACCCCCACCTGGGGCGTGGCGGACCTGAACATCGGCCTGTTGTTCTTCTTCGCCATGGCCGGCGTCAACGTCTATGCGGTGCTCTTCGCCGGCTGGGCGAGCAACAATAAGTTCTCGCTGCTGGGCGCCATGCGCGCCTCGGCCCAGACCCTCTCCTACGAGGTGTTCATGGGTCTGTCGGTAATGGGCATCGTCGCGGTGACCGGCTCCTTCAACATGAGGGACATCGTCGAGGCGCAGCACCAGGGCTGGTGGTTCATCATTCCCCAGTTCTTCGGCTTCTGCACCTTCTTCATCGCCGGCATCGCCGTCACCCACCGTCACCCCTTCGATCAGCCGGAAGCCGAGCAGGAGCTCGCCGACGGTTACCACATCGAATACGCGGGCATGAAGTGGGGCATGTTCTTCGTCGGCGAGTACATCGGCATCGTGCTGATCTCGGCGCTACTGGTGACCCTGTTCTTTGGCGGCTGGCACGGTCCCTTCCTGGATACCCTGCCCTGGCTGTCCTTTGTCTGGTTCGCCCTGAAGACCGCCTTCTTCATCATGATCTTCATCCTGTTGCGTGCGTCCATTCCGCGTCCGCGCTACGACCAGGTAATGGCCTTCAGCTGGAAGTTCTGCCTGCCCCTGACCCTGATCAACCTGCTGGTGACCGGTGCGGTGGTGCTCTATAGCGCCACGCCGGCCATCGGCCAGTGAGGTATCCGTCATGATCAAGGAAATCCTGCACGTCCTGCATGGCACCTACACCCAGTTGCGCAGCGTGGTGATGGTCTTCGGCCACGCCTTCCGCAAGCGCGACACCCTGCAATACCCCGAGGAACCCGTGTACCTGCCCCCGCGCTACCGCGGCCGCATCGTGCTCACCCGTGACCCCGACGGCCAGGAGCGCTGCGTGGCGTGCAACCTGTGCGCCGTGGCCTGCCCGGTCGGCTGCATCTCGCTGCAGAAGACAGAAGCCGAAGACGGTCGCTGGTACCCCGAGTTCTTCCGCATCAACTTCTCGCGCTGCATCTTCTGCGGCATGTGCGAGGAGGCCTGCCCCACCACCGCCATCCAGCTGACCCCGGATTTCGAGATGTCCGAGTTCAAGCGCCAGGAGCTGGTGTACGAGAAGCAGGACCTGCTGATCTCGGGTCCGGGCAAGTATCCGGAATACAACTTCTACCGCGTGGCCGGTATGGCCATCGCGGGCAAGCCCAAGGGTGCCGCGCAGAGCGAGGCAGAGCCGATCAACGTGAAGAGCCTGCTGCCCTAAGGAGCTGTCGTGGAATTCGCCTTCTATTTCTCCGCTGGGGTGGCCGTCCTGGCCACCTTCCGGGTGATCACCAACACCAATCCGGTGCATGCGCTGCTGTACCTGATCATCTCACTGCTGGCCGTGTCCATGGTGTTTTTCGCCCTGGGCGCACCCTTCGCCGGGGCCCTGGAGATCATCGTCTACGCCGGCGCCATCATGGTGCTGTTCGTCTTCGTGGTGATGATGCTCAACCTCGGGCCGGTCGTGGCCGAGCAGGAGCGCAAGTGGCTGACCCCCAAGGTCTGGATCGGTCCGTCGATCCTCGCCGGTGCGCTGCTGGTGGAACTGCTGGTGGTGCTGTCGCGTACTCCGGGCGGCGCCGCCATCGGCCACACCTCGGTGGAAGCCAAGGCCGTAGGCATCAGCCTGTTCGGACCCTATCTGCTGGCGGTCGAACTGGCCTCCATGCTGCTGCTGGGTGCCCTGGTCGCGGCCTATCACCTGGGTCGCAGCGACGTCAAAGACGGGATCGGCGAGTGAGTCGCCAAGGACTGGAGAACAGCCAATGAACGCCATACCTCTGGAACACGGCCTGGCCCTCGCCGGCGCCCTGTTCGCCCTTGGCCTGGTGGGCCTGATGGTCCGCCGCAACATCCTCTTCGTGCTCATGAGTCTGGAAATCATGATGAACGCCGCCGCCCTGGCCTTCGTGGTCGCGGGTAGCCGTTGGGGCGCCCCCGACGGCCAGGTGATGTTCATCCTGGTGCTGAGCCTGGCCGCCGCCGAGGCCAGTATCGGCCTGGCGATCCTGCTGCAGCTCTATCGCCGCTTCCACACCCTCGACGTCGATGCCGCCAGCGAGATGCACGGATGAACCTGCTACCCCTCACCTTCGCCTTTCCCCTGGTCGGCTACTTCCTGCTGGCCTTTTCCCGCGGTCGGCTGTCGGAGAATCTCTCCGCGCTGATCGGCGTGGGTTCGGTGGGCCTGGCGGCGCTGGTCGCCGCCTGGGTCGGCTGGAACTTCCACGTCGCGCCGCCCGCCGACGGTCATCTGACCCTCGTCCTCTGGCAGTGGATAAACGTGGAGGGCTTCGCGCCCAACATGGCGCTCTACCTGGACGGCCTGTCGCTGACCATGCTCGGCGTGGTCACCGGCGTCGGCTTCCTGATCCACCTGTTCGCCTCCTGGTACATGCGCGGTGAAGAGGGCTACTCGCGCTTCTTCGCCTACACCAACCTGTTCATCTTCAGCATGTTGCTGCTGGTTCTCGGCGACAACCTGCTGCTGCTGTACTTCGGTTGGGAAGGCGTGGGCCTGTGCAGCTATCTGCTGATCGGCTTCTACTACAGCGAGCGCGCCAACGGCAACGCGGCGCTGAAGGCCTTCATCGTCACCCGTGTTGGTGACGTCTTCATGGCCTTCGGTCTGTTCATCCTGTTCATGACCCTGGGCACCCTGGACATCCAGGAGCTGCTGCAGAAGGCGCCCGACGTCTTCGCCAGCGGCGATCCGTTGATCGTGCTGGCCACCCTGGCCCTGCTCGGCGGCGCCGTCGGCAAGTCGGCCCAGCTGCCGCTGCAGACCTGGCTGGCGGACGCCATGGCCGGTCCCACTCCGGTCTCCGCCCTGATCCACGCGGCGACCATGGTGACCGCGGGCGTCTACCTGATCGCCCGGACCCATGGCCTGTTCCTGCTGGCCCCGGAGATCCTGCACCTGGTCGGCATCGTCGGTGCCGTGACCCTGGTGCTGGCTGGCTTCGCCGCCCTGGTGCAGACCGACATCAAGCGCATCCTGGCCTATTCGACCATGAGCCAGATCGGCTACATGTTCCTGGCCCTGGGTGTCGGCGCCTGGCAACCGGCGATCTTCCACCTGATGATCCACGCCTTCTTCAAGGCGCTGCTGTTCCTCGCCTCGGGTTCGGTGATCCTCGCCTGCCACCACGAGCAGAACATCTTCAAGATGGGCGGCCTGTGGAAGAAGATCCCCTTGGCCTACGCCAGCTTCGTGGTGGGTGGTTCGGCCCTGGCGGCGCTGCCGCTGGTTACCGCCGGCTTCTACTCCAAGGACGAGATCCTCTGGGAAGCCATGGCCAGCGGCCACACCTACCTGCTCTATGCAGGCCTGGCCGGTGCCTTCCTGACCTCGATCTACACCTTCCGCCTGATCTTCATCACCTTCCACGGCCAGGCGCACACCGAGGCCCATGCCGGCCACGGCATCGCCCACAACCTGCCGCTGGCGGTGCTGCTGGTGCTCTCGACCTTCGTCGGCGCGATGATCGTGCCGCCGCTGGCCGGTGTGCTTCCGGAATCCATCGGCCATGCCGGTGGCGAAGCCAAGCACTCGCTGGAGATCACCTCGGGGGCCATCGCCATCGCCGGTATCCTGCTGGCCGCCCTGCTCTTCCTCGGCAAGCGTTCCTTCGTGAACGGCCTGGCCAAGAGCGCACCGGGTCGCTTCTTCGGGACCTGGTGGTATCACGCCTGGGGCTTCGACTGGCTGTACGACCTGATCTTCGTCAAGCCGTACCTGCTGCTGGCCCGCCTGCTGCGCCGCGATCCCATCGACCAGGCCATCGGCCTGATCCCGATGCTGGCGCGCGGTGGCAACCTGGCACTGAGCATCACCGAGAACGGCCGTCTGCGCTGGTACGCGGCTTCCATCGTGGGAGGCGCCGTGCTGCTGCTCGGCGCGCTGCTGCTGGCCTGACCCCCTGACTAAGGATAAGTACACGTCATGCTTCTGCCCTGGCTAATCCTGATCCCCTTCATCGGCGGCCTGCTCTGCTTCCTCACGGAAAAGACCGGCCCGCTGGTGCCCCGCTGGATCGCTCTGTTCACCATGCTGCTGGAGCTGGTGCTCGGCCTGTGGCTGTGGGCCCACGGCGACTACAGCCTGGCTCCGGCCCCTGGCGCCGAAACCGCCTGGACCGCGGAATTCCAGATGAACTGGATTCCGCGCTTCGGCATCAGCCTGCACTTCGGTCTCGACGGCCTGTCGCTGCTGATGATCCTGCTCACCGGCCTGCTCGGTGTGCTGGCGGTGACCTGCTCCTGGCGCGAAGTGCAGCGCCACGTCGGCTTCTTCCACCTCAACCTGCTGTGGATCATCGGCGGCGTGGTGGGGGTGTTCCTGGCGCTGGACCTGTTCCTGTTCTTCTTCTTCTGGGAAATGATGCTAGTGCCGATGTACTTCCTGATCGCGCTGTGGGGCCATAGCTCCGCGGACGGCAAGAAGAGCCGCATCACCGCCGCCACCAAGTTCTTCATCTTCACCCAGGCCAGCGGTCTGATCATGCTGGTGGCGATCATCGCCCTGGTGCTGGTGAACTACGGTGCGACCGGCGTCCTGACCTTCGACTACGGAGACCTGCTGCAGCTGCAACTGGATCCCAAGCTGGAATACCTGCTGATGTTGGGCTTCTTCATCGCCTTCGCGGTGAAGCTGCCGGTGGTGCCGGTACACTCCTGGCTGCCGGATGCCCACGCCCAGGCGCCGACCGCCGGTTCCGTCGACCTCGCCGGCATCCTGCTCAAGACCGCCGCCTACGGCCTGCTGCGCTTCGCCATCCCGCTGTTCCCCAACGCCTCGGCGGAATTCGCGCCGATCGCCATGTGGCTGGGCATCATCGGCATCTTCTACGGTGCCATCCTGTCGTTCGCCCAGACCGACATCAAGCGCCTGGTGGCCTACTCCAGCGTCTCGCACATGGGCTTCGTGCTGATCGGCATCTACTCCGGCAGCCCCCAGGCGCTGCAGGGCGTGGTGGTCCAGATGATCGCCCACGGCCTCTCCGCCGCCGGCCTGTTCATCCTCTGCGGCCAGCTCTATGAGCGCATGCACACCCGTGACATGCGCCAGATGGGCGGGCTCTGGGCGCGGGTGCCCTACCTGCCCGCCCTGAGTCTGTTCTTCGCCTCGGCTTCGCTGGGTCTGCCGGGTACCGGCAACTTCGTCGGCGAATTCCTGATCCTGCTGGGCGCCTTCCCGGTGGTGCCGATGATCACCGTCATCGCCACCTTCGGCCTGGTGTTCGCCTCGGTCTACTCGCTGATCATGATCCACCGCGCCTACTTCGGTCCGGCCAAGGCCGAAGGCGCCCTGCCGGGTCTGAACGCACGGGAACTGTCGATGCTGCTGTTGCTTGGCGTGCTGCTGGTGCTGCTCGGCGTCTATCCGCAGCCGGTGCTGGATACCTCGGCCGCGAGCATGGCCGGTGTCCAGCAGTGGCTCGGCGAAGCCTTCTCCTCTCTCGTTTCCGCCCGGTAAGAGCGCCATGACCTTTACCTACGAACACTTCATCGCCCTCCTGCCGATCATCATCACCGGCTTCACCGCCGTGGTGGTGATGCTGGGCATCGCCTGGCGGCGGGATCACACCATCATCCCGACCCTGGGCGTGATCGGTCTCAACCTGGCCCTGCTGTCCTGCATTCCGGCTTTGGGCGTCGGCGCCATCGACGTCACCCCGCTGCTGCGCATCGACGGCTTCACCTGCTTCTACATGGCGCTGATCCTGATCGCCACCCTGGCCTGCATGACCCTGTCGCATGCCTACATGGAAGGCTATCCGGGCAACCGCGAAGAGCTGTACCTGCTGCTGCTGATCTCCGCCACCGGCGGCCTGGTGCTGGTGGCGGCGCAGAACGTCGCCGGTCTGTTCATCGGCCTGGAACTGCTGTCGGTACCGGTCTACGGCCTGGTGGCCTACAGCTACTTCAATCGCCGCTCCCTGGAAGCCGGCATGAAGTACCTGGTGCTGTCCGCCGCCGGTTCGGCCATCCTGCTGTTCGGCATGGCCCTGCTCTATGCCCAGTCCGGCAGCCTCAACTTCGCCGACATCGGCATGCAGATGGACGCCCCGGCCAGCACCGGCCTGCTGATGGAAATCGGCCTGGGCATGCTGATCGTCGGTCTCGGCTTCAAGCTGTCCCTGGTGCCCTTCCACCTCTGGACCCCGGACGTCTACGAAGGCGCCCCGGCGCCGGTCGGCGCCTTCCTGGCCACCGCCAGCAAGGTCGCCGTCTTCGCCGTGCTGGTACGGGTATTCCAGACCATGCCCATGGCTACCGAGGACGGCTGGCTGCACGATGCCATCGCCTTCATCGCCATCGCCTCCATGCTGGTGGGCAACCTGCTGGCGCTGATGCAGAGCAACCTCAAGCGTCTGCTGGGTTACTCCTCCATCTCCCACTTCGGCTACCTGCTGGTGGCTGTGGCCTCGGGCGAAGGCCTGTCGATGGAAGCCGTGGCGGTCTACCTGGTGACCTATGTCTTCACCAGCCTGGGCGCGTTCGGCGTGATCACCCTGATGTCCAGCCCGAGCAACGGCCAGCGTGACGCCGATGCCCTGTTCGAGTACCGCGGCCTGTTCTGGCGCCGCCCGTACCTGACCGCGGCGCTGACGGTGATGATGCTGTCCCTGGCCGGCATCCCGCTCACCGCCGGTTTCATCGGCAAGTTCTACGTCATCACCGTGGGCGTGGAAGCGGGCATGTGGTGGCAGACCGCGGCCATCGTGCTGGGCAGCGCCATCGGCCTGTTCTATTACCTGCGCGTGATGGTCACCCTGTACCTGACCGAGCAGGGCCTGCAGCGCCACGATGCGCCGATGAACTGGGGTCAGCGCGCCGGTGGCGTGATGCTGATCGCCATTTCCATCGCGACCTTCGTCCTCGGCGTCTATCCGCAGCCGCTGCTGCAACTGGCGCAGCTGACGGTGTTCTGATCCAGGACGTCGCCCACGATCCCCGCTTCGGCGGGGATCGTCGTTTCTGGGGTCCGCAAGAGACCCGCCCTTGGCAGGGTCGCGCCCCGACCGCTACCCTCGGCGCCCTACCCTGCTTTTCCTGTCCTTTCCTGGAGACCCCTTTCTCCCATGCCTGCGTTGAAACCTCTCACCCTCGCCATCGGCCTGCTGCTCGGCGGCCAGGCCTTCGCCGCCCCTGTCTTCGACGTCACCGAACTGGGTGACCCCGCCACCGCCTGCAGCGACCTCGACACCTTCGTCAACCAGAAGTGGGTTACCGCCAATCCGATCCCGCCCGACAAGTCGCGCTGGGGTTCCTTCATGGCCCTGGGGGAGAAATCGCTCAACGACCAGCACGCCATCCTGCAGCGGGCGGCCCGCACGGCCGATCGCGCGGCAGCGGGCTCGGTGGAACAGAAGATCGGCTGGCTATATCGCTCGGGCATGGACGAGGCCGCCATCGAGCGCGCCGGCTATCGACCGATCCAGGCGCAACTGGCGGCCATCGACGGATTGCGCACCACCGCCGATGTCGTGAAGTACCTGCAACAGAGCTTCGCCCGCGGCGACATGCAGGTGTTCTCCTTCGGCTCCGGCGCCGACTACCAGAATGCCAAGCAGCAGATCGCCTATGCCTACCAGGGCGGCCTGGGCCTGCCGACACCCGATTACTACACCGAAGCCGACTACGCCAAGCTGCGCCAGGCCTATCTGGGCCACATCGCCCGGCTGCTGGTTCTGACCGGCGTACCCAAGGCCAGGGCCGCCGCCCAGGCCGAACTGGTGCTGGCCTTCGAAAGTCGCCTGGCGCGCGCCTCGGTCAAGCCGGTGGAGCTGCGCAATCCGGAAAACCAGTATCACTACCTGAGCTTCGCCGAGGCCAACCAGGTGACGCCGCACTTCGACTGGCAGGCCTTCTTCGCCAGCCAGGGCGTCACCGGCCAGCAGGGCTTTTCGCTGTCCCAGCCGGGTTTCTTCGCCGAATTCGACCGGATGCTGGCGGAGACCCCCGTCGAGCAGTGGCAGGCCTATCTGCGTGCCCATGTGATCGACGACGCCGCGCCGCTGCTGTCCCGACCCTTCCAGCAGGAGAGCTTCGAGTTCAACCAGAAGACCCTGAGCGGCCAGCAGCAGCAGAGCGAGCGCTGGAAGCGGGTGCTGCGCGCGGTCAACGGCGCCATGGGCGAAGGTCTCGGCCAGCTCTATGTGCAGGAGCATTTCTCGCCCCAGGCCAAGGCCCGCGCCCAGGAACTGGTGGACAACGTGATGCTGGCGCTCAAGGCGCGCATCGAGCAGCTCGACTGGATGAGCCCGGAGACCAAGCAGAAGGCGCTGGCCAAGTGGGATAGCTTCCTGCCCAAGATCGGCTATCCGGAGCGCTGGCGTGACTGGAGCGGCCTGACCCTCCAGCCCCAGGGATTCTATGCCAACCTGGAAGCCGCCTCGCGCTTCAACTACCGGCATGACCTGGACAAGATCGGCAAGCCCACCGACCGCAAGGAATGGGGCATGTATCCGCAGACGGTCAACGCCTACTACAGCCCCAACGACAACACCATCAACTTCCCCGCGGCCATCCTGCAGCCGCCCTTCTTCTATCCGGACGGTGACGACGCCATCAACTACGGCGGCATCGGCGCGGTGATCGGCCACGAGGCCAGCCATGGCTTCGACGACCAGGGCAGCAAGTTCGACGGTGCCGGCAACCAGGTGGACTGGTGGACCCCGGCCGACCGCAAGGCCTTCGAGGCCCGCACCGGCAAGCTGGTGCAGCAATTCGACGGTTATCGGCCGCTGCCGGACCACCCGGAGCTGCACGTCAACGGCAAGCTCACCCTGGGCGAGAATATCGGCGACCTCGGCGGCATCAATGCCGCCTATGACGCCCTGCAACTGGCCCTGGCGAAGAAGCCGGAAGAGGCTGCCCGGGAGATCGACGGCTATACCCAGGACCAGCGCTTCTTCCTCAACTGGGCGCGGGTCTGGCGGGGCTCGATCCGTGAAGAGCAGGCGCGCCTGTTCCTCAACACCGATCCCCATGCGCCCATGAGATTCCGTGCCATCGGCGCGCCATCCAACATGCCAGCCTTCGCCCAGGCCTTCAGCTGCAAGGCAGGCGATGCCATGGTCCGGCCGGACGAGCAGCGCGTGGAAATCTGGTGACGGACCAGGGGCGTCGGTCGAGCGGGTATCGCTTTTGCATCGCTCGCCTTCTCTCTCCTCTGGCGCCCCGTCCATGCCCCTAGAACTCGCCTTCGCCGAAGCCACTGCGACCGGTCCGCGCAAGGAAAACCAGGACGCCTTGCGCAGTGTCCAGCCCAGCGCGGCGCTGGCGGCGACCAAGGGGCATCTGTTCGCCCTCGCCGATGGCGTCAGCGGTTGTCCGGATGGTGGCCTGGCGGCGCGCGCCACCCTTCAGGCCCTGGCCCAGGACTATTACTCCACCCCGGAAACCTGGCCGGTGGCCCAGGCGCTGGAGCGGCTGCTGCTGGCGCAGAATCGCTGGTTGCAGGCCGCCGGCAATGGCCAGCCGCTGCTGACCACCCTCACCGCCCTGGTGATCCGCGGCCGGCGCTACACCCTGGCCCATGTCGGCGATTGCCGCGCCTATCGCTGGCACGGCGAACGGCTGACCTGTCTCACCGTCGACCACGTCTGGCAGCAGGCCGGCATGCAGCATGTGCTGACCCGCGCCCTGGGGCTGGAAAACCACCTGGTGGTGGATTTTCGCGAAGGCGAACTGGAAGCCGGCGAAACCCTGCTGCTGGTGAGCGATGGGGTCTGGGCCGCGCTGGGCGAAGACAGCATGAGGCGCATCCTCGTCGACGGCGTCAGCGATCTGGACGCCACCGCCCAGGCGCTGGTGGCTGGCGCCCTGCATGCCGGCGGCCAGGACAATGCCAGCGCACTGCTGGTGCGGGTCGATCGCCTGCCGGACATCTCCCTGGCCGATACCCTGGCCAACGCGGACACCTGGCCGCCGCTGCCCGCCTTGAAACCCGGCCAGGCCTTCGAGGGCTGGATGGTGGTGGAGCGCCTCGCCGAGTCGCGGCAATCGCTGCTCTACCGGGTCACCGACGAGGGTGGCCGTCCCTGGCTGCTCAAGACCCTCCCCGCGGCACTGCAATTCGACACCCTGGCCGGTCATGCCCTGCTCATGGAGGAGTGGTTCCTGCGGCGCGTCGCCGGCCGCGCCTTCGTCGAGGTGCATCCGCTGCCACGGCGCGCCCACCTCTATTTCGTGCAGCGCGAATATCCGGGGCGCACCCTGGCACAACAGCTGACCAGCGACGGGCCCCTGGCCCTGGCCGACTGGCTGGACGTCGCCTCGCGCCTGTTGCGTGCGCTCGGCCAGTTGCACAGACGCAACATCCTTCACCGCGACATCAAGCCGGACAATCTGCACCGCGGCCAGGATGGTGAACTGCGCCTGCTGGACTTCGGCCTGGCCTACTGTCCGCAACTGTCCCAGGATCTGCAGGACAGTCCGGGCACCCCCAGCTACCGGGCGCCGGAATCCTTCGAAGGTGCCGAGCCGAGTCCCGCCCAGGATCTCTATGCGGCCGGGGTGACCCTCTATCAGCTGCTGACCGGTGCTTATCCCTACGGCGAGGTGGAGCCCTTCCAGCGCCCACGCTTCGGCACGCCGGCCAGCGCCCTGCGCCGGCGTCCGGATGTACCCGCCTGGCTCGACGACTGGCTGCAGCGGGCCGTGGCGGTCGACCCCGCCGAGCGCTTCGAAACCGCGGAAGAAGCCCTGCTGCTGCTGGAGCAGGGCGAGCGGCAACCGGCGGTCCGCGCCCTGCCGCTGCTGCACCGCGATCCGCTGCGCACCTGGCAGGTGGTCGCGACCCTGTCGCTTCTGGCCAACTTGGTGCTCGGGCTGTTGTGGCTCTATCGCCACTGAGGCGTCCCGGTCTGGAGCAGCTTTTGCAGGCCAGTGGCCAGCCTCCTGCTCGAGTCTCGCCCCATGTCCGATCGCCAGATGCCCCCTGCCCTGCGTTTCATGCTGGCGGCCCGCCGTTGCGAACTGCAGCAACTGGAGGGTCTTGCCCTGACCTGCGAACTGGTGGAGGGCGCCAGCGCACTGGTACATGACCTGCAGCGCGAGCGCGGCTTCAGCAATATCCTGCTGGGGACGGGCAGCGATCGCTATCGCAGCGCCCTGGAACGGCATTCGGCCACGACGCGCTGCAGCGAGACGCGTCTGCGCGAAGGCCTGGACACCCTCGACGCCAGCCTGGCCCAGGATCGCCCGCGCCTGCTCAACCGCATCGCCTGTGTCCTGCACCTGCTCGATGGCCTGCCGGGTCTGAGGCGCGGCGTGCTCGACCGGCGCCTGGGGATGGAAGAGGCCACCGCGGCCTTCTCGCACCTGATCGGCGGCTTGCTGGCGGTCATCTTCGAGGCGGCCGACACGGCGAGCGACCCGGGTCTCAGCCGGGCCCTGGTGGCGCTGTTCAACTTCATGCAGGGCAAGGAACTGGCGGGCCAGGCCCGGGCGACCGGCGTGGTCGGCTTCGCCCAGGGTCATTTCGATGCCGTGCTGCTGGCCCGTCTCGACGACCTGGACAGTGGCCAGGCCCGTTGCTTCGCTGGTTTCCTCGATCATGCCGATCCCCAGGCCCTGGTCCTCTGGCACGGGGTGCAGGAGTGCGCCTCGCGGCAGCAGATCGAACGACTGCGCGGCGTCGCCCAGCGCACCTCGGCGAGTGCCCAGGTGGAGCCGGCGCTGGCCGAACTCTGGTTCGAACTCAATACTCGCCGCCTGGACGCCATGCAGGAGGTCGCCCAGCACCTGGTCCTGGAACTCCGCGCGCGCTGTGCGAAGAGCATCGCCCAGGCCCGGGCGGACCTGGACAGCCATCGCAAGCTGTCCCGCCGCCTGGCCGAGCTCGACCGCGAGCCGAGCACGCCGCTGCTGTTCAGCCTGACCGCCAATCCGCTGGGTGAAGCCCGGCCAGGCGAAGGTCAGCTCGGCATCCTCGAATTGCTGCACGAGCAGACCCGACGCCTGCACGAGGTGGAGGCGGAGCTGCAGGAAACCCGCCGCTCCCTGGTCGAGCGCAAGCTGCTGGAGCGCGCCAAGCAGCAGCTCATGCAGCAACTGCAACTGCCGGAGGCGGACGCCCACCAGCATCTGCAGCGGCTGGCGATGCGCAGCGGCCGGCCGCTGCCCGAACTGGTCCGGCAGCTACTCGGCCAGGAGCCCTAGGTCGGCACTATTCATCGATCAGTATTGGCCATCGTACTGCCCGGGCCCGTTCGGCACCCTCCATGCGCTGCCAGGGCGCACCCTGGCAGAGAAACGCCCCCTGACTGTGCGCCCAGGAACCGCAAAAGGCCTGGGTCGCCCGGGATTCCGGGCTTGGCACAGTCCCTGCAAAAGCCCTGGCGAGCGCCTCGCGCTCCCACAGCAATCCCCGGACGAAGGTGTCCACGCTCGCAGCCCAAGCCTGCCGAGAGTGGATGCCTTTTTTTGTGCCCGCGAAATAAGGAAGGACGATGGACGACAGCTCGCGTAACGATGACCAGGCCGGTCGCGGACTCCCCCGCCGCAGTTTCCTCAAGCAGTCGCTCGGCGTACTAGGTGCTGGCGCCGCGCTCACGCTGCTGCCACCCGGGCTGAGGTCCGCCGCCTGGGCCTCCGGCAGCGATGCCGTGGAGACGACCAAGGCCAAACTGGGCTTCATCGCCCTCACCGATGCCGCGCCGCTGTTCGTCGCCGACGAACTGGGGCTGTTCGCCAAGCACGGCATGACCGAGGTGGAGGTGCTCAAGCAATCCTCCTGGGGCACCACCCGCGACAACCTGGTGCTGGGCTCGGCGGCCAATGGCATCGACGGCGCCCACATCCTCACCCCCATGGTCTATCACCTGGCCTCCGGCAAGATCACCCCCAACGGCCAGCCGCTGCCCATGGCGCTGCTGGCACGGCTGAACGTCGACGGCCAAGGCATCTCCCTGTCAAACGACTACAAGGAGCAAAAGGTCGGCCTAGACGCCAGCGGCTTCAAGACCGCCCTGGCCGCGCGCCAGGCCGCTGGCAAGAAGACCTCGGCCGCCATGACCTTCCCAGGCGGCACCCATGATCTGTGGATTCGCTACTGGCTGGCGGCCAACGGTATCGACCCGAACAAGGACATCACCACCCTGGTGGTGCCCCCGGCGCAGATGGTCGCCAACATGAAGGTCGGCAACATGGACACCTTCTGCGTCGGCGAGCCCTGGAACGCCCAGCTGATCAAGCAGAACATCGGCTACAGCGCCCTGACCACCGGCGAGCTCTGGGCCAATCACCCCGAGAAGGCCCTGGCCCTGCGCGGCGACTATGTCCAGGCCAATCCCAAGGCCACCGTGGCGCTGCTCAAGGCGGTACTGGAGGCCCAGCAATACTGCGACGTGGCGGCGAACAAGCCGAAGGTCGCCGAGATCTGCGCCAAGCGGCGCTGGATCGGCGCGCCCGCCGAGGACGTAGTCGGCCGCCTGCAGGGCACCTTCGACTACGGTACCGGCCGGGTGGTGCAGAACAGTCCGCACCTGATGAAGTTCTGGAACGAGCATGCCTCCTTCCCCTACCAGAGCCACGACCTCTGGTTCATCACCGAGAACCAGCGCTGGGGCTATCTACCCGGCGACCTGGATGCCCAGGGCCTGATCGCCAAGGTCAACCGCGCCGATCTCTGGCGCGAAGCGGCGGCGGCCATCGGTGTCCCGGCCGGCGACATTCCCGCCAGCAACTCGCGCGGCAAGGAAAGCTTCTTCGACGGCAAGGTGTTCGACCCCGCCGATCCCAAGGCCTATCTCGCCAGCCTGACGCTCAAGGCCTGACGTCCACCATCCCTCAAGGAGTGCCGCCGATGAACGCCCACACCCGGCCGCCCAAGGCCCTCGCGACCTTTCGTCCGCAAACCCGTCTGCGTCGCTTCGGCCAGCAGGTGCTGCGCAATGGCCTGCCACCGCTGGTGGTGGGCGCCCTGCTGCTGATCGTCTGGCAACTGCTGTGCAGTCGCCCCGGCGCGGCCCTGCCGCCGCCGAGCCAGGTGGTCAACGACACCTGGGAGCTGATCACCCAGCCCTTCTACGACAACGGCGGCAATGACGTGGGCATGGCCTGGCAACTGCTGGCCAGCCTCGAACGCGTCGCCTACGGCTACCTGATGGCCGCCGTGGTGGGTATCGCCCTGGGCGTGCTGGTGGGCCAGTCGGCCTGGGCCATGCGCGGCCTCGATCCACTGTTCCAGGTCCTGCGCACCGTGCCACCGCTGGCCTGGCTGCCGCTGTCCCTGGCCGGCTTCAAGGACAGCCACCCCTCGGCGCTCTTCGTCATCTTCATCACCGCCATCTGGCCGATCATCATCAATACCTCGGTAGGCATCCGCAACATCCCCGAGGACTACCGCAACGTGGCGCGCGTCCTGCGCCTGAATGGCTGGGAATACTTCCAGAAGATCATGCTGCCGGCCGCCGCCCCCTACATCTTCTCCGGTCTGCGCATCGGCGTGGGTCTGTCGTGGCTGGCCATCATCGCCGCCGAGATGCTGATCGGTGGCGTGGGCATCGGCTTCTTCATCTGGGATGCCTGGAACGCCTCGCGCATCAGCGACATCATCCTGGCGCTGGTCTACGTCGGCGTCATCGGCTTCCTGCTCGACCGGCTGGTGGCCCTCATCGGCCGGCTGGTCACCCGCGGCACCGCGAACTAGAGGACTCCCACCATGGCCCAGCCCTACCTGAGCATCGAGCACGTCGACAAGAGCTTCACCCGCAACGGCCTGACCTCCACGGTGCTGCGCGACGTCAACCTCAAGATCGAACGCGGCGAATACATCTCCATCATCGGCCACTCCGGCTGCGGCAAGTCGACGGTGCTCAACATCGTCGCCGGCCTGATCGAACCCACCTCCGGCTCCATCCTGCTGGAGAACCGCGAGGTCCGCGGTCCTGGTCCGGAGCGCAGCCTGGTGTTCCAGAACCACTCGCTGCTGCCCTGGCTGACGGTCTACGAGAACGTCGCCCTGGCGGTGGACAAGGTGTTCAGGGGCGCCAAGAGCAAGGCCGAGCGCCATGCCTGGACGCTGCACAACCTGGAAATGGTCAACATGAGCCATGCCCTGCACAAAAGACCCAGCGAGATTTCCGGTGGCATGAAGCAGCGGGTCGGCATCGCCCGGGCCCTGGCCATGGAGCCCAAGGTGCTGCTGCTGGACGAGCCCTTCGGCGCCCTGGACGCCCTCACCCGGGCGCATCTGCAGGATGAGGTGATGCGCATCCAGAGCGAACTGCGCAACACCGTGATGATGATCACCCACGACGTGGACGAGGCGGTGCTGCTCTCGGATCGCATCGTCATGATGACCAACGGCCCGGCGGCCACCATCGGCGAGATCCTCACCATCGACCTGCCGCGGCCGCGCGATCGCATCACCCTGGTCGACGATCCCCGCTACAACGGCTATCGCCACGCGGTGCTGAGCTTCCTCTACGAGAAGCACAGCCACCCCGGTGCCGTAGCCTGAAGATTCGCCCCGTTTCGAGGCAACACGCCTCGAAACGGGGCGATTTTACGGTCTCCCGCGCGCGCAAACCCAGGGTTTGTCTCGCAGGAGCAACTGGCACGAAGCCTGCAAATCCTCAGACAACATAGGTCTTTCTTCAACGGCGAGGAAAGACCCTCCGGACAAAGGCGTCCCAGCTGCTTGCAGCGGGACGCCTTTTTTTTGCGTTACAGTCGCCACCCTGGATACGAGAGGTCACTACATGAGCGGGAAAGTCTGGTTGATCGGTGCCGGCCCCGGCGATCCCGAGTTGCTGACCCTCAAGGCCGTGCGCGCCCTGGGCGAGGCCGAGGTGGTGATGATCGATGACCTGGTCAATCCGGCAGTGCTCGAACACTGCCCGAACGCCCGGGTGATCCGCGTCGGCAAGCGCGGCGGTTGCCGCTCCACGCCCCAGGCCTTCATCCATCGACTGATGCTGCGCTATGCCCGTCAGGGCCGTTGCGTGGCCCGGCTCAAGGGCGGCGATCCCTGCATCTTCGGTCGCGCTGGCGAGGAAGCCGAATGGCTGGCCGCCCGTGGCGTCAGCAGCGAGATCGTCAACGGCATCACCGCCGGCCTGGCCGGCGCCACCGCCTGCGGCATCTCCCTGACCCTGAGAGGCGTGGCCCGGGGCGTGACCCTGGTCACCGCCCACACCCAGGACGACAGCGCGCCCAACTGGCCGGCCCTGGCCGCCACCGGCACCACCCTGGTGGTCTACATGGGCGTGGCGCGCCTGGCCGAGATCCAGCAGGGCCTGCTGGACGGCGGTCTGGCCCTGACCACCCCGGTGGCCATGATCGAGAACGCCTCCCTGCCCAGCCAGCGCGAGTGCCGCTCGACCCTGCAGGATCTGCAGGTGGACGCCGCCCTCTTCCAGCTGCGCAGCCCGGCGATCCTGGTGATCGGCGAGGTGGTCGGCCAGGCCGCCCTGCAACAGGCCCTGAGCTTCGCCGCCCAGGCCTGAGCGGCGAACTCCGGAGCCCAGCCGCCGTTCCTATGGGTAATCCCCCAGCAGAGCGGCGCCCATGGACCTCGTCATCGCTCGCCCGGACGGCCTCTACTGCCCGCCCGGCGACTTCTACATCGATCCCTGGCATCCGGTGGAACGTTCGGTCATCACCCACGGCCACGGCGACCATGCCCGGGTAGGCAACGGTCACTATCTCGCCACCTCGGCCAGTGCCGGCATCCTGCGCGCCCGGCTGGGTGCCGACATCAACCTCCAGACCCTGGAATACGGCGAGGTCATCGACCACCATGGGGTCAGGCTGAGCTTCCATCCGGCCGGCCATGTGCTGGGCTCGGCCCAGGTACGCCTGGAATACCGCGGCGAGGTCTGGGTGGCCTCGGGGGACTACAAGGTCGAACCCGATGGCACCTGCACCCCCTTCGAGCCGGTGCGCTGCCATACCTTCATCACCGAATCCACCTTTGGCCTGCCGATCTATCGCTGGCGACCCCAGGCCGAGATCTTCGCCGAGGTCAACCAGTGGTGGCGCGCCAACCAGGCCCAGGGGCTGGCCAGCGTCCTCTACAGCTACGCCTTCGGCAAGGCGCAACGCCTGCTGCACGGCCTCGATCCGGAGATCGGCCCCATCCTCGCCCATGGCGCGGTGGAGCCGCTCAACCGGGTCTATCGCGAGGCCGGCATCCGCATTCCCGAGACCCACTACGCCGGCGACTTCAAGAAGAGCGATCCCACGTTGCGTCGGGCGCTGATCATCGCCCCGCCCTCGGCCGGGGGCAGTACCTGGATCCGCCGCTTCGGCGAACACAGCGACGCCTTCGCCAGTGGATGGATGATGCTGCGCGGCACCCGCCGCCGGCGCGGCGTGGATCGCGGCTTCGTGCTCTCCGACCACGCCGACTGGCCGGGCCTGCTGTGGGCCATCGAGCAGACCGGCGCCGAGCGGGTGATGGTCACCCATGGCTCGGTCGCCACCCTGGTGCGCTACCTGCGCGACCAGGGGCTGGACGCCCAGGGCTTCACCACCGAATACGGTGAGGAAGACGACACCCCCGTCGCCGCGGAGGCCCAGGCATGAAGGCCTTCGCCGAACTCTACGGGCGTCTCGACGCCACCACCTCCAGCAATGCCAAGCTCGCGGCCCTGGTGGACTACTTCGGCAGCGCCCCGGCCGCGGATGCCGCCTGGGCGGTGTACTTCCTCGCCGGCGGCCGCCCCCGTCGGCTGGTGCCGACCCGGCAGCTGCGCGAATTGACCATGGCCCTCTCCGGCCTGCCCGAGTGGCTGTTCGAAGAGAGCTACCAGGCGGTGGGTGACCTGGCGGAGACCATGGCCCTGCTGATTCCCACCGCCGATGCCGCCAATGCCGAGGGCCTGGCCTTCTGGCTGGAGGAGTACCTGCTGCCCCTGCGCGGCCTGCCTCCGGAGGAGCTGGCCGAGCGACTGCCGCCACTGTGGGGCCAGCTGGATCGGCAGAGTCTGATGGTCTGCATCAAGCTGATCACCGGCGAATTCCGTGTCGGTGTCTCCAAGCTGCTGGTGACCCGGGCCCTGGCCACCCTGGCGGATCTGGATCCCAAGCGCGTCGCCCAGCGCCTGGTGGGCTATACCGATCTCTCCCACCGTCCCACCGCCGAGGGCTATGCCCGCCTGGTCGCCCCGGAAAGTCCGGACGAGCACGCCCAGCGCGGCGGCCAGCCCTATCCCTTCTTTCTCGCCCACGCCCTGCAACTGCCGGTGGAGCAGTTCGAGGCGCAACTGGGGCCGGCCGAGGACTGGCAGGTGGAATGGAAGTGGGATGGCATCCGCGCCCAGCTGGTCAAGCGCGACGGTCGGCTGTGGATCTGGTCGCGGGGCGAAGACTTGGTCACCGATCGTTTTCCCGAATTGCATCCCCTCGCGGAAGCGCTGCCCGATGGCACCGTGATCGACGGCGAGATCGTGGTCTGGAAGGAAGACGCCGCGCCCGACACCCTGCTCAGCAGCGAAGAGGTGAGCGAGCAGCAGGACGGCCGCGATCCGGCCGCGCCCATCCCCTTCGGCGTGCAACCCTTCGCCCTGCTGCAGCAACGCATCGGCCGCAAGACCCTGGGCAAGAAGATCCTCGAAGACGTGCCGGTCATCCTGCTCGCCTACGACCTGCTGGAATGGCAGGGCCACGACCTGCGCAGCCAGCCGCAACGCCAGCGCCGCGCCGAGCTGGAGCGGGTGGTGGCCCGTTGCGCCAGCCCGTTGCTGAGACCCTCGCCGCTGCTGCACGGGCGCGACTGGCAGGATCTCGCCCGCCAGCGCGAGGCCTCCCGCACCCTGGGCGTCGAAGGCATGATGCTCAAGGCCCAGGATTCGCTCTATGGCGTCGGTCGCACCAAGGACATGGGCACCTGGTGGAAGTGGAAGGTCGATCCCTTCTCGGTGGATGCGGTGCTCATCTATGCCCAGCGCGGCCACGGGCGACGCGCCAGTCTCTATTCCGACTACACCTTTGCCGTCTGGGATGGTCCGCCGGAGAGCAGCGAACGCACCCTAGTGCCCTTTGCCAAGGCCTATTCGGGTCTGACCGACGAAGAGATGCGCAAGGTGGACGCCATCGTCCGGCGCACCACGGTGGAAAAGTTCGGCCCGGTGCGCAGCGTCGAGCCGACCCTGGTGTTCGAACTGGGCTTCGAGGGCATCGCCCTGTCCAAGCGCCACAAGAGCGGCGTCGCGGTGCGCTTTCCGCGCATGCTGCGCTGGCGTCACGACAAGCCGGTGGCCGAAGCCGACACCCTAGACATCCTGCAGAATCTGCTGGCCTAGCCCATGTCCGGTCAGACCGCGCCGCCGGTCGCCGATGGCGACATAGGGGCCCCGCGGGAACCGCGCTGGGCCCTGGCGTTGGCCTGCCTGCCGGCGCTGGCGATCATCCTGCTCGCCGGCGGCTGGACGGGTGCCTGGCTGCCCTGCGTGGTGGCCCTGGGCGGCGCCTATACCGTCGGCTTCGGCGCCTACAAGAGCTTTGCCGCCGAACCCCTGGCACCCATGCTGGTGGCGGCGCTGGGGATGACCTTTTCCGCCGTGGTCGGCTCCCTGTTGGGCCACCAGCTGCCGGCGCTGGTTCTGGCCGGTGCCCTCTGGGCCGCCTGCTGCGCCTGGCTGTTCGCCGTTGGCAACGGCCCCTGGTGGATCACCCAGCAATGGACGGTGGCCCTGCTGGTGGCCGGCGGCTTTCCCGGTGACCTGCAGCAGGCGCTGCTGCGGGGCGGCCTGGTGCTGGGCGGTGGGCTGCTGCAACTGGTGCTCTTCGCCCTGGTGCAGAAGGCGCTCTACCGCTCCCAGTGGCGGCTGCGCACCGGCTCCCTGAAAGCCCACCTCCACGAGGTCGTGGTGCTGTTCGCGGACAGGTTTCGCCTCGGCCGCTACGGCTTCTATGCCGCCGCCGTGGTCGCTCTCTGCCAGACCCTGACCGGCCTGCTGGAGTACGGTCACGGCTACTGGGCGCCGATGACCGCACTGCTGGTGCTCAAGCCGCGCCTGGGCGACACCTGGCGGCGCGGCCTCGGCCGCTTGGGCGGCACCCTGGCCGGTTGCCTGCTGGCAGGCGCGGTGGTCTGGCTCGATGACACCCCTGCCGTCCTGGCCGGCGCC
This sequence comes from Pseudomonas sp. RIT411, assembly GCF_003057735.2. Lineage (NCBI taxonomy): Bacteria > Pseudomonadati > Pseudomonadota > Gammaproteobacteria > Pseudomonadales > Pseudomonadaceae > Pseudomonas > Pseudomonas sp. RIT411. The sequence goes on from NZ_QBIZ02000001.1 coordinate 217,405, forward strand.
TGCCTGCTGTGTGCGGCGGGCGCCTATCTATTGCAGGACGGGCGCTATTCGCTGCAGACGCTGTTCATCACCGGCACCACGGTACTGATGGTCGGCCTGGCCGGCGCGCCCGAGGCCAGCATCGCCCGCGAACGGATCGGCAGCACCCTGCTCGGCGGCGCGGTCGCCCTGCTCTTTCTGGCGCTGGAGGCCGGCGTCGAACAGGGACTCGCCCGCCTTCAACGGCGACGTCGGTTGCGCCAGGCGAACACCAGCAACCCCAGCAAGGCGCCCAGGTAGCTGCCATCGTGCATCCAGGCCGCCAGCAGGAAACCACGACGATCCTGCACGCAGGCCGGCACCCGCAGGACGCTGCCCAGCTCCAGGGCGAGCAAACCCAGGCCCAGGCCCAGCAGGGCGCAGCCCAGTGCTCCGAGCAGCACGGCCGCGCTGCCGCGCCAGAGATAGCGGTCACCGGCAGGCCGCCCGCGGGCGAGCCAGAGCAACGCCAGGCCCAGCGGCAGTCCGGCTACCGCGCCGGCTTGCAGGCCGACCCTGGCCGCTCGCCAATGAGGCGCCAGCGCCGTGTCGAGCAGGCCGAATTGCGGAAATTTCAGGCAGGTGAAGTAATCCGGACCCAGGCCATAGCTGACCTGATCATGCAGCGCCCCATAGAGGGCGGCCAGGGCGATCAGCGCCAGCAGCCTGCCCAGGCCTCGCGCCACCGGCTAGCCCAATGCCTTGTGGTAGCTGTGCAGGCCTGTCCCCAGCGGTCGCGGCAGAAAGCCGCAGTGCTGGTACCCACAGCGTTCATAGAAGGCTGCGCTCTGGGCAGTACGCAGATAGGCCACCTGGGCCCCCAGGGCGCGAGCTTCGACTTCCGCCCGCTGCAAGAGCTGCCGCCCTAATCCCCGCTGACGATGCCGCTCTTCGACCCAGAGCACCTCGATCTCCAGACCCTGCCAGAACACGCGACCCAAGAGGCCAGCAATGACCTTGGAATCCTCGACGACGACCAATCGGAGCGGGATATCGGCCGACTCGTCGGCCAACTGTGGATGCTGGGCGCTGACGAAAGCCTGAAAACCGCGGGCGACCGCCGTAGCCTGATCAACCGTCGCCACCTGGATATCGCCTGGTACCACAGCTTCTCCCTGAAAGGTCATCTCGCCTCGCTCCCGTTTCCTTTGCACACAGCCGCACGCCGCTATTGCTACCGAGCAGATACGATGTCTTATCGAATCGGGTCTTCTGCTACCTTTTTGCCCACCTTTGGCGCACGCGTGTCTTTTTAGACCCAAAGCAGTGCGTTCGTCCGCCACGGGCAGGAAAGCCGCGCCTTTCCGGTGCATAATGCGCGCCGCTTGGCTGGGTCGGCTGCTACAGGATGTAACCAACGCGGCAACCGCGTACAGATTTGGGACGATCTTCGCCGACTGGTAAGCTTATTGCTCCCGCGAGGGCACGGGCGTCGTACTGGCGCCATGATTTCATCCACATTCGCACTAGGATCCGACATGAAAAAAAGCTGGCTGACTCTCTCTGCGCTCGCCCTGTGTCTGGCCGCCGGTTCGGCGATGGCCAAGGAATGGAAAGAGATCCGCTTCGGTGTGGATACCACCTATCCGCCCTTCGAATCCCAGGCCGCCGATGGCAGCTTCGTCGGCTTCGACATCGAGCTGGGCAACGCCATCTGCGAGAAGCTGGAAGTGAAGTGCAAGTGGGTGGTGAGTGACTTCGACGGCCTGATCCCCGGCCTGCGCGCGCGCAAGTTCGACGGCATCCTGTCCTCGCTGACCAAGACCCCGGCGCGTGCCGAGCAGATCGACTTCTCCGACCTGCTGTGGTCGGGTCCCTCCTCCATGGTCACCAAGGAAGGCGCCAACCTGCAGGCCACCGCGGAAAGCCTGAAGGGCAAGACCGTCGGCGTGCAGCAGGGCACCATCCAGGAAACCTTCGCCAAGCAGAAGCTGGCGCCCAACGGCGTCAACGTCCAGAGCTACCAGAACCAGGATCAGGTCTATGCCGACCTGGTGTCCGGTCGTATCGACGTCGCCATGCAGGACATGCTGCAGGCCGAAGGTGGCTTCATGAAGTCGCCCCAGGGCAAGGGCTACACCAACACCGCCATCCACGACGAGCTGCTGCCGGCCGATACCGCCATCGGTATCCGCAAGGGCAACGACGAGTTCAAGACCTTCGTCAACAAGGGCATCGCGGCCATCCACGCCGACGGCACCTACGACAAGATCCAGAAGAAGTACTTCGGCGACCTGAACCTCTACGATCCCAAGTAAGGTCGGTTCGGCAGACGCCCCCGGTGCCACCGGGGGCGTTTTACGTATGACCGTTGGCGCTCGTGGCGCCCGCGGCCTCACCAGGCGATTCTCCCAAGACGCATGCAGCAGAATTCCTTCGACTCCTTCTTGCAGTCCATCGGACTGGGCACGCTCAGCCTGCATGGCTACGGCCCGCTGATCCTGGAAGGCACCCTGACGACCCTCAAGCTCGCCGGCTTCGCGCTGATCGTGGCGGTCATCCTCGGCCTGCTCGGCGCCTCGGCCAAGCTGTCGCGCCTCGCACCCCTGCGCTTCATCGCCCAGAGCTACACCACCCTGATCCGGGGCGTGCCCGATCTGGTGCTGATGCTGCTGATCTTCTACAGCCTGCAGAACTGGCTGGGCGCCCTCACCGACTACATGGGCTGGGACTACATCGACATCGATCCCATGGCCGCCGGTATCGCCACCCTCGGCTTCATCTATGGCGCCTACTTCACCGAGACCTTTCGCGGCGCCATCCTCGCGGTGCCGCGCGGCCAGGGCGAAGCGGCCCTGGCCTACGGCCTGACCCGCTGGCAGACCTTCACCCTGATCACCTTTCCGCAGATGATGAGATTCGCCCTGCCCGGCATCGGCAACAACTGGCAGGTGCTGCTCAAGGCCACCGCGCTGGTCTCCATCATCGGCCTGGCCGATCTGGTCCGCGCCTCCCAGGAGGCCGGCAAGGGCACCTTCAAGCTGTTCTACTTCCTGATCGTCGCCGGCGTCATCTATCTGCTCATCACCGCCGTGACCAACGCCATCCTCGGGGCGCTGGAACGGCGCTACCACGTCGGCGTGCGGGAGGCCAAGCGATGATCGAACTCCTGCAGCAATATTGGAAACCGCTGCTGTGGACCGACGGCTACCACATCACCGGCCTGGCCATGACCCTCTGGCTGCTGGTGGCCTCGGTGGTGATCGGCTTCATCGTCTCGGTGCCGCTTTCGGTAGCCCGGGTCTCGGAGCGCCGCTGGCTGCGCTGGCCGATCGGCTTCTATACCTACGTCTTTCGTGGCACCCCGCTATACCTGCAGCTGCTGATCTGCTACACCGGCATCTACAGCCTGGGCTTCGTGCGTGACCAGCCGATGCTGGGCAGTTTCTTTCGCGACGGCCTGAACTGCACCATTCTGGCCTTTGCCCTGAACACCTGCGCCTACACCACCGAGATCTTCGCCGGGGCCATCCGCAACACCCCCCATGGCGAGGTCGAGGCGGCCAAGGCCTACGGCCTGGACGGCTGGCGCCTCTATGTGCACGTGATCCTGCCCTCAGCGCTGCGCCGCTCGCTGCCGTTCTACAGCAACGAGGTCATCATGATGCTGCACTCCACCACCCTGGCCTTTACCGCCACGGTGCCGGACCTGCTCAAGATCGCCCGCGATGCCAACACCGCCACCTTCCTGACCTTCCAGGCCTTCGGCCTGGCCGCGTTGCTGTACCTGGCGGTGTCCTTCATCCTGATCGGCCTGTTCCGCCTGGCGGAGCGCCGCTGGCTGGCCTTCCTCGGCCCGACCCACTGACCCAAGCGGCCGCGCCCGGCGCGGCCCCGGAGTTGTCATGCGCCATCTCACCCATCCGCTGGTCGCCCCGGTCCCGGGCACCGAGCGCTGCATCCACAGCTTCCACTTCGGCCCCGCCGATAGCGGTCGCAAGGTCTATATCCAGGCCTCGCTGCATGCCGACGAATTGCCCGGCATGCTTACCGCCTGGCACCTCAAGCAGCGCCTCAAGGCGCTGGAAGCCGCCGGTGAACTGCTGGCGGAAGTGGTGCTGGTGCCGGTAGCCAACCCCATCGGCCAGGACCAGCAGGTCGCCGACGTCCACCTCGGTCGCTACGAGCTGGAGACGGGGCAGAACTTCAATCGCCGCTTCCGCGACATGACCGCCCAGGTGGAGGCCGTCATCGCCGAGCGCCTCGGCGATGACGTGGCCGCCAACCAGGCCCTGGTGCGCGAGGTCTTCCGCACGGCCCTGGCCGCGGAATCCGCCACTACCCAGCTCGACAGTCAGCGCCTGACCCTGCAGCGCCTCGCCTGCGACGCCGAGGTGGTGCTCGACCTGCACTGCGATTTCGACGCCGTGGCCCACCTCTACACCACGCCGGAAGCCTGGCCCGAGGTCGAACCGCTGGCGCGCTACTTCGGTTCCGAAGCCAGCCTGCTCGCCACCGATTCGGGCGGCCAGTCCTTCGATGAATGCTTCACCCTGCTCTGGTGGAATCTCAACCAGCGCTTTGGCGAGCGCCTGCCCCTGGGCAGCCTGTCGGTGACCCTGGAGCTGCGCGGCCAGCTGGACGTGCGTGATGATCTCGCCGCCGCGGATGCCGAGGCCATCGTCAACTACCTGCGCCACCAGGGCTTCCTGAGCGGCACCGCCGCCCCGCTGCCACCGCTGCTGCAACCGGCCACGCCGCTGGCGGCCGTGGAGCCGGTGGCGACCACCCAGGGCGGTGTGCTGGTGCTCAAGGCCCAGGTGGGCGAGCGCATCGCGGTCGGCCAGGTGCTGGCGCACGTCATAGATCCGATCAGCGATCGCGTCGAAGAGGTGCGCAGCGCGGTCGCCGGCATCCTCTATGCGCGCTCCAATCGCCGCATGGCCACCGCCGGCATGGTGATCGCCCATGTGGCGGGCACCGAGGCCTATCGCAGCGGCTACCTGCTCTCGCCGTGATCCCTACCCCTTTTCTGCTGTGGAATCCCTATCCATGTACAAACTGACCGTCGAAGGCCTGCACAAGCGTTACGGCGACCATGAAGTGCTCAAGGGCGTGTCGCTCAAGGCCAAGACCGGCGATGTGGTCAGCCTGATCGGCGCCAGTGGCTCGGGCAAGAGCACCTTTCTGCGCTGCATCAACTTCCTCGAGCAGCCCAACGCCGTGACCATGACCCTGGACGGCGAGACCGTTCGCATGGCCGATGATCGCGGCGCCGTCCGGGTGGCCGATGCGGCCCAGCTGCAGAATCTGCGCACCCGCCTGGCCATGGTCTTCCAGCACTTCAACCTCTGGAGTCACCTGAGCGTGCTGGACAACATCACCCTGGCGCCGCGCAAGGCCCTGGGCGTGAGCAAGGCGGAAGCCGAAGACCGCGCACGCAAGTACCTGGACAAGGTAGGCCTGCCCGCCCGAGTCGCCGAACAGTACCCCGCCTTCCTGTCCGGCGGTCAGCAGCAACGGGTCGCCATCGCCCGTGCGCTGGCGATGGAACCGGAGATCATGCTGTTCGACGAGCCCACCTCGGCCCTGGACCCGGAGCTGGTCGGCGAGGTGCTCAAGGTGATCCGCGCCCTGGCGGAAGAAGGTCGTACCATGCTCATGGTGACCCACGAGATGGCCTTCGCCCGCGAGGTGTCTTCCCAGGTGCTGTTCCTGCACCAGGGGGTGGTGGAGGAAGAAGGTCCGCCGAGCGAAGTGCTGGTCAGTCCGCGGAGCGAACGCCTGCGCCAGTTTCTCAGCGGCAATCTGAAGTAAGCCCGGGTCCCCGGCCGGGGACCCTACGCGAACCCGGCGGCGCCCGCCGCTCGGATTCGCATCAGCGCGTTCAGCGGTGCTGCTGCTGACGACGACGCTGGGCAGCCAGTTGCTCGCGCTCGCGACTGGGAATCGGGATGGCCTTGACCAGACCGAGTCGGGCGAGCAGGTCCAGCATCAGAGCTTGTATACGGTCGTTCATGAAAACTCCTCGAGCCAGCGCTCAGTCAGGGACAGCCATGGCGGGCAGCGCGCGCTGCCCTCCTCCACAATATTGAGCCTTTCCCTGTCGATTCAATCCACTGGCGTGCGGTTGTTCGTCGCAACAGGGCTGCGCTTTGTCAAAAAGTGTGTCTTTTACTGGACGGGAGCGGCCGCGTGAATGCTCGCTCGCAGAGCAGTCGGTTGCCGATTGTTATCGGAACCCATATCAAATTCGACGGTCTGGAGCCTAGCGACGAGTTCAATTCTCGATCTGAAAACTGACGAATGGCGAAAAAATGCCCTCTTCGTTGGTTATCATCGAGGGACGATAACGGGTTAGCCGCGGTTTCTCATCCAATAACAACGATGTCATCAGGGTGTTCGCACCTCGATGTTCTCCCTGCTTGTTGTTATCCCCATCACATCCTTTCTCAAGTTTGCGTGACCGGCACGGCAGGAGTGCTCCCATGACCAGATCCTTACCTCTCTTCCTCGTTTTAGGGCTGCTGGCCAGTCCGGCGCTGGCGGCCAGCTGGGGCATGCAGCGCGAGGTAGGGGATTTCGATCTGAAAATGGGCACGGCGCCGTCACGCAGCATGGCCCAGGGACTGGTCGCACCGAACTCCGCCGGCATGGGCGGTGGCTTCGATCTCACCCACGACAGCGGGCTGTACTTCGGCCAGTGGACGACCAACAACGCCTCGTCCGCGGAAGCGCCGCTGCTGGAGATGGACACCTACGCCGGCTACAAGCACCGCTTCGCTCCTGGCTATGGCTACGAACTGGGCGTGATCAACTACAGCAACCTGATCCAGAACGTCGATCCCAGTCGCGAGCTGTATTCCGGGATGACCGTCTATGGCAAGCGCCTGGGCGCCGCCTTCGCCAATGACCCGGGGCGCCACAATGCCTCGGTCTATGCCGACCTGGGGACCCTGCCGCTGATCAAGACCGGTGTCTCGCTCAAGTACACCAACTATGTGCTGGACGTACCCACGACCCTCGACAGCGGCGGCATGGTGCGCAGCTTCAACGACTGGTCGGTGAATCTGAGTCGCAAGTGGGTGAATACCCTGTTCAACCTGACCTACAGCGGCACCAGCCTGAGAGGCGCCGACTGCTCGGTGTATTCGGGCCACAACACCTACTGCGACAGCGCCCTGATGCTCAAGGCCTCGCACCCCTTCTTCTAGTCGTTACTGCCGCAGCAGGCTGCGCCCGATGCCGACCTGGGGCCGTTCCCGTCCCAGTTGCTGCAGCGCCTGCCGCGCCCGCACCTGTTCTCCTGCGTCCAGCTCCAGCAGCCAGTCGACCCTGGTTCCCACCCGCGTGGCGATCGGCACTCCGTCGCGATAGAGCAGGCGATTGCCGGCCACGGCGGGCACCTTGGCCCCGGGCAGCAGGGTGCCGACCAGATTGAGCGGATCCAGCGCCGAGACGCACACCCAGAGATCTTCGGCCGGACGCTGGCGCCACTCACGCAGGGGTGCGATGGCCGCCGGATCGGCAAATTGCTCGCCGGACAGACCGGCGATGAAGCGCCCGCCGCGGATTTCGCCGCGGGCTTCCAGGCGATGGCAGGCGCGCAGGAGATCGCGCCAGGGCGGCAGGACGGCGCTTTCGCGCTGCAGCAGCTGCCAGCAGAGCACGCCATAGCGACGCAGTAGCAGCCCGACCAGCCGCTCCAGCAGCGCATCCGGCAGCCGCGCCTCGTCCGGCGCCTCGGCGGGCCGCAAGGCGACCCAGCGGCCGGCATCCTCCATCCCGCCATAGAGCGCCATGCGCCCGCGGCGCGAACCGCTGCGACCACTGCCACGCTTGGCCGCCGGCTGCAGCAGGGCGCGCAGGCCGGCGAAGCTGTCGGCGTTGACCGCACCGGCCCCTACCAGCTCGCCCAGGGCCGTCTCCAGCTCGCTGCGCAGCAGGCGCGCCTCGCCGAGCAATTCATCGAAAAAGGAGGCGCCCCTGCGCGTCAGCACCTCCAGCACCCGTTGCGCCTTGGGTGACAGCACTTCGCTGCCGGCGGGCTCGGTCAGGCTGTTCCAGTCGGCCAGGTGGCGGCGCGGCAGCAGGACGATGGGCGAACCCTTGACCGGTCCGCCGCCCCCGCGCCCCGCCTGGGGCAGGCGCAACCAGACCACGCGACCGGCGCGACAGAGGTCATCGAGGTAGGTGAACTGATAGCTCGGCAGGCGACTGGGCAGGATCTCGCCTTCCCAGCCGGCGGCGGCGACCTCGAAGCCTTCCAGCAGGCCGATCACCTGCTCCAGGCCCTCATTGCCTCTCAGGATCGCCGGACCGGTCAGATGCTGGTGCTCCAGCAGGAATCTCAGGTAGTCGGCCAGGGCCACCGGCTCGATGGCCTTGCGCAGCCGCCCCAGGGTATAGCGATGGATCCGCGCCAGCAGGTGGCGCTCGCACCATTCCCCGGCGCTGTCCGCCGCGGTGAAGCGTCCCTGCAGGACATAGCCTTCACCCTGCAGGGCCAGCAGCGCCGGTGCGAGCTGGGCCGACGGCAACCCTAGACTGGCGGCCAGTCCATCCTGGTCTACCGGACCCAGGGCGGTGAGGCGCGCGCGCAGCAGCTCCACCAAGGCCGCCTCGGCATCCGCGGGCGCTGCGAAACCCGGCGGTGCCTCGAGCGCCGGCTCGGTGGCGACGCCGGGAAACAGCGCCTGGAACAATGGCAGTCGCTCGGCCGCGATCCACAGGGTCGCGGCCGGCAGCCGCAGCCGCCCTGCCCGCCCGGCCTTGACCAGCTGGCGCGCCTGGGTCTGCCGCGGTGCGACTTCGGCCTCGGTGAGGAAGCCGACGCCCAGCAGGGCTTCATGCAGGTCGTCGGCGCTTTCCAGCCGTGGCCAGGCTTCCTCCCGGACCAGGGCGATGGCCGCCGGATCCAGGGCGCCCAGTTCGTCGGGATCGGCACCGCCGAAGCGGCGATTCTGCACCGCCAGGGTCCGCCGCTCCTCGACGGGCGCGTCGTCCAGATAGGCATAGGGCTTGGCCGTGAGCACCTCGGCGGCCAGCGGCGAAGGTCCGGGCAGGTCGCGGGTCAGCAGGGTCAGTTGGCCCGCCGTGATGCGTCCCAGCAGGGCCAGCCAACCGCGGCTGTCGAGGGATTCGTGCAGGCAATCATCGAGGGTCTGGCGGACCAGCGGGTGCTCCGGCACCTGGCGCTCGCCGGCGAGATTTTCCAGGCAGGCCGCCTGATCGGGAAAGACCGTGGCCAGGAGGTCTTCGCTGCGCATGCGCTGCACCTGGGTCGCCACCTTGCGCCCGGCGCTGAAGCGCGGCAGCGCCAGGGCCGTGGTGGCGTTCCAGCGCCAGCGCACCGCGAACAGCGGGGCGTCGAGCAGCGCCTGGATCAACACGGTCTCGGCGGTGGCCGGATGCAGATAGCGCCAGACCTCATCGAGCACGAAGCTGTGGCTGGTGGCCAGCGAGAGGATCAGGGCGTTCTCGGTCGCCGCCGCCTGCAGCTCGACATTGAAAGTGCGGCAGAATCTCTTGCGCAGGGCCAGGCCCCAGGCACGGTTGATGCGGCTGCCAAAGGGCGCATGAATGATCAGCTGCATGCCGCCGGCCTGGTCGAAGAATCTTTCCATCACCAGGGTCTGCTGGGTCGGCAAGGCGCCTAGCGCCTGGCGCGTCCGACCGAGATAGTCCACCAGCTGGCGCGCTGCGTCCTCGGCCAGCGCATAGGCCGCGCCGATGCGGGCGATGGCCGGTTCGGGCGGCTCGTCGGCGCCGGGCAGCAGGGGTTCGAGTTCCGCGCGCAGCCGCGCCAGACCCGCCGACAGTTCATCGCTGCGCCCCGGCGCCTCGCCGTGCCAGAAGGGAATGTTGGGCGGCTGACCCTTGGCATCCTCCACCCGCACCTTGCTGCCTTCGATCTTGACGATGCGGTAGGCGGTGTTGCCCAGCTGGAAGACATCGCCCACCAGGCTTTCGAAGGCGAAATCCTCGTTGACGCTGCCGACGGTATGGCCCTGGGGTTCCAGCAGCACGCTGAAGTCGCCGCTTTCCGGGATGGTGCCGCCGCTCATCACGGCGGTCGCCTTGCCGCCCCGACGGCCGCGCAGGAGTCCGTTGACCGCATCCCGATGGACATAGGCGGCGCGCGGACCGCGGCGATCCGTATAGCCCTGGCTGAGCATCTCCACCACGGCCCGGTAGTCGGCCTCGCTCAGCGCGGCATAGGGTTCGGCCTGGCGCAGCACGGCCAGCAGGCACTCTTCCGACCACTCCTGGCAGGCGACCTCGGCCACCAGTTGCTGGGCCAGGACGTCCAGCGGCGCCACGGGGATGTGCAGGGTATCCAGCTCGCCCCGGCGCACGCAGTCGAGCAGCGCCACGCACTCCACCAGGTCGTCGCGCGAGGTGGGAAACAGCCGTCCCTTGGGCAGGCCGCCGACCTGGTGATTGGCGCGGCCGACCCGTTGCAGGAAGGCGGCGATGGAACCCGGCGAGCCGATCTGGCAGACCAGATCGACCTCGCCGATGTCGATGCCCAGCTCCAGGGAAGCGGTCGCCAGCAGCAGGCGCAATTCGCCGCGCTTGAGGCGCTGCTCGGCGTCCAGTCGCTGCTCCTTGGCCAGGCTGCCGTGGTGGGCGGCGACCTGGGCATTGCCGAGGCGATCCGAGAGCTGGCGCGCCATGCGCTCGGCCAGCCGGCGGGTGTTGACGAACACCAGGGTGGTGCGGTGCGCCTCGGCCAGTTCGGCCAGGCGGTCGTAGATCAGCTCCCAGGCCTGGGTGGACAGCAGCGCCTCCAGGGGAATGGGCGGCACCTCCAGCGCCAGGTCGCGGGGGCGCTGATGACCGATGTCGATGACGGTGCAGGGCCTGGGCTGCCCCTGGGCGTCGCGGCCGACCAGAAAGGCGGCCACGGCGGCCAGCGGTTTCTGGGTGGCGGACAGGCCGATGCGCTGTAGCGGATGGCCCGTGAGGGCCTCCAGACGCGCCAGACTCAGGGTCAGGTGGCTACCGCGCTTGCCATCGGCGATGGCATGGATCTCGTCGACAATGACGCCGCGCACGCTGGCCAGCATCCGTCGCCCGGAATCCGAACCCAGCAGCACATAGAGGGATTCGGGGGTGGTGACCAGCAGGTGCGGCGGTCGCCGGCGCATGGCGGCCCGCTCCTTTTGCGGGGTATCGCCGGTGCGTACCGCCGTGCGCAAGGCCAGCGGCGGCAACCCCCGCGCCTCCAGCGCCGCGCCGATGCCGGCCAGGGGTTCTTCGAGATTGAGGCGGATGTCGTTGGACAGGGCCTTGAGCGGCGACACATAGATCCAGAGGCAGGCCTCGGGCAGGCCACCCTCCTGCAACGCTTCCTGCACCAGGCCATCGAGTACGGCGAAGAAGGCGGTCAGCGTCTTGCCCGACCCGGTGGGCGCCGCCACCAGCACCGATTCACCGGCGCGAATGGCCGGCCAGGCCTTGAGCTGCGCCTCGGTCGGGGCGGGAAAGCGCGTCGTGAACCAGCTGCGCGGCGCGTCGTGAAAGTCCGCCAGGACGGCGGCAGGCGAATTCGAGGTCATGCGCCCAATATGGGAGGGGCCATCCGGGGCCACAACCCAAGCCGACCGGCGGCTCAGGCGATGCGATTGCGCAGTTCGCCCCCCTGCAGCATGGCCTGGATATTCGCCAGCATCACCTCTTGCTGGGCCTGCTGGGCCGAGGCCGCATTGGCCGCGACATGGGGACTGAGCACCAGGTTGGGCTGCTGGCGCAGGCGCTCGGGCACCTCGGGTTCGCGGGCGAAGACATCCAGCCCGGCGCCAGCGATCCCCCCCTGCTCCAGGGCATCGGCCAGGGCATCCTCGTCGACCACGCTGCCGCGAGAGATATTGACCAGATGGCCCTCGGCGCCGAGCGCGGCCAGGACCTCGGCATCCACCGCGCCCGCGGTCTCGGCGCTGGCGCGGACCGCCACCACCAGCACGTCGCTCCAGCGCGCCAGCTCCAGCAGACTGCCGTGATAGGCATAGTCCAGCCCTTCCCGCCTCGAGCGATTGAAATAGCCGATCTCCATGTCGAAGGCCGCGCCACGCCGGGCGATGCGGCGGCCGATCTCGCCCAGGCCATAGATGCCCAGGCGCCGCCCGGCCAGGCCCGGGACCTGGGGCATGCGCTCGACGGCGTTGCCCTGCCAGCGGCCGCTGCGGACGAAGGCGTCGCCCTGTAGCAGGCGGCGCGCGCTGGCCAGGATCAGGCCAAAGGCGAATTCGGCCACGGCGGTGGCATTGGCATCGCCGGCCGTGGTCACGGCGATACCGCGCGCGCGGCAGGCATCCAGTTCCACGCCTTCGTAGCCGGTGCCGTAGCAGGCCACCAGCCGCAGCGCCGGCAGGGTATCCAGCAGCGCGGCGCGGGTCGGCAGGCCGCCGATGGTCAGCAGCGCCACGGCCTCCTCAGCCCCCGCGGGCAGCGCCGCGGGATCGGCCGAAGGAAAGGGCCCCAGGACCCGGTAGTGGGCTTCGAGCTGGGTCACCAGTCCCTGCGGCAATTGCGGGGCCATCAGCAGCGTCGGTTTCATTTTGTAATACTTTCCTTGAGGCAAAACCCAAGCGTCGCCAGCAGGAGCCGTGGTCGTCAACCATTCTCTTTAGGCTGCCGCTTTCGGCGGTCTTGATCCGTGCCTTCGAACCAAGGCAAGTCCTTGATCGGCTGGGAAATTCGCGCAACTTGTCGAGCCGGGCCCAGGTCCGATCGGCGTCCGCCAACCACACAGGGATTTTCGGGATGACCAGAGTTCTCCGCCAGGCCGGCACCACCTGCTGTCTTGCCTTCCTTGCCGGCAGCCTGCCGCTGACCGCCACGGCGCTGGAATTCAGCGGCTACGGCCGAGTGGGTGTCGGCGGCTCCGCGGAAGGCGGCAAGCAGAGCTGCTTCCAGCTGCCCGGCGCACCCGCCAAGTACCGCCTGGGTAACGAATGCGAGACCTACTGGGAACTCGAATTGCACCAGACCCTGTACAAGGGCGTCGATGGCACCGAACTCAAGGTGCACGGCATGGCCAGCCTCTACAACGTCTATGACCAGACCCCCACCTTCAGCGGCGACAACGGCAACGTGCGCCTGCCGCAGATCTGGACCAGTCTCAGCCTGCCGGCGCTCAATGGCGGTGGTCTCTGGGCCGGGCGTCGCTACTACAAACGTCACGACATCCATATCAACGACTTCTACTACTGGAATCCGAGCGGCACCGGTTTCGGCGTGGAGGACTATGGCCTGGGCGACAGCGGCCTGCGGCTGAGCTACGCCTTCAGTCGCGAAGACAACATCGACCAGCCGGACAAGGCCAACCGCCACGACCTGAACCTGGGCGGCATCAAGACCAATCCCGGTGGCGAGATCGAACTGGGGCTGTCCTACATCCAGCGCGCCGGTCAGGTACAGAACGCCCACAGCGGCTGGTCGGCCACCGCCGAGCACAAGCAGGCGCAATTCTTTGGCGGGGTCAACGTCTTCACCGTGCAATACGGTCGCGGGCCAGGCACCGGCCTGGGCGCGACCGGCAGCCTGACCGCCGATAGGGATTACGAGAGCCTGCGCGTGCTCGAATCGCCGCGCTGGCAGCTCACCCCGCGCTTCGGCGGCCAGTTGCTGGCGCTCTATCAGCGCGACCGCGCCCCCGGCGATGGCGGCCAGACCTGGTACTCCTTCGGCGTGCGGCCCAGCTATGCCTTCACCCGTCTGTTCAAATTGCAGGTGGAGTTCGGCCACGACCAGATCCATCCCGACAGCGGCGCCACCCGCAAGCTGAACAAGGTCACCGTGGCGCCGACCCTGGCGCTGGGCGGCATGGGGCTGATGGACCGGCCGGAGATCCGCCTCTACTGGACCTACGCCAGCTGGAACCGCGGTGCCCAGGATGCTGCCGTGGCCGGTACGGCGCTGTCCGACAGCGGCGCCTTCGGCGATGCCCGCCACGGCAACAACTTCGGCGTGCAGCTGGAAACCTGGTGGTAGACAGGGGTAAGCGAGACCGCCCGTCATAACCGGGCGAACTAAACTTATGCCGCCCGGTCGGTTTCCTGACAACCAAAAGGCCGACCAGGGAGAACGCCATGAATCCTCTCGCCCGCGAGCTGCCCGCAGCGAGTGACACCGCCACCACCCTGCTCGAGCGCTTCCAGCGTGTGCGCAGGGCCAGCGAGGCGCTCTGCGCCCCGCTCACCGTCGAGGATTACGTCATCCAGAGCATGGCCGACGTCAGTCCGCCGAAATGGCACCTGGCCCACGTCACCTGGTTCTTCGAGGCCTTCATCCTCAAGCCCTTCCTCAAGGGCTACCAGACGCCCAATCCGGCCTACGACTACCTGTTCAACTCCTATTACGAGACCCATGGCAAGCCCTTTCCGCGGGCGGCCCGCGGGCACCTGTCGCGGCCGGGCGTGGACGACGTCTATCGCTTTCGCGCGGCGGTGGACACCGCCATGGCCGAGTTGCTCAGCGCGCCGCCCGCCGAACATGCCGCCGAGATCGCCCGGCGCCTGGAACTCGGTCTGCACCACGAGCAGCAGCACCAGGAATTGCTGCTCATGGACATCAAGCACATCCTGGCGCAGAACCCCCTGCATCCGGTCTATCGCGCCGACCTGGCCAAGGGCCCCAAGGCCGCGGTCGCGCCCCTGGGCTGGGAAGCCCATCCGGGCGGCGTCCGGCATGTCGGCCATGGCGGCGACGGCTTCGCCTTCGATTGCGAGACGCCGGTGCATCGGCAATTCGTGGACGACTTCCAGCTGGCCGATCGGCTGATCACCAATGGCGAATACCTGGCCTTCATCGAAGACAACGGCTACGGCCGCAGCGATCTCTGGCTGTCCGACGGCGCCGCGGCCATCCGCACCCTTGGCTGGCAGGCGCCGCTGTACTGGCAGAAGCTCGATGGCGTCTGGCACCACTTCACCCTGGGCGGCCTGACCCCGGTGGATCCAACCGCACCGGTCTGCCACCTGAGCTTCTATGAAGCCGATGCCTACGCCAGCTGGGCCGGTGCCCGGCTGCCCACCGAGGCGGAATGGGAAACCGTGGCGGCGCGCCAGCCGATCCAGGGCAACTTCGTCGACCAGGATCACCTGCAACCGGTCGCCAATGCGGACCAGGGCATGCGCCAGCTGTTCGGCGACGTCTGGGAGTGGACCGGCAGCGCCTTCCGCCCATACCCCGGCTTCAAGCCACTGCCGGGCAGCCTGGGCGAATACAACGGCAAGTTCATGTCCGGCCAGATGGTCCTGCGCGGGGGCTGCTGCGCCACGCCCCAGGACCATGTGCGTGCCACCTACCGCAACTTCTTCTATCCCACCATGCGCTGGCAGTTCTCCGGCCTGCGCCTGGCCAGAGAGGTCTGACCCATGGCCCTAGCCGTGCGCTTCTTCGATCAGCAACCGGTGACCGTCGCCGACAGCTCGCTGCGGGACGATGTGCTCCAGGGCTTCGCCCAGACCCCTAAGGCGCTGTCGCCCAAGTACTTCTACGATCAGCGCGGTTCGGAGCTGTTCGAGGCCATCACCCGGCAGCCCGAGTACTACCCCACCCGCACCGAAGAGGGCATCCTGGCCGCGGCGGCCGGTGAGATCGCCCGCCTGGCCGGGCGTGACGCCGCCCTGGTCGAACTGGGCAGCGGCGCCAGTCGCAAGGTGAGACTGCTGCTGGAAGCCATGCACCCGGCCGGCTACCTGGGCATCGACATCTCCCGGGAATTCCTGCTCAGCAGCACCCAGCGTCTGGCGGCCGACTATCCCTGGCTGGACGTCAGCGCCGCCTGCGCCGACTTCAGCCGGCCCATGACCCTGCCCGACAGTCTCGACGGCCTGCGCCCCATCGCCTTCTTTCCCGGTTCGAGCATCGGCAACTTTACCCCGGAAGAAGCCGGCGTTTTCCTGCGCAATCTGCACCGGATGCTGCCGGCGACCGGGGGCCTGCTGATCGGGGTGGACCTGATCAAGGACAGGGCGCGGCTGGATGCGGCCTACAACGATGCCGCGGGAGTGACCGCCGACTTCAATCTCAACCTGCTCGAACGCATCCGCCGCGAGCTGGACACCGATCTGGATCCGCAGCGCTTCCGCCACCTGGCCTTCTTCAACGAAGAACAGGCGCGTATCGAGATGCACCTGGTCAGTACCCGCGACCAGACGGTACGTCTCGAAGGCCGCCGCTTCACCTTCCGCGAAGGCGAGCGGCTGCATACCGAGAATTCCTACAAGTACAGCCTGGCGAGCTTTCGTGCATTGGCCGAAGACGCCGGTTTCAGACAGGTGCGGGTGTGGACCGACCCCGAGGGGCTGTTCGCCGTGTTCTACTTCGCGGCCTGATCCTTTCGACAGATAAATGACAACCGGTAGAGTGTGAGGCGGGTAGAGAGGGAACTCTCGACCCGATCACGCTCTAAGTAGCAATCTGCTACTACAGCGCACCGAGACGTTGCTATGGAGCCCGCTCCACTCACTGCGGCCAACGAACGCCAGCGTCTTGCACTGCTGCGCGATCTTGCCCTGATCGACCGCCCTGCCGACCGTGCCTTCCAGGATCTCACCGATCTCTGCGCCCGGTTGTTCGATGTGCCCTATGCAATGATCTGCTTTCTTGACGGCCAGCAGGTCCATTGTCGAGCCACCGTAGGCTGCGAGCCTTTCACCGTTCCGCGCACCCAGTCGTTCTGCCAGCACCTGCAGGAATCCGTCCTGCCGCTGCAGGTCGAGGATGCGCGTGATGACGCACGCTTCGCCGACCTCCAGGTGGTGAGAGGTGCACCGAACATCCGCTATTACCTGGGCGCGCCGCTGCGCACCGCCGAAGGGCTGATGCTCGGCAGTCTCTGCCTGTTCGATGCCGCTCCCCGCGCCGCCCTGCCCCAGGATCGGCTGGTGGCGCTGCAGCAACTGGCGGCCCTTGCCAGCCAGCACATCGAATTGCTGCGCACCGAAGCCTTCTGGGATCCGGTCACCCAGCTGCCCAATGGTCAGCGCTTCAGCGAGGATGCCGAAGCCCTGGCCCGGGCCGGTACCTCGGTGGTGGCGGTGGCGGCCGATCTGTTCGCCCAGAGCTATCTCAACGACTTCATCAAGGCCATGGGCCAGGCGCATTTCGATGGCCTGCAACGGGCCATCAAGCAGCACCTGCGCCGCCTGCTACCGGCTGAACAACCGCTGTATCGCCTCGGACCGGCCCGCTTCGGCTTTCTGCTGCACGACGCCGACGAGGCCGCGCAGCGGGCGCTGCTTGAGCGCCTGCAGCAGGAATTGACCGGGGTGCTCGACTACAATGGCATTCCCATCCAGACCCGGCTGGGCCTGGGGGTGATGTCCCTGACCGACGACCATCCCACCGACTGGCTGCGTGCCCTGATCGCCACAGCCGACGATGCCCGCGCCGAAATGCGCGGCTGCCGGTATTTCGATCCGCAGCATGACGCCGCCTACCGCCGCGCCTTCGCCCTGCTCAGCGCCCTGCCCCAGGCACTGCGCGCCGAGGACCAGTTGAGCCTGGTCTATCAGCCGCGCATCGATCTGGCCACCGGTCGCTGCCACAGCGTCGAGGCGCTGTTGCGCTGGCAGCATCCGCACCTTGGCCCGGTCAGTCCGGCGGAATTCATTCCGCTGGCGGAAAAGACCGCGCTGATCACCGCGCTGAGTCGCTGGGTCATGCAGCAGGCCATCAGCCAGGCCTATGCCTGGCAACGCGAGGGCCGGGGCCTGGGGGTGGCGATCAACATCTCCGCCCATGACCTGAACGATCCGGACTTCACCGAGCACACCACCGACCTGCTGCAGCGCTATCCGGTCGACCCCCGGCGCCTGGAGCTGGAGGTCACCGAGAATGCCCTGCTGGGTGACGTGGCGCTGATCCATCGGCAGCTGGCCGCCCTGCGCGAGCTGGGCATCGGCATCGCCATCGACGACTTCGGGACCGGCTACAACAACCTCTCGCACCTGCGCGAGTTGCCGGCCGACACCATCAAGATCGACCGCAGCTTCGTCCGCGAGCTGACCCACCGCACCAAGGACCGGCTGATCGTCAGCTCGCTGATCGAACTGTCCCATCAACTGGGCTTTCGCATCACCGCCGAGGGTATCGAGACCGCCGAGGCCCTGGCCAGCCTGCTGGCCATGGGCTGCGACGAAGGCCAGGGCTTCTGGATCGGCAAGCCCATGCCCGAACCGGAATTGCAGGCCTGGTTGCTGATCCAGCAACCGGATCTGCAACGACGCCCTACGCGGCGTGCGCCGGTCTTCCAGCTGTTCGACAACGCCGCCAAGCACTGAGGCGCCCTGCCCTGCGGTCTCGCCGCGGGTTGGCGCCTCAGGCGCGCCGCAAGATCACTCCTGGGTGCGCTTGCGCGGCGGCGCGAAGCCGTCGGCCGAGCTCGGCACCAAGGCGCCGGGACGGCGTTCGGACTTGGGTTTGGCCTTGGTCTTGGCCTTGCCGTCCTTCTTGCCCTCGGTCTTTTTCTTCTTCACGCCCGCGGCCTTGCCCGAGGCCTTGAGCTTTTTCGGACCGCTGTAGCTGGCCTTGAGACCCGGCAGGTGACGACGCTCGAATCTCAGCTTGAGATAGCGCTCGATGCTGGACATCAGATTCCAGTCGCCATGGGTGACGAAAGAAATCGCCAGACCGGCCTCGCCGGCGCGCCCGGTGCGGCCGATGCGGTGGACGTATTCGTCGCCACTGCGCGGCAGGTCGTAGTTGATCACCAGGTCCAGGCCGTCGACGTCCAGGCCGCGGGCGGCCACGTCGGTGGCGATCAGCACCTTGACCGCGCCGCTCTGCAGCCGCTCCACGGCCAGCTTGCGGTCCTTGGTGTCCTTGTCGCCGTGCAGCACGAAGACCTTGAGGCCCTCGGCCACCAGGCGACCGGTCAGGCGATCGGCCTGCACCTTGGTGTTGGTGAAGACGATGGCCTTGCGATAGGTCTCGTTGGCCAGCAGCCACTGCAGCAGGCGCTCCTTGTGCGGAGGCTCGTCGGCCAGGATCACCTGCTGCACCACGGCTTCGTTGAGCTCGCCGGTGCGGTCCAGCATGAGATTCTGCGGCTCGCGCAGGACCTGCTCGACCACCTGACGCAGGCTGTTGCCCCCGCTGGTCGCGGAGAACAGCAGGGTCTGGCGGCCTTCGCGCTCGCAGCTGGCGGCGATCTGCAGCACGTCCTCGGAGAAGCCCATGTCGAGCATGCGGTCGGCTTCGTCCAGCACCAGCATCTCGATGTCCTTGAGATCCACGTTGCCGGCGTTGCGCTGCTCCAGCAGGCGACCGGGGGTGGCCACCAGGATCTCGGGATTCTTGCGCAGGCCGGCGGCCTGGACGCGGAAGTCCTCGCCGCCGATCACCAGGCCGGCCTTGAGAAAGGTGAACTGGCCGAAGCGTTCGATTTCCTTGGCGGTCTGCTGGGCCAGCTCGCGGGTCGGCAGCAGGATCAGGGCGCGGGCACCGGAACGCGGCTTGGGATCCTTGAGCAGTCGATCCAGCAGTGGCAGCAGGAAGGCCGCGGTCTTGCCGCTGCCGGTACGGGCGGTGACGCGCAGGTCATGTCCCTCCAGGGCCGGGCCCACGGCAGCGGCCTGGACCGGGGTGGGCGTCTTGAAGCCCAGGGTGTCGAGGGCCTTGAGCAGGCGCTCGTGCAGAGCGAGTTCGGTAAACACGGGGTAGACCTCGGTAAAGAAAGGCGGCCGCCACCGGCGACCGCAGGTGATCAGGGGACCAGACGGCTGCGGAACAGCGCCTGGTGCTCGCGGCACTGGGCGGCGGCGAGCAGGAAGACGCCATGGCCGCCGCGCTCGAATTCGAGCCAGGTGAAATCGACTTCCGGATAGAGCGCCTCGACGTGGACCTGGCTGTTGCCCACTTCCACGACCAGGATGCCCTGCTCGGTGAGGTGATCGGCGGCCTCGGCCAGCATCCGTCGCACCAGATCCAGGCCGTCGTCACCACAGGCCAGGCCCAGGGCCGGTTCGTGCTGGTACTCGGCCGGCATGTCGGCGAAGTCCTCGGCATCCACGTAGGGCGGATTGCTGACGATCAGGTCGAAGCGCTGCCCCGGCAGGCCGGCGAAGCCGTCGCCCTGGACGGTATAGACGCGCTCCTCCAGGCCGTGGCGCTCGATGTTCTGCCAGGCCACCTCCAGGGCGTCGTAGGACAGATCGCCCAGGGCCACCTCGGCCTCGGGGAAGGCATAGGCGCAGGCGATGCCGATGCAGCCCGAGCCGGTGCAGAGATCGAGGATGCGCGCCGGCGTGGCCGGCAGCCAGGGGGCGAATTGCGCTTCGATCAGCTCGCCGATGGGCGAACGCGGCACCAGCACCCGCTCGTCGACGGTGAAAGGCAGGCCGCAGAACCAGGCTTCGCCGAGCAGATAGGCGGTCGGCACGCGCTCCTGGATGCGCCTGTGCAAGAGCACCCCGAGTTCGTAGCGCTCGTCGTCTTCCAGGGCGCAGTCCAGGTAGCGGTCGGCGGTGTCCCAGGGCAGGTGCACGGCGCCCAGCACCAGGGCGCGGGCCTCGTCCCAGGCGTTGTCGTGGCCATGGCCGAAGAACAGCTCTTCGGCATGGAAGCGGCTGACGGCCCAGCGGATGTGGTCGCGCAAGGTGCGCAGGCGGGATTCGCTCATGAAAGGCTCCGGATGATCAGCCGCGCATTCTAACCCGCGCCCGGTCCGGCTGCAGGAACTTAACGCCGGACCCCTTCTTCCTAACCTAGGCTTGTTTGAAAAGTCGCCGAGCGAAGGTCAGGCAAGGCAAAAATCCGTGAGGAAGCGGAGTTTACGAGTGGTAAATGAGCATTCCGAACGGTTTTTTAACGCAGCATGGCCGAGCGCAGGCACTTTTCGGACAAAGCCTAAAGGTCCAGTTAGGAGAACGTCATGAGCAAGACCGTAGCCGACCATCTCTGGGAGCGCCTCGGGCAGTGGAACGTCGAGCGCGTCTTCGGTTATCCCGGCGATGGCATCAACGGCATCATGGGTGCCCTGGGGCGGGTGGCCGAGCAGTTCGACTATGTCCGGGTGCGCCACGAGGAGATGGCCGCCTTCATGGCCTGCGCCCATGCCAAGTTCACCGGCGAGGTGGGCGTCTGCCTGGCCACTTCCGGGCCCGGGGCCATCCAACTGCTCAACGGCCTGTACGATGCCAAGATGGACCATATGCCGGTGGTCGCCCTGGTCGGCCAGCAGGCCGCCTCCTCGCTCGGCAGCGACTACCAGCAGGAAGTCGATCTGCACACCCTGTTCAAGGACGTGTCCGCCTACGTGGAGACGGTGGTGCATCCGGCGCAACTGCGCCATGTCATCGACCGCGCCTTTCGCGTGGCCATCGCCGAGCGCCAGGTGGCCACGGTGATCATTCCCAACGACATCCAGCAGTTGCCCGCGGTGGAAAGCCCGCCGCACCAGCACGCCAATGTCCTTTCCGGGGCCGGTGCCATCCCGCCACGGCCCTATGCCCAGGAAGACGACCTGCAGGCCGCCGCCGACATCCTCAATGCCGGCAAGAAGGTGGCCCTGCTGGTGGGCGCCGGTGCCCTGCAGGCGCGCAGCGAGGTGATGGCGGTGGCCGAGAAGCTCAGCGCCGGGGTGGCCAAGGCGCTGCTGGGCAAGGGCGTGGTCTCCGACGAACTGCCCTATGTCACCGGCTCCATCGGCCTGCTCGGCACCGAGGCCAGCGATCTGCTGATGAAGGAATGCGACACCCTGCTGATCGTCGGCTCGACCTTTCCCTATACCGAATTCCTGCCCAAGGAAGGCCAGGCGCGGGCGGTGCAGATCGACCTGCATGCGCGCAACATCAGCATGAGGTATCCCATCGAGCAGCCGCTGCTGGGCGATGCCGCCGAGACCCTGAGGCGCCTGCTGCCGCTGCTGCAGAGCAAGCCCCACGATAAATGGCGCGCGCGCATCGAGAAGAGCGTGGTCGACTCCTGGCACTCCATCGAGCAGCGCGCCCTGGCGCCCGCCGACCCGATCAATCCGCAGCGAGTGTTCCATGAGCTGTCCCAGCAACTGCCGCGTGACGCCATCCTCTGCGGCGACAGCGGCTCCCACACCAACTGGTATGCCCGCGACATCCGCATGAGCGGGCAGATGCTGGGGTCGCTGTCGGGCAAGCTGGCGACCATGGGCTGTGGCATTCCCTATGCGATCGCGGCCAAGTTCGCCCATCCGGATCGTCCGGTGATCGCCCTGGTGGGCGACGGCGCCATGCAGATGAACGGCAATGCCGAACTGGTCACCCTGCAGCAGTACTGGAAGAGATTCAGTAACCCGACCTTTATCGTCATGGTGCTCAACAACGGCGATCTCAACCAGGTGACCTGGGAGCAACGCGCCCTGGCCGGCGATCCCAAGTTCGCCCCGGCCCAGGACGTGCTGGACTTCCCCTATGCCCGCTATGGCGAATTACTCGGCTTCAAGGGCCTGCGCATCCATCGTCCGGACGAGGTGGCCGATGCCTGGCAGCAGGCCTTCGAAGCGGATCGCCCGGTGGTGCTGGAGTTCGTCACCGACCCCAGCGTGCCGCCGTTGCCGCCGCACATCAGCTTCGAGCAGGCGCGGGCCTTCCTCGGCGCCATCGCCAGTGGTGATCCGAATCGCTGGGACATGCTCAAGCAGGGGGCCCGACAGCTGCTGCGCTAGCCCGCGCCTCTCAGGCTCGCCAAGGACCGCCGAGGCGTATAACCTCGGCGGCCTTACAGCGCCTGGGGTATGAGCATGCAGTTGCCCGAGCAAGACCGTTTCGATCCGCCGCCGCTGCGCCTGCGGCGGCCCTTTCTAACCTCCCTCGCCGCCGGCCTCAGCACCCTCTCGGTGCTGACGGGTTTGGCCGCGCTGCTGGCGGGCGGTGCCGCGCTGCTGCAGCTGCCGCAGTTGGCGCCCTATCTGTCCCTGGCCCGCGAGACCGCCCAGGGCTTCCTGGGTGGCGGCGCGCTGCTCTTGCTGGTCGGGCTCTGGTTGCGCCGCCGCAGCCAGCGGCGCTGGCGCTATCGCAATGCCCTGAGCCTCTCGCCCGAGCTCAAGCGGCGGCGCTAGCTAGCGCTGCCGCAGGCGTGCCAGGCCACCGCCCAGCAGGCCGGTAAGGCAACCCAGCACCAGGCCGCCGACATGGGCGCCATTGGCGATGGAGCCGAAACCGAGCAGGTCGAAGACGCCGGTCAGGCAGATCACCAGCCAGATCAGCATCATGGCCACCACGCCGCGCGGCATGCGATAGGCCGGATTGGGCGCCAGCCACTGGAACAGCCAGCAGTGGCCGAGCAGGCCATAGAGCACCCCGGACAGGCCGCCGAACAGGGCCGGGCCGGTCCAGGCGTACTGCACCAGGTTGGAGCCGGCGGCGAACACCAGGGTCAGGAGCAGCAGCATCAGGCCGCCCTGGCGGAATTCGATGCGCCGACCCAGCTCCCAGTACCAGAGGGCGTTCATCGCCAGGTGCAGCAGACCGAAGTGCAGGAAGATCGGAGTGACCAGCCGCCACCATTCGCCACGGGCCAGGCTGGCGTCGAGATCGAGGAAGGCGATGTGCTCGGCGTCGATCAGGCGGAATTCCTGCAGCGTCAGGTAGTGGATCAGCGCCAGGTTGTCGCCCAGTTCGGTGGCCAGGCCCAGCAGCAGGGTGATGGCGAGAAAGACGGCGCTGACCGGACTGGCCTTGAGTTGCGCCAGCAGGCCGAAGCCGCGGGGTCCGCGGGCGGCCTGGACCTCGCCGCGCGGATCGCCGTCGGGATAGCGCTCATAGAGGCTGCGGGTCTCTTCGACCCGCGCCGGATCCAGCACCCAGAGCACCTGGCTGTCGCCCTCTTCCACCACCCGGTGGCGGATCTGCAGGCGCCGCAGCAGGCGGGTGAAGCCAAGCAGGTCACGGCCCAGGGGCACGCGCAGCACGGGTTGCGGCTGGTTCATCGCCCCTCCTCGCGCTGGACGTCGATCCAGACGAACTTGGCCGGATCGATCTGGCGTTCGTCGTCGAGGCGGTAGGCCACCAGCTTGCCGTACTTGACCGCGCTGTAGTCCAGGCAGGCCAGGTTGGGCCGCAGCGGTTCGGGATGGCCGTCACGCCAGTAGTGACCGACGAACAGCATCGGCTCGTCCTCGCCGTAGCAGAGCAGCCCGGCCTTTTCCTCGTCGCTCAGGGGTTCGCAGGCGATTTCCGCCGGCAGCGCATCCGGCTGGAAGACCACGTCGCCATAGGTCTGGGGATCGCTTTCCCAGAACTTGGTGCGAAAGCGCGCCCGCACATAGCCGTCGCTGCCGGTGAGGCGCAGGCCGTGGGGCAAGGGCAGCGAGACGCCGTTGAGCAGGCGCGAGGCGACCCGGCTGGCGAGGCTGCCACCGACGATGGACTGGCGGACGAAGTCCTCGTCGATGCAGGCGTCCGGATAGTGGTGGAGGAGTTCGTCGATCAGCCGCTGATCCCAGCAGGCATGCACGATGCGGAAGTGACCGAAGTCCTTGCACAGCGGCAGGGTGTAGAGCCAGTCCAGGTGGTCCTGCCACTCGCCGGGATGATCGGCGAAGGCGGCCAGGGTCTCCTGGATCAGCTGGCGATGACGGGGGGTGTGTTCGCGCACCCAGGTCTGGCCGGTGCCGGGGAGCGCCGGGGTGTGCCAGGCCAGGGCATTGAGTTCGTGATTGCCGAGGATGCAGTGGGCATGGCCACCCTCGACCATGGCGCGCACCCGACGCAGGGCGCCGCGGATGCGCGGGCCGCGATCGACCAGGTCACCGAGAAAGATCGCCTGGCGTTCGGGATGCTGCCAGACGCCGTCCACCTGTTGATAGTCGAGGCGCTCCAGCAGCAGGTCCAGGGTATGGGCGCAGCCGTGGATGTCGCCGATCAGATCGTAGCCGCAGGGCATCAATCGTCTCCCAGGCGACTGCCCCAGCCGAGCTTGGTCCGGCAGATCTCGTAGTAGTTGTGATCCAGCGGGTGGATCAGCCTGAGCTTGTGGGGCTTCTTCTGAATGGTCACGGTATCGCCGGGTGCGCAGGTGAAATGATTCTGGCCATCACATGAGACCTGCGGATAGATCGTCATGTTCGGCGACACCAGGATCGACAGGGTGCTGTCGCCGGAGACCACGATGGGCCGGCTGGACAGGGTGTGGGGATACATGGGCACCACCACGATGGCATCCAGCTTGGGATGCATGATGGGACCGCCCGCCGACAGCGAGTAGGCGGTGGAACCGGTGGGGGTGGCGACGATCAGGCCGTCGGCGCGCTGGCTGCAGACGAACTGGCCGTCGATGTACAACTCGAACTCGATCATCCGGGTGGACTTGCCCGGGTGCAGCACCACGTCGTTGAGGGCATCGCCCTGGCCGATCATCTCGCCGCCGCGCTCGACGAAGGCGTCCAGCAGGAAACGCGTCTCCATCAGGTACTGGCCGTCGAGCACCTCGGCGACCTTGGTCTCCAGCTCGTCGGGGCGGATGTCGGTGAGAAAGCCCAGCTTGCCGCGGTTGATCCCCAGCACCGGCACCCGCGGGCGCACCAGGGCGCGGGCGGCGCCGAGCAGGCTGCCGTCGCCACCGACCACGATCACCAGGTCGCAGATCTCGCCCATGAGCTTGCGCGACACCGTCTGCAGGCCGTGTCCGGGCAAGACTTCGGCGATGGTGTTTTCCAGGATGACGTTGCGCCCGCGTTGCAGCAGAAAGGTCTTGAGCCGGCGGATGGTGTCCAGCACCTGGGTGCTGCCGAGTCGACCGATGATGCCGATGTTACGAAAGGAGTCCATGACGCGCCGGCGGCCCCGTTGGCTGGAAAGTGCGGAAAGTATGGGCGAAAGGCCGTGGCAGCGGCAAACCGCCCTCATCCGACCACGGGTCGCCGCCGGTGATCCGCAGCGGCCCGGCTTGGCCTATGCTGGCACCATGACGCCCTTCGCCGAGCTGCACGCCCTGCCCCGCCGCCTGAGCCAGCCCCAGGTGCGCGATCTCGCCTGGACTCTGGTCGCGCCGCCCTTGCTGGAGGCCGCCGACACCCGTCATCCGCTGGCCGCCAGCGACTGGGCGACCCACCCCGAACGTCTGGCCGACTGGCTGCGGCAACAGGACGCGGCCCCCGCGGCCCTGGCGACCTGGCTGGCCCAGGGCAGCGACCGCCGCCTGGGGCGCCAGTACGAAAGACTCTGGCAATTCGCCCTGGAGCGCGCGCCGGGGCTGAGGTTGCGCGCGGCCAACCTGCCCCTGCGCGACGGTGACCGTACCCTGGGTGAACTGGACCTGCTGGTGGAAGACGCCGAGGGGGTCCATCACCTGGAACTGGCGGTGAAGTTCTACCTGGGCGAAGGCCCGGCGGACGCGCCCCGCTGGCTGGGCCCCGGCGGCGAAGACCAGCTGGCGCGCAAGCTCGCCCATCTGCGCCAGCGCCAGTTGCCGCTGTCGGCCACACCCCTGGCCCGGGCCAGCCTGGCGGCGCTGGACATCGCCCCGCCGCGGGCGGCGCTGTGGCTGGGCGGCTATCTGTTCCAGCCGCTCGATCGCCCCCTGCCCTGGCCGGCGGACGCCCTGCCATCCCGACAACCCCAGCTGTGGTGCGCGCGCGGGCAACTGCCGGAGGGTCCCTGGGAGGTGCTGCCCAAGGGCCACTGGCTGGCACCCGCAGTGGCCGATACGCCCTGCCTGCCGCTGCCGGACGGCGAGCCGATCTGGCCGCAATTGCTGGTGCGGCGCGATGCACGCGGCGACGAGGATGCCCGGCTGTTCCTGGTGCCTGGGGGTTGGCCGCTTCAGCCGCCGACCCACTTCGCCAGCTGAGGCTCCAGCGCGCGGCGGCCCTGGAGACCCCCGCTGTGGATCAGCACCAGGCGACTGCCCGGGGCCAGCGCGCCGCCCTCGATTGCCTGGCGCAGGGCCAACCAGAGCTTGCCGGTATAGAGCGGCTCCAGGGCGATTCCGGTCTGCGCCTCGAACTCCGCCATGGCCCGAGCCAGTTCGGCATCGAGGCGGCCGAAGCCACCGCGGCTAGCGTCCAGCAGGCGCCAGTTCGGGACCGTGTGCTGGGCGAGCAACCGGTCGAGGTTGGCTTCGACGCCGTGCCCGGGCGGCACCGCCAGGCCGCCCACCACCTGCCAGGCGGGATCGGCGGCGCGGATCACCCCGGCCAGGGTGGTGCCGGTGCCGGCGGCCAGCCAGACTTGCTGGCAATCGGGCCAATCCAGGGCGGCGAGGCCCTGGCGCAACTCCGTGACGATGGCCGCGCAGGCCGCGGCGGCCTGCTCGTCGCAGCCGCCTTCGGGAATGGGCAGCAACCCGGGATAGCGCGCTTGCCAGGGCTGCCAGAAGTCGGCGTCATGGCGACGGCGATAGCCGCCATAGCCGAGCCAGTGCAGGGTCATGCCCTTGGCCTGCAGATCCTGGACGGTGGGCGTCAGGCAGGGTTCGCCGCGCAGGAGGCCGACGGTGACGAAGCCTTCCGCCCGGCCCAGGGCGGCCAGCGCATGCAGATGATTGGAGTGGGCACCGCCGAGGCTGATGAGCCCACGGCCCTCGCCCCGGGCCAGGCGTTCGCGCCAGGGCCGCAGCTTGTAGCCCTTGTTGCCGTTATGCGCGGCCGGGCGCTGATCCAGGCGCAGCACCGCCAGGCGCAGGTCGCGCGCCGCCAGGGCGGCGAGCTGTACCTCCTGCAGCGCGGCGGGTGGGAGAGATGTCATCCGCCGGGGATTCAGAGATTGGCGACGTCGCCATCGCTGTCATCGCCGCGGTGCTCGGCGCACAGCGTCGAGCGCAGCGGATCGAACTGGGCGGGATGCTCGACCCGCACCACCGGCCGCCCGCAGCGCTCGCCCTCCACCTCGGCCTGGCACACCGGCTGCTGGTGATGCTCCAGCCAGCGCTGGTATTGCTCGCCGCTGACCTTGCAGTGCTCGGCGACATAGCCCAGGGGATCGGCGCTGAACCGCGGCACGTCCTGGCGGCTGAGGATCAGATGACCCGCCCCCGGCTGGAAGGTGACGAACAGGATGCCCTGGCGCGCCAGGCGCTCCAGCTGGCCTTCGTTGCTGTCGCCGATCAGCTGGGCGCAGCGCTCGCGCAGCTGGCGGATGTCTTCCTGCAACTGGCCGTCCAGCTCGTCGCGGTACTTGAGTTCCACCTCGCGGATGGTCAGCTGATTCTTCAGCTCGCCCACCGCGGCGGCCACCCGGGCTTCGCTTTCGGCTTCGGACTGGATGCGCAGCGCCTCGATCTTGTAGAGGGCATTGCGCTCCAGGGTGCGCATCTGTTCGTTGAGTTCCTCGCGCTCCTGGCGGGCCAGGTCGTGCTGTTGCTCCAGGTGCTGGGCCAGGGCGGCGTAGCGCACCTCCAGCTCGGCCTTGGCGGCGCGCGCCTCGTCGGCATCGCGCTGCAGGCGGGCCAGGTCTTCCTGGTGCTGGCGGGTCAGGGTCAGCAGACGGGTGCGCTGGCCGGCGATCAGCTTGTCCAGCGCCTCTTGGTGTTCCTGGGCGAGGATACGGCGGACCCGTTCGAGACGGGCCTCGACATCGATGCCGTCGGCGGCACTGGGGTGGTATTCCCCGGCCAGTTCCACCTCGCCATCGCGCGGCGCGACCAGACCCAGGCAGTCGCGGATCGCCTGCCAGTCGTCATGCTCGGCCTCGCTGCGCGGATCCCAGAGATCGCCCTGGTGCCAGGAGATCGGGCAGTGGCTGCGACTGGCCAGACGGATCGGTCCGGCGCCCAGGTCGGGACCGACATCGCCGCGCTCGGCCAGCTCCGTAAGCGGCAGGTCCCACTCCGGCAGCGGACTGCCCTGGGCATCGAAGGCCAGCAGGAAAAACACCGCGGCCTTGACCCGGCGGTGGTCGTCCAGCAGCAGATAGACGAAGCGATGGCGCCGTCCGGCGCAGTCGAGCAGCGTCTGGTCGCCCTGCCAGAGCGCCTGGAAATCGGGAAACAGCAAGGCGCGATTCACACCCTGGTCGCCGAACCCCAGCACCACCGGGGTCAGTACCGCCTCTTCGTTCAACGTCTCTGCCATCTCTCGCCGCGTGCTCTGTCGATCCCACATGAATACCGAGGCCGGCATCTCGCCAATTGGCGACCGGACCTGCATCCGCGCGCCGACCTCGGGCGGCGACGCGCTTGATCCGCGTCTCCGCCCGACTGCTCCAACGCGCCGGGCCCCCACCCGACGCATCAGGACGGCAGCTTAGCCAATCCTGGTCGGCGGGATGGAAGAGAGGCCAGACATTGGGACGAGGGTCGGTCCGGAACCGATGTTATGCGGAGTGGATCACAGAAATCATCCCTGATTGCAACGAAGAGTTACAGCTCGGCGGCAAGGCGAGTGGCCTGATCGATGGCGCGCTTGGCATCGAGTTCGGCGGCGACATCCGCGCCCCCGACCCGATGCACCGCCATGCCGGCGCCGAGCAGTTCGTCTTCCAGCTCACGCAGGGACTCCTGGCCGGCGCAGAGCACGACGTTGTCGACGTCCAGCACCTGCTCGCCGCCATCGGGCAGGCGCAGGTGCAGACCGGCATCGTCGATGCCCAGGTATTCCACCCCACCAATGGCCTTGACGCCGCGCTGCTGCAGGCGCGCGCGGTGGATCCAGCCGGTGGTCTTGCCCAGGCCCTTGCCGGGCTTGCCCGGCTTGCGCTGCAACAACCAGACCTCGCACGGCACTGCCGGCGGTGCGGCCGGGGCCAGGCCGCCACGGCTGCTGAAGCTGGGGTCTATGCCCCACTCGCGGTAGAAGGCGGTGATGGGCTCTGCCTCCTGGTGGCCATGGGTGAGGAAATCCGCCACGTCGAAGCCGATGCCACCGGCGCCGATCAGGGCGACCCGTCGGCCTACCGGCTTGCGCTCCAGCAGGACATCCAGATAGCCCAGTACCTTGGGATGGTCGACTCCCGGAATGGGCGGCACCCGCGGCGTCACCCCGGTGGCCAGGATCACCGCGGCGAAGCCCTCGACCTGCAACTCGCCGGCGCTGACGCGATGGTTGAGGCGGACGTCCACCCCCAGTCGCTCCAGGCGCCGCTGGAAATACCTCAGGGTCTCGCCGAATTCTTCCTTGCCCGGAATGCGCCGGGCGACGTTGAACTGGCCACCGATACGCTCGCTGGCTTCGAACAGCACTACCTTATGACCGCGCTCGGCCAGGGTGCAGGCGGCGGCCAGGCCCGCCGGTCCGGCGCCGACCACGGCGAAGGTGCGGACCTCGGCGGCAGGCAGGATCCGCAACTCGGTCTCGTGGCAGGCGCGCGGATTGACCAGGCAGCTGGTCAGCTTGCCGGCGAAGGTATGGTCCAGGCAGGCCTGGTTGCAGGCGATGCAGGTGTTGATCTCGTCGGCGCGGCCGGCGGCGGCCTTGGCGACGAAATCCGGATCGGCCAGCAGCGGGCGGGCCATGGACACCAGGTCGGCCTGGCCGGCGGCAAGGATGGCCTCGGCCACCTCGGGGGTGTTGATGCGGTTGGTGGCGATCAGCGGCACCCGCACCCGGCCCTTGAGCTGGGCGGTGACGGCGGCAAAGGCGCCGCGTGGCACCAGGGTGGCGATGGTGGGGATGCGCGCCTCGTGCCAGCCGATGCCGGTGTTGATCAGGCTGACCCCGGCGGCTTCCAGCCAGAGCGCCAGCTGCAGGCATTCCTCGGGGGTGCTGCCCTGCTCCACCAGGTCCAGCAGCGAGAGACGGAAGATGATCAGGAAATCCGGACCGGTCGCCTCGCGGATGCCCTCGACGATGGCCAGCGGCAAGCGGCAGCGCTGGGCGAAGTCGCCGCCCCAGCGATCCGTGCGGTGATTGGTCCGCGCGGCGATGAACTGGTTGATGAAATAGCCTTCGGAACCCATCACCTCGACGCCGTCGTAACCGGCCTGTTGCGCCAGGGTGGCGCAGCGGATGAAGGCGGCGATCTGCCCCTCCACCTCGGCCTCGTCCAGTTCGCGCGGGGTGAAGGGATTGATCGGTGCCTGCAGCGCCGAGGGCGCCACCAGCTGGGGGTTATAGGCATAGCGCCCGGCGTGCAGGATCTGCAGGCAGATACGGCCGCCGGCGGCGTGCACCGCGTCCGTTACCGGCCGATGATGCTCGGCTTCCTCGGGGGTGGTCAGCTTGGCCGCGCCCTTGGCCACGGCGCCCTCTTCGTTCGGCGCGATGCCGCCGGTGACGATCAGCCCCACCCCGCCCCGCGCCCGCTCGGCGAAAAAGGCCGCCATCCGCGCGAAACCGCCGGGCCGCTCTTCCAGCCCCGTGTGCATGGACCCCATCACCACGCGATTGCGCAACGTGATCGACCCCACGGGCAGAGGTTCGAGCAGATGCGGATAGCTTTCCAAAGGGGTGGTATTACGGGGGGCAAGCTCGATCATGGCGGTCTCCGGTGGTTGGCCTTTCTGGGAAAGCCTGGCGCCACGATAGGAGGAGCGCGGCCCCGTCTCAATCACCGGAAATGACAACCTCTTTACCCAAATGCACAGCCGCCCCTTGGCAGTAGCGGTCTGGTCTCCTACCCTGAGCACCTTTATCCCGCCCGGCCCAGGAGGCCGGACCGCTCTGGAGTGCCGATGCGCAAGCTCGTGTTCCTGGTGCTGATCGCCCTGTTCGCCGTACTGGCGGGCTGGGTGGCCCAGCGGCCAGCCTTCCATTACCTGTCGGATCTGCGCAGCAGCCTGGCCGTGGACCTGACCACCACGCCGGCGGCCGCCACCACCGGCAACCTGCTGGGGATCGAGCCCGAGCTGATCGCCCTGGACTACGGCAATTCCGAGCGACTGCGCCTCAAGCTCGATGCCTATCTGGCCAATGCGCGGCGCCTGGGTCTGATCGGCGCCCAGACCATCGTGGTGCTGCCCGAACACCTGGGCACTCCGCTGGCGCTGATGGGCGAGAAACCCGAGGTCTATGCCGCCGCCCGCAGCGAAGACGCCATCCAGTGGCTGCTGCTGGGCAATCCGCTGCGCGTGGCCCGCGCCTGGTTCCAGGCCGAGGGTGACCGGCGCCTGGCCGACAGCCTGTTGCGCATGAAGGCCTGGGACATGGCCAGCGCCTATCAGCAACTCTTCGGCGGACTCGCCCGCCAGTACGGTGTCACCCTGGTGGCCGGCTCCATCGTGCTGCCCGGTCCGACCCTGGTCGACGGCGAATTGCAGGTGGGCACGGGACCGCTGCGCAATGTCACCCTGGTCTTCGGACCCGATGGCAAGGTGCTCGGCCAGCCGCTGGTGCGGCCTCTGACAGCCCGGGAACGCGGCGACGATCTCAGTCCACCCCTGCTGCGGCTGGAGACGCCGCTGGGCCGTCTGGGCGTCATCCAGGGCAGCGACACCGGTCGCGCCAGGGTGCTGGACGATCCCCAGGTGGAACTGCTGGCGATCCCCGCCCTCGCCTCGGGCGCCACCCCGGCACCGGCGCCCTTCGATGTGCAGCGTCTGCGCGCCGCCGGCATTCGCGCCGCGCTGGAGGTGCAGTTGCGCGGACGGCTCTGGGAATTGCAGGCCGGTGGCGGCAGCCGGGCCTTCACCCCGGACGCCGAAGCCGCCACCGATCCTGCCCGGGCCGGCAGCAAGCTGATCAACCTGCGGCTATGAGCGCACCGGCGCTGCGCCTGGGCGATCTCTCCACCGGCTTCGTGCTGGCGCTGGCGGCGGCCGTCGACCAGCGGGGCGCCGATGCCGCCGGCCTGCTGGCGCGCTTCGGCCTGAGCGCGGCGCGGCTGGCCGAACCCGGCGGACGGCTGTCGATTCCCCATTACATGCGCCTGGGCCACGCCGCCCTGGAACTGACCGGCGATCCGGCACTGGGCCTGGCCATGGGTCGGGCGATGCGCCCGGCCTTTCTCGGTCTCGCCGGCGTCACCGTGGGCCAGGCGCCGGACGTGCGCCACGCCGCCGAGACGCTGCTCAGGCTGGAGCCGCTCTATGGCCGCAACTACCGGGGTCGGTCGCGCTATGCCGCCCAGGGTCGCGACGCCTGGCTGCACTTCTATAGCATCAGCCCCTACAACGCCTACAACCGCTTCGTGGTGGACGCGGTGCTGAGCGCATGGCTGGCCTTGTTGGGCACGGTGGCCGGCCAGGCGCTGCAACCGCGCCGCGTGCTCATCGAATACCCTGCCCCGGCGGACCTCGCGCCCTACGCGACCGCCTTTGGTTGCCCGGTGGAATTCGGCGCCGCCGAGAATGCCCTGTTGCTCGATGCCGCGACCCTGAGCCGGTCCGGTCCCGAACACTGCCCCGCCACCTGGCGCCAGTTGCTGGCACTGAGCGACGCCGAGCACGGCCGGCTGACCCGCACCCGTGGACTCACGGAGCGGGTAGTCGAGGTCATGGGGCCGCTGTTGCGGCATGGCGAGCCGACCCTGGAACAGATCGCCAGCCGGCTGCGCCTGCCCTCCTGGACGCTCAGGCGCAAGCTGGCCGAGGAAGGCACCCAGTACCGCGCCCTGCTCAACCTGACCCGCCGCGACCTCGCCTTGGCCTATATCCGCGACACCGAGGCCAGTTTCGGCGAGATCGCCTACCTGCTCGGTTTCGCCTCCCCCGCCGCCTTCCAGCGCGCCTTCAAGCGCTGGACCGACCAGACCCCGGGCGACTGGCGGCGCCTGCAGCGGCAGGGCGTGGCCGGCTGAAGGGAGCATAGGCGCCGATCGTGGGTCCTAACTGCCTGATCCTTCACCAGGACTGCGCTCGCCCCATGCCCAATTTCCTGTTTGCCCTGCTACTGCTGTGCCTGGCGCTGCCGCTACGCGCCGCCGAAACCCCCGCCCAGGCCGCGACCGGCCTCGATCCCCAGCAGGCGCGCCAGGTCGCGGCCCTGCTGCAGGATCCGCAGCGGCGCCAGGAGCTGATCCTGACCCTGCAGGCCATTGCCAACCAGCCGGCCAGTGCGGCCGCGACCAACCCGGCGCCGGCGAGCGCGGCAACCGCCGCTGCGCCGGCCACGGCCGCCACCCCGGCTACAGGCGAAGAAAAGACGCTGGTGCCCCTGGAAGCCAATGGCCTGATCGCCCAGACGCTCAGTCGCGTCGGGCGCTGGGCCGACAACCTGGGCAGCGAACTGAATCAGGTACAGCGGGCGGTACGCAGCCTGCCGGACTGGTCGCGCGCCAGCTTCACCTCCGAAGCGGGTCGCCGGGCCCTGTTGCAGGCCCTGCTGACCCTGGCCACCCTCTTTGCCGCCGGCCTGCTCGTCGAGTGGCTGATCCGCCGCGCACTCCAGCGCCCTCGGCAACGGCTGCAGCGCCAGGCCGATCACGCCGACAGCCGCGCCCGCCGCCAAGCCCAGCAGCAGGCGGCCCAGCCGTCACCGCCTGCGGCCGCGGCACCGGCCTCCGAAGAGGCCGCCACCCGCCCGGCCGAACCCGCGGTGGCCCTGGTCATGACCCAGCGCGACGGCGTGGATCAGCTCGAAGAGGTGCCCATCGCCCCGTCCGATAGCGCCGCACCGGTGCCGGATGAGCCCGCGCCCAGCTCCATCCCGGCCGATCCCGCTCCCGCCAGCCCCGCCCGACGCAGCGGCGAAGAGCACTGGACCACCCTGCGACACCTGCCCTTCGCCCTCGGGCTGCTGGTGCTGGAAGTGCTGCCGCTGCTGGCCTTCTGGGCCATGGCGGCGCTGCTCATCCACTACCTGGTGGGCTCGGATGCCAACCTGCGCGAGCTGGTCGGCGGCTTCCTCGGCGCCTACCTCACCACTCGCCTGGCGCTGATCGTCATTCGCCTGCTGATCGATCCCGCCGCCCACGGCATCCGCCTGCTCAAGGTCAAGGCGCCCCTCGCCTGCACCCTGCTGCGCTGGCTGCACGCCTTCGTCGCCCTGATCACCTTCGGCCTGGCGCTGGCCCAGGCCGCGGACATCCTCGGCGCCAACGAAGAAGGCCGCGAAGCCATCGTCAAGCTGGTCTCGCTGCTGGCCCACCTGCTGGTGGTGGGGCTGATCTTCCATGTGCGCCGGCCGGTGGCCGCGCGCATCGCCGGGCGTCAGGATGGCAGTGGTGCCCTGGCCGTGCTGCGCGCCTGGCTGGGCCAGGTCTGGGCGGTGTTCGCCGCGGTGTTCGTCATGGGCGGCTGGACCATGTGGGCGCTGGACATCGAGAACGGCCTGCCGCGGCTGATGAACTTCGTCGCGCTGTCCGCCGGCATCGTCATCCTCGGGCGGCTGGCGGCGGTGTTCCTGCTCGGCCTGCTGGGTCGGCTGTTCCAGCCGGCGGCGAGCGAAGGCGCCAGCGGCAGCGATCTGCACCTGCAGCGCTACTATCCGCTGGCGCGCTGGCTGGTGGGGGTGATCGTCACCCTGATCACCGCCCTGGCGCTGTTCCAGTCCTGGGGCTGGGACGTGCTGGACTGGTTCGGCGAGGGCAGCATCGGTCGCAACCTGCTGTCCGCCTTCCTCACCATCCTCATCGCCGCCATCATCGCCGTGGCGATCTGGGAAGGCGCCAACGCCGCGGTGAACCGGCGACTGAGCAGCTGGAGCGAACGCGGCGATACGGTGCGCGCCGCCCGGCTGCGCACCCTGCTGCCCATGCTGCGCACCGGCCTGTTCATCCTGGTCGCGCTGATCGTCGGCCTCACCGCCCTGAGCGAGCTGGGCATCAACACCACGCCGCTGCTGGCCAGCGCCAGCATCATCGGGGTGGCGCTGGGCTTCGGCTCGCAAAAGCTGGTGCAGGATTTCATCACCGGCATCTTCCTGCTGCTGGAAAACGCCATGCAGGTGGGCGACTGGGTCACCGTGGCCGGGGTCTCGGGCACCGTGGAATATTTGTCGATCCGCACCGTGCGCCTGCGCGCCGGCGACGGCTCCCTGCACATCGTGCCCTTCAGCTCGGTGTCGGCGGTCAACAACATCAACCGCGGTCTGGGCAACGCCGCCCTGCGCATCAGCGTGGGCTACGAGGAAGACATCGAGCGCGTCATCGCCGAACTCAAGGACATCGGCGCCGGCATGCGCGCCGACGATGCCTTCAAGGAGCTGATCCTCGCCGATCTGGAGATCTGGGGCGTGGACGCCGTCGACGGCTCCATGGTGACCATCGCCGGCCAGATGAGATGCCTCGACAAGGGCCGCTGGGGCGTGCAGCGCGAACTCAATCGCCGCATCCTCGAACGCTTCCGCGAGCGCGGCATCGAGATCGCCAATCCGCGCGCCAGTCTGCTGCTGCCCAGCGAAGCCGGTATCGTACCCTCCACGCCCATCCCGTCACGCCCTGCGGAGTAAACCCCGTGCAGTACCGCCAAGACGCCTTCAACGGCCTGATCATCGATGCCGCCTCGCTGCCCACCGACCGCGAGGCCTTTGCCCCGGCGCTAGCGGAGTTGCTCGACCGCGCCCGGCGCGAGGAACGCAACCTGATCTGGCTGACCCTGCCCCTGGCCCTCGGCGATCTGGTGGGGATCGCCACCGCCGCCGGCTTCGTCTTTCACAACTGCCTGGAGCAGGAGCTGACCCTGGTCTGGCGCGGCACCCCCACGGCCTTCGCGCCCTTCGTGCCGACCCACAGCCTGGGCGTGGGCGGCCTGGTACTCAACGACCGCGGCGAATTGCTGGCGATCCGGGAGCGCGGCAGCCAGGGTTACAAGCTGCCGGGCGGCCATGTCGAACTGGGCGAAGACCTGGCGCCGGCGGTGGTCCGCGAAGTCTGGGAGGAAACCGGCATCCGCAGTGCCTTTCGCAGCGTGGTCGGCCTGGTGACCACCCATCCCTACCGCTTCGGCAAGTCCAATCTCTATGTGGTCTGCCGCCTCGATCCACTGAGTGCCGAGATCGCCATCCAGGATCCGGAGGAGATCGAGGACGCCCGCTGGCTGGCGCTGCCCGAGTACCTGGCGGATCCGGGCAACAGCGCCTTCAATCGCGAGCTGGTGCGCAGCCTGGCGCAGGCCGAGGGCCTGCAGACGAGTGCGCTGAACAGCGAGCGCTATCCCAAGGCCGAGGTCTTTCTCGCTCAGCCGTCGAAGGACTGATCCATGCTCTCGGCCGGATGAGCGTCGCGCGGACGCCCCACCGGACGGGCGGGAATGCCCACCACCGTGGTATGGGGCGCCACCGGGTGCAGGACCACGCTGTTGGCGCCGATCTTGGCGCCTTCGCCGATCTCCAGATTGCCGAGGATCTTGACCCCGGCACCGATCATCACCCCGCGACGCACCTTGGGATGCCGATCGCCCTGCTCCTTGCCGGTGCCGCCCAGGGTCACCTGCTGCAGGATGGAGACGTCGTCTTCCACCACCGCGGTTTCGCCGATGACGATACCGGTGCCGTGGTCGAGCATGATGCCGCGCCCCAGCCGGGCGGCCGGGTGGATGTCGATGGCCAGCAGCCGATTGCAACGCGCCTGCAGGTGCAGGGCCAGCAGCCGCTCGTCGTTGCGCCAGAGGGCATGGCTCAGGCGCTGGGTCTGCAGCGCCAGGAAGCCCTTGGAGAACAGGAAGATCTCCAGCAGGCTGGCATAGGCCGGATCCCGCGCCAGCACCGCTTCCAGGTCCGCGCAGGCCGCTGCGGTCAATGCCGGCCACTCGGCATGCAGGGTGGCGAAGCGCTCGGCGAGGGCCTCGGCCTGCCCTGGATCCTCCGCCAGGGCCTCGGCGCAGCGCCGGACCAGGGCTGCCGTCAGATCCACCGGCTGCAGCAGCGCGCGCGTCAGCCCCGCGGCCAGGGCCGGAGCATCGCGACGCCCGGCCTCGGCCTGGGCGCACAGGAGTTGCCAGAGTTCGGGAGCGGAGCGAGGCGGCATGGTGGATAGGCGTCCTTAACTGAAGGCGCCCAGCTTAACGGGCACGGCGTTCAGCGTCTTGTACATCAGGGTGGTGCTGTCGCGGCGTTCCGGTTGGCGGGCATCCAGGGAATAGCCAGGGATCCTGCCGACCACCTGATAGCCAAGGGACAGATAGAGCGGCTCGGCATGGTCGTCGCTGCGGGTGTCCAGGGTCAGCAATTCCCGTCCTTCGGCCCGCGCAGCCGCCTCCACCGCCTGCATCAGCCGGCGCGCCAGTCCCTGGCGACGCCAGTCCGGATGCACCTGCAACTTGACCACGTCCGCGCGGTGCGGCTGGTTGGCCGGGGTATCCAGCACCAGCTGCACGCTGCCGACCACCCGGTCGTCCTGCAGCGCGGCAAACAGCAGCCGGGTGCCCCGGGCCAGGCCCGGCGCCACGGCTTCGGTCCAGAAACGCCGATTCACGCTGTCGGCGAGCGGCAGGATGAAGCCGATGCTGGCGCCCTGCTCGACACAGGCGGCCAGCAGGCGCTGGAAGTCATCCAGATGACGGGTGAAGGCGGCAGCCTCGAGCTGCTCGATACGCAGGGACGCACTCATGGACACACCTCAGATCATGAACAGGAGATAACGGGCGCCCGCCGGACCACTGAGGAAGCGGCTGCTGCCCCAGAGGCGATAGCGCAGGCAATCGCCGACGCCCAGGCGGTAGGACTGGTCTTCGATCCACAGCTGCAACTCGCCTTCGAGCAGCAGCAGATGGTGTTCGAGGCCTGGGCGGGGCGATGCCTCGTAGCGGATGTCCACGCCCGGCCCAAGCGCGCTTTCGATGACCTCACCCGCCAGGGCCTGGGCCGGCGGCGACACCGAACGGCGGGTGAACGCCTGCGCGGGATCGCTCCAGATCTGCTGCGCCTGGCGCTGGACCTGGGCCGGATAGCGGCTTTCCACGCTGTGCAGCAGGCGCGTCAGGGTCAGGCCGTAGGCTGAACAGAGTTGCCCGAGCACCGCCGTGGTCGGGCTGACCTCGGCGTTCTCCAGGCGAGACAGCGTCGCGCGACTGACCCCACTCAAGGACGCCAATTGCTCCAGGGACCATTCACGCTCCAGGCGCAGCGCCTTGAGCCTTACCGCCAGTTGTTGATCCAGCATGACCACCTCCCGATTTAGGGAATTTTTCTCACATAAGAGAGAAAAGTGCAAGGTTACTGCTGTGCTACCCCTGTAGCATCAGGCCGCTGCCAAAGTTGATATCGCGTTAAACCTTATCGGAGAAACTCTTTACCGGGCACGTCGTTATATCCAGATGCCTTTCCGGACCATTCAGCAACGAGAGGCTCTAGCCAAGCCGTCCGCATTCTTCCACCGGCATCGAAAGAGCGCTACTCTGTAACATCGAACAAGCAGGTACGCGCGACGAAGATGATAATTTTCAGGCGACTCCAGAACGCGACTTCGATAAAGGCGTCTGAATGCCTGAGCGTATCAAACCCCAGCGAAAACGCTCCCTGCAGCAAGATGTTTCAAGAATTTTCAGCGCCAGACAGGGGTTCCAACCGGAAAGTTATTCCGACCTTGGCCGAATTCTTTTACAGCTCCTGTACAACTTTTCCGGAAACGGCTCTAGCAGGACAAAGTTCAAGTTTAAGTCTGTATCGAAGTTGCACCTCGTATAACAATATATCCCTCCATCAGCCCGCTCGAACTCGCTTTATAAACCCCTACTCTCAATATCCGAATCGCTTAGCCTTTGGGGGCACGCATTCAACTGTTCAATAATTGAAAGTGGGAGAAGTTCTTATGGCCAACAAAAGTAGCAATCCAGGTAACTTCGCCAACAATCGCGAGCGCGCCGCCGAGGCGGGTCGCAAGGGCGGACGGGCGAGCGGCGGCAACTTCGCCAACAACCCGGCCCGGGCGTCCGAAGCCGGGCGCAAGGGTGGCCAGAACAGCCATGGCACCCGCCGTCCCGAGGCCGCGAACGACGCCGCGGCGACCTGAGGCATTCTGCCCCCATGGCAGCCGCCTCGGATCAGAGACTCCGGGCCGGCTGCTACCTTTGCTTCTCGCTTACCCTCCTGCCCCGCCGCCCGCCGCCTATCCTGCTCCTCCAGTGAGTTCCAACTCACACAAATGCATGACCGTGCTACTTTTATCGGACAACCCGAGTGGTCCCCAGGGCTCGCTCTCCCTGCTTCTGTCCGTCTGCGCCGGTGCCCATGCTCAACAACATTCGCATCCAGAACAAACTCTTCGCCGGCTTCGCCGCCATCATCGCCCTGGTGGTCCTGCTGCTCTGGCTGACCTATGCCGCCTTGCAGAGCCTGGTCGACGCCAACCGCTGGGACAGGCACACCGCCGAGGTGCTGCTGTCGGTTACGGCGCTGGACAACAATCTGCTGGAAACCCGCGCCAGATTGCGCACCTTCTGGTACTCAGGCGCTAGCGCCGATGCCGATACCGCGCGCCAGGCGCTGACGTCCCTGACCGCGGCCGTCCGTGTGCCCCAGCAACTGACCCAGGACAACGCCAGCCAGCAGCAGCGCTTCGCGCGCCTGAGCGCCGATCTCGACAACTGGCGGCAGAACACCTTCGAGCCCCTCCTGCGCCTGCGCGAGACGGGCAACCTCAGTCCGGCTCAACTGGCCAACGAACCGCTGGTCACCGCCCTGTCCACCCAGGTCACCAACCTGCGCCAGCAGATCCAGGGCATAGGCGACGAAGAGCGCCGGCTGTCCGCGCAACGGGCGGGCCATACCGAGGAAGTGCGTGACCAGCTGACCTGGACCCTGGTGGCCGGCGGCACCTTCTGCGTCCTGCTGGCCGCCCTCATCGCCTGGTTGCTGTCCCATCACCTGTTGCGCTCGATTCGGCGCCTGACCGACACCGTGGCGCGCATCTCCGCCGGTGACAGCGGCGCTCGGGTGCAGGTGCTAGGCCGTGACGAACTCGCCCAGGTGGGCCTGGCCTTCAATCAGATGGCGCAGCAGATCCAGGACGACCACGCGCGCGAACAGGCGCTGATGCACCGCCTGCGCGCCGATGTGGACGACCTGCTCGGGGTGGTCAACCGGGCTGCCGCGGGCGACCTCACCGGGCGCACCAGCGTCACCGGCGACGACGCCATCGGCCAACTGGCTCGCGGCCTGAGCAAGATGATCGAGGACCTGCGCGGCATGATCGCCAAGGTGCAGCGCGCCGGTATCCAGGTGACCTCTTCCACCACCGAGATCGCCGCCTCCTCCCGCCAGCAGGAGGCCACCAGCATCGAGCAGGCGCAGACCAGCGTGGAAGTGCTGAGCACCACGCGGGAGATCGCCGCCAACGCCAATGCCCTGGTGCGCACCATGGAAGAAGCCGTGCAGGTCGCCGACGAGACCACCCAGGGCGCGGAGCAGGCGCGTAGCAGCCTGGCGAGCATGGACGGCACCATGCAGCGCATGGTGGCCGCCACCGATTCCATCAACGCCAAGCTCGCCGCCCTGTCGGAGAAGTCCAGCCACATCAACAAGGTGCTGACCACCATCACCAAGGTCGCCGATCAGACCAACCTGCTGTCGCTCAACGCCGCCATCGAGGCGGAAAAGGCCGGCGAGGCCGGGCGGGGTTTTTCGGTGGTGGCCACCGAGATCCGCCGGCTGTCCGACCAGACCACCGCCGCCACCGACGACATCGAGCAGATGCTCAAGGACATGAATTCCGCGGTGTCCGCCAGCGTCATGGGCATGGACAAGTTTTCCGAGGAGATCCGCCGCAGCGTGCAGGAGGTGGCCAGCGTCAGCGACCAGCTGGCCGAGGTGATCGAGGACGTGCAGAAGCTGCCGGCGCGCTTCGACATCGTGCTGGAGGGCATGCAGTCCCAGGCCGTGGGCGCCGGCCAGATCGCCGAGACCATCACCCAGCTCAACGACAGCACCCAGCAGACCACCGAGGCGCTCAAGGCTACCAGCGAGGCGGTCCAGTATCTGCAGCAGGCAGCCCAGGACCTGCAGAGCAGCGTCGCTACCTTCTCGGTCACTCGTTGAGCATGCAGATCCTGGTCTTCCAGCTGGCCGAGGCCGCGGCGGCCCTGCCGACGACGGCGATCCGCCAGGTGCTGCCCCTGCTGCAGCTCACCCGCTTTCCTACGGCGCCCGCGGGCGTCGCCGGCCTGATGAATCTGCACGGCGCGGCGATCCCGGTGGTCGACGTCACCGCCATGAGCGGCGGCCCAGCGGCCCGGGCGCGCCAGGACACCCGCATCCTGCTGGTGGACTTCACCCTGCCCGAGGGCGGTAGCCGTCCGCTCGGCCTGGTGGTGGAAGGCGTCGCCGGCGTGCGCCGGGTCACCGCCCGCGCGCCGCGACCGGCCGGCGTCCGCCTGCCCGACTACCCCTGGCTCGGCGAAGTGCTGGAGACGCCCGAGGGCCTCTGGCTGTGGCTGGAACCGGATCGCTTGCTCTCGCCAACCCTGGCCGCCCTGCTGTTCCAGGAGGCCGCGTGAAGCTCGATCCCC
Organism: Pseudomonas sp. RIT411; assembly: GCF_003057735.2. NCBI lineage: Bacteria > Pseudomonadati > Pseudomonadota > Gammaproteobacteria > Pseudomonadales > Pseudomonadaceae > Pseudomonas > Pseudomonas sp. RIT411. The sequence goes on from NZ_QBIZ02000001.1 coordinate 259,546, forward strand.
GGCTGGCGCCCCTGGTGCGGGCGCGCACCGGTCTGGCCATCGCCGACGACATGCTCGGTCGCGCCATCCGCCAGCGCCTGCGCGAGCGCCAGGAGGGCGATGCGGAGGCCTATATGGCGCGCATCCTCGACGACGAAGGCGAATTCGCCGATCTGCTGGACCTGCTGGTCATCCCCGAGACCTGGTTCTTTCGCGATCCCCAGGCGATCGCCCACGCCGCCCGCTTCGCCCAGGAGCGCCACGCCCGCAGCGGCGCGCCGGTGCGGCTGCTTAGTCTGCCCTGCTCCACCGGCGAGGAGCCCTATACCCTGGCCATGGCGCTGTTCGATACCGGCCTGCCCGCACAGGCCTTCCAGGTCACCGCGGTGGACATCAACGAGCCGTCCCTGGAGCGCGCCCGCCGCGGCCTCTATGGGCGCAATTCCTTTCGCGCCCGCGACCTCGGCTTTCGCGATCGCTATTTCGACGCCGAGGGCGATCGCCAGCGCCTGGCCGAACGGGTGCGCAACCAGGTGCGCTTTCGCCAGGGCAACATCCTGCAGCTGGGCAGCCTGCGCGACGGCGCGCCCTTCGACGTGGTGCTCTGCCGCAATCTGCTGATCTATTTCGACGACCAGACCCAGGGCCGTGCTCTCAGCCACCTGGCCGCCCTGATGCACGACGACGGCCTGCTCTGCGTCGGCAGTTCGGAAATGGTCAGCGCCATGCGGCATGGCTTCGCCAGCCTGGGCGTGGCCCACGCCTCGGCACTGGTCAAACGCCAGGCCGCAGGCGCCGAACCCGCGCGTCCGCACCCACAGCCGGCGTCGCCACGGCGCAAGGCCGCGGTGCGACCGCCGCCCCCGGCGCCGCCGCTGCCCGCCCGCCTGCGCGCCAGAAGCACACCCGCACCCGCTCCGATAACACCGGTCGCCAGCAGCGCTCAGCCGCTCGATGAAGCCCAGCGCCTGGCCGACGCCGGGCGTGGCGCCGAAGCCGAGGCGCTGCTGCGCGACCTGCTCGAGGCGGATCGCAGCCAGGCCGGTGCCCACTTCCTGCTGGCGCTGATCCTGCCCGACGACCGCGCCGCCGAAGCCGAGCGGGCGCTGCGCCAGGCCCTCTATCTGGAGCCGGGACACTATCCCGCCCTCTGTCGCCTGGCGCTGATCTGCGAAAGAGCCGGCCGCCTCGACGAAGCCGGACGCCTGCGCGAGCGCGCCGCGCGCATCCAGACCCGCGCCGGTGACGACGCATGAGCCTGAATCGTGAACTCAGCGCCCTGGAGCGCGCCGCCTGGGCCGAGCACTATGCCGAACCCCTGGACGACCGCCAGGCGCGCTCGGCCAGCGCCCTGGTCTTTCGTCTGGGCGCCGAATGGCTGGGGCTGCCGGGCAGTTGCCTGGTGACCGCCACCGAACCCACCGCCGTGCACCGCGTTCCTCACCGGCGTTCGCCACTGCTCCGCGGCATCGTCCCGGTACGCGGCCAGCTGCAGCCCTGCATTGCCCTGGAGCTGCTGCTGGCGGTGGCACCGGGTGCCCAGACCCGTGGCTTTCCGCGCCTGCTGCTGTTGCATGTCGGCCGCCGCGACTGGGCCGTGCAGGTGGACGAGGTGCTGGGGCTGCAGCGCTATGCCCCCGGCGAGGTGCAGCCGCCTCCCGCGACCCTGGGCGGCGACTTGCTCAGCTATCTGGGCGGTGTCTATCGCGAAGGCGAGTACCAGGTCGGCCTGCTCGATCTGCCACGGCTGGAGCGGGCCCTGGAGGAGGCGCTGCGATGAGCCAGCCACCGCGCGATGTGCGCGAGATGTCCCTCTATGATCTCTTCGCCAGCGAAGTGCAGAGTCATCTGCAGCCGCTGGATGCCGGCCTGCTGCGTCTGGAGCGCGATCCCTCAGACACGGGGGTGATCGAGCCGATGATGCGCGCGGCCCATTCCATCAAGGGTGCGGCGCGCATCGTCGATCTCGACGGCCTGGTGGAGTTGGCCCATGCCATGGAGGACTGCCTGGTCGCCGTTCAGGCCGGGCGCCGCAGGCTCGGACCGGCGGATATCGACCAGCTGTTTCGCTGCGTCGATGTTCTCGGCGAGGTCAGTCGCCTGGACGAAGGCGCCAGCCAGCGCTGGCAGCGCGAGCAGCGTGATGCCCAGCGGGCACTGGCGCACGCGCTCAGCGCCACTGACAGCGAAGCGCCCCCGCCTGTCGTGGCCGCCCCCCAGGAGCCGATGCCTGCCCCGGCGGTCCAGGACGAACCGGCACCCGACGCCGAGCGCAGTCGGGATCCGCTGCGGGTGGACAGTGGTCGCTTCAACCAGATTCTCGCCCTCACCAGCGAGGCGCGGGTCATGGGCCTCGGCCTGCATGGCCTGGTCCAGGGCTTCCAGGGCTATCGCGCCGAATTGCAGGGACTGTTCGGCCAGGCCCAGGCGGTCAGCAGCGAGTTGCGTCAGCGCCAGGAAGGCCTGCTCGATCGCTATCAGCAGCAGCTGCAGGCCCTGGAAGCCTATGAGCGGCGCCTGCTCGGGGTCTGCCAGGGGCTGCTGGACGAGGTGCTGGGGGTGCGCATGCGCCCGCTGCGCGATGCCGTCCAGGGCTTTCCGCGACTGGTGCGCGACCTGGCCCGGGGGCTGGACAAGGACGCCGTGCTGCAGGTGGACGGCGCCGACACCCTGATCGATCGCGAGGTGCTGGCGCGGCTGGAAAGCCCGCTCAATCACCTCCTGCGCAACGCCGTTGACCACGGCCTGGAAACCCCGGCCGAACGCCGCGCTCTGGGCAAGCCCGAGTGCGGCCAGATTCGCCTCGAGGCGCGGCATGTCGCCGGCCGCCTGCAGGTCAGTCTGCACGACGACGGTCGTGGCCTGGACTTGGAGCGCATCCGCGCCGCGGTGATCGCCCGCCGCCTCAGTCCGCCGCCAGTGGCCGCCGAGCTGAGCCCGGCGGAGTTACTGGAATTCCTGCTGCTGCCCGGCTTCAGTCTCAAGGAGACGGTGACCGAGCTGTCCGGGCGCGGCGTGGGCCTGGACGTGGTGGCTGACGCCATTCGCGCCCTGGATGGCGAGGTCCGCCTGGAAACCCGCCCGGGGCTGGGCTTCAGCACCCACCTGCTGGTTCCGGTCAGCCGCTCCATCGTCCGCGCCCTCATCGTCGACATCGCCGGCGAGGCCTATGCCCTGCCGGTCAACCGGATCGAACGGGTGCTGCGCCTGGATCCGGCCGCGGTGCACTCGCTGGAGGGCAAGGCCTTCTTCCTGCTCGGCGAAGATCGCCTGGGCCTGGTCGCCGCCCATCAGCTGCTGGAGCTGGACGGCGCGCCACCCAGCGGCGATCTCGCCGTGCTGGTGATCGGCAGCGGCGACCGGCGCTACGGGCTGGTGGTGGATCGCCTGCGGGGCGAGCAGGGCCTGGCGCTCAAGCCGCTGGACGAGATCTTTGGCAAGTTGCGCTCGGTCACCGCCGGGGCGCTGCTCGACGACGGCAGTCCGGTGCTCCTGCTGGACGTCGCCGATCTGCTCACCGGCATCGAGCGCCTGCTCGGCGAAGGCCGCCTGCGCCAGGTGCAGAGCGGCGCCGTCCTGGACAGCCGGCGGGTCAAGCGTATTCTGGTGGTGGACGACTCCCTCACGGTGCGCGAGATGGAGCGCAAGCTGCTGGAAGGCCAGGGCTACCAGGTGGAGGTCGCGGTGGATGGCATGGATGGCTGGAACGCCGTCCGCGCCGGCGAATTCGACATGCTGCTGTCGGACATCGACATGCCCCGCATGAACGGTATCGAACTGGTGGAACTGGTGCGCCGCGATCCGCGTCTGCATGCGCTGCCGGTGATGATCGTGTCCTACAAGGATCGCCCGGAAGACCGGCTCAAGGGCATGCAGGCCGGTGCCGACTACTACCTGACCAAGGGCAGCTTCCACGACGATGCCCTGATCACCGCCGTGCAGGACCTCATCGGAGCGCCATGAGAATCGCCATCGTCAACGATCTGCTGCTGGCCACCGAAGCCCTGCGCCGCCTGCTGACGGGCGACGGTCGCCATACGGTCGCCTGGATCGCCCACGATGGCGAGGAAGCGGTGGCGCGCTGCGCCGAGGACCGCCCGGATCTGATCCTCATGGATCTGCAGATGCCCCGTCTGGACGGCATCGAGGCCACCCGCCGGATCATGGCCCAGTCGCCCTGCGCCATCCTCATGGTCACCGCCACCCCCGACGACTGCGAAGGCGTGTTTCGCGCCATGGGCGCCGGCGCCCTCGACGTGACCGCCACCCCGGCCCTGAGCGGCGGCGCCGACGGCGGCGCCCTGCTACGCAAGATCGCCCGTATCGAACCCCTGGTGCGCCTGCCGGAACGCGCCGCCCGCCCGCAACCGGTCAGCGCTGCCGCTCCCGCCGATCGCGCCCAGGCGACGCCGGACACCCTGGTGGCCATCGGCGCCTCCACCGGTGGCCCGGCAGCCCTGGTCAGTCTGTTCGAGGCCTGGGCGCCCACGCCCCAGGCCAGCGTGGTGCTGGTACAGCACATCGATCGGCGCTTCGCCCCCAGCTTCATCGGCTGGCTCGGCACCCAGATCGCCTGGCCGGTCACCGCCGCCCTGCCCGGCGCCCTGCCCGCCCCCGGTCAGGTGTCCGTCGCCCTGGGTGACGACCATCTGCTGCTGGACGAGCGCGGTCGCTTCGCCTACACCGCCGAACCGGTGGATTACCCCTATCGTCCCTCGGTGGATGTGTTCTTCGACAACCTCGCCAGCCACCCGCTGCGGGCCGCCAAGGCCCTGGGGATCCTGCTGACCGGCATGGGCCGTGATGGCGCCAGCGGCCTCTATGCCCTGCGCCAGAGCGGTTGTCCGACCCTGGCCCAGGATGAGGCCAGTTGTGCCGTATACGGCATGCCCGCGGCTGCGGTTAGAATGGGCGCCGCGGAGCGCGTACTCAGCCCCACGCAGATCGGTGCCTGGCTGCAACGACGCTTCGGCAACGGCTCGCGGAACAGCATATGACAGGTCGCCAACAGGAGCGTTGGACGACGCAGTGGCAGGGACTGGCCAAGAAGAGACGCGGGACGTTTGACCCCGCCCGCACAAGGACTCGCAGTAATGGCCACGCACGAGGGTAATACCCTGGACAGCCTGACCGCACCCAAGGTGCGCCTGCTGCTGGTGGACGATCAGCTGATCATCATCGAAGCCCTGCGGCGGATGATCGCCGATCAGCCCGACATCGAGCTGCATTACTGCCTGGACGCCCACCAGGCGGTCAGCATGGCCCTGCAACTCAAGCCCACGGTGGTCCTGCAGGACCTGATCATGCCGGAGATCGACGGCCTGGAAACGGTCAAGCGTTTCCGTGCCGAACCAGCGCTGCGCGACGTGCCCATCGTGGTGCTCTCCTCCAAGGAGGACCCCCAGGTCAAGGCGCAGAGCTTCGCCACCGGCGCCAACGACTATCTGGTCAAGTTGCCCGACAAGCTGGAACTGCTGGCGCGGGTGCGCTACCACTCCGAGGCCCATGTGCTGCGCGCCCAGCGCGACGAGGCCTTTCGCTTCCTGCGCGAAAGCCAGCGCCAGCTTGCCGAGGCCAATATCCAGCTGCAGAAGCTGGTGGCCATCGACAGCCTCACCGGCATCAACAACCGCCGCCATTTCGACCAGACCTACGAAGGCGAATGGCTGCGCGCCCGGCGCAATCGCCAGCCGCTGGCCCTGCTGCTGTGCGACGTCGACCACTTCAAGCGCTACAACGACACCTATGGCCACCTCAGCGGCGATCTCTGCCTGAAGAAGGTGGCGGCGGTGCTCACCGAGCAACTCAAGCGACCGGCCGACCTGGTGGCCCGCTACGGGGGCGAGGAATTCGCCATGGTGCTGCCGGAGACCGACGCCGAGGGCGCGCTCAAGGTCGCCGAGGCCTGCCGGGCCGGTGTCGAGCGGTTGCAGGTGGCCCACTCCGGCAGCGACCTGGGCTTCGTCACCATCTCCATCGGCGTCGGCAGCATCCAGCCGCAGAGCGGTGACGACCACGAAGCCTTCATCGAGCGCACCGACCAGGCGCTGTACCAGGCCAAGGCCGAAGGCCGCAACCGGGTGCACCTGGTCAAGGGCAGCGGCAAGGACCTCCCGGCCTAGGGACGCGGCGGCTGCAACCTAGAAGCTGCGACTGACCAGGCGATTACGCCCTTCGGCCTTGGCCTGGTAGAGCAGGTTGTCGGCGGCCTTGAGCAGGCCCTCCGGGGTCTGCTCGGGGGTCGGATTACAGCAGGCCAGGCCCATGCTCATGGTCAGCCAGAGCCGGTCCTCGGCCAGCGGATGAGCGATGCGCAATTCGGCGATGCCCTGCCGACAGCGTTCCAGCACCGCTTCGGCGGCCGTGCGCGAGGCGCCCGGTAGCAGCAGCACGAACTCCTCCCCACCATAACGCGCCAGGCAGTCCCGCTCGCGGATACGCTGTTCCAGCACCTGGGCGACCCGCGCCAGCGCCTGATCGCCGGCGCCATGGCCATGGGTATCGTTGTACTGCTTGAAGTAGTCGATATCGAGCATGGCGATGGCCAGCGAGCCCCGCCGGCTGACCGCCAGCTGCCACTCGATCGCCAGCTGCTCGTCGAAGCGGCGGCGATTGCCCACTGCGGTCAGCGGATCCATGTGCGCCAGCTCTTCGAGCAGTCGCCGCTGGCGGGCCAGTTGCAGGTGCAGCCGCACCCGCGCCAGCACGGCCATAGGATTGAAGGGCTTCTGGATGAAGTCGCTGGCGCCCAGTTCGAAACACTCCACCTCGCGGTGCAGGTCATTGGCCGCGGTAATGAAGATCACCGGGATGGCACTGGTCTCGGCGCGGCGCTTGAACAGCTGGATCAGTTGCAGGCCGTCGATGCCGGGCATCACCACGTCCAGCAGGATGAGGTCGGGGTGCTCGCGGGCGGCCTTGGTCAGGGCCTGCACCCCGCTCTTGGCCAGCATGATGCGCGCCTCGTCGCGCAGCAGGTCGCCGAGGACGCGCAGATTGCTCTTCTGATCGTCGACGATGAGGATCAACGGCAGGTCCGGACGGCGCCCCTCCATGGGCACCTAGCTCGACCGCTGTCCGGCCTGCCGCACCCGTCGCAGCAGATCCGCGGTGGCATCGGCGGCATGCTCGAACTCCACCTCGTTCACCCATTCGCGAATGCGTACCACGTCGGCGCTGTGGGGCGTGCTCACGCAGGCGCGCAGCAGGGTGTCGAGGACCTCCTCGGCAGCGAAATCCGACGTTTGCAGCAGGGCGATCAGGCGTTCGAGCAGGGCCTCCAGCTCCTCGACCGTGCCCTCCTCGCCACCGGCCACCTCGACCAGGATCTCGTCGAGAGACGCCAGGCAGCGCTCAGCCTCGGCGTGCAGGCGGCGCACGTCCTCGCCGATGGGCTGGGCCAGGCGGATCCTGTTGGTCAGGCGTTGCGCCGCTTCCTGCAGGTCGATGGCGCCGACATAGGCGGCGGTGGCCTGCAGGCCGTGGGCGCACTCGAACAGCGCGGTGACATCGTCCGCCGCACGCCAGGCGGAGATCCGCCCCGGCAATTCGGCCTGTTGCACGCGGAAATCGCGGATCAGCTGTTCATAGAGTTCGGCGCTGCCGCGCAGCAGGCGCAGCGCCGACTCGGGTTCGAGCACCGCACTGGCACGCGCCCGCGCCAGCACGCCGATCTCCTTGACCTCCACGACCTCTTCCACCGCCTTGCGCTCGGCCCGTTGCAGCTGCTCGAGATTGGCCCAGGCGGCGATGATGCGGAACAGTTCGGCGGGATCGAGCGGCTTGACCAGATGATCGTTCATGCCGGCATCCAGGCAGCGCTCGCGATCGCCCGGCAGGCCGTTGGCGGTCATGGCGATGACCGGCAACCCAGCCAGCGCCGGTCGGGTACGCAATTCGCGGGTGGCCGACAGGCCGTCCAGGCGTGGCATATGGACGTCCATCAGTACCAGGTCGTAGCGCTGCTGTTCCAGCTGGTCCAGCGCGGCCTGGCCGTCTTCGGCCACGTCGATCAGGATGCCGCTGCCCTGCAGGAAGCCGATGACCACCTGGCGGTTGATGGCGTTGTCGTCCACCAGCAGCAGGCGGATGCCCTGCAGATCCACCACACTCTGGCCCACCGTCGGCGCGGCGACCGGCGCCAGGCCCAGTCCGGACAGCAGTCGCTGCACGGCGGGACCGGTGACCGGTTTGTCGAGAAGCTCCAGACCCGGCAGATCCTCGCCCAGGCTGCGCACCTCTTCCGCCTCGTAGGGCGAGGCCAGCAGGGTCACTGCCAACTCCGGCTGCCGGGCGCGCAGCTGGCGCGCCAGGGCCAGGCCGTCTTCGCCGCCCAGGCGCCAGTCGACGATGGCCAGTTCGAAGACCGACGTGGCCATGGCCGACAGGGCCTGCTCGGTGGATTCGGCTTCCACCACCTGCATGCCCAGTTCGCGTAGCCGTTGCCCCAGGGTGCGCCGGGCCAGGCCGTGGTCGTCCACCAGCAGGACCTGGCGCGGGGTCTGGCTGGGCAGCCGCTCGGGCTCGCCCACCACGGGCAGGGTCAGCCGCAGGGTAAAGCAGGAGCCGCGCCCGGCTTCGCTGTGGACGTCGAGGGTGCCGCCCATGAGTTCGGTGAGCTGGCGGGAGATCGCCAGGCCCAGGCCAGTCCCGCCATAGCGGCGGCTGATGGAGCCGTCCGCCTGGGTGAAGGGCTGGAAGAGTTGTGCCTGCTGGGCCTCGGTCAGGCCGATGCCGGTGTCTTCCACCGCCAAACTGAAATGGGCACGACCGGCTTCGCAGACCGCGCCGACCCGGATCAGCACATGGCCCCGCTCGGTGAACTTGACCGCATTGCTCAGCAGATTGACCAGCACCTGCTGCAGGCGCAGCGGATCGCCTTCCAGCGCCAGGGGAATGTCCGGACCGCAATCCAGCACCAGTTCGACACCCTTCTCATGGGCCTTGAGGGCGCAGAGATTGAGGGTTCGTTCGAGCACCTTGGCCAGGTTGAAGCCCAGCTGTTCGAGCTGGGTACCGCCGGCTTCGTTGCGCGAATAGTCGAGCACGTCGTTGATCACGCTCAGCAGGGTCTCGCCGGAATCGAGGATCTTGCCGACATGGCCGCGCTGTTCGCCGGACAGCCGGGTACCCAGGGTCAGGCGGCTGAGGCCGATCACCGCATTGAGCGGGGTGCGGATCTCGTGGCTCATGGTCGCCAGGAACAGCGACTTGGCCGCGGCCGCCTCTTCGGCGCGAATGCGCGCCTGGTCCAGTTCGAGGGTGCGCTCGCCGACGCGCTGCTCCAGGGTCTCGTAAATCTGCGCGTGTTCCAGAGAGATCGCCGCCTGGGTGGCCAGGATGCTCAGCACCTGCAACCGCCCCGGGGTGAAGGCCTGGGCCAGCAGGTTGTTTTCCAGATAGAGGATGCCGATCAGGCGATTCTGGCGCAGCACCGGCAGGCAGCAGACCGACCGCGGACGGCGCGCGCGCATGTAGGCGTCGCGGACGAACCGACCGGCACGGGCGGCGTCGTCGAGAATCACCGGCTCGCGATGGCGGATCACATGGGACACCAGGGTCAGGGGCACCAGACCCTCGCCGGCATCCTGCTCGTTCAGCGCCAGCGGCAGTCCCTGCAGCACCTTGGGCTCGGCGGCGCCACTGCAGACCGAGGCCTGCACCAGCCAGCGCCCGCCCTCGGGCAACAGCAGCAAGCCATGCTGAGCGCCGCCCTCCTCCAGGATGATGCGCATCATCCGCGCCAGCAGCTGATCCAGCGCCAGTTCGTTGGAGATGGTCTGCAGCGACTTGAGCACCGACAGCCAGTCCAGGCGCATGATGTCGCTGGTGGACTGGGCCTGGGTGCGCTGCACCGTCAGGGGAGCGGCCTCGGCCACGCGCAACCAGTGGGGAAATTCGTTTTCCAGCGCCTGGGCCTTGGCTGCGGCGCCCCAGTGCAGATAGCTGCGCTGGGCGTCCTGCAGGTAGGTCCGGGCGATGCGCGGACGCTGCTGTTCCAGCCAGAAACGCCCATAGAGTTCCTCGGCCAGCGCCGCACCCTGGCGGAAGCCATGCAGCCGCGCGGATTCCAGGGCCTGCTCATAGAGGTCCATGGCGGCGTCAGCGCGGCCCTCACGGCGCGCCCGTTCAGCGGCCACCAGGTCGCGCTTGTGGGCGAAGTTTTCCGGGCAGTGCGCCGCCCAACCACTCAACCGCTCCTGGGCGGTCTCGATCTTGGCCAGGGTCTCGCCTGCCAGTTCGCCCTCGGCGAGCAGGATCAGCGCCTGATAGAAGGCGTGCTCGGCGATGCTGAACCAGCCGAAGCTGGCCGCCAGCGAGGCCTCCATGGCTTCGGCGTGCTGCCGGGCCTGGGGCAGTCGGCGGAACAGCAGCGCCGCCTGCATCTTGTTGAAGTCGTAGTAGTTCAGGCAGAGGACATGCCCGCTGTCCTGCATCTGCCGCACCAGCGCCGCTTCGTCCTGGCCCTCCTCGTCCCAGGTCTCCTGACTTGGGGTGAGGCCCTGCAGCAGGCGCAGCGACTGGCGCAGGATGGTAAATATCTCCAGGGTGTTGGGATCGCCGATCCCCAGCAGGATCCGCTCGATCTCCGCCGTCTCGCCGAGGATGTCGTCCAGCGGCGCGCCGGCGTGCTGCAGGTGCTTGAGGATGTGGAAGGCGCTGTAGGCGGTGAAGATGATCTCACCGGTGCGCTGACCGGCCGCCAGGGCCTCGCGCAGCAGGGCGACGTTGTCCGCTATGGGGCTCGACCAGGGGCTGTTGGTCACCGCGAACATGGTGTAGACCTTGCACTTGAGCGGCAGATTGCCGGTGCGGTCGACCAGGTCGACGGCCAGCCGCCCGACCTGATAACCCAGCTCGTAGCGACCGTGGAAGGCCGACAGCAGCGAGCCGTAGTTGGCATAGCCGAAGGGCGAGAGATCGCCGTTGCCGTACTGGATCGACAGCTTGACGATGCGCATGACCGCCAGCAGGCTCATTGGCAGGTCGACGTTGATCGCCGGCCCCCAGAGCAGGCCCAGCAGGCGGATCAGCAACTGGGCGCGCGGGTCTTCCATGCGCGGCAGGTCGAGCAGCGCCGCCGGGTTGCGCGTGGCCAGCCAGGCCTCGACCTCGGCGCTGTCGGCGCCAATGGCCTGATTGATGGCGTCCGGTGCCTCCGGCCAAGGCTCGTCCAGTGCCTGGATACCGGCCTTGGCCACGGTCAAGGCTTCGGTGAAGCGCCCGAGGCCGCTGTAGAGATCGATCTGCAGGGCCCGCACCCCGGCTTCCTCGAAGGTGCTGCGCGCGCGCGGCAACAGCAGTTCGCAGATGCGCAGGGCCTCGTTGGCATCGCCACAGAGGTGCGCGACCTCGGCCCATTCCCGATGCAGCTGGAACAGCAGCGCGTGGCAGCTCTCCCAGGCGGCGGCGTCGATCAGCGTAACGGCCGTGCGCAGGAAATCCTGGGCGGCCGGATAGGCATTGGCCTGGCGCGCCTTGCGGGCGGCGTCCAGGTTTAGCTCCAGCAGCTGCAGCCGCTCGGCGGGCGTCTCGATCAGGGCGACGGCCAGGTTGAGGTGACTGACCGCGTCCAGTCGCGTGGCGCTGCCTTCGGCCAGATACAGCTGCCCGGCGCGCAGATGGACCCGTTCGCGCTCGGCGGGCGCCAGCAGCGAATGGGCGGCATGGCGTACCTGATCGTGCAGGAAGCTGTAGTGGGTGGGCGTCTGCTCACCCGCCTGGCCACCCTCGGGCTCGGTGAGCAGGCCTTCCTGCACCAGCGACTGGCAGCGCCGGCGGATGTCCGCGGGCGATTCCGCCATCAGCGCGGCCAGGCGGTCGCTGGAGAAATGGGTGCCCAGGCAGGCTGCCCATTGCAGCAGCTGCGAGGTGGCGGCCGGCAGGTCCTTGAGCTTGCCCACCATGAAGTCGACGACGTTGTCGTAGACGTCCAGCGCCTGGAGCCGGGCCAGCTCCCAGTGCCACTGGCCGGTCTCGCCGTCGAATTCCAGCAGGCCTTCCTGCTGCAGGCTGCGCAGCAACTGCTCGATGAAGAAGGGATTGCCAAGGGTCTTGTCCAGGCAGAGGCCGGCCAGGGCCGCCTGGTCTTCCGCCGGTGCCGGCAGCAGCTCGGCGATCAGTCGCTCGATTTCCACCCGCGACAGCGGTCCCAGCGACACATTGCGGATCAGCGCCGCACCCAGCAACCGTTCCAGGGCACTGCCCGACAGCTGCTCTTCACGATGGGTCGCCACCAGCAGCAGCGGCCCCTGATCGCCGCGGGCCAGCAGGCGCTCGATCAGCCGCAGCGACGGGCTGTCGGCCCACTGCAGATCGTCCAGCCACAGCAGCAGCGGCCGGGAGTCCGCGGCAAAGGCCAGCAGCAGCGCGATCACGGCTTCGTCGAAACGTTGCTCGGCCTGCAGCGGCGGCAACTCGGCCACCGGTGCCTGGGGCCCGAGCCAGCTGGCCAGCTCGGGCGAGACCTCGGTCAGCACCCCGGCGTTGCCCCCCAGGCCCTCCACCAGGCGGTCGGCAAAGGCCTCGTCCAGGGTCTGGCCGATCTCCACCAGTTCGCGCACGGCCTGGCGCAGGGCGCCATAGGGCACCTCCTTGCCAAGGGTCTCGAACTTGCCGTGGGCGAGCAGCACCCGATCGCCCTGGCGGCGGACGAAGGCCTGCACCAGCGCCGATTTGCCCACCCCGGACTGGCCGCTGACAAAGACGGCTTCGCTCCGACCCAGGGTCGCCCGGGCCAGTGCCTCTTCCAGCAAGCGCAGCGGCGCGCCGCGCCCCTGCAGGGTACGCACCGGCACCAGTCGCGCGGGCGGATCCTGCTCCCCGAGGGCGAAGGGCGTCCGCTCACCGGCCTGATGGGCCGCCTGGCAGCGCTGCAGATCGCGCAGGATGCCGAAGCAGCCCTGGTAGCGCTCTTCGGCGGCCTTGGCCATGAGCTTGTCCACCAGCGCCGCCAGCATCGGCGGTACCGTCGGCACCCGCTCGACCAGCGAGGGTGCGCGCATCGCCAGGTGCGCATGCACCAGCTCCAGCGGATCCTGGGCGCGGAACGGCGGCTCGCCAGCGAGCATCTCGTAGAAGGTCACGCCCAGCGCATAGAAGTCGCTGCGGTAGTCCTGGTGCCGCCCGGTCCGTCCGCTCTGTTCCGGGGCGAGATAGGTCAGCGAGCCCTCCAGGCGGCTGTCGCTGCCCTGGACGGCGCCAAAGGCCGTGGCGATGCCCAGATCGGTGAGTCTTAGGCTGCCGGTGGTGCAGTTGCAGACGATGTTGCGCGGATTGAGGTCGTTGTGGGCGATGCGCAGCCGGTGCAGCCGCGCCAGGGCGCGGACAATGGCCAGTGCCCAGTCGAAGAAGTCGTCCAGCGCCAGCGGTCCGGCGGCGAGCAACTCGGCCAGGTCGCTACCACCGATGTCTTCGAGCACCAGCACCTGGCGACCCTGGTATTCCAGCAGTTCCAGGGCGGCGCTCACCGCCCCGCTGGCACTGGCGCGGCGGGTCAGCTCGAATTCATGGCGCAGCCCGGCCTGGGCCTGGGGCGTGGGATAGTCGGCGGCCAGCTGCTTGAGGATCACCGGCTGGCCATCGACCAGGCGTGTGCCGCGGTAGATCAGGGCATGGCGGCTTTCGCTCACCCGCGTCTTGCAGCTGTAGCCTGGAATCCTCAACACCGCGTTCGCCTCGATCCTCGGCCGACCGGTCTTCGCCGGGCCAGCGCCTCAACTATTTCCGTTGCCTTGCTAAAGTCTCAAGGGAACTTTTCGATAAAGTGATATTACCCTAGCCATCATCTGGTATTCGTCCACTGGTGCAACAATTTGCACACTTCGGAGCAATAGGCATGGACGCTGTACCTTCTGTCCGCAAGATCGCCATCTTGGGCGGCGGCGTGTCCGCCGTCACCACCGCCTTTCGTCTTACTAGTGAGCCCAACTGGCAGGAGCGTTACCAGATCACCCTGTATCAGCAGGGCTGGCGTCTCGGCGGCAAGGGGGCCAGCGGACGCAATGCCGCCGACCACCAGCGCATCGAGGAACACGGCATCCATGTCTGGTTCGGCTTCTATTACAACGCCTTCCATAGCCTGAGGCAGTGCTACGAGGAATTGGGCCGGCCCGCTGGCGCGCCGCTGGCGACGCTCGATGAGGCCTTCTTCCCGCATTCCCACACCGCCTTCGCCGACGACTTCCAGGCGCAGTGGACCACCTGGCCCATCGACACCCTGGCGTTGCCCGGCAAGCCCGGCGAGGGCTGGAATCCCAAGCCCTTCATGGCCGCCCTCGGCGATCTGCTGGAGTGGCTGCTGCGGCTGGGCGAGGTGGACGACACCCCGACTGCCGCTGCGTCAGGTGGCCTGTTTGCCCGGCTGCGCGCACATTGCCGCGAGGAGCTGCATGAGCGACTCCTGAACGAGGCGGAGCGCCAGCTGCAGCAGGCCCGCACGGCGCTGTCCGACGGCGTCGACCATCCCGTGCTGCTGGCGCTGCTGCGCAAGCTCCGCGGCCTGCTCGGCGACATCCTGCACGACCGCAGTCAGACCCACGTCAAGGCCCACCGGCTGTGGCTGCTGATGGACTTCGGCCTGACCGTGCTGATCGGCATGCTCGCCGACGAGGTCTATGCCAAGGGCTTCGCGGCGCTCAACGCAGAAACCTTCCAGGCCTGGCTGAGCCGTCATGGCGCCAGCACCGCGACCCTGGACGGCGCGGTGTTCAAGTCCCTGCACGGCGGCATCTTCGCCTATCGCGACGGCGATCTCGCCCAGCCCGACGTCGAGGCCGGCACCGTGCTGCGCGCCGCCCTGCTGGCCCTGACCACGGCCAAGGGCTCCTTTATCTGGCGCATGCAGGCCGGCATGGGCGACGTGGTCTTCGCGCCCTACTACGAGGTGCTCGCGCGCCGCGGGGTGGACTTCCGCTTCTTCCACCAGGTGACCGCCATCGAAGCCGCCGACGACGGCCAGGGCCCGCGGGTGACGCGCCTCCAGATCCAGCGCCAGGTCAGGCTCAAGGGCGCCGCCTACCAGCCGCTAGTGGACGTCAAGGGCCTGCCCTGCTGGCCCTCGGCGCCGCTGTACGAGCAGCTCGACGACCAGATCGCCCGGGACCTGCAGGAGGGCCAGATCAACCTGGAATCCAACTGGAGCGGCTGGCAGGGCGTCGAGCGGCTGGAACTGCAGGTCGACCGCGACTTCGACGAGGTGGTGCTGGGGATCTCCGTGGCCGGCCTGGCCGACCTGGCCCCCAGCCTGTGCGCCCTGGACCCGGCGTTCGCGCGCATGACCCGGCAGGTGGCCACCGTCGCCACCCAGGCGGTGCAACTCTGGCAGAATCGCGACGCCTGGCAACTGGGCTGGAGCGGCTCGCCCGAGGGCGGCCAGGCCCCCGAGCTGCTGGGCTTCGCCGCCCAGGCGATGGACTCCTGGGCCGATGTCAGCTACCTGGTGGAGCGGGAGGACTGGTCGAGCGGCACGCCGCCGGCGGACATCAGCTATTTCTGCGGGGTGCTCGCCGCCGCGGCCGCCCCACCCATCGGCAAAAAGGATGACTATCCGCAGCAGGAAGCCGCCAAGGTGAAGCAGGCCTTCCTCGACCTCATGAACGGCAAGCTGGGTGCCTATTGGCCGGAAGCCGTGACCCCGGCGGGCTATCGCTGGGACTTCCTGCTGGCACCCCCCGAGGTCCAGGGCCAGGCGCGCTTCGACTATCAATATTGGCGCGCCAACGTCGATCCCAGCGAGCGCTATGTGCAGAGCGTGGCCGGCAGCAGCCGCCATCGGCTGACCACCGACGGCAGCGTCTGCCGCAACCTCTACCTGACCGGCGACTGGATCGACAACGGCTTCAACATGGGCTGCGTGGAGTCGGCGACCCTATCCGGCCTGCAGACCGCTCGCGCCCTGCTCGGCCACCGTGAGGTCCTGCCCGGCGAGGACGCCTTCCAGTAGCGCCACCGTCTGGGCCGCTGCGCGCTCGGTGCAGCGGTCCACGGCAGGCGGATAGCACGGCTCGCCGCCGTCCAGGTAAGCCAGCAATTCGGGCGCCTGGTTCCAGACGGCGGCCTCGCTGTAGAGCTTGGGTAATTCGAAGCGAATCCAGCCGTCCATGAGGCGCACGCCCAGTTCCTCGATACCCAGCCCGTGCCCCTCGATGACCTCGCGATCCGCCTCGGTGAGGGGATAATGCGGGGGATAGAACTCGGCGAGGCTGACCAGCAGCTTGACCGAGAAGCCGCGCGGATCGGCCAGCAGGGCCCCCAGCTCGGCGAACAGCGTCGCCTCCTCCACCAGCGCCTGGGCGAACATCAGCCGATAGAGGGTGATGTTGAGGAACAGCTGACCTACCGCGTTCTCCGCGCGAGCCTCTTCCTGATGCAGGGCGAAGCCGGCGAGGATGGAGGCGTTGTGCGCCCGGTACCAGTGACGCGGGGTGGGATCGGCGATGAAGGTCAGCCAGCAGCGCGTCGGATAGGGCGCCTGGTCACCGGCCAGGCCATGCTGCGCCAGGCAACCGGCCAGCTCGGACAGATAGATGAAGTGCAGATTGACGTTGCGCCACCAGGCGCTGCCGGTCACGGGATCCAGGACACCGGCCTGGATTTCCCAGTCGAGAAAGGCCAGCTCCGAATCGCCATAGCTCAGGCCATCGTTGTCGGCGTCGCCAAAGCTCCTGTAGAAGTCCTCGCGGACCGCCCGCCGCCGGACAGGCACGTTCTCGATCTGGCGACAGAGTTCGCGGGTCGCCGCGACGGCGTCTTCATAGGTGTACATGCCTTCCCTGCCCTGCGTGTTGGAATCCTGGCCGATCATGGCGCAATGGCATCACCGGCCTCCACGCGCAATAGGCTGAACGCACTAGAAGGGAGCTCCAGTGGCTGTCCCTCATGCCGCCAGTCGCCCCTGAGCGGATCGCCGCCCCGGGCGATCACCACCACGGGTCTTACCCGCCGGTGGTCGGACAGCTTGCGCTGCGGCAGCATGGCGTCGCGATCGTCCAGGCGCACCCGGAGGGGCAGATCGGCAACCCGCAATCGCCGTACCGCCAGCGGTGGGCCGGGCTGATCCACCGCCAGGGCCAGCACGAAGACGCTGTCCTCGGGCCGTACCCGCTGCGCCACCGCGGGCGCCAGGCGGACCTCCACTTCGAGCCCCGGCTTGGCCAGCGCCTGACCGGCCGCCCGCGCCGCCGTCTCCGCCCGGGCGATCCCCTGGGCGAGGGTGGCGCGCAGGGGATCGCCCGCTGGCAGCACGGCGACCAGCCGCTGCCAGTAGCCTGCCGCCTCGGCGTAGCCCCCCCGTTCGTAGGCAGCCATGCCCAGCAGCCCCAGGGTGGTGGGCTCCCCGGGATTGGCCGCCAGGGCTTCGTCGGCCAGCGCCCGGGCCTGGGCATCCAGCTGGCGCCCGGCGGCGAAGAAGCGGGCCTGGGCCAGTTGCCCAAGGACCTCCGCGCGCCGGCCATCACGAGGAATGACCTGTTCGAAGGCGGCCACGGCATCCCGGTAGCGACCCAGGCCGGCATAGGCGCGTGCCAGCAGGTACCAGTTGTCGGCCGCCTGGGGTTGCAGTCGCGTCGCTGCCTCCAGATCGGCCAGCAGCGCCTGGGGCGAGGCCGGCGGCGCGGCGAGACGCTGACTCAGTTGCCAGGCCGGCCAGCCGCCCAGCAGCAGGTAGAGCCCCAGGGCCAGGGCCGGGCCACCCAGGGCGACCGCGACCCCCAGGCGACGGCCGCGGCGCTGGGGCGAAGCCTCCTCGGCAGGACTGTCGGCGAGCAGGCTGCGGCCGGCCTCGGCTTCGGCCAGCGCCAGGGCCTGGTCGTCCAGCTCGCCCCGGGCCGCCCGCGCCCGAGCTTCGGCCAGGCGCTCCTGATAGAGGGTGCGATTGAGCACCGCGCGCTGGTCCGCCGTGGCGGGTCCGCCGCGCAGGAGCGGTACCAGCAGGATCAGCAGCGCCAGGATCAGCAGCAGCCCCGCCAATCCCAAGAAGGTCGGCATCATGGCTCCTCCTCCGCCTGCAGCGCGGCCAGGCGCTGGCGTTCGGCCTCGCTCAAGGCCTGCTCCGGCCGGCGCCGCCGCGTCAGGACCAGCAGCAGGCCGGCACCGCCCAGCAGGCCCAGGCCCGGCAGCAGCCACAGCAGCAGGGTGCGCCCCTCGAAAGGCGGTCGATAGCGGATGAATTCACCGTAGCGCTGCTCCAGGTGGGCGATGATCTCGGCATCGCTCTGCCCGGCCGCCATCAGGCGCTGGATCTCGCGGCGCAGATCGCCGGCGATGGGCGCATTGGAATCGGCCAGGTCCTGGTTCTGGCACTTGGGGCAGCGCAGTTCGCGGGTCAGCGCCTGGAAGCGCGCACGCTCAGCGTCGTCGCGAAAGCCATAGGGGTCGATGGCCGCCTGGCTCAGGGTCGACCAGAGCAGCAACAGCAGCAGCCAGCCGGCCCTCATGGCGTCGCTACCAGGGCGCGATAGCGCGGCCCGAGGTCTGCGTTCCAGACGCGCTGATCGATCACCCCGACATGGCGATAGCGCACCACGCCCCGGGCATCGATGAGAAAGGTCTCCGGCGCGCCATAGACGCCCAGGTCCAGCCCCAGCCGGCCTTCGTCGTCGCGAATATCGAGCTGGTAGGGATCGTGGAACTCCGCCAGCCAGCGGCGGGCGCTGGCGTTGTCATCCTTGTAGTTGATGCCGTGGATCACCACGCCCTCGGCCTTGAGTCGAGTGAGCAGCGGGTGCTCGTCCCGGCAGGCCACGCACCAGGTGCCCCAGACATTGACCAGCGCCGGGCGGCCGAGCAGGTCCTGCCGGGTGAACAGGCGGTCGTCCTGCACGCCTGGCAGCGAAAACGCCGGAAAGGGTTGGCCGACCAGCGCCGACGGCAGGACCTGGGGATCGCGATAGAGCCCGCGAAAGAGAAAGCCGGCCAGCACCAGAAAGGCCAGCAGTGGCAGGCAGAGCAACAGGCGACGGCGCATCAGCGGGACTCCGCGGCAGAGGCAGGGGAAGACGACCGGCGGCGGCGATAGCGCGGATCGGCCAGGGCCAGCAGGCCGCCCAGGGCGGTGAGCAGGCCACCAAGCCAGATCAGCCGGACGAAGGGCTTGATCTGCAGGCGCACGGCCCAGGCGCCCTGCCCCAGCGGCTCGCCGAGGGCCACATAGAGATCGCGGGTCAGGCCGGCGTCGATGGCGGCTTCGGTCATCACCGCGCCACTGGCCAGATAGCGGCGTTTTTCCGGGGTCAGCAGGGCGACCACCCGGCCCTCGCGCTCGACCTGCAGCAGGGCGCGCTCGGCGGTGAAGTTGGGCCCTTCGTAACGCTGGGTACCGGCGAAGCCGAAGCGATAGCCCTGGAGTTCGACGTGCTCGCCTGGCGCCAGGCGCAGATCGCGCTGCACATCTAGCTGGCTGGCCAGCACCACGCCCAGGGCCAGCACCGCCAGCCCCAGGTGGGCCAGGTGCATGCCCCAGTAGCTGCGGGGCTGACTGCGCAGGCCGCGGCGCCAGCCCAGCGCCGCCACCTTGCCCAGCGCGTCGCGCAGCGCGGTCAACAGGATCCAGGCCGCCAACGCGAGCACCGCCAGGATCGCCGCCCTGGGCTGATCCAGCCACCAGCCAAGCAGACCGGCCAAGGCCGCGCAGCCCAGCAGGATGGGTGCCAGCAGGCGCGCCAGCCAGCGACCCGGGCTGCTTTTCCAGCGCACCAGCACCCCGACGCCCAGGGCCAGCATCAGCAGCGCCATCAGCGGCACGAACAGCAGGTCGAAATACGGCGGGCCCACCGACAGCTTGGCGCCGGTCAGGCTGTCGATCACCAGCGGATAGAGGGTGCCGAGCAGGACCGTGGCGGCGGCGGTCACCAGGATCAGGTTGTTGATCAGCAGCAGCGCCTCGCGCGACGCCAGGCCAAAGGACGCCGAGCCGCTGAGCGCCGGCGCGCGCCAGGCGAACAGCGCCAGGGAGCCGCCGACCACCAGCAGCAGGAAGGCCAGGATGAAGACGCCGCGGGTGGGATCGCTGGCGAAGGCATGCACCGAGGTCAGCACCCCCGAGCGCACCAGAAAGGTCCCCAGCAGGCTGAGGGAAAAGGCGGCGATGGCCAGCAGCACCGTCCAGCCCTTGAACAGGCTGCGTTTCTCGGTCACCGCCAGGGAGTGCAGGAGCGCCGTGCCCACCAGCCAGGGCATGAAGGATGCGTTTTCCACCGGATCCCAGAACCACCAGCCACCCCAGCCCAGTTCGTAGTAGGCCCACCAGGAGCCGAGCACGATGCCGCAGCCGAGAAAGGCCCAGGCGAGCAGGGTCCAGGGCCGGGCCCAGCGCGCCCAGGCGGCGTCCAGCCGGCCTTCCAGCAGCGCCGCCAGGGCGAAGGCGAAGGCCACCGAAAAGCCGACGTAGCCCATGTAGAGCATGGGCGGATGCAGGATCAGCCCGGGGTCCTGCAGCAGCGGATTGAGGTCGTTGCCCTCCCGCGGAAATTGCGGCAGCAGGCGGGCGAAGGGATTGGAGGTGGCGACCAGAAAGGTCAGGAATCCGGTGGCCACCAGCCCGAGGATGCCCAGCACCCGCGCCAGCAGCGCCTGGGGCAAGGATCGCGAACAGCACGCCACCGCCAGACTCCAGCCCGCCAGGATCAGCGCCCAGAGCAGCAGGGAGCCCTCGTGGGCGCCCCAGGTGGCGCTGACCTTGTAGTACCAGGGCAGGCGACTGTTGGAGTTGGCCGCCACATAGGCCACCGAGAAGTCGTCCTGCAGAAAGGCCCAGGTCAGGGCCGCAAAGGCCAGCGCCAGGAACAGCCACTGGCCGAAGGCGGCCGGGCGCGCCAGGCGCATCCAGTCGACCTGACCGCGCCAGGCGCCCAGCAGCGGCAGGGTGCCCTGCACCAGAGCCATGGCCAGCCCCAGCAGCAGGCAGAGTTGTCCGAGTTCCGGGATCATGGCGCCGGCCTCGCGCCGTCGAGCGGCCGTCCGGCCTGGCGCAGCGCCTGGCTCACTTCGGGGGGCATGTATTTCTCGTCGTGCTTGGCAAGGATCTGGTCGGCCACCAGGCGCCCCTGGTCGTCGAGTCGACCCAGGGCCACCACGCCCTGCCCCTCACGGAACAGATCCGGCAGGATGCCGGCATAGCTCACCCGCACCTCCTGCTGGAAATCGGTGATGACGAAACTCACCGCCAGGGAATCCGCGGCGCGTACCAGGCTGCCCTGCTCCACCATGCCGCCGGCGCGGATGCGGGTATCGCGCGGCGCCTCGCCTCGGGCGATCTGGCTCGGGGTATAGAAGAGGTTGATATTCTGCTGCAGGGCGCTGAGGGCCAGCGCCGCTGCGCCCCCTACGCCCAGCAACAGCAGCAGGATCCACAGCAGCCGACGACGACGAACCGGATTCATGGACGCCGCTCCCGCCGCCAGCGCTGGCGCAACTCCCGCTGCAGCCGGCGACGCGCCTGCCAGCCGTGCAGCAGCAGGCCGCCGAGGACGATCAGGGTCAGGCCGAAGGCCGGCCAGACATAGAGGCCATGACGCCCCATGCCAAGGGCTTGCGCCCAGTCCACGCCGCTCACGCGCCCTCCTCGCCCAGTTCCAGGCGTACCCAGCGACTGCGCCATTCGCGCCTGAGCACTTCCAGACGCATGCGCTGCAGCAGCACGCCGGCAAAGAACAGGTAGAACGCCAGCACCATCACTAGCAGCGGCAGCCACATGGCCGCCGGCATCGGGGGACGCTCCACCAGGCTGAAGGTGGCCGGCTGGTGCAGGGTGCTCCACCACTCCACCGAATACTTGATGATCGGCAGATTGACCGAGCCCACCAGCGCCAGGATGGCGCAGGCCCGGGCGGCGCTCTCGCGATGGTCGATGGCCTGCCCCAGGGCGATCACGCCCAGATAGAGAAACAGCAGCACCAGCATCGAGGTGAGCCGGGCGTCCCATATCCACCAGGTGCCCCAGGTGGGAATGCCCCACAGCGACCCCGTGGCCAGGGCGATCACCGTCATCCAGGCGCCGATAGGCGCGGCCGAGCGCAGGGCCACATCGGCCAGCTTGAGGCGCCAGACCAGGCCGATGGCCCCGGCGACCGCCAGCAGCAGATAGCAGGACTGCGCCAGAAAGGCCGCCGGCACATGCACATAGATGATGCGAAAGCTGTCGCCCTGCTGATAGTCCGGCGGCGCCAGGAACAGCCCCCAGCTCAGGCCGACGGCCAGCAGCAGTCCGGCCAGCGCCAGGCAGGGCCCCTGCAGCCGGCCGGCCAGGCGATAGAAGATGGCGGGAGAGCCCAGGCGATGCAGCCAGGTCCAGTTCATGTCGTCCTCGTCATTGGGCCGCGCCGATGCGCAGGCCGGCGGCGATCGCCAGGGGGGCCAGGGTCAGGGCCAGCAGGGTGAGGCAGCCCAGCCAGAGCAGCAGCCCCGCTACCGGCAGGCCCAGCCGCGCCGCGTCCAGGGTGCTGGCGCCAAGGATCAGCACCGGGATCTGTAGCGGCAGATTGAGCAGCGCCAGCAGCAGCCCGCCACGGGCCAGGCCCACGGTGAGGGCCGCGCCGATGGCGCCGATCAGGGTCAGGGCCAGACTGCCCAGGGTCAGGGCCGCCAGGGTCGCCGGCAGGGCCGCGGCGGGCAGCCCCAGCATCAGCGCCAGTACCGGCGTCAGGGCCACCAGGCCGAGGCCGGCGAAGCACCAGTGCACCAGCAGCTTGAGCAGGACCAGCAGCGGCAAGGGCTGGGGCGCCAGCAGCCAGAGTTCCAGGGAGCCGTCCTGCCACTCGCTGCGAAACAGGGCTTCCTGACCGAGCAGCAGGGCCAGCAACAGCGCGATCCACAGCAAGCCCGGCGCCAGGGCGGCCAGCTGCTGGCTATCTGGCCCCAGGGCCAGGGGAAAGAGGGTCACCACCAGGGCATGGAAAGCCAGAGGCGTGAGCCACAGCGCCGGTCGGCGCCAGGCCAGGCGCCCTTCGCGCCCGAGGATGGCCAGCCAGGCGCCGCTCATCGACCAGCGTCCAGCCAGAGCAGGCGATGGGCGGCCGGGGCGGCTTCCAGCTCGCGGTGACTGGTCAGCACCAGGGCGCCACCCGCGGCGCAATGCGCCTGCAGGCGCGCTTCCAGCCGCGCGCAGGTGCTGGCGTCGAGGGCGGTGAAGGGTTCGTCCAGCAACCAGAGCCGCGGCGGTTCGGGCAGCTGGAGACGGGCCAGGGCGACGCGGCGACGCTGACCCGCCGAGAGCTGCCGGCAGGGCTCGTCCGCCCAGTCGGCCAGTCCCTCGGCCGCCAGGGCGGTCCGGCAGGCCTCCCGCGTCGTCGGGCGCCACAGATTGGCCAGGCTATGGAGATTTTCCGCCGCGGTCAGCCCCTCGGCGATGCCGGGCGCATGCCCCAGCCAGAGCAGTTCGGCGGCGGCGGGCCGGCGTACCGTACCGGCATCCGCCGGCAGCAGTCCCGCCAGGATGCGCAGCAGGCTGGTCTTGCCACTGCCGTTGACGCCCCCGATCTGCAGCGATTCGCCCGCCGCCACGCTCAGACTCAGGTCGTCGAACAGCAGGCGACCGCCCCGTTCGCAACGGAGCGCGACGGCGTCGAGCAGGGGCTGATTCAAGACAGGGGTTCTCACGGCACTAAAGTCGGTCGGGCGCTGGCCGTTAACCCGGCACACGCCCTTGAAGGCGCGCCATTATACACAGGCGATTCCACCGGACCTGCCCGATGACCTCCATCTCCGCGATCCAACCCAGCGCTGGCGTCTCGCCCGCCCTGCCCGTGCGGGCCGCGGCGGCGCAGGCGTCGGACGCGGGGGCGCAGATCCTGCAGGCCCTGCAATCCCTCGACGACCTGATTCCGCCCGGCAGCACGGCCACCGCCGAGGTGCTGGCCACCCGTCCGGCCGGCCAGAGCTTCCAGTTCCTGCTGCAACTGCAGCTGGCCGAGGGCGGCAGCGTCCTGCTCACCACCCAGAGTCCGACCAACAACCTGCCGGTGGGCAGCCAGCTGCTGGTGAGCACCCTTGGCTCCACCCAGCTGGCAGTACTGCTGCAGAGCCTGGAGGGCGACGCGCCACCGCCGCCGCTGCAGCAACTGGACCTGCGCCAGTTGCCGGTGGGCACCACCCTGCAATTGCGGGTGCTGAGCAGCCTGCTGCAACAGCCACCCGGTGCGGCGCCTACCTACGAGGTGATCGCCAAGGCCCTGAGCTCCAGTCTCGAAGGTCGCCAGCTCAAGCTGGAATCGCCCCGCCCGGTGCCGGTGGGCAGCCTGCTGACCGTGGTGATCAAGGACAGCCAGGAGGTCACGGTGCTGCCCATGGCCCAGCGTCTCGACCAGCTCGACATCGACCGCCAACTGCAGGGCCAGGGACAGCGCCAGCTGTCGATGAATGCCCTGCTGCAATGGCTGGAGGACGTCCCCGAGGCGGACCTGCCACCGTCGGTGGGTGCGGCGCTCAAGTCCCTGCTGGCCAATCTGGAACACACCGAGGCCCTGACCACCCCGCAGGGCTGGGCGCGCGCCCTGGCGCGCAGCGGTCTGCAACTGGAGCAGCAACTGCTGGATCGCGGCGGTCCCGAGCTGCAGGAAGACTTCAAGGCCAACCTGCTGCGCCTGGTGGATCGGCTGCTGGCCAGCGTACCGGGCGAGACCCTGCGCAATCCCCAGGTCGCGATCCAAACCGCCCAGCAGAATCTGCCCGATGCCTTGCGCCGGGCGCTGGGCGACGCCGCCACCGCCAGTCGCCAGCCCACCGCCCTGGACTTTCCCCTGGGTGAGCGCGACGGTCGCGGCCTCAGTGCCGCCAACGCCGAACTCGACGAATTGCTGCAACTGGCCACTGGCGTCATCGCCCGGCTGCAGACCCACCAGCTCGCCAGCCTGGCGCAGACCCAGGTCTTGCCCGACGGCTATTACCTCTCCACCTGGCAGACCGAGATCCCCTGGCGCGATGGCGAGCGCCTTGGCGCGGTGCAGGTGCGCTTCCAGGAGGAACGACCGCCGCCGGACAGCCGCGGCGAAGCCCGCGACAGCCTGTGGAAGGTGGAACTGGCCTTCGATCTGGCGCCGCTCGGCCCGCTGCAGGTACGCGCGCAACTGGCCAGTGGCCGGCTGTCGAGCGAGTTCTGGGCGGAAAAAGGCGCCACCGCCACCCTGATCGATACCGAATTGCCCCATCTGCGCGAGCGCCTGCTGGCCGCCGGCTTCGTGGTCGGCGACCTCAGCAGCCGCCAGGGCCGTCCCGCACGCCATCCGCGCACCTCCCTCGAACAACGCTGGATCGACGACACCGCATGAGCACGACCGCCGCCCGCCAGGCCATCGCACTGTCCTATGACGGCAGCAGCGCCCCCATCCTCTCCGCCAAGGGCGACGCCGAACTGGCGGAACTCATCCTGGCCACCGCCCGGGAGCACGAGGTGCCCATCTATGAGAACGCCGACCTGGTGCGCATCCTGGCGCGCCTGGAGCTGGGCGCGGAAATCCCCGAGGCGCTCTATCGCACCCTGGCCGAGATCATCGCCTTCGCCTGGCACCTCAAGGGCAAGTGTCCGGCACACTTGGCCGACCAGCCGGATCTGTCGTACGGTTGGGAGCGGATGCCGTAGATATCCAGCTCAATTCTCTTATCGCGGTCATGGGCCGCTCCTACAGGGAGTGATGCTCTTGTAGGAGCGGCCCATGGCCGCGATAGTCCACGTCAGAGCGGTCGCTACGGCGCACCGGCATGGCCGCGACAAAACCCGCAAAAACCTCCCCTACCCCCGCCGCAACGAATGCCCGACGGCGCCCTTCTCTTCCACCTTGGCGGCGTCCCACAGGGCATCCATCTCCTCCAGACTGGCCTCCTGGGGCGTGCGGTCCTGGGCTTTCAGCGCCTCTTCGATGAAGCGGAAGCGCCGCTCGAACTTGGCGTTGGCCTGGCGCAGGGCGTCTTCGGCGTCGACCTGCAGGTGCCGCGCCAGGTTGACCATCACGAACAGCAGATCGCCGACCTCTTCCGCCACCTGGGCCGCCTGGCCGTTGGCCATGGCCTCGCGCACCTCATCCAGTTCCTCCTGGATCTTGGCCACCACCGGCGTGGCATCGGCCCAGTCGAAGCCGACATTGGCCGCACGCTTCTGCAGCTTGGCCGCGCGACTCAGGGCCGGCAGCGCGGCCGGCACGTCGTCCAGCAGCGACAGCTGCTCGGGCGCCGCGGCCTTTTCCGCGCGCTCCTCGGCCTTGATCTCTTCCCAGCGGCGCTTGATGGTCGCCTCGTCCAGCCGCGGCAGGTCCAGCGGGCCATGCAGGTCGCCATCGGGAAAGACATGGGGGTGGCGCCGCACCAGCTTGCGGGTGATGCCATCCACCACCTGGGCAAAGTCGAAATGGCCATCCTCGCGCCCCAGCTGGCTGTAGTAGACGACCTGGAACAGCAGATCGCCCAGCTCGTCGCGCAGCTGCGGAAAATCCCGCCGGGCGATGGCGTCGGCGACCTCGTAGGCCTCTTCCAGGGTGTGGGGCACGATGCTGGCGTAGTCCTGGCGCAGGTCCCAGGGGCAGCCGTGTTGGGGGTCGCGCAACCGGGCCATGAGGTGCAGCAGGTCGTCGAGCTTGTACATTGGGTGAATCCTGTCACTGGAAAAAGAACGAGGCGCCAGGAGGCGCCTCGTCGGGGCATCGTCACCGGCTCAGGCGGCGCGATTGCGCCGGGCTTCGATGATGTTGGGCAGCTGGGAGATTCGCCCGAGCAGACGACCGAGGGCGTCCAGGCCGGGGATCTCGATGGTCAGCAGCATGTTGGCGGTGTTTTCCTCGCGATTGGAGCGGGTGTTCACCGCCAGCACGTTGATCCGCTCGTTGAGCAGGATCTGCGAGACATCGCGCAACAGACCGGAGCGGTCGAAGGCCTTGATGACGATATCGACCGGATAGGTCTGCACCGGCACCGGGCCCCAGCTCACCTGAATGGTCCGCTCCGGCTCGCGACTGGCCAGCTGCAGGGCGTTGGCGCAGTCCTGCCGGTGGATGGTCACGCCGCGCCCCAGGGTGATGTAGCCGACGATGGCATCGCCCGGCACCGGCTGGCAGCAACCGGCGATCTGGGTGAGCAGGTTGCCCACGCCCTGGATCTGCACATCGCCGCGCTTGCCCGGCTTGTTGGTCGGCTTGCGCGGCAGGAGATCGAGGGTATCGACGCCCTTGTCCGGCTCCACCAGCTGCTGGGCGGCGTGCATCACATGGGCCAGGCGCAGGTCACCGGCGCCCAGGGCTGCCAGCATGTCCTCGGCACCCTTGTAGTTGACCTTCTCGGCCAGCGTATTGAAGTCCACCGGCGGCAGCGCCAGGCGCGACAACTCTCGCTCGACCATGGCCTTGCCGGCGGCGACGTTCTGGTCACGCGCCTGGAACTTGAACCAGTGGACGATCTTGGCCCGGGCCCGCGAGGTGTTGACGTAGCCGAGGTTGGGGTTGAGCCAGTCGCGGCTGGGCGAGCCCTGCTTGCCGGTGATGATTTCCACCTGCTCGCCGGTCTGCAGCTGGTAGTTCAGCGGCACGATGCGGCCGTTGATCTTGGCGCCGCGGCAGTTGTGGCCGATCTCGGTGTGCACCCGGTAGGCGAAGTCCAACGGCGTCGCGCCCTTGGGCAGGTCGATGGCGTGGCCGTCGGGGGTAAAGACATAGACCCGGTCCGGCTCGATGTCGACGCGCAACTGGTCGGCCAGGCCGCCGATGTCGCCCAGCTCTTCGTGCCATTCCAGCACCTGGCGCAGCCAGGAGATCTTCTCTTCGTAGTGGTTGGAGGCCGACTTGACGTCGGTGCCCTTGTAGCGCCAGTGGGCGCAGACCCCCAGTTCGGCCTCTTCGTGCATGGCGTGGGTGCGGATCTGCACCTCCAGCACCTTGCCCTCAGGACCGATCACCGCGGTGTGCAGGGAACGGTAGCCGTTCTCCTTCGGGTTGGCGATATAGTCGTCGAACTCGCGGGGAATGTGCCGCCACAGGGTATGCACGATACCCAGCGCGGTGTAGCAGTCACGCACCTCGGGTACCAACACCCGCACCGCGCGCACGTCGTAGATCTGGCTGAATTCCAGGCCCTTGCGCTGCATCTTCCGCCAGATGGAATAGATGTGCTTGGCCCGGCCACTGATGTCGGACTTGATACCGGTGGCGGTGAGTTCGTCACGCAGCTGCTGCATGACATCGGCGATGTACTGCTCGCGATCCAGCCGCCGCTCGTGCAGCAGGGTCGCGATCTGCTTGTACTGCTGGGGCTCCAGGTAACGGAAGGACAGGTCCTCCAGCTCCCACTTGATATGACCGATGCCCAGGCGGTGGGCCAGGGGTGCATAGATGTCGGCCACCTCGCGAGCCACCCGGTTGCGGCGTTCTTCGGTGGCGTTCTTGACCGCACGGATGGCGCAGGTGCGCTCGGCCAGCTTGATCAGGGCCACGCGCACGTCGTCGACCATGGCCACCAGCATGCGCCGCAGGTTGTCGACCTGGGTCTGGCTGCCCAGCACCATGGACTTGCGCGGATTGAGACTCTCGCTGATCGCCGCCATGCGCAGCACGCCTTCGATCAGCTTGGCCACCACCGGCCCGAAATGCTCCGCGGCCGACTCCAGGGTCGCCTTGCCCTCGCGCACCGCCCGGTAGACGATGGCCGCGATCAGGCTGTCCTGATCCAGCTTGAGATCGGCCAGGATCTCGGCCATCTCCAGCCCGGTATGGAAACTGGAGGTGCCCTCCGCCCAGGTGTGCTCGACCTGGCCGGAATTCTCCTCCGCCGTGCGGGCGAAGCCGCAGGCATCCAGCAAGGTCTCGCGATCGAGATTCGGATCCACGCTCTGGATGTGATCCAGCCAGGCGTGAAGGTTGATGCTGCCATCGACGTTGACTGGCTGATGCGCTCTGACCTGTACCATCTACCCCTTCCTCACGGCGGTGCCTTCGCCGGATTGGCTCGCATCGGTTGGCGAGCCGTCGTTACCCGGGCATCCCGCCCGCTTCGAACAACACCATGGCTTCCACATGGGCGGTCTGCGGGAACATGTCGAGAATGCCCGCTCTTGTCATGCGATAGCCCTGTCGGACCAGCTCTCCCGCGTCCCGCGCCAGGGTGGCCGGATTGCAGGAGACATAGACCAGTCGCCCGATACCCAGGCCGCTGAGTTGCCGGACCACTTCCAGCGCACCGTCGCGCGGCGGATCCAGCAGCGCCAGCGAATGGCTGCCCAGATCGGCGGGTAGCGGGTTCGACAGGTCCACCTGTAGAAAGTGCGCGTTGCCGATGCCGTTGTCACGCGCATTTTGTATTGCCCGGGATGTCATCGCCGCGACCCCTTCGATCCCGGTGACGGCCGCCGCCTGCCGCGCCAGCGGCAAGGCGAAGTTGCCGAGGCCGGAGAAGAGATCGAGGACCCGGTCGTCGGCCTTGGGCGCCAGCCAGTCCAGCGCCTGGGCGACCATGGCTTCGTTGATGGCGGCATTGACCTGGACGAAGTCGCCCGGCTGATAGGCCAGCGTCAGGTCCCAGGGCGCCAGCCGATAGCCCAGCCTGGCGTCGGCCTGGTCCGGTTGCGGCTCGCCCTTGCCCTGCCACCAGAGCTGGACGCCGGCCGCCGCGCAGAAGTCGCGCAGGCGCGCCTGGTCACCCGGCAGCAGCGCCTGGGTATGGCGCACCAGCAAGGCGGTTGCCGTCCCCTGGAAGAGTTCGACATGTCCGATCGCCTGGGGCCGTTCCAGCCCGCTCAGCAGCTCCGGCAGCGCCCGCAGCAGGGGCTGCAGTTCCGGCACCAGCACCAGGCAGTCGTCGGGGGTGACGATGTCCTGGCTGGCTTCGGTGCGAAAGCCCACCTCCAGGCGGCCCTGGCGTTCGTCCCAGCGCACCGCGATGCGGGCGCGACGGCGATAGCCGAATTCGGGTCCGACCATGGGCGCGGCCCAGGCCAGCGGCTGCACCCCGGCCAGCCGGCGGAACTGCTCGGCCAGGGCCTCCTGCTTGAGGGTCAGCTGATCGGCATGGGGCAGGTGCTGCAGGGTGCAACCGCCGCAGCGGTCGGCCACGCTGCAGGGCGGCGTACGCCGCAGCGGACTGGCCTCCAGCACTCTAAGGGTACGGGCTTCGACCACCTGGCTGCGGGCACCGAGCACCCGCGCCTCGACCCGTTCGCCCGGCAGGGCGCCGGCGACGAACCAGGTCCGCCCGCCTTCGTGAGCGATGCCGCGCCCGTCATGGGACAGCCGCTCGATGCCCAGCAGCTGCCGTTTGCCGGTCGGTACCCCGGTCGCCCGGGCGCCACCGGCCGGCTGGAAGCGCAGTCCGCCACCGCCCCGCTTAGCGCGCGTCATAGACGCCGGTCGACAGGTAGCGATCGCCTCGGTCACAGATGATCGCGACGATCACCGCATTGTCCACTTCCCGGGCGATGCGCAGGGCGCCCGCCACCGAACCGCCGGACGACACGCCGCAGAAGATGCCTTCTTCCCGCGCCAGGCGGCGCATGGTGTCCTCGGCTTCCTGCTGGCCCATGTCGATGATGCGATCCACGCGGCTGGCCTCGTAGATCTTTGGCAGATAGGCCTCCGGCCAGCGACGGATGCCGGGGATGGCCGCGCCCTCCTCCGGCTGCAGACCGACGATCTGCACCTTGGGATTCTGCTCCTTGAGGTAGCGCGAGGTGCCC
This sequence comes from Pseudomonas sp. RIT411, assembly GCF_003057735.2. NCBI lineage: Bacteria > Pseudomonadati > Pseudomonadota > Gammaproteobacteria > Pseudomonadales > Pseudomonadaceae > Pseudomonas > Pseudomonas sp. RIT411. The sequence continues at coordinate 290,162 of NZ_QBIZ02000001.1, forward strand.
ATGATGGTCCCGGTGGTGCCCATGGAGCTGACGAAATGGGTGATGCTGCCATGAGTCTGGCGCCAGATTTCCGGACCGGTACCCAGGTAGTGGGCCACCGGATTGTCGCCGTTGCCGAATTGATCGAGCACCTTGCCGCGGCCTTCGGCCTGCATGCGGGTGGCCAGATCCCGCGCCCCTTCCATGCCGTCTTCCCTGCTCACCAGGATCAACTCGGCGCCATAGGCGGTCATGGCCGCCTTGCGCTCGGCACTGGAGTTGTCGGGCATGATCAGGATCATGCGGTAGCCCATGATGGCCGCCGCCATGGCCAGAGCGATCCCGGTATTGCCGGAGGTGGCCTCGATCAGGGTATCCCCGGGCTGGATGTCGCCGCGGGCCTCGGCCTGGCGGATCATCGACAGCGCCGGGCGGTCCTTGACCGAGCCCGCCGGGTTGTTGCCTTCCAGCTTGAGCAGCACGGTACTGCGGGTGTCGCCGGCCAGGCGCTGCAGGCGCACCAGCGGTGTGTTACCGATGCAATCGGCGATGGTGGGATAGTGCAGACTCATGAATCAGCTCGTTCCGCCAAGGGTGAAAGCCTTCCATGATACTCCCAAAGCCCCGCTGACCCTACCCGTCCGGCGCCTGGCTAGGGTCGGCGCGTGGCGGCACCGTCGCTGGCCACTTCCAAGGCCGCGGGCAGGCTCACTGACAGCACGCCCTCCGGACCCAGGTTGGGACGTATCTCGGGCGTCACCTGCATCCCCGGCAGTCCGGCCAGACGCTCGGCCAGTCGCTTGGCGGCATCGGGCGCCACCTTGCGGGTCAGGTCCTCGGTACCGGAATACAGCCAGAGCTGCACCGGCCGGGCCCCGCCCACGCCCTGGAATTCCTGCGCGCGCTTGAGAATGAAGCCCTGCTGCCAGCCAAAGGCGACATCGCTCGCCACATAGCGCTGGAACGCCTGCGGCTGTCTATAAAGGGTGTCGAGCACGAAGAGGCCGCCGTAGCCATGGCCCCACAGCGTCTGGCGATTGGGGTCCACCGGCACGCTCTGGGTCAGCAGCGGCTTGATGCGCTGCTCGATCAGGTCGAGAAAGGCCCGCGAGCCTCCTGCCGGCCAGTCCTTGCGCACGTCATCGCGGGCGCGGCCATTGCCCACCGCCGGGGTGTAGTCGTAGGTGCGCTCCTGCATGGCGTCCGCGGCATCGGCGTAGCCGATCGCCACCAGCACCGGGGCACTCTTCAGCTTATGGGGCGACAGCCAGACATCCTGGAGTTGCGCCAGGGCGGCATCGCCATCGAGCAGGAACAGCGCGGGATAGCCCATCATCGGCGCCGGCTGCTTGGGAATACCGATATAGACCCGATAGCGGCGCTTGCCATCCGCAGAGTCGAGCAGGTGCGTCTCGAAGCTGTAGTACATCGACCCCCGCTCCACCAGGGTGGTCTTCTTCGGCTCCTGGGCCTGGGTCGGCGCCAGCCAGCCGGTCCCCAGCAACAGGGCGCCCGCCAGCATCAGACTGCAACTCTTCTTCAAAGGATCTCCTCGAACGCAACCGCACCGGAACGACCGGCAGTCCCTACCAGACCGCCGATGGGTTCAATGGTTGTGCACCGCGGCCAGGGACCGTGGCAGCCTTCGCGGATTTTCTCGAATCAGAGCGCCAGGGGGTGCGACCCCTTTCGCAAAGACTCTCTTTACATTTGGTAAAGGGGTTAGACTGGCCAAATTTCCTTTGGGGGACGTGCAGTGCTGGACGAATTGGGACTCAAGGGGCGCATCCTGCTGTTGAGCGTCCTCCCGACCTGCTGCATGGCGGCCCTGCTGGGGGTCTACTTCAGCTGGGTGCAGCTGTCCGACATGCGCAGCCAGCTCATCGAGCACGGCCAGCTGGTGGCTCAGCAGATGGCGCCGCTCATCGCCCCGGCCATGCGCACCGGCGACAACGACCAGCTCAACCGCATCGCCCAGCGCGCCCTCGACCAGGCCGATGTCCGCGCCATCACCTTCCTGGATGCCGACGGCAACGTCCTCGCCCATGCCGGCCCCTCGATGACGGTGGAGCTCACCGGGCGCGACTACCAGACCATCAGCATGAGATCCGGTCTGGACATCACCCACTTCAACCTGCCGGTGCAGACCCACGACCTGCGCCTGACCCGCAGCGACGGCAGCCCGGCCACCCCCCAGACGCTGGGCTGGATCCAGCTCGAACTCTCCCATCACGCCACCCTGCTGCGCGGCTATCGCAACCTGGTGGCCGGCCTCCTGCTGATCCTGCTCGGCCTGGCCTTCACCGCCTTCATCGCGGTGCGCATGGGTCGGCGCATCAACCGACCGCTGCAGGTGATCGCCCAGGGCGTCAGCCAGCTGCAGGAAGGTCGCCTGGAGACCCGCCTGCCGACCCAGCTCGGCAGTCCCGAATTCGACGAACTGGCCACCGGCATCAATCGCATGGCCGAGGCCATGGAAAACGCCCAGTTCGAGATGCAGAACAACATCGACCAGGCCACCGAGGACGTGCGCCAGAATCTGGAGACCATCGAGATCCAGAACATCGAGCTGGATCTGGCGCGCAAGGCCGCGCTGGAGGCCAGCCGCATCAAGTCGGAATTCCTGGCCAACATGAGCCACGAGATCCGCACCCCGCTCAACGGCATCATCGGCTTCACCAACCTGATGCAAAAGAGCGAACTGACCCCGCGCCAGCAGGATTACCTGAGCACCATCCAGAATTCCGCCGAGAGCCTGCTGGGCATCATCAACGAGATCCTCGACTTCTCGAAGATCGAAGCCGGCAAGCTGGTGCTGGAGAATCTGCCGTTCAACCTGCGCGACATGATCCAGGACACCCTGACCATCCTGGCGCCCTCGGCCCATGAGAAGCACCTGGAACTGGTCTGCCTGGTCTATCGCGACACCCCGACCCACCTGGTCGGCGATCCGCAGCGTCTGCGCCAGGTGCTCACCAACCTGGTGAGCAATGCCATCAAGTTCACCCACTCCGGCACCATCGCCGTGCGTGCCATGGTCGAGGAAGAGACCGACGACCACGCCCAGCTGCGCATCAGCGTCCAGGACACCGGCGTCGGCCTCACCGACGAAGACCGGCAGATGCTGTTCCAGGCCTTCTCCCAGGCAGACAACTCCCTGACCCGCCAGGCCGGCGGCACCGGCCTCGGCCTGGTCATCTCCAAGCGCCTGATCGAGCAGATGGGCGGCGAGATCGGCCTGGAGAGCATCCCCGGCGAGGGCTCGGAATTCTGGATCACCCTCAACCTGCCCAAGGCCCACGGCAGCGTCGAGAGTCACAAGCGCATCGCCCTGGCCGGTCGCCGCGTCGGCCTGGTGGAGCCCCACCCCCTCACCCGCCAGGCGCTGCAGCACCAGCTGGAAGAATGCGGCCTGAGCGTGGAGCCGTTCGAGACCCTCGAGCAGCTCAGCGAAGCCGTCGCCCATCCGGCCTCCGGCAAGTTGCCGGTCAGCCTGGCGGTACTCGGCGTCAGCGCCCGCAGCATTCCGCCGGATCTGCTCACCGAGCGCATCTGGGAACTGGGCCGCCAGGACTGCAACACCCTGGTCTATTGCCCGACCACTGACCAGGCGGTCTTCCATGCCTCGCTGCCCGATGTCCATTGCCAGCTGCATTCCAAACCGGCCTGCAGTCGCAAGCTGGAGCAGGCGGTGGCCGAATTGCTCAACCAGCGGCCGCAGCGCAACGAAAGCGGTGGCCTGGGCATCACCGACCGCCCGCCGCGACTGCTCTGCGTGGACGACAATCCGGCCAACCTGCTGCTGGTGGAGACCCTGCTGACCGACCTGGGCGCCCAGGTCACGGCGGTGGAAAGCGGCTATGCCGCGGTGGAAGCGGTGCAGCAGGAGCGCTTCGACCTGGTGTTCATGGACGTGCAGATGCCCGGCATGGACGGACGCCAGGCCACCGAGGCGATCCGCGACTGGGAAGCCAGCGAGGGCGGCACCCCGGTGCCCATCGTCGCCCTCACCGCCCACGCCATGGCCAACGAGAAACGCGCGCTGCTGCAGAGCGGCATGGACGACTACCTCACCAAGCCGATCAGCGATCGGCAACTGGCCCAGGTCATCCTCAAGTGGACCGGCCTGCGCCTGCTGCACAGCTCGGCGCCCGAGGTCACCAGCCTCAACAGCGGTGGCCAGGACATCTCCACCCTGCCGGTAATGGATGCCGACGAAGGCCTGCGGCTGGCCGCCAACAAGCCGGATCTGGCCAAGGATCTCCTGAGCATGCTGCTCGCCTCCCTGGCCGCGGATCGCCAGGCCATCCGCCAGGCCCGCGAAGACGGCGATCGGATCGCCCTCATCGAGCGTGTTCACCGCCTGCATGGCGCCACCCGCTATTGTGGCGTACCCCAGCTGCGCGCGGCCTGCCAGCACAGCGAAACCCTGCTCAAGCAGGGCGCTCCCACCTCCAGCCCGGCGCTGGAAGAACTGGACGCGGCCATCGTCAATCTGTCGACCCAGGCCAAGAGCCCGCTCTAGCGGGCTAGTCCTCGAACAGCCTCAGCTGCAGCGCCGCCTCGCGCAGATCGGTCAGGCGCACGCCCACGCCCAGCAGCCGTACCGGCCGATTGCCCCGGCGGTAGGCCTGCTCCAGCAGGCGCCGATAACTGTCGAGATCGCGACCGGCGCCCTGCTGCTCCAGGGTGGTCTGGGTGAAGTCGTGGAATTTGACCTTGATGAAGGGCCGCTCCGGGCGATAGCGGTCCGCCAGCCGCGTCAGGCGCTCTTCGAGCTTGGCCAGCAAGTCGGGCAATTCCTGTGCACAGGCGGCAGCGTCGGGCAGGTCGCGGTCATAGGTGCGTTCCACGCTGGCCGACTGCCGCTGGCTGTCCACCTTGACCTGGCGCTCGTCGATGCCATGGGCCAGCGACCAGAGGCGCTCGCCGAAGCTGCCGAATTCGCGCAGCAGATCGAAGCGCGACCAAGTATGCAGATCGCTGCAGAGGACGATGCCGCGACGCTTGAGCTTGTCGGCGGTGACCTTGCCGACGCCGTGCAGCTTGGCCACCGGCAGCGCGGCGACGAAGTCAGCCACCTCGTGGGGAGCGATGACGAACAGCCCGTTGGGCTTTTTCCAGTCGCTGGCGATCTTGGCGAGAAACTTGTTGGGCGCGACCCCGGCGGACACCGTGATGTTGAGCTCCTGCCACACCCGCCTGCGGATATCACGGGCGATCAGGGTAGCGCTGCCATTGAACAGCTCACACTGGGTGACATCCAGGTAGGCTTCGTCGAGGGACAGCGGCTCGATCAGCTCGGTGTAGTCCTGGAAGATCCCGTGGATCTGCCGCGACACCTCCTTGTAGACCTCGAAGCGCGGCTTGACGAACACCAGGTCGGGACAGAGTTTCTGCGCCTGATGGGAGGACATGGCCGAACGCACCCCGAAGGCCCGGGCTTCGTAGTTGCAGGTGGCGACCACCCCGCGCCGATCGGGGGTCCCGCCTACCGCCAGCGGCTTGCCGCCCAGGCGCGGATCGTCACGCATCTCGATGGACGCATAGAAGCAGTCACAGTCGACATGGATGATCTTGCGCTGGCGCTTGGGTGGGAGCTGGGCGGGAGAAGTGTCCGGAGCCATGGGAGGAGATGCCGGGCCGGGCATGACGGCTGATTATCCGTACAGTAAGCCAAGACCGCCCGGATTTGTCCATGGCGAACGACGAATCACCCGTCAACCGACGTCTTGCAGCAGGCGTTGCCGGTGCACGACCTCTTCGCGCAGCTCATCGACCACCGCCTTGAGATCGTGGGCGTGGTGCAGCTGATCGTAATAAAGGTGGCGTTCGGCGATCACGCCGTCGGGTGTGGTGATCATCAATCGTGCGAAATGCTCGCTGCGCTCGAAGAACTCGATGCGACCCAGGCCCTGGAGATGGTGGAGCAAGGTTTCCAGCAGGAGATTCATGGCGGCCCCTCGGACTTTCCTGGTCAAACGGTCCGGTCGCGCTGCCCATCGTCGAAAGGTGCACTCTCGTCGCCGGCGATGGCGGTCCGATCTTCTATATGGCCGGAGCGAACATGGCGGGACGTGGTGTCCAGCAATTCCTGCGCAGCGGCGCGGAGCGTCTGCATGTCGTCGACGAGCAATTCGACTTTCTCCACGACCTGAAGTGCCATCTCCGCCGCGCCTTTGGCACTGCTGCCGGTGAGCGCCAGGGAAAGATTGCACAACTGGGCGACCAGTGTCGCTATATCGTGATCCATCACGCGCATGATGCGCTGATCCAGACAACTCGAATCCTGGGAAGGCTGCATGAGGTTCTCCATAACACTCATCAAGGGTAGCACATGGCCACCACCCGCCTTAACCGCTTAGCGGCGTTTTGCTATCACCTTCTCACTTGATCGAAGAGGCACTCTCATCGGGTTTCCGGACTCTTTGCCGCCAGGACAGGTCGACTGAGGACGTACCTCTAGGAGAACCCTCATGAAACGCCCTCTATTCCTGTCCTCCGCCCTGCTCCTCAGCCTCATGCTGGGTGGCTGCTTCGATCGCGACCAGTCGGATCAACAGAATCGCTCGAGCGGTGAAAAGGCATCCGTGCAGATGCAGAAAAGCGACGGCGACAAGTAGGCCCGCCCTTGCTTGGTAAATAAGCCTTTGATCGCTATTAAATTTTTCTTGACGAATTTTTTCTTGGCCCTATACTGAGCCCCATCGGACGCGGGATGGAGCAGTCTGGTAGCTCGTCGGGCTCATAACCCGAAGGTCGTTGGTTCAAATCCAGCTCCCGCAACCAAATTCGAAAAAACCACTCTCTTGAGTGGTTTTTTTTTGCGCTGAATTTGACCCAGGTCAGATCCAAGCGGTGCGAACTTGGCAGCTGCAAGAGCTACAAAGGTTGGTATAGAGCTTTTTTATCTGTACAAGGCTTGGCAAACCGCGCGCGACCAGTAATCTGACGCGCGTTCCTGTCTAGAGGAGTTTGCATGACTGCACCTGATCCAGCCAAAGAGGTCTCCTCGAAGCCGGCATCCCCTGCGGACCACCCCGTAGCGCCCCCTCAAGCGCTACCCTGGCGCCTTCTGGAGCGGTTGACGGCCTATCGACAACCCATCGAACTGGGCGTCACCCTGGTACTGTTCGCCGCCGCCTTGGTGGTCTGCTGGCACCTGCTCAGCAGCATCGATGGCGAAGCCCTTCACGATGCCCTCCACGATATCCCCCATTCCTCGCTGATCGGCGCCCTCATCGCCGCGGCCGCCGGTTTCACCATCCTGCTCGGTTACGAGTGGTCGGCCATGCGCTTCGCCGACGTCAAGTTGCCGGCCCGCACCTGGACCATGGGTGGTCTTACCGCCTTCGCCATCGGCAACGCGATCGGCCTGTCCATGCTGTCCGGCGGCTCGGTGCGCTATCGCCTCTATGCCCGTCAGGGGCTCAGTGCCCTGGAAGTGGCGCAGATGACGGTATTCTCCAGTCTGGCGCTGGGCACCGCCCTGCCGCCGCTGGCCGCCATCGCCGCCCTGACCAACCTGCCGGCCTCCACCCAGGCCCTGCGCGTGCCGGAAGCGGTCATCGTCACGGTGGCTGCCCTGATCCTGATCGGCTATGCCGTGGGCATCCTGGCGCTGCGTCGCTGGCGCGCGCCCGAGCAGCCGTGCGCCCATGCCCTGCACTTCCGCATCGGCAAGCGCGCCCTGCGCCTGCCGACCCTGCGGCTGTCCGTGCTGCAGCTGGTGATCACCATCCTCGACGTGACCGCCGCCTCGATGGTGCTCTATCTATTGCTGCCCACGGCGCCGCCCTTCGGTGCCTTCCTGCTGGTCTACCTGCTGGCCCTGGCCGCCGGGGTGCTCAGCCATGTTCCAGGCGGTGTCGGCGTGTTCGAAGCGGTACTGCTGGCCGCCTTCGCCAATGAGCTGGGCGCCGCGCAGCTAGCCGCGGCGCTGGTGGTCTACCGCCTCTTCTATGTGCTGCTGCCGTTCGTGATCGCCTGCCTGGTGCTGCTGTTCAGCGAAGGCCGGCGCCTGCTGTCGAACAGCCCGGCCGTACGGGTCGCCTCCGGCCTGGCCGCACCCATCCTCGCCATCCTGGTTTTTTTTTCTGGGGTGGTGCTGCTTTTTTCTGGGGTCACCCCTGAAATAGACACCCGCCTGGAGGGTATGGACTTCCTGCTCCCCCAGCGGCTGATCGATGCCTCCCACCTGGGCGCGAGCCTGATCGGCGTCGTCTGTCTATTGCTGGCGCAGGGATTGCGCCGGCGCCTCTCCGCGGCTTGGGCGGTGACCTTGGTTTTGCTGCTGCTGGGCTGCCTGCTGTCCCTGTTGAAAGGTTTCGACTGGGAGGAAGCCTCCATTCTGGCGATGACGGCCGCGCTGCTCGCCATCTTTCGTAAATCCTTCTATCGCCGCAGCCGGCTGATGGAGCAGCCCTTCTCGCCGCTGTACGTGACCGCCAGCATCTGCGTGGTCGCCGCCTCGGTGTGGCTGCTGCTGTTCGCCTACCAGGATGTCCCCTACGAAACGCGTCTGTGGTGGCAATTCGCGCTGGACGCCGATGCCCCGCGCGGCCTGCGGGCCGCCCTGGGCAGCTCCGTCCTGCTGCTGATCATCGCCCTGGGCTGGCTGCTGCGCGCCGCGCCGCCGCCCATCGAAGCGCCCACCGGCGCCGAGCTCGAGCGCGCCTTCGGCATCGTGCGCAAGTCCAGCCAGCCGGATGGCGGCCTGGTGATGACCGGGGACAAGGCCCTGCTCTTCCACGAAAGCGACGATGCCTTCCTGATGTACGGACGGCGGGGCCGCAGCCTGATCGCCCTGTTCGATCCCATCGGCCGCTCCCAGCCCCGCGCCGAGCTGATCTGGAAATTCCGCGACCTCTGCGACCTGCACCATGCACGCCCGGTGTTCTACCAGGTACGGGCGGAGAACCTGCCCTTCTACATGGACATCGGTCTCACCGCGCTCAAGCTCGGCGAAGAGGCGCGGGTCGACTTGCATGCCTTCGATCTCGACAGCAAGGGCAAGAAGGACCTCAGATACACCTGGAATCGTGGTCAGCGCGATGGCCTGGCCATCGAATTCCACGCCCCGGGCGAGGCGCCCCTGGACGAGCTCAAGGCCATCTCCGACGTCTGGCTGGAAAGCAAGCAGGTGCGCGAGAAGGGCTTTTCCCTGGGTCGCTTCGATCCGACCTATCTCAGGCACTTCCGCATCGCCGTGGTGCGCTTCCAGGGCAAGGCGGTGGCCTTCGCCAACCTCCTGGAGACCGAACGCCCGGATCTGGCCAGCATCGACCTGATGCGGGTCACCGCGGATGCGCCCAAGCAGACCATGGAATTCCTCATGCTCGGGCTGATCCTGCACTTCAAGGCCGCCGGCTTCGCGCGCTTCTCCCTGGGCATGGTCCCGCTGGCCGGCCTGCATCCCCGCCGCGGCGCCCCCATCACCCAGCGTCTGGGCGCCATGGTGTTCAGACGTGGCGAACAGTTCTATAACTTCCAGGGGTTGCGCCGCTTCAAGGACAAGTTCGATCCGGAATGGGAACCGCGCTACATGGCGGTCCCCGCCGGCCTGGACCCCCTGGTCGCCTTCGCCGATACCGCCGCCCTAATCGCCGGGGGTTATACCGGCCTGGTCAAACGTTGAGACTCCTATGCTGAAACGTGCACTCGCAGTACTGCTCGTCATCCTGCTGATCGCGGGGGGCCTCGGCTGGTGGTGGCTCCATCGCTGGCCCTCGGCGCCCCAGGTCAAGGTCATGGCGCAGCCGGACGGTCGCCTGCTGACCATGGCCGCGCCCAAGGGCGAGCCACACGCTCGCGTGGTTCTGGCCACACCTGCGGATCTGCAGCTGGCGGACGCCGATCTGCTGGGGCTGGCGACCAACACCGGCGCCGAGATCGTCCAGTACGAGGTCCAGGTCTCCAACAACTGCCAGGCGCAGAACGACGACTTCGCCAACGCCGCCAAGCAGCTGAGCGGCGCGCCGACCTTTGTCGGCGGCATCGGCCCGGGCGCTGCCCGCGCCTGGCGCTGGCTGGCCACCCGGGACAACCCGAAGGCCGCCGCCCTGAGCGTCGGCTTCAACCTGGAAACCCTGGATTGCCCGGACGCCCTGCCCGCCAAGGCGGCAGCCGGCCAGTGGCACATCGCCTGGAACGATCATCCGACCGATGATTCGGCGATCTTCGTGCGCCAGCAGAGCAACGCCGACCTGACCATCGCCGACTACGGCACCGCCCTGCCGGTGGTGCTGCGTACCCAGCTCAAGAACCGCCTGCTGGGTCAGCACAACGACATCCCGACCATCGAGATGCCGGCCGATCCCGACGTCAAGCCCGGCCATCCCGACGTGGTGACCATCTTCTACTCCGGTGACGGCGGCTGGCGCGACATCGACCGGCTCTCCGCCCAGGCCATGAACGAAGCGGGCTATCCGGTGGTAGGCGTGGATGCGCTGCGCTACTTCTGGCAGCACAAGAGTCCGGAACAGGTGGCCGCCGACCTGGCCAACCTGATGCAGGAATACCGCGAGAAGTGGAACGCCAAGCACTTCGTGCTGGCCGGTTACTCCTTTGGTGCCGACATCCTGCCGGCGGTCTACAACCGCCTGCCGAAGGCGGATCAGGACCAGGTGACCTCGCTGCTGCTGCTGGCTTTCAGCCGCAAGAGCAACTTCGAGATCGCCGTGGAAGGCTGGCTGGGCAAGCCGGGTGACGAAGCCGACACCCTGCCGGAAACCAGCAAGATCCCCGCCGCCAAGCTGTTCTGCGTCTATGGCGAGGAAGAGAAGGACGACAGCGGTTGTACCCAGCCGGGCCAGCCGGGCGAGAAGCTGGGCCGCCCGGGCGGTCACCACTTCGACGAGAACTACGACAAGCTGGCCGACTTCATGGTCAAGGCCATCGAGGCCCGTACGCCGCAATAGCGTATCCCGTCCGGGCCTGCGGGCCCGGACGAACGGCCGGAACAAGGAGCCGGTCTCCCGCGGTCTATGGCTGCAACAGCCACGGAGACCCACGACATGAGCACACCGCTTTCCGCCGATGCCGCCAGCAAGATCCTGGTGGATGCCTTCCAACCCCTTGGCTGCGTGGTGTCGTCCGGTGCGGATGGCCATGACCTGGCACTGGGCGTGGTGGATGCCCAGGGCAAGACACTCTATACCGAAGAACAGCTCGGCGAAGCGGACTACGCCGATCCCCTGCGCCTGGCCGGCTATATCGGCACGGTACGCAGCGAGCTGGAGAGCCGCGGCCAGACCCTCGACAGCTGGCAGATGCCCTTCATCACCGATCCCGACGCCCTTCCCCCGCCAGTGTTAAACTAGGCAAAGAAAAGGCCCCTGCTGGGGCCTTTGTGCTTTTCGCGCTCGGCTAGATCTCGACCTGGGTACCCAGTTCGATCACCCGGTTCACCGGCAGCTTGAAGAATCTCAGGTTGCCGTTGGCGTTCTTCATCAGGAAGACGAAGAGATTCTCGCGCCAGGGCGCCATGCCCAGGCGCTTGGAGGCGATGACCGTCTCCCGGCTGAGGAAGTAGGTGGTACGCATCGGCGTGAAATCCAGTCCCGGATAGGGGCAATGGCTGAGCGCCAGGGGAATGTCCGGTTCGTCCATGAAGCCGTAGTGCAACACCACCCGATAGAAGCCATCACCGAAGTCCTCGACCTCCATGCGCTCGCCGCGCGACACCCGCGGACGATCCTCGTAGCGCACCGTGAGCAGCACCACCTGCTCGTGCAGCACCTGGTTGTGCAGCAGGTTGTGCAGCATGGCGTGAGGGACCACGTCGGTACGGGCGGTCAGGAACACCGCGGTGCCCTTGGCACGGAACGGCGGTTGGGCGCGGATGCTGCTGATGAAGATCGGCAGCGGCAGCGCGCCGTCATCCAGGCGCTCCACCACCAGTTGCCGGCCCCGCTTCCAAGTGGTCAGCAGGATGAAGATGACGATACCGGCGATCACCGGGAAGGAGCCGCCGGAAAAGATCTTCGGCGCATTGGCGGAGAAGTACAGCACGTCCACCAGCAGGAAGCCGATCAGCAGCGGCACCATGATCCAGCGTGGCCATTTCCATAGCAGCAGGATCACCGCCGACACCAGGCAGCTGGTGATCAGCATGGTGCCGGTCACCGCCACACCGTAGGCTTCGGCCAGGTTGGCCGAGGACTGGAAGGTCAGGATCAGGAAGATCACCCCCAGCATCAGCGCCCAGTTCATCAGCGGAATGTAGATCTGCCCCTGCTCCTGGCTGGAGGTGTGCTGGATCTGCATGCGCGGGATGTAGCCCAGCTGGATGGCCTGGCGGGTCATGGAGAAGGCGCCGGTGATCACCGCCTGGGAGGCGATGACGGTGGCCAGGGTCGCCAGGCCGATCATCGGCAGCAGCAGCCATTCCGGGGCCAGCAGATAGAAGGGATTGCGCACCGCCGCGGGATCGGCGAGCAGCAGCGCGCCCTGACCGAAGTAGTTGAGCACCAGCCCCGGCAGCACCAGCAGCAGCCAGGCCCGGGCGATGGGCTTGCGGCCGAAGTGCCCCATGTCGGCGTAGAGCGCCTCGGCGCCGGTCAGCGCCAGCACCGCCGCGCCCAGCACGATGAAGCCCTTCACCGGGTTATCGGCGAAGAATTGCACCGCCCAGTAGGGATTGAAGGCCTTGAGCACCTCGGGCTGCTGGACAATGCCATAGACACCCAGGGCGCCCAGGGTGGTGAACCAGAGCACCATCACCGGCCCGAAGAACTTGCCGATGGTGGCGGTACCGCGCTTCTGGATGGCGAAGATGCCGACCAGGATCACCAGCGCGATGGGCACCACCCAGGCTTCCAGACCATCGAAGGCCAGTTCCAGACCCTCCACCGCCGACAGCACCGAGACCGCCGGGGTGATCATGCTGTCGCCGTAGAAGAGTGCGGCGCCGAACAGCCCCAGCAGCACCAGGGTGGTGGCCAGGCGCGGCGAGCCCTGGGCGGCACGCCGGGCCAGGGCGGTGAGCGCCATGATGCCGCCCTCGCCCTGGTTGTCGGCACGCATGACGAAGGTGATGTACTTGAGGGTGACGACCCAGATGAGCGACCAGAAGATCAGCGACAGGATGCCGAGCACACTGTCGTGATTCAGCGGCAAGCCGTAGTGCGGCGAAAAGACTTCCTTGAGGGTATAGAGAGGACTGGTGCCGATGTCGCCGTATACCACACCGGTGGCGAGCACGATCATTCCCAAGGCCGAAGGGGCTTTACCACCGTGCTCGTGTTCCGGACGGCTCATGCAGGGCTCCTAGAGTCTAAAATCGGCGCATCCTGCGCCGAAGCGGCGTCAGGATCAAGTTGAAAAGGCCGGTAGCGTGGCGCGCGCAACCTCTCAGCGCAGCGCTTCCAGCACCATAGACTCCTTGGTCGGCAAAAAGCTCTGCGCGGTCGCCAGGACCTGCCTGCCCCTTCCAAGCAGCGGCAGAGATGGCTAGAATCGCGCGTTTTTTGATCAAGGCGCCTCCTGAGCGCCCGCCGAGGTTAGCCCATGTCCATCCAAACGTCCGCCCCCAAGGTCGGTTTCGTCAGCCTCGGCTGTCCCAAGGCCACCGTCGACTCCGAACGCATCCTCACCCAGCTGCGCATGGAAGGCTACGAGATCGTGCCGACCTATGAAGACGCCGACGTAGTGGTGGTCAACACCTGCGGCTTCATCGACAGCGCCAAGGCCGAGTCCCTGGACGCCATTGGCGAGGCCATCGCCGAGAACGGCAAGGTGATCGTCACCGGGTGCATGGGTGTGGACGAGGGCAACATCCGTGGCGTGCATCCCAGCGTGCTGGCGGTGACCGGTCCGCAGCAGTACGAGCAGGTGGTCAGCGCCGTGCACGAGGTGGTCCCGCCGCAGCTGGAGCACAATCCGCTGATCGATCTGGTGCCGCCCCAGGGCATCAAGCTGACCCCGCGCCACTACGCCTACCTGAAGATTTCCGAAGGCTGCAACCACAGCTGCAGCTTCTGCATCATCCCCTCCATGCGCGGCAAGCTGGTCAGCCGCCCGGTGGGCGACGTGCTGTCCGAGGCCGAGCGCCTGGTCAAGGCCGGCGTCAAGGAGCTGCTGGTGATCTCCCAGGACACCAGTGCCTACGGCGTCGACCTCAAGTACAAGCTGGACTTCTGGAACGGCCAGCCGGTCAAGACGCGCATGCTGGAGCTGTGCGAGGCGCTGTCGGGCATGGGCGTCTGGGTGCGCCTGCACTATGTCTACCCCTACCCCAATGTCGACGACGTCATTCCGCTGATGGCCGCCGGCAAGCTGCTGCCCTACCTGGACATCCCCTTCCAGCACGCCAGCCCCAAGGTGCTCAAGTCCATGAAGCGCCCGGCGTTCGAGGACAAGACCCTGGCGCGCATCAAGCGCTGGCGCGAGATCTGCCCGGAGCTGACCATCCGCTCTACCTTCATCGTCGGCTTTCCCGGCGAGACCGAGGAAGACTTCCAGTACCTGCTGGACTGGCTCACCGAGGCCCAGCTCGATCGCGTCGGCTGCTTCCAGTACTCGCCGGTCGAGGGCGCACCCGCCAACGAGCTGGGCCTGGAGCCGGTTGCGGACGAGGTCAAGCAGGAGCGCTGGGAGCGCTTCATGGCGCACCAGCAGGCCATCTCCGCCGCGCGCCTGCAGCTCAAGATCGGTCGCGAGATCGAGGTGCTGATCGACGAGGTGGACGACCAGGGCGCCATCGGCCGTTCCTATGCCGATGCCCCGGAAATCGACGGCAACGTCTATGTCGACAGCGCCAATCCGCTGAAGCCGGGTGACAAGGTCTGGGTGCGGGTCACCGACGCCGACGAGTACGACCTCTGGGCAGAGGCGCTCTGATTCCTAGCTAGTCATGCAGGCGGTGGGTGCCGGGCACATGGGCGTGCCCGGCCGCACTGCAGCTGGCGGTGGTCGCCGATGGCGCCGCCGGCTGACCGAGTTCGCGCAGGATGCCGCAACGGTCCCCTTCGCCCTCTCCCTGGCAGTGGCGCCTCAGGGTCACCAGCTGTTCACGCAGCTGATTCAACTCGCGGATACGCACCTCGACATGATGCAGATGGTCGCCGATCAGGGCGTCCACCTGGGCGCAGCCGGGTTCGCGGGTATCGCGCAGGGCCAGCAGGGCGCGAATCTCTTCCAGCGTCATGTCCAGCGACCGGCAATGGCGAACGAAGACCAGGCGCTCGACCTGGCTTTCGTCATAGCTGCGGTAGTTGCTGCTGCTGCGCGCCGCCGGACTCAGCAGCCCTTCGCGCTCGTAGTACCTGATGGTCTCGACGGCGCAATCGGTGCGCCTGGCCAATTCGCCGATCTTCATCATCCTGTCTCGTTGAGCTGAGGTGCACAGCCTGCCGTGCCGGAGCCGCCGCAGCAAGGATGGAAGACGGTCAGGGGGCTGAGGGAGCGACGTTACCGGAGGGGGAAGACATGGATAGTCCGGCTGATAAGGGGCCAGACAGGACGACACCCCGGCGATGAGTGGGTCGCCGGGGCGTCGAGACAGCCGCCAGATTAGTTGGCGTTGTTCTGGTAGAGCGCGGAGACCCGGTTGGGATGCTCCGACTGGAATTGGGCTTGAGCGTTGGCGCGAATCGACTTGCTCGACATATCGCGGCTGGCGGCGGACGCCGTGCCCGACAGCAGGCCCATGAACAGGACGGCGACGATGGCTTGGACACCCAGGACTTTCATAGCGAATACCTCTTGGTTGTGCTGTTTCGATAGACACAGCGTACTCCCAGTACTAATTCGCCAAAAAGAGTCCTTTTAGAGAGTAATATTTACCTCTGAGGAAAATATCACCTGGGAACTTCCAGACCTCATGCAGCAGCCCCCGGCCTGACCAGGGGCTCTGGGCCGGCTATCGCAGGTCGCTAAGGTGCTTTTCCAGGCCCATGGCGCGTCCGGCTCCGACACTGGTCAGGTGGAAGAAGCCGTAGTCCTCCAGGTAGGTCCAGCGACTCAGGGGGCCATGGCCCGCCTCGCCATGCCGGCACTCCAGGGTCTTGGCCCGGCCGCTGAGGCTGGCCAATACCCGGCGCGCCTCGCCGTCGCCCACCACCTTGCAAGACAGCCTGATCTCGCGCTGCTCGGCGCCCTTGAGATTGCCGGTCAGGGTCTGCCGCGCCTGGTAACCGACCTGGCTGCCAACGGCGAGGGCGCGCCAGTCGCCGCTGAAGGTCAGCTGATCCAGGCTGGCGACTTCTTCCACCGGCAGGTTGCCGTTGTCGATACGGGTACGGCGTACCAGGTCGATCAGCCCGCGCCAGGTGAGCGAATCGACCCGGGCCGCCTTGCCCTGGGCACTGAAGCGCAGCAGTCCGGGCTGGGCGCCAGGGCTGACCTGCACCTCTTCGCGATAGGCATGGGTCTGGCCTTCGTAGCGGCTCTCGCCCTCCTCCACGAAGCGCTGCACAGCCACCCGCGGCGCGGGCAGCGCCAACGCCTTGAGCGCCTGCAGGGGCTGCGCCTGGGCCGCGGGTAGTTCGCCGGGAGGCGGCGGAGCAGCCGGCGGTGTGGCGGCGGCCCTGACCTCTTCCATGCGCGGCGTAGCCAACAAGGCGTCTCGCCGATCACAGGCGGCTTCCAGCAGGGTACGCCGTTCGGCCGGCGCCGCCGTGAAGGCTTCCTGGCCCTGGGCGCTCGGCTGGCTATCGGTCACCCGCCCCGCATCGTCCAGGCCGTAGCGCGCCAGTAGCAGGTAACGGCGCGCCGTGCAGTCGGCCGCCAGGGATTCGCGCCACTGGCGCACCGGAGCACCGTAGCGTGGCGTCTGCAGGACGACGGGCAGTTGCTGACCCGCCCAGAAACGGCGCACGCCGTTATCGTCCACCAGGCTGTTGCGATCAATCACCAGGGTGTCGCCGCCGGGGCCCCTGGCGAGGGCGCGCCAGTCGGCGTTGGCGGGCCGGGCGCAGAGCGCCGCCACATCGGGACGCTGCTTGAGCGCCGCGACCTTGGCCGCGCTCAACGGCAAGGGCGCGGCATAGGCATTCACCCGCCCCGGATAGACCCGCTGAGCGCCATCCAGGTAGAGCAACTCGGCCTGGTCAGCCACGCAATCCAGGGAGACCAGGGCGGAGCCGCCATCGGCCAGGGCGAGCGCCATCTGCAGACGCGAACCCTCGCGCAGAACGCTCTCGGCGATGATAGGACGGGCGAAGAGGTCATCGGCCCCGGTCGGGGCTTCGGCCGGCGGCTGCTGAGTGCTGCAGCCCGCCAGGAGCGACAGCAGGCAAAGGGCGGAAAAACGGCTGGAGATCATGGATCCTCTCGGCAGGGAACCGCGATACACGTCGCGAACAGCAAATTGACCTGAACGAAATGCGTCTGGCGCGGATCAATAAAGGAAGCATGCCGCTTGGCATGACCTCCCCCGTTTTCCCACACGAGGTGCATTTATGAATACCGATCAGATCATAGGCAATGCCAAGGACGCTACCGGCAAGGTCCAGGATAGCTTTGGCGCGGCGACCGGCAATGCCGACTGGCAAGCCCAGGGCAAGGCCCGTCAGCTGGAAGGCAAGCTGCAGGAGCAGTATGGCCAGGCCATCGACTGCGCGCGCAACGTGACCGCCGACAAGCCCTTCACTGCCCTGGCCATCGCCGGCGGCGTCGGCTTCGTGCTGGGCGTACTGCTTTCGCGCTCCTGATCGGAGACGCGGGGCTGGCCGCTGCGCCAGCCCCATAGCAAAAAGGCCTGTCTAGACAGGCCTTTTTGCTATGGGTTCGTCATTGCTCCAGGGTCACTAGGTGCTTGTGCACCGCATCGACGATGTCGCTGATGTTGAACGGCTTCTGAAACACGGAATCGAACAGCTCCGAACTCTCCTGAGCCAGATGCGCCTGGGCGCCGCTCATGAGGATAATGGGCAGATGCTGCAAGCCCTGACGTTCACGCAGGGCCTCTGCCAGCTCGCGGCCGTTCATCACCGGCATCATGAAATCGGTGATGACCAGGGACGGTAGTTCGCGATCGAAGACGTCAAGCGCTCGGCGACCATTGCTCGCCTTGACCACCATGTAGCCTTCGTCTTCGAGGGCGAAGGCCAGGATGTCCGCTATCAGGAATTCGTCATCGACTACCAGTATCGTCGTCATCTGGAGATTCTCCCACCCGACGCGATCATGGTTGTGTGGAGGGCATGGCTGAACCTGAAAGTACCTTCACCATGTCTTTGAATGCCTTTTTCAGTTCGATTCCCGAGTCGTCGATGATCAGTTCGCACAGCGCTGGATCGTAGATGCTGTCCCTGACCTTGAGGATCGACAGCACCCGCTTGATCTCGGCCTCGGCCTCGACGAATCGCAGCAAAATCAGATTGTCCACCATGCTGGAAAGTTCGGGCGCCGGCGCGGCGATGTCCGCGCCAAAGACGTCACGCAACTCCCAGGTGGCTAGAACTGTGACGCCCTGGGTGCGCAGCTCGTTCAGTAGCGCGCTGAAGTATTCGATGAGCCGTCCTTGCGGCAGGGCGAAGCGGGCGATGGCGCCCAGGCTGTCGATCACCAGCCGCTTGATGCCGTGCCGTCTGACCATGGCCAGCAGCTCGAGACCGACCTCGTCGAGGCGCATCTCGGTGGTCGGTTGCCAGTGCAGATGCAAGGCGCCCTCGTCGACCCGGCTGGCCAGATCGAGGCCCAGGGCACTCGCCTTGAGCAGCAGTCGCTCCGGGGGCTCGTAGAAGCCGAACATCAGCGCGGGCGCTTCCGGCGTCGAGGCCGCCAGGAAGTTGAGACTGATGGAGGTCTTGCCGGCACCCGATGGCCCCATGAGCAGGGTGGTCGAACTCTCCGGCAGGCCGTTTTCGATCATCGCATCCAGCGACGCCATGCCACTGGGCACGCGCTGGTGACCGACGCGATAGGTCGCGCCGGCCGAAGGATCGCGATACAGCGCCTCGAGGCGCGGAAACACGGTGATGCCGGCATCGGAGATGGTGAATTCGTGAAAGCCCGGCAGCGCGCCGCTGCCACGGGTCTTGCGCAACGCCAGGCGGCGGATGGTGCGACTGCCGATTTCTTCCTCGTGCAGATCCAGCACACCATCGACCATGGTGTGTTCCGGGCTGCCGTCCTCGAGACGCGCGCTGGTGAGAAAGATGACCGTGCAACCGGCAAAGGCCGCATGCCCCTGCAACTCGGCGATGAATTTCTTGGTGTCGATCGGCGTTTCCGCGCGCGACCGGGCATTGAGCAGGCCATCGACCACCAGCAGACTGGCCTTCTGCCGGCTGATCTCGCGACGCAGCAGGCGGACCACCTCGTCCAGCCCCTCACCTTCCATGGTGTCGAAGGCACTCAGGTATTGGACCTGGTCGCCGATGCAGGAGCGGTCGAAGAAATCCAGCGTGGAAAAGAACTGGAACATCCGCTCGTGGGTTTCCGACAGCATGGTGGCGAACAGAACCCGCCCACCACCGCGCACATGGTTGAAGGCGATCTGGTTGGCCATGATCGATTTGCCGGAACCCGGACGCCCCTGGATGACATAGGACGCACCTGCAACCAGGCCTCCCTTCAAGATCTCATCCAGCCCCTGGATACCGGTTACGACGCGCGCGAGTCGATTCAAGAACGATGCCTCAAACTAATGTTGTGCCTGGGACGCCCAGCCGCGGGCATCCAGTCCTTCGCAGGCAAGAGCCTATAAGGGTGATAACCAAATAGCCAGCCGGACGGCTGGATCTCAGCCGCGTTTGCGAATCAGTCCTTCCTGGGCCACCGAGGCCACCAGCTGACCTGCGCGGTTGTAGATGCTGCCGCGGCACAGACCGCGGGCGCCGCCGGCCCAGGGGCTGTCGATGGCGTACAGCAGCCAGTCGTCCAGGCGGAAATCGCGGTGGAACCAGACCGCATGGTCGAGGCTGGCGATCTGCAGCGAGCGGTCCCAGAAGCTGGTGCCATGGGGCAGCAGAGAACTGGGCAGCAGATTGAAGTCCGAAGCGTAGGCCAGCAGATAGCGATGCAGGGCCGGCTGGTCCGGCAGGTCGCCGGTGGCGCGGAACCAGACGTGGCGGACCGGTTCGGTGGGCTGCGGCTGGAAGGGGTCGGTAAAGACCACCGGGCGCATCTCGATCGGGCGCGGGCCGAGCAGCTTGTCGCGCAGCGGCGCAGGAATCAGCTCGGCATAGCGCTGGGCGTGGGCGATTTCCGATTGCAGGGTCTCGGGTGCCGGTACCTCCGGCATGGTCGTCTGATGCTCGAAACCCGGCTCCTCGATATGGAAGGAAGCGCTGCAGAAGAAGATCGGCTGCTCGCCCTGGAAGGCGGTGACCCGGCGCGTGGAAAAGCTTCCGCCGTCGCGAATGCGATCCACCTGGTAGGTCACCGCCTCCACCGCCGACCCGGCGCGCAGGAAGTAACCGTGCAGCGAGTGCACCCGACGCTCCACCGGCACGGTCTGGCTGGCCGCCGACAGCGCCTGCCCCAGGACCTGACCACCAAAGAGCTGGGGAAAGCCCAGATCCTGGCTGCCGCCCCGATACAGATCGGGGGCCAGGGATTCGAGGGTCAGTAGATCGACCAGGTTGTCCAGCACCTTGCTCATGGGTAGGGTTCCTTGACAGAGAGCGATCATCATACGCAAAACCGGTCAAATCCTGTGCGTTCGCCGTGCTTCCAGACACATTGCTCATCGTATGACGATAACTGGTGGAGCTTGTGGCCGTATAAAGGGTCACAATAAAGGTATCGCTGTCCGCTCGCAGGCTTCCTCTCCATGACCGAAACCGCAAACGCTTCGTCTTCCCACCCCGCCGCGGCCCAGATCGCGGAGCTGGGCAAGGGTCTCGGCCACGACGACATCTTCTTTGCCGCCGTGAAGAAGACCCGGATGCCGATGATCGTGACGGATCCGCACCAGCCGGATAACCCGATCATCTTTGCCAACGAGTCCTTCCTGCGTACCACCGGTTATGCCCTGGACGAGGTGCTGGGTCGCAATTGCCGCTTCCTGCAGGGACCCGACACTCGCCAGGAGCACATCGCCGAGATCCGCAACGCCATCCGCGAGCAGCGCGATTGCGACATCGAGTTGCTCAATTACCGCAAGGACGGCTCGACCTTCTGGAATGCGCTGTTCATCTCGCCGGTGCTCGATCCCGCCGGCCAGCTGCGCTATTTCTTCGCCTCGCAGCTGGACGTCTCCCGCCGCCGCGACGCCGAAGACGCCCTGCGCCAGGCGCAGAAGATGGAAGCCCTGGGTCAGCTCACCGGCGGCATCGCCCACGATTTCAACAACCTGCTACAGGTGATGGTCGGCTACCTGGATATCCTGAGGATCAACCTGGACCGTCCGGAACTGGACAGGGACAAGGCCAAGCGCCATGTCGACAACACCCGCGACGCGGTGAACCGGGCGGCGACCCTCACCCAGCAGCTGCTGGCCTTCGCCCGCAAGCAGCGCCTGACCGGGCGCGCGGTGGACCTGAACAAGCTCATCAATGCCCGCCAGAGTCGCCTGGCCCAGGCCCTGGGCGGTCCCTTCCGCTTCATCTTCCGCCCGGCACCGGCGCTGTGGAATTGCCGGCTCGATCCGATCCAGCTGGAGACGGCGCTGCTCAACATCGTCGACAACGCTCGCCTGGCCATGCAGGAGCGCGGCACCGGCACCCTGACCCTGGAAACCCTCAACGTCGAGGTCAATGGCCAGGACCTGGCCCATGGCGGCCTGGCCCAGGGGCATTATGTCTGCATCGCCTTGACCGACACCGGCTGCGGCATGTCGACCGACGTGCTCGGGCGCGCCCTGGACCCCTTCTTCACCACCCGCGACGAAGGCCAGGGCAGCGGCCTGGGCCTGTCCATGGTCTACGGCTTCCTCAAGCAGTCGGGCGGCCTGGTCAGGCTCTATTCCGAAGTCGGTATAGGCACCTCGGTGCGTCTCTACTTCCCCGTTTCCGAAGAGGAGGCGCGCGAACACCCGGCGCCCCTGCCGACCCCGCACGAGGACAGCGGCGGTTCCGAGACCATCCTGGTGGTGGACGATCGCCCGGACGTGGCGGCCCTGGCCCAGGCCATCCTGGAAGAGACCGGCTATCAGGTGCTGGTCGCCCACAATGGCCAGCAGGCGCTGGACATTCTCGCGCGCGAACCCACCATCGACCTGCTGTTCAGCGACCTGATCATGCCTGGCGGCATGAATGGCGTGATGCTGGCCAAGGAGGCCCAGCGGCGGCAGCCCGAGTTGCGCATCCTGCTCACCACCGGCTACGCCAACAACGCCCTGGAACTGGAAGAAGGCAACGGCGAGCGTTTCCCCATCCTCAACAAGCCCTATGGCCGCCAGGACCTGACCCGCTGGATCCGCCGTATGCTGGACAGCGCCCAGCCATGAAAGAGGAGGCCCTGGAGCGCGAGCCCGCCAGCTGCGACACCGGGCAGGATGGCCCGGTGGACCTCCAGAGCTTTCTGGCCTGCCTGGAGCGGGTGGGCCACAGCCCCAGCCAGGTTTCGGTGCAGCACCTGATCGACGCCATCGGCAGTCGCTCCTTCGGCCCCATGATCCTCCTGCCGGGCGTGCTGGCGATCTCGCCGCTCACCGGCATTCCCGGTATCGCCACCGCCATCGCCGTCTTCGTGATGCTGGTGAGCGGTCAGCTGCTACTGGGGCGCGACCACTTCTGGCTGCCGCGCTGGGTGCTGCAGCGCTCCGTCTCCCGTGGCAAGCTGCGCAAGTCGCTGCGGCTGCTGCAGAAGCCGGCGCGCTGGGTCGACAAGGTGGTCAAGTCGCGGCTGCGGGTACTCACCTCGCGCCCGGCGCACTTCGTCACCGCCCTGCTCTGCATCCTCATCGCCGCGACCATGCCGGTGCTGGATCTGGTGCCCTTCGCCAACACCACGGCGGGGCTGGCGCTGACCTCCTTCGCCCTGTCGCTGATCGCCCGCGACGGCCTGCTGTTTCTCCTGGCGCTGGGTTTCTGTACCGGTATCCTCTGGTTCATCCTGGAGCTTCTGGTGTTTTGAGCACACGCCTGCCCCTGGTCTACCACGAGGACTACAGTCCGCCCTTCCCCGCTGGCCATCGTTTTCCGATGGAGAAATTCCGGCTGCTGCACGAACACCTGAGTGCCAGCGGCATCCTGGGCGCGGACAACTGGCAACGGCCCGAACTCTGCCCGGACGAGCTACTGGCGCTGGCGCATGCCCCCGATTACATCCAGGCGTTCAAGGCCGGCGAACTGCCGCCGCCGCTACAACGCCAGCTGGGCCTGCCCTGGAGCGCAGCCCTGGTGCGCCGCACCATCCGCGCCGTGGGCGGTTCCCTGCTCACCCTGGAGCTGGCGCTGCGTCATGGCCTGGCCTGTCACCTCGCCGGGGGTACCCACCATGCCCATCACGACTATCCAGCCGGCTTCTGCATCTTCAACGACCTGGCGATCCTGGCGCTGTCGCTGCTGGAAAGCGGACGCGCCGGACGAGTGCTGATCCTGGACTGCGACGTCCACCAGGGCGACGGCACGGCGCGCATCCTGGCCGAGGTGCCCGACGCCGTCACCGTCTCCCTGCACTGCGCCACCAACTATCCGGCGCGGAAGGCGCAAAGCGACTGGGACATCCCCCTGCCCCGCGGCCTGGACGACGCCGGCTACCTGCGGGTGCTCGACGACGCCCTGGGTTACCTGCTGCCGCTCCACCAGCCCGACGTGGTGCTCTACGACGCCGGGGTGGACGTCCATCGCGACGACGCCCTGGGCTACCTCGAATTGACCGATGCCGGTCTCGCGGCGCGCGACGGTTTCGTCTTGCGGCGCTGCCTGGCGGCGGATATACCCGTGGTGGGGGTGATCGGCGGCGGCTATTCGGCCGATCGCCTGGCCCTGGCCCGTCGTCACGGCATCCTCCATCACACGGCGACCCAGGTCTGGCACGAGCTCGGCCTGCATTGAACAGGAGTTTCCATGAGCAAGACCGCCAAGACACCCGAATCCAGCCAGGCACGCCTGGCCGTGCTGATCGACGCCGACAACGCCCCCGCGGCCATCGTCGATGGTCTCATGGCCGAGATCGCCCGCTTCGGCGTGGCCAGCGTCAAGCGCATCTACGGTGACTGGACCCAACCCCAGCTCAACAGCTGGAAGAAGGTACTGCTCGACCACTCCATCCAGCCGGTGCAGCAATTCGGCTACACCAAGGGCAAGAACGCCACCGACAGCGCCCTGATCATCGACGCCATGGACCTGCTCTACACCCGCCGCTTCGATGGCTTCTGCCTGGTCTCCAGCGACAGCGACTTCACCCGCCTGGCGGCGCGACTGCGCGAGGAAGGGCTGACGGTCTACGGCTTCGGCGAGGAGAAGACGCCGGATCCCTTCGTTTCGGCCTGCGACAGATTCATCTACACCGAGATCCTCAGGTCCAAGCCGCGGGAAGAGCCGCGCGAGGCCGCCGGCGCCAGCGACAAGCCCGCCACCACCAACCGCGGCAAGCCCAAGCTGAGCACCATCCTCAAGCTCATCGAGCAGGCGGTGGAAGACGCCTCCGACGAAGGCGGCTGGGCCAATCTGGGCATGGTCGGGGCCAACCTCGGCAAGGTGCGTCCGGATTTCGACGCCCGCCTCTATGGGCACCGCAAATTCAGCGGCCTGGTCAAGGCCCATGGCGATCGTTTCGAAGTCCAGGAACGCGATCCCGCCGACGGCAGCGCCGGCAAGGCCGTCTATATCCGCAACCGCTGACGCCGCTGCGCCTGCCCGGCTCTGGCCCGGGCAATAGCGGCGAAAAGTCGCGAACTGTCGCTATCAGATCGCCATACCACCGGTCCGACCTCACGGAACCGCTCGGCTGACGGCGGCCTCCACCCTAGGTGCTTACCGCCCTACGGAGACCGCCATGCGAGCCTTGACCTACCACGGTGCCCACGATGTCCGCGTCGATACCGTCCCCGATCCGACCATCCAGGACGCCGACGACATCGTCCTGCGGGTGACGGCCACGGCCATCTGCGGTTCGGACCTGCACCTCTACCGCGGCAAGATTCCCACCGTCGAACACGGCGATATCTTCGGCCACGAATTCATGGGCATCGTCGAGGAAACCGGCCCGGCCGTCACTGCCGTGCAGAAAGGCGACCGGGTGGTGATTCCCTTCGTCATCGCCTGTGGCAGCTGCTTCTTCTGCAACCAGGATCTCTACGCCGCCTGCGAGACCACCAATACCGGTCGCGGCGCCATCCTCAACAAGAAACAGATCCCGCCGGGCGCCGCGCTGTTCGGCTTCAGCCATCTCTATGGCGGCGTGCCGGGCGGCCAGGCCGAATACGTGCGGGTGCCCAAGGCCAACACCGGTCCCTTCAAGGTGCCCGGCACCCTGGCCGACGAAAAGGTGCTGTTCCTGTCCGACATCCTGCCCACCGCCTGGCAGGCCGTGCTCAACACCGGCATCGGCCAGGGATCGAGCATCGCCATCTATGGCGCCGGCCCGGTCGGCCTGCTGTCTGCGGCCTGTGCGCGGATGCTGGGCGCCGAGCGCATCTTCATGGTCGATCACCACCCCTATCGGCTGGCCTATGCCCAGCAGACCTATGGCGTCATCCCGATCAACTTCGACGAAGACGACGACCCGGCCGCCACCATCATCGAGCAGACGCCCGGCAAGCGCGGCGTCGACGGCGTGGTGGATGCGGTGGGCTTCGAGGCCAAGGGCAGCACCACCGAAACCATCCTCGCCAACCTCAAGCTGGAAGGCAGCAGCGGCAAGGCCCTGCGCCAGTGCATCGCCGCGGTACGCCGTGGCGGTACCGTGAGCGTACCGGGCGTCTATGCCGGCTTCATCCACGGTTTCCTGTTCGGTGACGCCTTCGACAAGGGCCTGACCTTCAAGATGGGCCAGACCCACGTGCAGCGCTATCTGCCGGAGCTGCTCGAACACATCGAGCGCGGTGACCTGGCGCCGGAGGCTATCATTACCCACCGGATGTCCCTGGAGCAGGCGGTCGAGGGCTACAAGATCTTCGACAAGAAGCAGGAGGACTGCCGCAAGGTGATCCTGACGCCCGGACGCAGCGAGCCGCTGATTCCCGAACGACTGGAAGAACCCCTGGCGGCGCCCCTGGGCCAGGCCGGCGTGGTCTAGTCGCGTCGCGTACAATGGCGGTTTTCCTCAGCTCCTGGATGCCGCCATGTCTCTCCTTTCTGCCACGCCCGTCGTCGCTGTCATCGGGGGCGGCCCTGCCGGGCTGATGGCGGCCGAGACCCTGGCCGCCGCAGGCGTCCCTGTGGACCTCGTCGATGCCATGCCTTCGGTAGGCCGCAAGTTTTTGCTGGCCGGCGTGGGTGGCATGAACATCACCCATGCCGAGGAGCAGTCTGCCTTTCGTCAGCGTTATCGCGAGCGTGAGAGCGGCGTCAGCCCCTGGCTCGATAGCTTCGACAGCGATGCCCTGCGCGCCTGGATCCATGAGCTGGGTATCGAGACCTTTGTCGGCACCTCGGGCCGGGTGTTTCCCGCCGACATGAAGGCCGCACCCCTGCTGCGTGCCTGGCTGCATCGCCTGCGCGAGCAAGGCGTACGCATCCACACTCGCAGTCGCTGGCTGGGCTGGGACGCCGAGGGCCGGCTGCGCCTGGCCACCCTGGAGGGTGAGCGGCTCCTGCAGCCCCAGGCTACGGTACTGGCGTTGGGCGGTGGCAGCTGGCCGCGGCTGGGCTCGGATGGTGCCTGGCAGGCCCTGCTCTCCGCGCGAGGAGTTGGACTGCGTCCGCTGGAACCGGCCAATTGCGGTTTCGAGGTGGCCGGCTGGAGCAATTTCCTCAAGACCCGCCATGCTGGCGCGCCAATCAAGCCCGCGGCCCTGGCCCTGGCGGGTCAGCCGCCACGCCAGGGCGAATTCGTGCTGACCGACACCGGGATCGAGGGCAGCCTGGTCTATGCGCTGTCCGCCGAGATCCGCACGGCAATCGAACGGGATGGCCAAGCGACCCTGACCCTGGATCTGGCGCCGCAGCGGGACCTGACGGAACTCGGCCGGGCCCTGGCCAAGCCCCGCGGCAGCCAGTCTCTGGCCAACCACCTGCGGCGCCATGCCGGGATCGACGGCGCCCGGGCCGCCCTGCTCCGCGAGCTGGCCCCACCGGAGACCTTCCAGGACATGGGCCGGTTGGCCGAGGCCTGCAAGGCCGTCTCCCTCACCGTGGTCAGAGCGCGGCCCCTGGCGGAAGCCATCAGCAGCGCGGGCGGTGTACCCCTGGAAGCGCTGGACGACGGCCTGATGCTCCGGCAGCTGCCGGGCGTCTTCTGCGCCGGCGAGATGCTCGACTGGGAGGCGCCCACCGGCGGCTATCTGCTCACGGCCTGCTTCGCCAGTGGCCGCGCGGCGGGCCAGGGCGTGCTGCGCTGGCTGGCCACTGGTGGCAGCTCGGCCTGAGCGGTCCCGTCGCGATGCGCCTCTACCGTTCGCGGCCGGCTCCCGTGCTGCCAGACGGCGATCAGCGGCGGTAACATAGGCAGCGATCACGGTACTCATCAGGGATCCATGTCTCCCTCTCAGGCGTTGTCGGAATTCAGGCAGTTGTTGCGCGATCTGGCAGGCGATCTCCGCCAGTTCGGCCGCGACCGGCGCCGCCTGGTCGACGAACTGGAAACCCTGACCTCGGTCCTGCTGGCGATCCTGCTCGGCCACCTGGCCGGGGTTCAGCATGTCGGTTGGGCGGCGTTCAGCGGCTATATCGTGATGAGGTCAGATGTCCGCGACAGTTTCTCGCGCGGCTGCCTTCGGGTGCTGGGTACCTGTATCGGCGCCGCAGGCGCTCTGTTGGTCCTGCGCCACCTGCAGCTGAACCCCTACGAGCAGGCCGTCCTGCTGGGCACCGTGGGCAGCATCACCCTCTATCTGACACTGGTGGGCCGCTATGGCTATGCCTGGTTGCTGGGCGGCCTCACCTACGCCATGGTGGTCCTGGCGAGCCTCCAGGCGCCCGAGCAGCTCGAGCAATACGCCCTGTCACGCTTGTTGGAGGTGGCGCTCGGCACCTCGGCGTGCGTGCTGGTGAGCGCCCTTTCCACCTACGGCGTCCGTGCGCGCCTGTGGCCCAAGGTGCCGACCACGGTGGCCTCGACACCGCGAACCCTGGGTGTCTGGCAGCCCCTGGCGTTGCGCCATGCGCTGCAGGGAGGTCTGGCTCTGGCCCTGTTGTCCCTGGGCGCGACGGCAGAGATCGGGGTGGATGTCAGCCAGGCGGCCATCACCATCCTGGCGGTCATGGTGGTTCCCTTCGACGGCCTGAGCAGCGCCGGCAAGGCGGTTTCCAGAAGGCTGTTGCATCGAATGCTCGGCTGCCTGCTCGGCGGTGGCCTGGCGGCCCTTCTGCTGCTGGTCAGCCAGGAAAGCCTCTGGCTGACGCTGGCGGGCGTTGCGCTCGGTGTGCTGATCGGCAGACACCTCGAGAATGGTCCGCTCGGTATCGGCTATCTCGGCATGCAGTTCGCGCTGGCGTTTCTGGTGGTGATGGTGCCTGACCACTATGACCATATCGACCCGGTGGCAGGCATGGCACGACTGGGCGGCATCCTGCTGGGTTTTCTGGTGCTGGAGCCGGTGTACTGGCTCTCGACCTGGCTGATCAGGCGCCTGTCACCCGGAAGCCCCTAGGGCGCCGCGGCGCCGAGCTCAGGCCGGGCGCTCGACGAACTCGGTGGCCGGCGAGCCATCGGCATTGTGCTGGCGGATCACCGCCGGGCGCCCTTCCCCGTCCAGCAGCACCTGGCCGATGCCGGCACCGTTCCACAGTCGCTCGCCAGCCTCGCGGCGATCCGGCAGGCGCGGCTGCAGCTCCCACCGGCGGCGCTTGGTGAAGCCGTTGAGCGGCGACCAGGGCGCATAGAGCCAGCGATTGAGTCGGTCCAGGGTGGCCAGCAGGCGCGGTGGGAATTCGTTCTTGATGCCGCTGCTGGTGATCTGCCAGAGCCGCGGCTCACCGCGCCGGTCCCGGATGCGGATGTCGTAGACGAAGGAATAGTGCACGTCGCCGGAAAGCACCACGTAGTTGCCCGGGGTGCGGCGGTGGCGAAAGATGTTGAGCATGGTCTTGGCCGCCCCGGGGTGGGCCATCCAGTTCTCGGCATCCACCATCAGCGGCTGGCCGAACCAGGTAAAGATGCGCTGCACCGCCTCGATCAGCTTGACCCCGAACATGGGCGCAGCCGAGACGATCACCGCCGAGGGATGGTCCAGCAGGTCCTGCTGCAATTCGCAGAGGGCTTCCCAGTCCATCAGCCCCGAGGGGTGCTCCAGGCGCCGCTCGCTGCGCCAGCGACGCGTCCGGGTGTCCAGCACGATCAGCGGCGGGCTGGTCTTGAGCACGTAGTGCCAGCCCTGGAAGCGCAGCAGGTCGTCGATGCAGGCGTTCTGCGTCGGGCACTCCAGCTTGCCGTCGTCACCCGCCGTGTCCAGCAGCCGGGCCGTGGCCGCCAGGGGTTCGGCCACGGCTTCCGGGGCGTTGCCCCAGGCCTGGCAGAGCAGATAGGCCAGCAACGCATTGCCGAGGATGCGCCGGGAAAAGGGATGGCCGTAGGCGGTCTCTTCCCAGCGCGCGGAGAGGTTCCAGTCGTCGGTGACGTCGTGGTCGTCGAAGATCATCAGCGTCGGCACGCCGGCCAGGGCCCGCGCCGCCTGCGGCAGGGTCGCGACGAAGCCCTCGATGCAGCGCAACTCGGCGGCGTAGCGCTCATCGTCCTTGGCGTCGAGCGCCGGTGGCACCACCTCGATCAGCGTCCAGGGTGTCGGCGACCAGCAGAGCAGATAGAGCGCCAGCACCTCGCTCAGGGTCACCAGGTGGTTGTGGGCATTGGTGGAGGTGAAGATGGGTTTCTCCACCCCACCGAAGAATTTCTCGCGCAGCGCCCGGTTGGACTTGAAGGCCGGCAGCAGGTCCTCGCGGTGGTAGAGGTTGGCGGCATGGGCCATCAGCGCCTCGCTGTCCGCCACTACCGCCCCTTCGAGGTCCTCGCCATAGAGCCCGAGGCGGCGGATCAGCGCCTGCACCGCCAGCAGCATCGGCCCGGCGACGTCATCGGCATAGACTTGGTCGCCCGTGAGCAGCAGCGCCGCCGGCGACTCCTCAGGGATCGTGCAGCCCTGCAGCAGGCGATCCACGGCGATCAGGCCGTCGGCCGAGGCATGGTGAGGCTTGCGGCAGGAGCCGTGCAGCAGATGATCGAAACGCGCGCGCAGGACGAAGCGCGGCAATTCGCCCTCGGCGGAGAGCAGATGCGGCGCCCAGTCGCGGATTCCACCGGCGCTCAGCTGCAGGTCGTAGCGGAGGAAGGTGTCCGTGGGCAACTCGGTCTCCGGCCGGACCTCGATCAGCTGCAGATAGGCCTGCTCGCCCAGGCGCAGGCACTGGGTCTCCCCCTGCACGCCGAGCTCGGTCGCCCCTTGCCACAGCCGCGGCACGGGCGTCTCGGCCGAGCGGGTCACCAGCCACAGCAGCAACCGGGACGCTTCGGTGCGCCGCAGCAAAGGGCCGGCCAACACCGGGGGCAAGGTAGGGGTAGCGCTCATGGGGTCTCCTGTAGCCACGCAACTTACCACTATGCCGTGCCGGGATTCCGGCTGCAGCCGCCGCCTGGCTACAAAGTTTGAGCGCGCTTCACAGTCGGCCTAGAATTCGCTCCCTTTTCGACGCCATCCGGGCCTGTCATGACCTTTGCCGACCTCGGCCTCATAGATCCGCTGCTGCAGGCGCTCACCGCCCTGGAGCACAGCTCCCCCACGCCCATCCAGCGCCAGGCCATCCCGGCGGTGCTGGCCGGTCGCGACCTGCTGGCCGCCGCCCAGACCGGCACCGGCAAGACCGGCGCCTTCGGACTGCCGCTCCTGCAGCGACTGGTGCAGGAAGGCCCGGCGGTGGCGCCAAACCATATTCGCGCCCTGATCCTCACCCCCACCCGCGAGCTGGCCGAGCAGGTCCATGCCAGTCTGCGCGACTATGCCCAGCACCTGCCACTGCGCACGGCCGTGGCCTACGGTGGCGTGAGCATCAATCCGCAGATGATGAAGCTGCGCAAGGGCGTGGACGTGCTGGTGGCGACCCCCGGGCGCCTGCTCGACCTGTTCAACCAGAACGCCGTGCGCTTCGACCAGGTACAGCTGCTGGTGCTGGACGAAGCCGATCGCATGCTCGACCTGGGCTTCTCCCGGCAACTGGGCGAGCTGTTCGTCATGCTGCCGCGCAAGCGCCAGACCCTGCTGTTCTCGGCGACCTTCTCCGACGCCGTGCGTCAGCTGGCCGCCCCGGTACTGCGTGATCCCCAGACTATCGACGCCAGTCCGCGCAACACCGCCGCGGTCACCGTCAAGCAGTGGGTGGTGCCGGTCGACAAGAAGCGCAAGACCGAACTCTTCCTGCACCTCTATCGCAGCGGTCGCCATGGCCAGGTGCTGGTGTTCGCCAAGACCCGCAAGGGTGTGGAGCAACTGGTAGAGGCGCTGCAGGCCGAGGGGCTGGCGGCGGAATCCATCCATGGCGACAAGCCCCAGCCCGCGCGGCTGCGTTCCCTCGCCCGCTTCAAGGCCGGCGAGGCCGACATCCTGGTCGCCACCGACGTGGCCGCCCGTGGCCTGGACATCCAGGACCTGCCACTGGTGGTCAACCTGGACCTGCCCATCGTGGCGGAAGACTATGTCCACCGCATCGGCCGGACCGGCCGCGCCGGCAACCAGGGCCAGGCGGTGTCCCTGGTGTGCGCCGATGAAGTGGAGCAGCTGGCGGCCATCGAGACCCTGATCGGCCAGATCCTCATGCGCCGCGACGAGCCGGACTTCATCCCCGACCATCGCGTGCCCCAGACCGGCCCGGGCGGCCTGGTCATGAAGAAACCCAAGAAGCCGAAGAAACCCAAGGTGGGCGGTCCGGCATCCGACAAGCCCCTGGGCCGCTGGGTAGAAGACGGCAAGCCCAAGGTCAAGTCGGTGCGCAAGGCGCCGGGTTTCGGCAAGGCGCGCAAGAAGCCCTGAGCCCAGGAATGGTGGACAAGGCTGCGCCGTTGTCCACCCTACGGCCCCCACCTTGTAGCCTGGAAAACCGCGCAGCGTTTTCCGGGGATGGTGGACCCGGCCAGAGCAGGCGGATGACGCGGAACCGTCATCCGCCTGATCGCAGACCTACTCCGCCAGGCGCCAGGTGGTGCCGCCCTTGCCGTCTTCCAGCACCACGCCCAGGGCGGTGAGCTGGTCGCGGATACGGTCGGATTCCGCCCAGTTCTTCTCGGCACGAGCAGCAAGGCGCGCCTGGATCAGCGCCTCGACCTCGGCCGCATCCACCCGGCCCGCCGCATCGGCGCGCAGGAAGGCTTCCGGCTCCAGTTGCAGCACGCCCAGCACCTCACCCAGTTCGCGCAGACGTCCGGCCAGGCCGGCCGCCGCGGCGGGATCGCTCTCGCGCAGGCGATTGATCTCGCGGGCCAGCTCGAACAGCACGCCACAGGCACCGGCGGTGTTGAAGTCGTCGTCCATGCACTGGGCGAAGCGCTCGGCGTAGCCCTCGCCGCCTTGCGCAGGAGCCTGCGGCAGCCCCTTGAGCGAGTGGTAAAAACGCTCCAGGGCGCCCTTGGCTTCGCGCAGGTTGTCTTCCGAATAGTTGATCGGACTGCGGTAGTGGCTGGCGATCAGCAGGTAGCGCACCACCTCGGGGTGGTACTTCTCCAGCACCTCGCGCAGGGTGAAGAAGTTGCCCAGCGACTTGGACATCTTCTCGCCGTTGATGGTGATCATCCCGCAGTGCAGCCAGGCATTGGCGTAGGTCTTGCCGGTGGCCGCCTCGCTCTGGGCGATCTCGTTCTCGTGGTGCGGGAATTCCAGGTCGTTGCCGCCGCCGTGGATGTCGAAGGTCTCGCCCAGGCA
This sequence comes from Pseudomonas sp. RIT411, assembly GCF_003057735.2. Taxonomy (NCBI): domain Bacteria; kingdom Pseudomonadati; phylum Pseudomonadota; class Gammaproteobacteria; order Pseudomonadales; family Pseudomonadaceae; genus Pseudomonas; species Pseudomonas sp. RIT411. The sequence goes on from NZ_QBIZ02000001.1 coordinate 322,983, forward strand.
GCAGGTGGACATCACCGAGCACTCGATGTGCCAACCCGGACGCCCGGCGCCCCAGGGCGACGGCCAGCTCGGCTCGCCCGGCTTGGCGGCCTTCCACAGCACGAAGTCCAGCGGATCTTCCTTGGCCTCGCCCGGCTCGATGCGGGCACCGATGCGCAGGTCCTCGACGCGCCGCCGCGACAGCTTGCCGTAGCCGGCGAAGCGATTGACCCGGTAGTAGACGTCGCCATTGCCCGCGGCATAGGCGTAGCCCTTGTCGATCAGGGTCTGGATCATGGCGTGCATGCCGTCGATATGATCGGTGGCGCGCGGCTCCTGGTCGGGCTTGCGAATGTTCAGCCGCGCCTCGTCCTCGTGCATCGCCTCGATCATCCGCGCCACCAGGTCGGTGAAGGGCTCGCCGTTGGCGTTGGCGCGGTTGATGATCTTGTCGTCGATGTCCGTGATGTTGCGCACGTAGGTCAGGTCATAGCCGCTATGGCGCAGCCAGCGCGTGATGACGTCGAAGGCCACCATGCTGCGGCCATGGCCCAGGTGGCAGTAGTCATAGACGGTCATGCCGCAGACGTACATGCGCACCTGCCCCGGCACCAGCGGCGTGAAGGCTTCCTTGGTCTTGGTCAGGGTGTTGTAGAGGTGCAGCGCCATCATTGCCCCCAGGAGTCGCGCAGGGTCACGGTGCGGTTGAATACCGGCTTGCCAGGCGCCGAATCCTTGAGATCGACGCAGAAGTAGCCTTCGCGCTCGAACTGGAAGCGGTCTTCCGGCTGGGCCTGGGCCAGGGACGGCTCGGCGCGGCAGCCCTTGAGCACCACCAGGGACTCGGGGTTGATGTTGTCGAGGAAGCTGCCGCCCTCTTCGCTCTTCTCCGGCTGGGCCGAACGGAACAGGCGATCGTAGAGGCGTACCTCGCACTCCACGCTACCCTCGGCCGGCACCCAATGGATCACGCCCTTGACCTTGCGGCCTTCGGGGTTCTTGCCCAGGGTGTCCGGATCGTAGCTGCAGCGCAGCTCGATGACCTTGCCGTCGGCGTCCTTGATGGCTTCGTCGGCGCGGATCACGTAGCTGCCGCGCAGGCGCACCTCGCCACCCGGCTCCAGGCGCTTGTAGCCCTTGGGCGGATTCTCTTCGTAGTCGCCCTGGTCGATGTACAGCTCGCGGGTGAAGGGCAGCTGGCGCACGCCCAGGTCCTGCTTGGGATGCCGCGCCAGTTCCAGATTTTCCACCTGGCCCTCGGGGTAGTTGGTGATCACCACCTTGAGGGGCTTCAGCACGCACATGGCGCGCGGGGCATTCTGGTCCAGGTCCTCGCGGATGGCGAATTCCAGCATGGCGACGTCGACCACGCCGTTGGAGCGGGTCACACCGATCATCTCGCAGAAGTTGCGGATGGCGGCCGGGGTGTAGCCACGACGGCGATAGCCCGACAGGGTCGACATGCGCGGATCGTCCCAACCGTGCACGTGGCCCTCGTCCACCAGCTGCTTGAGCTTGCGCTTGCTGGTGACGGTGTAGTTCAGGTTGAGGCGGGCGAATTCGTACTGGCGCGGCTGCGCCGGCACCGGCAGCTTGGCCAGGAACCACTCGTACAGCGGGCGATGGTCCTCGAACTCCAGGGTGCAGATGGAGTGGGTCACGCCCTCCAGGGCATCGGACTGGCCATGGGTGAAGTCATAGCTCGGATAGATGCACCAGGCATCGCCGGTCTGGTGGTGATGAGCGTGGCGGATGCGATAGAGGATGGGATCGCGCAGATTCATGTTGGGCGAGGCCATGTCGATCTTGGCGCGCAGCACCTTCTCGCCGTCCTTGAATTCGCCGGCCTTCATGCGGGCGAACAGGTCCAGGTTCTCGGCCACCGAACGGTCGCGGAAGGGGCTGTTGCGACCCGGCTCGGTGAGGCTGCCGCGGTATTCGCGGGCCTGCTCGGGGGTGAGGTCGCAGACATAGGCCAGGCCCTGTTCGATCAGATTGACGGCCCAGGCGTAGAGCTGGTCGAAGTAGCTGGAGGCGTAGCGCACCTCGCCGGCCCAGTCGAAGCCCAGCCAGTGCACATCGCTCTTGATGGCGTCGATGTATTCCTGGTCTTCCTTGGCCGGGTTGGTGTCGTCGAAGCGCAGATGGCAGTCGCCGCCGAATTCCTTGGCCAGGCCGAAGTTCACGCAGATCGACTTGGCGTGGCCGATGTGCAGGTAGCCGTTGGGCTCCGGGGGGAAGCGGGTGACGATCTTGGCCTGCTTGCCGGCGTCCAGGTCAGCCTGGACGATCTGCCGCAGGAAATGCGCGGGGGCGGCTTTGGCGGCGGTGGACGAGTCGGAAGTCGGCTTGCTCATGGGATCCTTAACTGGGCAGACGCGCGGCCAGGGTAGGCCGGGCAAAGGTAAACCCGTATCATAGCCCAACCCGTCAAGTCCCGGCGAAACCCTTGAGGCCTTCGCCGGGTCTGGATGCTGTCCCCCTTAGCTACGGATTCGCTGCCATGATCAAGCTGCACACCAACCACGGCGTCATCACCCTGGAACTCTTCGAGGACAAGGCGCCCGAAACCGCGGCCAATTTCAAGGAATACGTCAAGAGCGGTCACTACGACGGCACCATCTTCCACCGTGTGATCAGCAACTTCATGGTCCAGGGCGGTGGTTTCGAGCCGGGCATGAAGCAGAAGCCGACCCGCGCCCCGATCAAGAACGAAGCCAACAATGGCGTCTCCAACGCGATCGGCACCGTCGCCATGGCCCGCACCATGGACCCGCACTCCGCCTCGGCGCAGTTCTTCATCAACGTGTCCGACAACACCTTCCTCAACCACACCGCGCCCACCAGCCAGGGCTGGGGCTATGCGGTGTTCGGCAAGGTCGTCGAAGGCATGGACGTGGTCAACGCCATCAAGGGCGTCGCCACCACCAGCAAGGCCGGTCACCAGGACGTGCCGAGCGAAGACGTGATCATCGAGAAGGCCGAGATCGTCGAGTGATCCTACTGGTCTCCGACCTGCATCTCGAACCGCAACGCCCGGACCTGGTCCGGGCGTTTTTGCATCTCCTCGAAACCCGCGCCCGCGGTGCCGAGGCCCTGTACATCCTTGGCGATCTGTTCGAAGCCTGGATCGGCGACGACGCCATGGGTGCCTTCGAGCAGGAGATCGCCACGGCCCTGCGCCAGCTGGCTGACAGCGGCACGGCCCTCTACCTGATGCACGGCAATCGCGACTTTCTCATCGGCAAGGCCTTTTGCCGCCAGGCTGGCTGCCGTTTGCTGCCGGATCGCCATATCGCCGACTTCCACGGCCGTCGCGTGCTGCTGATGCACGGCGATACCCTCTGCACCCGCGACGAGGGCTACCAGAAGCTGCGCCGCATCCTGCGCAACCCCCTCACCCTCTTCGTCCTGCGCCACCTGCCGCTGGCCAGCCGCCAGAAGCTGGCGCGCAAGTTGCGCAGCGAAAGTCGCCAGCAGACCCGAGCCAAGGCCATGGACATCACCGATGTCACCGAGGCGGAGGTCGAGCGGGAAATGCGCGCCGCCCGGGTGACCACGCTGATCCACGGCCATACCCACAGACCCGCCCGTCATGAGCTGCTGCTCGATGGCCAGCCGGCCGAACGTATCGTGCTGGGCGATTGGGACCGTCGCGGCTGGGTGCTGGAAGCCAGCGCGGCGGGCCTGAGCCAGGTCGATTTCGCCCTCGACGAACGGTAATGACGCAGCCAGGCAAGCCTGGCTTGCGTGCGGCAAGTCCCTGACCGGCAAGGCAATCCTGCGCGGCCACCTGGTGCTGGTCGCCCGGGCTGCGACCGATCGTCACATGGCGACTACAGAAATCCGCGCAGGCGACCGATGACGAGGGTGTAAGGAGATGTAACCCTTTTCCGCGGAGACGCCCATGCAACTCGACACCCTCTTTGCCCAGCTGCACAACCTGCCCAACGTCCCCGAAGTGGCGCAGGTCCTGATCCGGCAATTCGACGACCCCAACACCAGCATCGAAACCCTGTCGCGCACCGTGGCGCGTGACCCGGTCATCGCCGCCAAGGTGCTGCGCCTGGCCAACTCGGCGCGCTTCCGCGGCGCCCGCGAATCCACCAGCATCGAAGACGCCGCCCTGCGCCTGGGCTTCAACACCCTGCGCACCCTGGTCCTGGCTTCGGCCTTCGCCGGCGGCTTCAAGGCCGCACCCGGCTTCGATCTGCAGGCCTTCTGGTACAACAGCTTCCTGGTCGCCAGCCTGTGCAAGCCGCTGGCCAAGCAGGCCGGCCTGGATCAGGAAACCGCCTTTACCTGCGGCATGCTGCATGACATCGGCGAGTTGCTGATCCAGAGCGGTGCGCCGGAGCTGGCCCCCAGCCTGGCCGGTCGTGCCACAGCCAGCAGCCATCGCGCCGCCGACGAGACCCTGCAACTGGGCTTCGGCTATCCGGAAGTGGGCGCCGAGCTGGCCCGTCGTTGGCAACTGCCCCAGGTGCTGCGCGATGCGATCGGCTATCAGGCCCGCCCGCTGCAGGCGCCGGAAGGCAACGGCTATGCGCTGATCGTGGCTCAGGCGGTCGCCGTGGCCGAGGTGCTGCACGAGAATGCCGGCGACAGCAAGGTGCAGGACCTGAGCGGCCCGCTGTTCGCCAGCATCGACCTGGAACAGCTGACGGCCGTGCTGCCCAACGCCCGGGATACCGCCGCGACCTTTGCCCAGGCTGCCTGATCCCCGGAGGGCCTGGCCAAATCGCAGGCAAGAAAAAACCCCTGGAGCTAGGCTCTCAGGGGTTTCTTAATCTGGCGGTGAGGGAGGGATTCGAACCCTCGATAAGATTTCTCCTATACACACTTTCCAGGCGTGCTCCTTCAACCGCTCGGACACCTCACCAGATTTGCTCAGTGGCTGCATCTGCATCACCGAGGCGCGCAACTATAGGCAAAGGCGATTTCGATGGCAAGCTTTTTCTTCAATCGATTCATACATTTGCATTCACGACCTGGAAGGGCCTGCGCCCTGCCCCGTTCACGGGATGACCGGCTGGTCGCTCCTCCCTCGCTCCAAACCATTGATACCTCCGACCAACGGTAGCGTCGCACGCAGTTTCCTAATCACCTGAAAGCAAAGGAAAAATCCCCTGGTACGACATTTCTGATAACCGCCTGGCCGGTTACCGCCACAAAACTGAAATTTATGTTCTATAGCTACTGGATAGTGCTCAAGCCTGCGGGTATCAGTAACTGCATGCCGCTGTTGCGCAAGCGCTTCCCGCTGAAGACGTAAAGGCTCTAAACAGCTAACAATAAAGGCCCCGAGTCATGTTCAAGAATCCCGTCCCCAAGTGGCGCCAGGCGAGTTTCGTGCTCATCGTCACCACCGTCGTGCTGGTCATCCCCAACCTCTCGCGGTTCTTTGGCTGATCCCTAGCGCCAGTAATCCGCAGGCGCTGCCGGCAAGGCTGCCAGCAGATCACGCAGCCCCTCCCCCCAGCCCGTGCGCAGGGCCTGGAAGTAGGGATCCTGTTCGTCGATCCGATGACTGCTGACCTGCGCCAGTCGATCACGCGGATAGACCACCAGATCCAGCGGTAGCCCCACCGACAGGTTGCTGCGAATGGTGGCGTCGTAGGACAGCAACGCACAGCGCAGGGCTTCTTCCAGCGGCGTCGCGAAGGTCAGCGCCCGATCCAGGATGGGCTTGCCGTATTTGCTCTCGCCGATCTGGAAGTAAGGCGTGTCCTCGGTGGCGCTGATGAAGTTGCCATGGGGATAGAGATTGAACAGCTCCGGCTCCGCCCCGCGGATCTGCCCACCCAGCAGAAAGGAACAGCTCAGGTCCAGGCCGTGACCGCTGGGCGCATCCTCGGCATCGCGCTGCAGGACCTCGCGCAGGGTCTGCCCCAGCAGCCGGGCGGCGTCGTACAGGGTGGGTACGCCGTGCAGGTTGTCCTGCTCGCTGTCCAGGCGCTGTCGCAGCAGACTGATCACCGCCTGGGAGGTGGCCAGATTGCCTGCCGACTGGATGACGATCAGGCGCTCGCCAGGGATACGGAACAGGTGCAGCTTGCGAAAGGTGGCGATGTTGTCGACCCCGGCATTGGTACGGGAATCGGCGACGAATACCAGGCCATCTTGCAGTTTCATGGCGACGCAATAGGTCATGCGAACCTCGGCTGATCGAACGGTCGACGCGACAGCGCCCGACAGCAAAAGAAAAGACGGCCCCTGGCCGCCTTTTCGTCTGCTATGGGCAGCGCCGATTATTGCTGTTGCTGCGCCTGCTGCAAGGGCTCGACCATCACCCTGGCCTCCATGTGCTCCACCCCGCCGCCGCGGCGCATGCCGCGCACGGGACAGGCGTCCAGGTAGTCCAGACCGATGGCCAGCCGTAGGTGCCGCTCCGGCCGGGCCAGGCGATTGGTGACGTCGTAGCTGTACCAGGCGCCGTCATGCCAGGCTTCCGCCCAGGCATGGCTGGAGAGGTGCGCGCTGTCGTCGGTGCACAGATAGCCGGACACATAGCGCGCCGGGATCCCCAGGCTGCGGGCGCAAGCCAGGAAGGCATGGGCATGGTCCTGGCAGACCCCGGCGCCCTTGGCGAAGGCCTGGGCGGCATTGCCGTCCACCTCGGTGGAGCCGGGCACATAGGTCATGCGCTCGTGCAGGCGCTCCATCAGCTGGATAAGGGTGTCGCGATCGCGGCGACCGTCGCAGACCTCGCGGGCGAAGGCGGTCAGCGCCTCGTCGGCCTCGGTCAGCCGGGTCTGGCGCAGGAAGGGAAAGGCCGAGGCCTGGCAGGGTTCCGCCTCGAAGGTCTCGTCGATCTCCACCTGGCCGCTGGCGGTGATGGTGATGGCGTCGTGCGGCGTATCCAGGGTCAGCACATGCAGGATGTTGCCGAAGGGATCGCGCTGCGCCCGCGCCGGCCGTGGCAAGGCCAGCTCCCAGCCGAGGATCCGCTGACGGGCATCATCCTGGGGCGTGAGCCGCAGGTACTGGATGCTCGCGCGTACCTGGTCGGCGTAGCGATACAGGGTTTCGTGATGAATCGCGAGTCTCATACGGTCTCCAGGTAAGCGGTATTGATGGCGCTGCCGAGCTGGCGGACATGGACGATGAAGTCGCCGATCCAGGCATGGAGTCCTTCTTCGAGCACCTCGTCGATGCTGGTATAGCGCAGCCGCGCCTCGAGACCGGCCGCCAGGCGCTTGGCCTCGCGGCCGTTCTCGCCGGGCAGACTGGCCAGCACCCGGTGCAGTTCGATCACGCAGGCCAGCAGCGAGCGCGGCAGGTCTTCCTGCAACAGCAGCAGTTCGGCGCCATTGCGCACGTTGAGGGCATCGCGATAGAGCTCGGTGTAGGCCTCGAAGGCGCTAAGGGCGCGCAACAGGGCGCTCCACTGATAGAAGCCGCGGGCGGAGGCGTCGCTGATGGCTTCCGCCTCCTCTTCCCCCAGTACCTGGTAGCGGGCGTCGAGCATGCGCAGGGTGTTGTCGGCGCGCTCGACGAAGGTGCCCAGGCGGATGAAGCGATAGGCGTCGTTTCTCATGATGGTGCCGACGGTGGCGCCGCGGAACAGGTGGGAGCGCTCCTTGACCCATTCGCAGAAGCGGCTGATGCCGAAGCGGATCAGACCGGTGACGGCAATCTCGCGCATCTCCAGCCAGGTGGAGTTGACGTTCTCCCACATGTCGGCGGTGATGCGTCCACGCACCGCGTGGGCATTGCTGCGCGCGGCCTGCAGGCAGCAATAGATGCTGCCGGGGTTGCGCTCGTCCAGGGCGAAGAAATGCAGCAGGCGCTCGGGGTGCAGAGCGCCGTGCTTTTCCCGGTAGTCATCCAGGGTGCCGGTGATGAGCAGCGGCATGGCCAGCTCGTCCAGGCCTCCGCCCTGCCCGCTCTGCGGCATCATCGACAGCGAATAGCTGACGTCCAGCATCCGCGCGAGATTCTCGGCGCGCTCCAGGTTGCGGGACATCCAGTACAGATCGGCAGCGGTACGACTCAACATGGTGGGGTCGCCTTTCAAAGGTCCTTGCGAGGCCGCCGGGGCGGCCACTGTTCTGTGGCGATCTAGTCCTGCACCACCCAGGTGTCCTTGGTGCCACCGCCCTGGGAGGAATTCACCACCAGCGAACCTTCGCGCAGGGCGACCCGGGTCAGGCCACCGGGCACCAGGCGCGTCTTGCGACCGGACAGCACGAAGGGCCGCAGGTCGATGTGCCGCGGCGCGATGCCGTTCTCGACGAAGGTCGGGCAAGTGGACAGCGACAGGGTGGGCTGGGCGATGTAGGCGCTGGGATTGGCCTTGAGCCGGGCGCGGAAGGCTTCGATCTCCATGCTGCTGGCGGTGGGGCCGACCAGCATGCCGTAGCCGCCGGAGCCATGGACTTCCTTGACCACCAGCTCGGGCAGGTTGGCCAGCACATGGGACAGTTCGTCCGGCTTGCGACACTGCCAGGTGGGCACGTTGTAGAGGATCGGCTCTTCGCTGAGATAGAAGCGGATCATCTCCGGGACATAGGGATAGATCGACTTGTCGTCGGCCACTCCGGTGCCGATGGCATTGGCCAGGATGACGTTGCCGGCGCGATAGGCCGCCAGCAGGCCAGGGACGCCAAGCAGGGAATCCGGATTGAAAGCCAGGGGATCGAGGAAGGCGTCGTCGAGGCGGCGATAGATGACGTCGACCTTCTGGAAGCCCGAGGTGGTGCGCATGAACACCTGTTCGTCGCGTACCAGCAGATCGGCGCCCTCCACCAGCTCCACGCCCATCTCCCGGGCCAGGAAGGCATGCTCGAAGTAGGCGCTGTTGAAGCGACCCGGGGTGAGGACCGCCACCGTGGGGTTGTTGACCGGGGTGGAACTGCGCAGGGTGTCGAGCAGCAGATTCGGATAGTGGTCGATGGGCGCGATGCGCTCCAGGGTGAACAGCTCGGGAAACAGCCGCATCATCATCTTGCGGTTCTCGAGCATGTAGGACACCCCGCTGGGGGTGCGCAGGTTGTCCTCCAGCACGTAGTAGGCTCCGTCGCCATCGCGCACCAAGTCGACCCCGGCGATATGGGCATAGATGCCGTTGGGCAGGTCCAGCCCCTGCATCGCCAGCTGGTACTGGTCGTTGGCCAGCACCTGCTCGGCGGGAATGACCCCGGCCTTGATGATGCGCTGGTCGTGATAGAGGTCGTGGAGAAAGAGATTCAGCGCCTGGACGCGCTGGATGCAGCCGCGCTCGATGATCTGCCATTCGCTGGCGGGAATGGCCCGCGGTAGCGCATCGAAGGGAATCAGGCGCTCCGTACCCTGCTCGTCGCCATAGAGGGTGAAGGTGATACCGGCGCGATGAAACAGCAGGTCGGCTTCACGCCGCCGCTGGGCCAGGAGTTCCGGGGGTGTCTCGCTCAGCCATTGCGCATAGCGACCATAGTGCGGTCGGCATTGCGCCTGGACGTCATACATCTCGTTATACAGTTGGCGGCTCATGCCGATCTCCTTGTCACCCACGGTGCAGCTTCGCAAGCCGCGTGCCAGCGCAAGAGGCTTGTAGATCAAGCTCTTGCGCGGCATCGGGTCGCGCGGTGCACCAAAGCCAGGCACGTAAGCGTGCGCATGCACCGCAACGTTTCCGTCATGAGCCTAAGACGGTGCGGCGGGCGGAAAGTGCGATGATTGAGCGGCGGGGTGATTTCAGAGGGTGAGACGGGCATCCCCGGCGGGATGCCGCCTCGGCAGGGCTTGGATCAGGCAGAGCTGCGGCTGACTTCCTGGGTCACGCCCCAGCCGTCGAGCTGGCCGCCCAGGGGCACCACCACCGCTTCCAGATCGCTTTCGAAATCGTCGATGGTGGCGTGGGTGGCGAACATCACTTTGCTGACCTGCAGATGCCAACCCCCCTCTTCGTGCGGCATCACCTGGGCATTGAGGGACTCGCCGTGAAACTGGTCCGCAGCGATGCGGGCCTTGCCTTCATCGGCGAAGATGGCGAAGAAGTCGATTGGATGGAAGCGGGCGAAATCGAAGCCGCCCTCCTTCATCCGCTGCAGCAGGTTCAAGCTCACATCATCGGCAAACGACAAGGACATAGGACAACCCTCCTCTGGTTCGGATGATCTTCTCGCCGAAGCGTCGCTACCGACGTCCGGCGAGTCGCGGCTGAAAACTCGAACGGTGCCGCGACCGCCAGGGCTTACGCCTTGCCGATGGCCTCCAGCACGTATCGAGGTAGAGCAAAGGCAGCAGCATGCAGCTCCGGGGTGTAGTAACGGGTCTGGATGCCTGTATCACTGTAGCGCTGCGCCAGGGTTTCGGCATCTTGCCGACGCAAGGTCACGTCCTTGCTGCCCCAGGCGAGGGTCATGACGCCCCCTATGTAGGTAGGCACCGCTGACAGATAAAAGTGCCAGTCGGCGAACAGCCCGGACATCCGGCCGGCAGTGGTCCTGACCTCGTCCAGTTGCAGGAAGGGGGTACCGTTCTGGGCCACCATCACGCCGCCCTCGTTCAGGCAGCGATGGCAGGCCTGGTAGAAGTTTTCCGAGAACAGCACCTCGGCCGGGCCGATGGGATCGGTCGAGTCGGAGATGATGACGTCGTAGCGCTCGGTGGTGTTGGCGACGAAGTTCATGCCGTCGTCGATCACCAGATTCAGCCGCGGATCCTCGAAGGCACCCGCGGAATGGCCGGGGAAGTGCTCCTTGCACATCTCCACCACCGAACCGTCGATCTCGACCATGGTGATGTGCTCGACCCCCTGGTGCTTGGCCACTTCGCGCAGGATGCCGCCGTCGCCGCCGCCGATGATGAGCACCCGCTTGGGCGCCGGATGGGCCAGCAGGGGCACGTGGGTGAGCATCTCGTGATAGATGAATTCGTCGGCCTCGGTGGTCTGGATCACGCCATCCAGGGCCATGACCTTGCCCAGCACGGCGTTCTGGAAGATCACCAGGTGCTGATGCTCGGTGCGCACCTCGTGCAGCATGCGCTCGACGGTGAAGCGCTGGCCATAGCCGTCGTAGAGGGTTTCCAGGTAGTCGCTCATGTCGATCTCCGCAGGTGGCAGGCCGAGACGAGCAATGCCCGGCCAAAAGCCGGGCATTGTAAGAGCTGGATGTGACAGGCTCCAGTGTTGTGCTGGCTAACCCTTGTGGGTGGGCGCGGTGGCCGAGCGATTGCCGCGCGGGCCGGCGGCCGCCCAGGCGATCAGGCCGATCACCGGCAGCACGATGATGAGCACGGTCCAGCCGATCTTGGCGTTGCTGGTGCTGTCACTGCGGATGACGTTGACGATGGCCCAGATGTCGAGCAGGAAGACGATGAAGCCCAGTACACCGCCAATGGTGGAATTGATCATGTCGCGACTCCCGTTGCGAGGACACAGGTCTCGTCAATTGGGACTGGCAAGAGCGGCGTCGAGTTCGGCCGGCTCGCTTGGCAGCGGCGCCGGTCGTGGGCTTCAGCTGAAGGCCGCGAGATCGATGTCAGCGAAGGACGCCACGCACGGATGATCGCCGAGCTGGCCACCGGCACGCACCAGGCCACAGGTCGGCAGACCCGCCTGGCGCGCGGCATCCAGCTCTTCCACCACGTCGGAGAGAAACAGCAGGTCCGATGGCTCGTGGGTGGTGGCCGAGGCGATGCGCGCATAGGACGCGGCCTCGCGCTTGCCGCCGGTCAGGGTATCGAAATACCCGGAAAACAAAGGGGTGAGATCGCCGTGCTCCGAGCAGCCGAAGATCAGCTTCTGCGCCTGTATCGAGCCCGAGGAATAGACGTACAGCGGCAGCCCGGCCGCGTGCCACTGGCGCAGCGCCTGGACCGCGTCGGGATAGACGTGCCCCTTGAGGGTGCCGGCGCGATAGCCCTGCTCCCACACCTTCCCCTGCAGGGCCTTGAGCGGGGTGGCCTTGCGGTCGGTGGCGATCCATTCCAGGAGGATGGCGATCACCCGCTCCACGTCGGCGTCCAGCTCGCCGGCTTCGGCGCGCACGGCGTCGAGCTGCTCCGCCACCGCCGGCTCCCCGGCCTGGGCGCGCACCAGCGCCGGGAGGTGCTCGCGGGCATAGGGAAAGAGCACGTCGAAGACGAAGCTGACGGCGCTGGTGGTGCCTTCGATATCGGTGAGGATGGCCTTGATCGTCACGCCTCGACCTCCAGGCGCGGGAAGCGCTGGGCGATGTCGACGCCCGTGAAGTGGGCCACCCAGCCGTCGGGATTGTCGAACAGGCGAATGGCGACAAAGGACGGCGACTCGCTCATGTCGAACCAGTGCGGGGTGCCGGCCGGCACCGAGATGAGGTCGTCCTTCTCGCAAAGCACGGCGTAGACGTGATCGTAGATGTGCAGGGTGAAGAGCCCCTGCCCGGCGACGAAGAAGCGCACCTCGTCCTCGTTGTGCCGGTGCTCTTCGAGGAACTTGGCGCGCAGCGCCTCCTTCTGCGGATGCTCGGGATGCATGCTGATGACGTCGACGGTCTGGTAGCCGCGCTCCTGGATGAGGCGATCGATCTCCGGCCGATAGGCGGCGATCACCTCATCCTGGCTGGCGCCGGGTGCCACCGGGGCGGTGGCCTGCCAGCGCTCGAAACGCACCCCGACCTCGGCCAGGGTGGCGGCGATGTGCTCGCCATCGCTGATCACCTTCAGCGGCTGGCGCGGTTCGGCATCGTGGTAGACGGTCAGTCGGCTCATGGACGCAGGCTCCGGGTCTTGAGTTCGCATTCGAAGAGGAATTCGAAGGCTTCCACGTGGCGCAGGGCATCGGCCATGCGCGGGCCCCAAGTATAGAGGCCGTGTCCGCGGATCAGGTACCCCACGCAGTCGGGGTGCACGTCCAGCCAGGTCTGCACCTTGTCGGCCAGGCGCGGGATGTCCTGGTCGTTGTCGAACACCGGGATTTCCACCCGCACCTCGTGGGTGGTGACGCCGTGCAGCGCCTTCTGCAGCTCGTAGCCGTCCAGCAGCAGGCGATCCCCTTCGAGCTGGCGCGACAGCACCGTCGAGTTCACCGAATGGGTGTGCAGCACGGCACCGATCTCGGGCTGCCAGCGATAGAGCTGGGTGTGCAGCGCGGTTTCCGCGGACGGCTTCTTGGCCTCCAACGGCGTGCCATCGAGATCGGTGGCGAGGATGTCGTCCAGCTCCAGCTGGCCCTTGTGCTTGCCGGACACGGTCAGCAACAGGCGGCTGTCGGACAGCCGCACCGAATAGTTGCTGCTGGTGGCCGGCGACCAGCCGCGGCCATAGAGGAAGCGACCGGCATCGATGATTTCCCGGGCCAGTTGCTCACGCTGCTGGATCATGGAGGGTTCTCCTTGGTTCTGTACGAAAAGTCGCCGAGCGACGGTCAGGCGAGGCGAAAAACGCTGAGGAAGCGGAGTTTACGAGAGGTAAATGAGCATTCCGAAGTGTTTTTCAACGAAGCATCACCGAGCGCAGGCACTTTTCGTACTGGACCTAACGGACAAGAGGATGAGGAAGGCCCCGGCCAGCGCCGCCAGGGAGGCGCCGGCAAAGGCGGCAAGGGCACCGGACACCTGCCAGGCATAGCCAGCATACAGCGCGCCGAGCGCCCCGCCAGCCCCGGACAGGGCGGCATAGAGCGACTGGGCCTGGCCCTGGCGGCGGCGGTCGAAATGGGACTGGACGAACTGGATGGCGGCGGCATGGAAGCAGCCGAAGGTGGCCGCATGCAGCAACTGGGCGAACAGCAGCACCGCCAGGTGATCGGCCAGGGCGCCCAGCAGCAACCAGCGCCCGGCGGCGATGAGAAAGGCGGCTACCAGCAGGGTGTTGAGCGCCAGCCGCGCCAGCAGCTGCGGCATCACCAGGAAGATCAGCACCTCGGCGACCACCCCCAGCGACCAGAGCTGGCCGATGACGCCGCGGCCATAGCCGAGGTCTTCCAGGTGCAGGGTGAAGACCGTGTAATAAGGACCGTGGGACAGCTGCATCAGCGCCGCGGCGAGGAAGAAGGCCAGCACCCGTGGCTGGCGCAGGGTGGTCAGGAAGGGCTCGGCCGGCGCCTCGGGGCGCTGGCCCGGATCGACCTTGACCCCCGGCACCGCCAGCGAGGCGAGCAGGATGATCGCCATCACCAGCAGCAGATAGGCCGGGTAGAGATCCAGACTGACGTATTCGAAGGCCCAGCCGAGTCCCGCCACCGCGGCAATGAAGCCGATGGAGCCCCAGAGGCGGATACGCCCATAGCGCTGTGGCTGGTCGCGCAGGTGGGCCAGGGTGATGGCTTCGAACTGCGGCAGCACCGCATGCCAGAAGAAGGCATGTCCGGCCATGATCAGCGCCAGCCAGGCGAAGCCCTGGCCCAGGTAGATGCCGGAAAAGCACAGCAGGGTGCAGGCGGCGCCCAGGCGGACGATGCTCAGCCGGCGGCCGGTGCGATCGGCCAGCCAGCCCCAGAGATTGGGCGCCAGCACCCGCATCAACATGGGGATGGCCACCAGTTGGCCGATGGCGGTGCCGGAAAAGCCCAGGTGGTGGAAGTACAGCCCCAGGTAGGGCGCCGTGGCCCCCAGCAGCGCGAAGTAGGCGAAATAGAAGCCCGACAGCCGCCAATAGGGAACCGGCATCGTCCGTCCGCTGATCAGAGTTGCGGTAGGACGGGCGTGCCCACCCGCACCTCGGCGTTCTGGGCGCGGTGACGCAAGAGGTGATCCATCAGCACCAGGGCCATCATCGCCTCGGCGATGGGCGTGGCGCGGATGCCCACGCAGGGATCGTGGCGACCCTTGGTGATGATATCCACCGGTTGGCCGTGTACGTCGATGGAACGCCCCGGGGTGGTGATGCTGGAGGTGGCCTTCAGCGCCAGGTGGGCGACGATGGGCTGGCCGGAGGAGATGCCGCCGAGTACGCCACCGGCGTTGTTGGACAGGAAGCCTTCCGGGGTCAGTTCGTCCCGGTGCTCGGTGCCGCGCTGGGCGACGCTGGCGAAACCGGCACCGATCTCGACGCCCTTCACCGCGTTGACGCTCATCAGCGCATAGGCCAGTTCGGCGTCGAGGCGATCGAAGATCGGCTCGCCCAGCCCCGGCGGCACGCCGTCGGCGACCACGGTGATGCGCGCACCCACCGAGTCCTGATCACGGCGCAGCTGGTCCATGTAGGCCTCCAGCTCCGGAACCCGGTCCGGATCGGGGCTGAAGAAGGCGTTCTCTTCCACGCTGTCCCAGGTCTTGAAGGGGATCTCGATGGGGCCCAGCTGGCTCATGTAGCCGCGCACCCGGATGCCCTGGGTGGCCAGGTACTTCTTGGCGATGGCGCCGGCCGCCACGCGCATGGCGGTCTCCCGCGCCGAGCTGCGACCGCCGCCGCGGTAGTCGCGCAGGCCGTACTTGTGGTGGTAGGCGTAGTCGGCATGGGCCGGGCGGAACAGGTCCTTGATCGCCGAGTAATCCTTGGACTTCTGGTCGGTGTTGCGGATCAGCAGGCCGATGGGGGTACCGGTGGTCACGCCCTCGAAGACCCCGGAAAGGATCTCCACTTCATCCGCTTCCTGACGCTGGGTGGTGTGGCGGCTGGTGCCGGGCTTGCGCCGATCCAGGTCACGCTGCAGGTCGGCGATGTCCAGGGGCAGGCCGGGTGGGCAACCGTCGACGATGGCGACCAGCGCCGGGCCATGGCTTTCGCCGGCGGTGGTGACGGTAAACAGCGTGCCGAGGGTATTGCCGGACATGCGAGGGCTCCGCGCTACGGGTGAAAGGTATAGATTCAAATTGGGAATGGGCGATTTTACACGCGCCGTGGTCTTTTACACGGATTGTGTGCGGGATAGGCCCCCACACCCCAGCTCTCCGGTGCCCTTCCCGCCATGCGTCTGCTGTTCTCCCTGCTGCTGTGCCTCGCCCTGCCCGCCCTCGCCACGGCGGCCGATCCCGTGCTCTATCGTCCCCTCCAGCTCGAAACCGGCAGCGGTGTACTCAAGGGCAGTCTGATCCTGCCCCGTAGCGACAGGCCGCAACCGGTGGTGCTCTTCGTTTCCGGCTCGGGGCCCATCGATCGCAACGGCAACGCCCCCGGCGCGCGCAACGCGGCCCTGCAGCGGCTGGCCGAGGCCCTGGGCCGGCAGCGGATCGCCAGCGTGCGCTTCGACAAGCGCGGCGTGGCCGAGAGTCGCAGCGCCGAGCCGGACGAGAGTCGCCTCAGCGTGGAGCGCTATGTCGACGACCTGGTCGGCTGGATCCGGCTGCTGCGCGCCGATCCGCGCTTTTCCGCGGTGATCCTGCTCGGCCACAGCGAAGGCGCCCTGATCGCCAGTCTGGCCGCCGACCAGGTGCCGGTCGCCGGGGTAGTGACCCTGGCCGGCAGCGGCCGGCCCATCGACGTGGTGCTGCGCGAGCAGTTGGCGGGCAAGCTGTCGCCGGTCGGCCTGGCCAGCGCCCAGTGGATCATCGACCAGTTGCTGCGCGGCACCCCGGTGCCCGAGGTGCCGAAGGAGTTGCTGGTGCTGTTCCGCCCCAGCGTCCAGCCCTATCTGATCTCGCTGTTCCGCCAGGATCCGGCCAGGGCCTTCGCCGGCATCCACGCGCCGGCGCTGATCGTCCAGGGTACCCATGACGTCCAGGTGGAGGTCGACGATGCCCGCGCCCTGCAGCGCGCCAAACCGGATGCGGAACTGGCCATCATTGCCGGCATGAACCATATGCTGCGCATCACCCCGGCGGACTTCCAGGCGCAACTGCCCAGCTACGACAATCCCAACCTGCCCCTGGCCCGCGCGCTGGTCGAGCGCGTGACCGCCTTCGTCGCGCGCTCAGGTTCCTCGCGCGCCGGCCGATAAGCCAGCAAAGGCGCCCAGGCGGCGCACCCGCTGGAGCCCGTCCGTGGACACCCCCGATCACGCATCACCGGCCGTCGAGGCCGCACCCAACGAGCCCCACCCCTGGGCCAGCCTGCCGCCGGAGCGCTTTCAGCTGCTGCGGCTGATGCCGCAGCCGGCGGATCGCCGGGTCGGCGCGCGCCCACTGCGCTTCGTGCAACTCGGCCTGGTCGAGCGCCATGGCGACGAGGAAAGCCTGCTGCGGCTGACGGTGCAGATTCCCGGTCAGCTGCTGCACCGCGAGGTGAACGTGCTGGAGGTCTGGGTCGACCATCGCCAAGGCGAAATCCGCCTCGGCCCGGAGCGCGGTCTGCAGATCGAGCCGGAAGAACGCGGCCTGGGACGCTTTCTACTGGCGCGGGCGGCCGCCTGGGCACGCCTGCGCTGGAGCCACTACCGGGTGCAGGACCTGCCCCTGGCGCGCCGCGACGCCCTCGACGAAGACAGCCGCAAGCGCCGCGACCACGTGCTCGGCGCCCAGGGCTTCACCGTCGAGACGGCGGCGGATGACGAGCGTCAGCAGCTCTGCCGGGCCGCCCGGGTCAGCCAGCTGCGCGAGGACTGGAATGCCGACAAGGTGCAGCTGCTGTCGCTGCTGGACGGTGCCACCCTGCTGGAGCAGTGCGACCGGGTGATCGACGAGCGCGATGCCAGTCTGCGCCAGCTGGAGGACCGCATCGCCCTCTATCGCCGCGATGACATCTCGCTGCGCTTCGCCATCGGCTGCCTGGCGGTGTTCTGCCTGTTCCAGGCCGCGCTGCTGATCTGGATGGCGCTGCGCTGAGCGGTCTGGTGCCGCGCCAGGCACCCTTGCCGACGACCTGTCGGCAGCGCCCAGGCGCCACCCCTCGCCCGAGGCTTGCTCCCCCGCCGGACCCTGCTAACGTAGCCACCCGTTCGCATCCATCCGCCCGGAGTGTCCGCTGTTCATGGTCTCGCCTCTCCTGTTTCGCCCGCGCGCGCCCCTGCGTCTCGCTACCCTCGGCCTGCTGACCGCCCTCGCCGGCTGCCAGTACCTCGGCGAAGAGCAGCCGACCCGCAGCCAGCCGCAACTCAAGGGCAGCCTGCCGCTGCGCGGCCTGGCGCAGACCGCCTCGGTGCGCCGCAATGCCGACGGCCAGCCGCTGATCGAGACCACCACCTTTCACGATGCCCTGTTCGCCCTCGGCTACGTCCATGCCAGCGAACGCCTGGCGCAGATGGTCGAGCTGCGCCTGCTGGCCCAGGGTCGGCTGGCCGAGGCCTACGGCGAAAGCCGCCTGGACAGCGACAGGTTCATGCGCGCGGTGGACCTGCGCAAGGCCGCCCAGGTGGCCTACGGCAACGCCTCGCCACGGATGAAGGCCTTCTTCGAGGTCTATGCCCGGGGGGTCAACGCCTATCTCTATCGCGCTGGCGAACGGGTCCAGCTGGATGGCCACGACTACCGCGCCGAATACTGGAAAGCCGAAGACAGCGCCCTGCTCTTCGAACTGCTCAACTTCGCCCAGGCGGTGGACCTGCGCAAGGAAACCGCGGCGCTGGCCCTAGCCGCCCAGGTCGGTCCCGAGCGCCTGGCATGGCTCCTGCCCACCTACCCGGACGAACCCCTGCCGGACGAGGAGACCGCCAAGCTGCGCGGCCTGAATCTGCGCGGCCAGCTGCCAGGGCTCGAAGCCCTGCTGCAGGTCCAGCGGCAACTGGCGGAGCAGGCGCCCTTCGGCGGCCCTACCGGTACAGCCTGGGCGGCCACCCCGGGGCATACCCGCAGCGGCCGCAGCCTGCTCGCGGTGGACAAGGTCAGTGCCGTCGGCCGGTCGCCCTTTACCCTGGTGACCCTGAGGGCGCCACGCTTCGAGGCCGTGGGTACCACCCTGCCCGGCCTGCCGCTGCTGCTCGACGGCTACAACGGCAAACTGGCCTGGGGCGCCGCGACCCTGATGGGCGACAGCCAGGACCTCTACCTCGAACGCCTGCAACGCCAGGGCGGTCGCCTGCAGGTGCAGAGCGGCGGTCAGTGGCAGCCGGCCGGCGAGCGGGTGGAGACCTTTTTCGTCCGCGGTGAAAAGCCGCGGCGCGAGACCCTCTATACCAGTCCCCGCGGTCCGCTGCTGAATCTGGCCCTGGCGCCGGACGCCAACGGCTACGGCTACGGCCTGGCCCTGCGCAGCAGTCGCCTGGAAGCCGACAAGAGCCTGGACGCCCTTTTCGACCTCTCCCGCGGCAAGGATGTGGAGCGCGCCTTCGAACTGGCTCGCGACCTGCGCGCCAGCGACTGGAATCTGGTGTTCGCCGATGCCGAGCACATCGGCTGGCAGGTGACCGGGCGCTATCCCAACCGCCGCAGCGGCCTGGGTCTACTGCCCTCGCCCGGCTGGGACGAGCGCTACGCCTGGGATGGCTACGCCGATCCCATGCTGCACCCCTATGACCAGGATCCGGCCCAGGGCTGGCTGGGCGCCGCCAACCAGCGCGTGGTACCGCGTGGCTACGGCATGCAGCTGTCCAGCAACTGGTCGGGCCCCGAGCGTCAGGAGCGCCTGGCGCAACTCGCCGGCCGCTCGGCGCGCCTCGATGGCCGCGACGCCATGGCCCTGCAGCAGGACCAGACCACCACCCTGGCCGCCAAACTCAAGACCCAGCTCGACTCCCCCGGCTTCGCCGCGCCGCTGCGCCAGGCCATCGCCGCCCTCTCGGCGGGCCAGCGCCCGCAGGCGGAAGAGGCCCTGCGGCGTCTGCAGGGCTTCGACGGCCGCCTGGCCGCCGGCTCCGGTGACGCGGCGCTCTACGAAGCCTTTCTCCAGGCCCTGGCCGAACAGACCTTCGCCGACGAGCTGGGTGGCACCAGGAGTCCGGCCTGGCAGGCCTTCACCACCCTCAGCGACACCGGCTACAACGCCATCGTCGATCATCTTCTGGCGCGTGACGACAGTCCCTACTGGGATGACGTCAGCACCGCCGCCCACGAAGACAAGCCGGCGATCTTCGCCCGCGCCCTGGCCGCGGCCGTCGCCACCTGCGAAACCCGGCTGGGTAGCGATCGCACCAGCTGGCAATGGGGCCGCCTGCACCGCCAGGATGGCAACGCCTATGGTGGCGACGGCTCGACCCTGGACCTGACCGCCAGTCACTGGGGCAGCAATGACCGGGTCTGGCTGGCGCCGGCGCTGCGCCTGGTGGTGGACTTCGGCCTGGCCGAACCGCTGCAGGCGAGCCAGCTCGGCACCCCGGGCAAGGGCTGGACCCACGGGCACTACCAGAGCCTGCCGCTGCAGCCGCAGAATCTGGAGCGCGTCTATGGGCGCGACCGCCTGCTGCTGATTCCGCAGAAGTAGTCCCACCGCCGGCAACCCGCGACTTGGCGCGGGTTTTGCCCCGTTTCTGCCAGACCTCAGCCGGCGTCGCCCTCGTTCGCCGCGCCGCGGACCGCTGCAAAGGCGCTGTCCCGCAGGCGCCCTGGCAATGAAAGCGCCCGTTGATGGTGCCGCGTCTGTCACCATAATGGTGCAGGCCCTAGTCGAGACGCCCATAGCGGTGCACAGAGAGGCGCCCTGGCGTTTGTCAGTTGCCGGAGACACCATGCCTGCCCAGCCTTCCCCCCACGCCGCGCACCTCTGGGTCGCGGGTTCGGATGCCCCGGAAAAGCCGGAGCTCAACCTGGGCTTCCTGCCCCTGAGCGATGCCGCCTCGATGATCGTGGCGGCGACCCAGGGCTTTGGCGAACCCCATGGCCTGACGCTCAATCTGCACCGCCAGCCCTCCTGGTCGGCGCTGCGCGACAACCTGCTCAACGGCCAGCTCGACGCCGCGCACTGCCTCTACGGCCTGGTCTATGGCGCCCATCTCGGCCTGGGCGGCGCGCCCGCCACGCCGATGGCAGTGCTCATGAGCCTGGCGCAGAACGGTCAGAGCCTCAATCTGGCGCGTAGCCTCACCCGGGAAGGCGTCCGGGACACGGCCTCCCTGGTGGAGCGGATCCGCCAGCCAGACGCCAGACCGCTGACCCTGGCGCACACCTTTCCCACCGGCACCCATATCTTCTGGCTCTACTACTGGCTGGCGGCCCAGGGCATCCATCCCCTGCAGGACGTGCGCACCGCGCTGGTGCCGCCACCGCAGATGCCCGAGCACCTGGCCGCCGGCCGGGTCGACGGCTTCTGCGTCGGCGAACCCTGGGGCGCCGCCGCCGTGGCGCGCGGCCAGGGCTTCACCCTGACCACCACCCAGGCGATCTGGCCGGACCACCCGGAAAAGGTGCTGGCCTGCACCGGCCACTTCGCCGAGCGCTATCCCAATACCGCGCGGGCGCTGATCCGCACCCTGCTCGACGCCAGTCGCTTCATCGAGGAAAGTCGCGAGAATCGCCTGGGCACCGCCCAGCTGATCAGTGGCGCCGACTACGTGGACACCGACGCGGCGCTGCTCACCCAGCGCTTTCTCGGTCACTACGAGGACGGCCTCGATGGCCACTGGGAAGACCAGCACCCCCTGGCCTTCCATCGCCAGGGCGCGGTCAATCCACCCTATCTCTCCGATGGCCTCTGGTTTCTGACCCAGTTCCGCCGCTGGGGCCTGTTGCGCGAGGAGCCGGACTACCTGGCCATCGCCGAGGCCGTGCAGTGCACCGAGTTGTACCGGCAGGCCGCCACCGACCTGGGGCTGGCGGTACCGCCGACCCGGCGCAGCAGCACCCTGTTCGACGGTCGCACCTGGGACGGCAGCGACCCGGCCGGGTATGCCCGCAGCTTCGCCATCCACGCGCTCAGCGACTGCTAGGGAGAACGACCTTGCGCATCCTGCTCATCGACGACACCCCCAAGCAGGTCGGCCGTCTCAAGGCCGCGCTGATCGAAGCCGGTTTCGAGGTCATCGAGGAATCCGGCCTGACCATCGACCTGCCCGCGCGCATCGAGGCCCTGCGGCCGGACGTCATCCTGTTCGACACCCAGTCACCCGGGCGCGACGTCATGGAACAGGTCTGCCTGGTCACCCGCGACCGGCCGCGCCCCATCGTCATGTTCACCGACGAGCACGACCCGGCGGTGATGCGCCGGGCCATCCAGTCCGGCGTCAGCGCCTATATCGTCGAAGGCATCCAGACCAGTCGCCTACAGGCCATCATCGATGTGGCCCGCGCCCGTTTCGAGACCGACCAGGCCCTGCGCGCCGAACTCCAGGCCCGCGAGCAGCAGCTGTTGGAGCGCAAGAAGGTCGACCAGGCCAAGGGGCTGCTGATGAAGATGCGGGGCTGCAGCGAAGACGAGGCCTATACCCTGATGCGCCGCCAGGCCATGAGCAAGCAGCAGAAGCTGATCCAGGTGGCCGACCAGATCATCGCCATGAGCGAATTGCTCGGCTGAACCGGCGCCAGGAGCCTGCCACGGGAAATGGTCTGGCTCCGCTTTGTGTGGCACTATCCGCGCCCCCTGGATATTCACCCTCGAAAAGGACGTCTGTCATGAGCTCATTGCAAGCCGAAATGCTGGTCGAACAAAAGGTCGCCAACGCGCGCAAATCCACCGGCGCCGCCTACCTGATCTGGTTCTTTCTCGGCATGCTCGGCGGTCATCGCTTCTACCTCGGCCGCACCGGTACCGCCGCCATCATGCTGGTGCTCTCGCTGCTCGGCTGGGTCACCTTCTTCATTCCCTGGATCATCCTGGGGATCTGGTGCCTGATCGATGCCTTCCTCATCCCCGGCATGATTCAGCAGCACCAGGACAAGGCGCGCCAGCAGGCGCGACTGGAAGTGGCGGCGCTGCAGGCCGGTCACGCGCTCTGATCCGCACCGGAGCGCCTCGCCGGCGGCGCCCCGCTGATTTTTTCCTCGACAAGCGCAGCGACCTGCGGCTACTGTCCGCTGCAGGTCACCTCCTGTGACCCACGTCGCTCGGACGGTTCCGGGCGCTTACGTACTTCGAGGAACGCATGACTGATTCCAGTCCCGTGCGCCGCTTTGCGCGCATCGATCGCCTGCCCCCCTACGTCTTCAACATCACCGCCGAACTCAAGATGGCCGCGCGCCGTCGCGGTGAGGACATCATCGACCTGTCCATGGGCAATCCCGACGGGGCGACTCCGCCGCACATCGTCGAGAAGCTCTGCCAGGTCGCCCAGCGCGAAGACACCCACGGCTACTCCAGCTCCAAGGGCATTCCGCGCCTGAGACGCGCCATCTCCCACTGGTACCGCGATCGCTACCAGGTGGAGATCGATGCCGACAGCGAAGCCATCGTCACCATCGGCTCCAAGGAAGGCCTGGCGCACCTGATGCTGGCCACCCTGGATGCCGGCGACACCGTGCTGGTGCCCAATCCGAGTTATCCGATCCACATCTACGGCGCGGTGATCGCCGGCGCCCAGGTGCGCTCGGTACCCCTGGTGCAGGGCATGGACTTCTTCGCCGAACTGGAGCGGGCCATCCGCGAAAGCATTCCCAAGCCGAAGATGATGATCCTCGGCTTCCCCTCCAACCCCACCGCCCAGTGCGTGGAGCTGGATTTCTTCGAGCGCGTGGTGGAACTGGCCAAGCGCTACAACGTGTTGGTGGTGCACGACCTAGCCTATGCCGACATCGTCTTCGACGGCTGGCAGGCGCCCTCCATCATGCAGGTGCCCGGCGCCAAGGACATCGCGGTGGAATTCTTCACCCTATCCAAGAGCTACAACATGGCCGGCTGGCGGATCGGCTTCATGGTCGGCAATCCCGAGCTGGTCGCCGCCCTGGCGCGGATCAAGAGCTATCACGACTACGGCACCTTCACCCCGCTGCAGGTGGCGGCCATCGCCGCCCTGGAAGGCGACCAGCAGTGCGTGCGCGACATCGCCCAGCAATACCAGCAGCGCCGCGACGTGCTGGTGCGCGGCCTGCACGAAGCCGGCTGGATGGTGGAGAACCCCAAGGCATCGATGTACGTCTGGGCCAAGATTCCCGAGCCCTATGCCCACCTGGGTTCGCTGGAATTCGCCAAGAAGCTGCTGGCCGAGGCCAAGGTCTGCGTCTCGCCGGGACTGGGCTTCGGTGACTATGGCGACGATCATGTGCGCTTCGCCCTGATCGAGAACCAGGACCGCATCCGCCAGGCGGTGCGCGGCATCAAGCAGATGTTCCGCGCCGACGGCCTGCTGCCCAAGGCGGCCGCGCGCAAATCCGGCGTCGAGCCGGCCTGAGTCTTCGCCGCGCCTTCGACCGGCGGCGCGGCGAATTCTTGTCAGTCCGGGCGTTCCAAGCTATAAGCCGCTAGTGACCTCCCGGGATATCGCCATGCTGAAAGGCCTGTTCAATCTGCTCAAATCGCCCTCCGCGGACGATCTCAAGCTGGCCGCGAGCATCAACAACTCCTACAAGTCCATGCGCGTGGTCGGTCGCGGTACCCTGCGCATCGATCCGGCGGAGATCTTCGACTCCCCCGAATTCAAGGAAGACCTGGACCGCGCCCGGCGGCTCATCAACCGCTGATGTTCCTGCTGCTGCTCCTGCCGATCCTGGTCAGCGGTTTTCTCGTCTGCCACAAGCATCCGCTGTACTTCTACCGCCTGCATCGCTACGAGGGCCAGTACCTCTATCTGCAGAGCGCGCGCTTCGGCCTGTTCTGCACCCTGCTCGCCGTGATCCTGCACCTGGGCGTCGCCCAAATCGTGCAGGGGCGCAGCTGGTCCTGGGGTGAGCGGACTTTTTCCCTCGACTACTTCGCCGGTCTCGCCGAGCTGCTGCGCCGCACCGGCACCCTGGAAGATCCGCTGCAGGCCGCCTGGATCCTGCTGGTGACGGTGACCGCCCTGCTGATTCCCACGGCCTGGGCCACGCTGGCGCGCTGGACCATCAAGCGCAAGTACGGCCTGAGCGAGGACAATTACCGCACCTTCATCCTCGCCGGCATCCTCAAGGACAGTCCGCTGGACGATCTGCTGATGACCGCCTCCATCAACAAGGAGACGCTGATGCTGACCCTGGAGGAGCGCAAGGTGTACGTCGGCCGCATCACCACCCTGGGCGAACCGAGCGAAACGGAAGGCGCCGACCAGGACGTCTGCATCAAGCCGATCATGAGCGGCTACCGGGACAAGGACAAACTCTGGGTGACCTTCACCACCCACTATGCGGACAAGGGCAAGGACATCTACCTGACCCTGAAACAGAGCCAGATCGTCTCGGCAACACGCTTCGATTTCGACGCCTATGAAGCGTTTCGCTCAAGCGTAAGCCGCGCCTGATCTGGCTTCGCGCACTTTCTTCAGGGAACGTATGACTTTTTGGGCAGGTCCCATTTGCAGGCGCGTTCACCGCACAGCGGTGAGCCCCTTCCCTTACTGCCCAAGAAAATCAGGAGCACGTCCATGACGCCCATGCTGAAGAAAGCCTCCAGCCTGTCCCTCGCCATCCTGCTGGCTGCCGGTGCCGGCCTGGCCCAGGCCGCCGACAAGCTGTCTCCGGCCGAATTCGTCGACGACGCCTCGGCCAAGGGCATCGCCGAGATCGAAGCGGCCAAACTGGCCCTGGACAAGAGCAAGTCCCAGGACATCAAGACCTTCGCCCAGAGCATGATCGACGACCACACCAAGGCCAACGAGCAGCTCAAGAGCCTGGCCCAGGAGAAGAAGCTGAAAGTCTCCACCGACGCCGAGCTGATGGACAAGGCCAAGGCCATGATCCTGCAGGTGCGTGACGACTCCTTCGACCGCTCCTATGCCAACAACCAGGTCGTGGCCCACGAGCAGACCATCGAGATCTTCCGCAACGAAGCCAAGACCGGCGATGACGCCGCGCTCAAGGCCTTCGCCGAGAAGACCCTGCCGAAGCTGGAGCACCACCTCCAGGAAGCCAAGGCGCTGCAGACCAAGTACGCGAAGCAATAGCGTCATCCCAATAGAAAAGGCCGTGGCGAGTGATCGTCACGGCCTTTTCTTGCAGCCTATCGCGGCCATGGGCCGCTACCGTACCTGTAGGAGCGGCCCATGGCCGCGATCCGAACCCGGCCCGCACTACTTCGTAAGCGCCAACAAGGGGCAACCCGCCGTGACGGCGCTCAATTCTTGTGCAGCGCCTTGACCGATTCAGACGCTACCAATATCGCGATCCCCAGCTAACACTGGGCTCACTCAACTTGGCTTCGCTCTTGCAAAGACCTCGGCAGGGGTGGCCAACGGCGGTCACCCAACCGACAAAGGCGTCAGTTCACCTCCCGGCAACGGGCAAGGGTGACTGGCGCCTTTTTCATGCCCGTGACGTGCCCGAGGTGCCTCCATGAGTCCCAGTTTCTGGAAAGCCGGCCATGCGCCGACCCTGTTCGCCGCCTTCCTCTACTTCGACCTGAGCTTCATGGTCTGGTACGTGCTCGGTCCCATGGCCGTGCAGATCGCCACCGACCTGCAGCTGACCACCCAGCAGCGCAGCATGATGGTGGCCACGCCCATTCTCGCCGGTGCCGTCCTGCGTCTGATCCTGGGCTTCGTCGCCGATCGGCTGTCACCCAAGACCGCCGGCATCATCGGCCAGGTGGTGGTGATCCTGGCGCTGCTGGTGGCCTGGCAGCACGGTGTGCACAGTTATGAGCAGACCCTGGTGCTGGGCCTGTTCCTCGGCTTCGCCGGTGCTTCCTTCGCCGTCGCCCTGCCGCTGGCCTCCCAGTGGTATCCGCCGCAGCACCAGGGCAAGGCCCTGGGCATCGCCGGCGCCGGCAACTCCGGCACGGTGTTCGCCGCCCTCTTCGCCCCGGCGCTG
This sequence comes from Pseudomonas sp. RIT411, assembly GCF_003057735.2. NCBI lineage: Bacteria > Pseudomonadati > Pseudomonadota > Gammaproteobacteria > Pseudomonadales > Pseudomonadaceae > Pseudomonas > Pseudomonas sp. RIT411. Next base: position 349,487 of record NZ_QBIZ02000001.1, read on the forward strand.
GCCAAGGCCTTTGGCTGGACCAACGTATTCGGCTTCGCGCTGATCCCGTTGATCCTGACCCTGGTGGTCTTCGTGCTCTGCGCCCGCAACGCCCCGGAACGGCCGGCGCCCAAGAAGCTGGTGGACTACGGTCGTGCGCTGAACGACAAGGACAGCTGGTGGTTCATGTTCTTCTACAGCGTGACCTTTGGCGGCTTCCTCGGCCTTGCCAGCACCCTGCCCGGCTACTTCCATGACCAGTACAGCCTGGAGCCGGTGGTGGCCGGCTACTACACCGCCGCCTGCGTCTTCGGCGGCAGCCTGATGCGGCCCCTGGGCGGTGCCCTGGCCGACCGCATCGGCGGGATCCGCGCGCTGCTCGGCATGTATACCGTGGCGGCCATCTGCATCGCCGCCGTGGGCTTCCACCTGCCCAGCGCCATGGCGGCCCTGGCGCTGTTCGTGGTGGCCATGCTCAGCCTGGGCGCCGGCAACGGCGCGGTGTTCCAGCTGGTGCCCCAGCGCTTCCGCAAGGAAATCGGCGTCATGACCGGGCTGATCGGCATGGCGGGCGGCATCGGCGGCTTCGCCCTCACCGCCGGCCTGGGCGCGGTCAAGCAGGCTACCGGCGACTATCAACTGGGCCTCTGGCTGTTCGCCGCCCTCGGCGTGCTCGCCTGGTTCGGCCTGCTCAGCGTCAAGCGCCGCTGGCGCACCACCTGGGGCTCGGCTGCCGTTACCGCAGCGCGGGTCTGAGGGAAGTCCGGCGGCCAGGGGCCGCCGGTTTTCATTCAGGGGGCGGAACGCACATAGCTGGTCAGCACGTGATCCCGCCAGACCCCGTCGATCTCCAGATAGCGCCGTGCCAGGCCCTCGCGCTCGAAGCCGAGCTGGGTCAGCAGATGGGCGCTGCGGACGTTCTCCGGCAGATGGTTGGCCATGATCCGATTCAGGCCCAGCTCGGCGATGACGAAGTCCCGCCCCAGGCGTACGGCCTGGCGCATCAGCCCCCGCCCCTGCCAGGCCGCATCCAGGCCGTAGCCCAGGTAGCAGGCCTGGAAACCCCCTCGAACTATCTGGCTGAAATTCACCGTGCCTATGACCAGCGGGCCCGCTCGCAGCACCAGGCGCAACTCGCTCAGACCCGGTCCTCCGGCGCGGTAGGCGGCCGCCTGCCCCTGCCATTGCGCCAGGGTATAGAAGGCGTCGGAGCGCCGCGGCATCGACAGCGCCAGGTGCTGGCGATTGCGTCGGTAGTAGTCGGCCACCGCGGCGGGATCGGCCAGGGTCAGGTCGATCAGTTCCACCGCCTCGGTCACGGCGAAGCGCGGTGGATACTGCAGCGGAACGCTCAGGGCGGTCATGGCCGCACCTGCGGCGGCAATTCATAGACCCAGGTGGCGCAGCGCTGTCCGTCCGGACCTTCCCGATCGTTTTCCAGCACCCGGACGCGCCGGAAACCGACCCGTTCGGCAAGGCGCTGGCTGGCGTCGTTGGCGGCCGAGGTGGTGAGAAAGAACCCGGCCGTACCCCGCTGCTCGACGAAGTAGCGCAGTGCGGCGGTCATCAGGCCCTGCCCGGTATGCAGGCTGTGCAGCCAGTAGCCGATCTCGAAGCGCCGCCCGCCGTCCAGTGGCGTGAGCCCAAGGCAGCCGAGCAGTTCGTCACCGCGCACCAGGAAGTAGCGTTTCTCGCCCTGGGCCAGGGTAAAGGCGCCGCGAGCCGCGAGCAGGCTGTCGCGGGCCTGGGCGACGCTGGTCTGTTCGCGCGCCCAGCCAAGGAAGCGGCGGTGCTCGGCATAGCTCCAGTTCAGGGCGTCGGCGAAGGCCGCGGCCAGGCGCGGTTGCGGCCACACCAGCTCGAAGTCGGCCAGGGCGATGCGCGGTGGAAAATTCATGGCGAGGTCCCGAATTCCAGGCGCGGCACGGCGGCCAGCAGGCGCTGGGTCATGGCGTGAGCGGGCGCGCGCAGCACCCGTTCGGCGCTGCCCTGTTCGACGATGCGACCGCCGTCCATGACCGCGATGCGATCGGCCAGGTACTCGACCACGCCAAAGTTGTGGGTGATGAACAGATAGGCCAGGCCGCGCTCCGCCTGAAGTTCGCGCAGGAGATCGAGGATCTGCGCCTGCACCGAGACGTCCAGCGCCGAGGTGGGTTCGTCGCATACCAGCACCCGCGGCTCGACGATCAGCGCCCGGGCGATGGCGATGCGCTGCCGCTGGCCGCCGGAGAATTCGTGGGGAAAGCGCTGCAGGGTGTCACCCGGCAGCCCGACCCGCTCCACCAGGGCGGCGGCCCGTCTCTGGCGCTCGGCGGCGTCCAGTTCCGGGCGCAGGGCCAGCAGCCCCTGCTCCAGGGTGGCAGCGATGCGCATGCGCGGATCCAGGGAGGCGAAGGGATCCTGGAAGACGATCTGGATCTGCCGGCGCAGCCGTTGCAGGGTGCGTCCATCGGCAGTGAGCAGCTCCGCGCCGCCCAGGCGGGCACTGCCGCCGATGCGCGGTCCGTCGAGCAGCCGCAGCAGGGCCTTGCCGGTGGTGGTCTTGCCGCACCCGGATTCGCCCAGCAAGGCCAGGGTCTCGCCGGCGTGCAGATCGAAGCTCACCCCGTCCACCGCCCTGACCCAGTCCCGCGTCCGACCCCAGGCCCCGCGGCGGAGCGGATAGTGCACGGCCAGGTCGCGCACCTCCAGCAAGCACTCGCCCGGCATTCGCGCGGGCAAGGTGCGGGGTACTCCTGCCAGGGTCTGGCCGCGCTTGGCGAAGGTGGGAATGGCGGCGAACAACTCGCGGGCATAGGGATGCCGGGGCGCCTGGAAGAATTCCGCCGCCGGCGCGCTCTCGACGATCTCGCCGTGGCGCATCAGGGCCACGTGATGGGCCACCTGGCGCACCACCGCCAGGTCGTGGGTGATCAGCAGGATGGCCATGCCCAGTTCGCGCTGGATGTCGGCCAGCAGCGCGAGGATCTGCGCCTGGACGGTGACGTCCAGCGCCGTGGTGGGCTCGTCGGCGATCAGCAGATCCGGCTCGGCGGCCAGCGCCAGGGCGATCATGATGCGCTGTTTCTGGCCACCGGAGAACTGGAAGGGGTAGTCGTCGATCCGTCGCTCCGGCTCGGAAATGCCCACCCGCCGCAGCCATTCCACCACCCGGGCGCGGGCGGCGGCGCCGCGCAGCGCGGTATGGGCGCGCAGGGTTTCCTCGATCTGCTCGCCGATGCGCATGACCGGATTCAGGCTGGTGGCGGGCTCCTGGAAGATGGTGCCGACGCGCCCGCCGCGCAATTCGCGCAGGCGGCCTTCCGGCAGTCGATGCAGGTCGGTGCCGGTCAGCAGCGCCGCGCCCCGGGCGATACCCAGCGAAGGCGGCAGCAGGCGCAACAGCGAGAGCGCGGTGACGCTCTTGCCGCTGCCCGATTCCCCGACCAGGGCAAAGGTCTCGCCGCGGGCGATGGCCAGGCTCAGGCCGCGCACCGCCTGGCGCGTGCCCTCCTCGCCGTCGACCAGGATCTCCAGGTCGCGGATCTCCAGCACCGGGGTCATGGCTGCACCTCGCCCTGGCCGGGAAGGCGCCTGAGCCAGGCGGATCTCAGCCGGCGACTGCGCGGATCGAAGGCGTCGCGCACGGCGTCGGCGAACAGGTTGGCCGCCAGCACCAGGGCCAGCATGAAGGCGAAGGCGCTGAACAGGTTCCACCAGATCATGGGGCTGCGGGACATCTCGGTGCGGGCGTCGTTGATCATGGAGCCGAAGGAATTCATGGTCGGATCGACACCGATGCCCAGGTAGGAGAGCACCGCCTCGTAGAGCACCAGGCTGGAAAATTCCAGGGTCAGGGTGATGAGCACCAGGTAGAAGACGTTGGGCAGCAGGTGCCGGCGCAGGATGGTGAAGTGGGAAACGCCGAAGGCCCGCGCCGCCTGCACGTATTCCAGCTCGCGCAGCTTGAGCGCCTCGGCGCGCAGCAGGCGGCAGAGGCCGGCCCAGCCGGTGAGGCCGAGGATCAGGCAGAGCATGAAGAGACGCAGGTCGGCGCGCGCCGCGCCGGTGTCGAACAGCTCCGGATGGCGGTCGATGAACACCTGCATCATCAGCACGCAGGCCGCCACCAGCAGTACCCCGGGAATGGAGGTCAGGGTGGTGTAGAGGTAGGTGATGACGTCGTCCACCCGGCCCTTGAAGTAACCGGCGGCCAGGCCGAAGACGATGGCCGGAGGCAGCATGGCCAGGGTGGTCAGGCTGCCGATGACGAAGGCGGTGCGGATGCTCTTGAGCGACTGGTAGAGGACGTCGTTGCCGGTGCCGTCGGTGCCCAGCACGTGGTAACCGCTGGCCAGGGCGATCACGCTGCCGGCCACCAGGCAGACGCCCAGCCAGGTCAGCAGGATGGCGCGCCAGGGCGTGGCGGTCTGCCCACGCAGGATGAGTCCGCAGCGGCTAGCGAAGCTCGCCGGCTCGCGCAGCCGCGCCGCGGCCAGGGCGGCAGTCGCCAGGGCCAGCGCCAGACCGCCGAGCAGGCCCAACGTCAACCGCTTGAGGACATCGCCCCGCCACTCGGTAGCGGGATCGCGCAACGTGGTGCCGGCATGCTTGAGGCGGGGGAAGTCCCGCAGCGGCGCGCCCTCGGCGCTGGTGCCCAGGGTTTCCTTGGTGAACTGGTGGGTGGCGAGCGGCGCCGAATAGGTCTTCTCGCGCTGGGTCAGGCTGGTCTCGGCCAGCAGGCCATCGAGGGCCGAGAGCACCGTGGGCGAGTAGATCGGCGCCGTGGCGCCAGGCGTGCCGGGCAACTGGGGCCGGTAGTGCAGTGAATCCAGCAGGGCGATGGCGACGAAGCTAGCCAGCACCACGGCCGCGCTCATCGCCGGGGCATCCTGCAATACCCGACGCCAACTGGCGCGCAGGGCCGGCTGGCGACGCGCGCGCCAGGCGTAGATCAGGCTACCGGCCACCAGCAGATAGAGGGAGAGGTCGGTCCAGAGCAAGACGAATTTCGGCATGGCGGCTACCTGAAGCGAACGCGCGGATCGGCGAGGGTGTAGGACAGGTCCGCCAGGATCAGGCCGACGATGTAGAGCACCGAACCCAGGAACACCATGGTGCGGACCACGGCGAAGTCCTGGCCGTTGATGGCGTCGATGGTGTAGCTGCCCAGGCCAGGAATGCCAAAGAAGGATTCGGCGATCAGGCTGCCCATGATCAACAGCGGAATGGCTGAGACCACCCCGGTGAGGATTGGCAGCGCCGCATTGCGCAGCACATGGCGCAGGAGCACCTGGCGCTCGGCCAGGCCCTTGGCGCGGGCGGTGCGCACATAGTCCTTGCCGATCTCTTCGAGAAACAGCGCGCGATAGAAGCGTGCCTGGCTGCCGAGACCGGATATCACCGCCACCAGCACCGGCAGGGCCAGGAAGCGCAACAGATTCCAGCCCTCTTCATAGCCCGAGAAGGGCACCAGGCGCAGGGTCTTCGCGAACAGCCACTGGCCGGCGATGATGTAGAACAGCGAGGAGATCGACAGCAGCACCACGCAGAGCACCACGCCCCAGAAGTCCAGCCGGCTGGCGCTAAAGAACACCAGCAGCAGGGCGAAGCCGACGCTGGCCGCTAGGCCGAGCACGAAGGTCGGCAGCGCCAGCGCCAGACTCGGGCCGGCGCGCTCGGCGATCTCCCGGCCGATGTCGCGGCCGCTGTCGGAGGTGCCGAAGTCGAACACCAGCAGACTGGCCGACCGTTCGAAGAAGAGCGTATCGGTCAGCTGCTCCATTCCTTCACGGGTGGTATTAATGAGCAGCGGCTTGTCGTAGCCGTGCTCCGCCTTCCAGTCCTCGATGGCTTCGGCGGTGACGTACTTGCCGCCGATGGCCAGGCGCGCCATGTCGTCCGGGGTGTTGACGGTAAAGAACAGCAGAAAGGTCAGCAGATTCACGCCGATCAGGATGAGCACGCCATAGGCCAGGCGTCGCAGCAGATAGCCGATCATGGCCGCCCCTCCCCGTGGCCGTCGCCAAAGGCGGTCTGGCGCTCACGCCGCCGGAGGCTGCGCCAGGCCGGCCAGATCAGCAGCAGCCCCAGCCCCAGCAGCAGCCACAGCGGCCAGAGCACCGGCCGGTTCCATTCCAGCACCTTGCGCTCGCGCAGCGCCGGGTCCAGGCGCAGATAGCGCAGCTGATCGCGCACCATCTGGGTCGGCTTGGCGTTGTAGACCCACTGCTGATAGGCCCCGGCCGACAGGGGATTCCAGCCGAACAGCCAGGGCGCGTCCTGCTGCACGAGGGCGACCATGCGCCGGATCAGGGCGACCTTTTCCGGTCCGTCATCGAGACTCTTCATCTGCTCGAACAGCCGGTCGTATTCGGCATTGCTGTAGTTGCCGGCATTCTCGCCACCGTGCTTGGCCTTGCCCTGGGGACCGTAGAAGAGGAACAGGAAGTTCTCGGCATCGGGATAGTCGGCGTTCCAGCCCCAGAAGAAGATCTGCGCCGCGCCCTTGCGCATCTTGTCCTGGAATCTGTTGTAGTCCGAGCCGCGCAGTTCCAGCTGGATGCCCAGCTTGGCGGTCTGCTGGCGCATCCAGTCGAACATGGCGCTGTCGCCGCTGGTCTGGGCGTCGTATTGCAGGATCAGCGGCCGCCCGCTGCTGGCGTCGCGGCCATCGGGATAGCCGGCTTCGGCCAGCAACTGTCGGGCCTCTTCGATGGGTCGCCGCTCGGGCTTGCCATCCACCATTCGATAGACCACCGGGTTGCTGCCGGCCGGCGGCGCTTCATAGCCCAGCACGCCCGGCGGCAGCGGGCCATTGGCGACCAGGCCGTTGCCGTTTAGAAAGACGGTGATGTAGCTCTCCCAGTCGAAGGCGATCGACAGTGCCTGGCGCAGCTTGCGATTGCGCACCTGCTGCTCGGGCGTTACGCCCTGCCCCACCACCGGATCCAGCCAGTTGAAACCCAGGTACCAGTTGGACGCCTCCACCGCGGTGGGCAACTTGAGGCCACGCTCGCGGTAGAGCTCGGCGGAATCGGCCGAATCACCGGCCTTGGTGCGCAGCGCCACGCCATATTCGCCGCGCTCGACCTGGGGGGTGTCGTAGTAGCCCTGGATGAACTTGCCCATCAGCGGCACCCCTTCCTTTTCCAGGCTGAACACCGCGCGGTCGATCAGCGGCATGGGCTTGCCGCAGTCGTCCAGCCGGCCCTGTTCGCGATCCCCGGGCTCCCTTTCGCAGGGATAGGGATCGGCGTGGTAGTTGGGATTGCGCTCCAGCACATGGCGGCGATTGGGGATGGACTCGGCCAGGCGATAGGGTCCGGTGCCCACCGGCCAGTTGTTGAAGCCGAGGTTGTGCTCGGCCATCCCCGGCTGGCTGTAGAAGCGATCCGCCTCCCAGGGCACCGGCGCGGCGAAGGTCATGGCCAGCCAGTAGTTGAACTGGGGGTACTTGCCGATCACCCGCAGCCGCAGGGTGTGGTCGTCCAGCACCTCGACCCCGGGCAGCTCGCCCTGGCGCAGGTCCAGCCAGGGCAGCGGCGCGCCCCTGGGCAGGCCGGCGCGCAGGGACTTGTCGGCGGCGCGCAGGCCGTCCCCGAAGGCCTGCATGCCGACCAGATGCTCGGCGAAGATGGCGTAGCTGGGCGAGACCAGCCGCGGACTGGCCAGGCGACGCAGGCCGTAGGCGTAGTCGGCGGCGGTCAGGGCGCGGCTGCCGGTCTCGGGAAAGTCGGGGATCTGGTAGCGATCGGCCAGGTCGGCGGGCTGGATCGGGAAGTAGCGGTAATGGCCCTGGGCATCGCGGGCGAAGGCCGGATGGGGCGCATAACGGGCGTCGCGGCGGATGGGGATGTCGTAGACGCTCTCGGCGATCTGCGCGGCCGGTGCGTCGTCCGGCAGGCGCCGGCCTTGGGCATCCAGGTAGTAAGGCGTGACCACCCGCTCGGCGCCGCGGGGGATCAGCTCGTAGGGCCGCTTGAAGTAGTGGTAGCCGTAGAGGGGTTCATAGATGTTGTAGGTGAAGTTGGTCTCGTCGCCGGAATAGGAACTGGCCGGATCGAGGTACTTCGGCGAGCGGGTGGTGAAGGCGGTATAGAGGGTATTCTGACCTTCGGCTCCGGCGCGGTAGGGGCTGTTGATCGGCGTATCGGGTGAACAGCCACCGAGCAGCGCCAGGGTCAGCAGTGCGAGGAGTTGTCTGGACAGTCTGGGCATTGCGTTCCTGCACCGAAAGGGACCTGAGGCGGCAGCGTCCGCCTAACCGGCTAAGCTTGAGCTATTTTCCCGCGAGGCGCAGCACCCCATGCAATCCCGGAAAGATTTCGAAAAGATCGTCCACTGGTCCCAGCTCCAGGCGCCCGACGGCCCCGGCTATGCCGACAGTGACGAGCGCTTTTCCCTGGGTGCCGCCTTCGGCCGCCACTTCGGCTTCGCCCGCCTGGGCATCCACCACGAATGGCTGCCACCCGGTCGCCGCACCTCGCGGCCCCATGCCGAGGCCACCGAAGACGAATTCATCTATGTGATCTCGGGCCACCCCACCGCCTGGATCGACGGTCACCTCCAGCGCCTCAAGCCGGGCGACGGGGTGGGTTTCAAGGCGGGGGATGGCGTCGCCCACACCTTCATCAACGAGACCGACGAGCCGGTGGAGTTGCTGGTAGTGGGCGACACCAGCCGGGCGGACAACCGCCTGCACTATCCGCTGCATCCGGAATACACCGCCGGTCTGGGGGACAAGCAGTGGCAGGACTGTCCCAAGCGGGAACTGGGGCCGCATACGGGTGAGGCGATATCGCGCAAAAAGGACGACGAGTGCCCTTGAATCCGTTGCGACTCCCCGCCTCCATCCGCGCCAACGCGGGACTTCTCAACCAGTTGCAATTGGCGCCCGATACCTGCCTCGGCTATAGCGAGCATCAGCTTGAGTCTCATGCCGAGAGAAGCGGTGCCTCCCTACCCTGCTTTATCGCGGCCATGGGCCTCTCCTACAGTGTAGGAGCGGCCCATGGCCGCGATAGCCTGCACACGGCTCCTTATCCTACTGTTGGGCTGCGGCGATGGAGCTGCCACAACCCCACAGGGCCTCAGCCAACACCTTGGTGCGAGGAAAACGCTGCGCGGTTTTCCACCCTACGCGGGATCTGTGGGAGCGCTCCCTTTTCCTCGGGGTGGGGGTCGGCGGCTCAGGCCCTACGCGCCTGGGCCGCGCTCACCGCCGCGCGCAGTGCCAGCAGGTAGCTGTCCACGCCGAAGCCGGCGATCTGCCCCAGCACGATCTCGGCGAACACCGAGTGATGGCGAAAGCTCTCCCGCGCATGGATGTTGGACATGTGCAATTCCACCACCGGGACGGTAAGGATCGCCAGGGCGTCGCGGATGCCGTAGCTGTAGTGGGTCCAGGCGCCGGCGTTGATCAGCACCCCGTCGACGCCCTCCTCGTAGCCCTGGTGGATGCGCTCCACCATCGCCCCTTCGTGGTTGCTCTGGAAGGACTCTATTTCCACCCCCAATTCCGCACCGAGGGCCGCCAGCCTGGCGTCGATCTCGGCCAGGGTCACGGTGCCGTACTGCACCGGATCGCGCTTGCCGAACATGTTGTGGTTGATACCGTGCAGCATCAGGATCTTCATGGGATCGCTCATGTCAGGGGAAGGGTCAGCCGGTCGATGACCGGCCGGGTCTCGGGGCGCACACCGCGCCACCAGGCGAAGGCTTCGGCCGCCTGCTCCACCAGCATGCCCACGCCGTCGGCCAGTTGCGCCACGCCCTGTTCCTTAGCCAGGCGCAGGAAGGGCGTCAGCCCCTTGCCATAGGCCAGTTCGTAGGCCAGCGCCGCCTGGGCAAAGACGTCGGCCGGGACCGGTGGCAGCTCACCGACCAGGCTGGCCGAGGTGGCGTTGATCACCAGGTCGAATCTCTGCCCTTGCAGGGCCTCGTAGCTGCTTACGCTCAGCAGCGGATGCCCGATCTCTTGGGCGAGCCCGGCGGCCTTCTGCCTATCGCGATTGACCATCACCAGCGCCGCCGGCCCGGCCGCGAGGAAGGGCAACAGCGCCCCCCGTACCGCGCCACCGGCGCCCAGCAGCAGCACACTCTTGCCGGCCAGCGGCTGGCCGAGGTTGACCTCGATGTCGCGCAGCAGGCCGATGCCGTCGAAGTTCTCCGCCAGCACCCGCTCCCCCTCGAACTTCAGCGCATTGGCCGCCTTGGCCAGGCGCGCCCTTTCGCTGGGCTCGGTGGCCAGCTGGAAGGCCTGCAGCTTGAAGGGCGCCGTGACATTCATGCCCCGCCCGCCCTGGGCGCGAAAGCGCGCCACGTCACCGGCAAAATCCTCCAGCGAGCCTTCGATGGCACCGTACTCCAGGTCCTGGCCGCTGGTCGCGGCGAACAGCCCATGGATGAGGGGGGACTTGGTGTGATTGATCGGGCGGCCGATCACCGCGTAGTGGTCGGTCATGCCGGCATCTCCTGGGTGAAGAGCACGCCGTCGGTCTGCAGCTGGGCGATCTCGTCCGCGCTGTAGCCCAGGCTCCGGGCCACGGCGGCGTTGTGCTCACCGAGATCCGGCGCCACCTGCTGGATGGTGGTGTCGCAGTCGGAAAAGCGGAATGGCAGATTGGGCATGCGCAGGGTGCCGAAGCGTGGGTGCTGCTGCTCCTGGATCATGCCGCGGGCCTTGATCTGCGGATCCTCGATCACCTCGTCGATGCGCTGCACCTTGGCGCAGGGCACGTCGATCTCGTCGAGCAGCGCCAGCAGCCGGGCGACCGGATTGGCCGCCACCCAGGCCTTGACGATGGGCAGGATAACTTCGCGATGGGCATTGCGGCCGGTGGAGGTGTGGAAGCGCAGGTCGCTGCCGAAACCCGGCTGGCCCGCGTCCTGTTCGACCAGGGCGGCGAAGCGCTTCCAGGAGTCGTCCACCTGGGCGGCGATCACCAGGTCGCCGTCCTGGGCGCGGAAGACACCATAGAGGGTCGAGGTGGGCATGTCGTGACCGGTCTGCTGCGGCAGGATCTCGCCGCCGGACAGGGTGTAGCACTGCACGGCGTACTCGTGCATGGACACCAGGGTGTCATACAGCGCCATGTCGATGTGCTGGCCGCGGCCGCTGGTGACCCGGCCGAGCAGCGCCGCGTTGATGGCGGCCACCGCGTGGGCGCCGGTGTACATGTCGCCCAGGGAGATGCGCAGCAATGGTGGAGCCTCGCCCGGCGTGCCGACCATCTGCATGATGCCGCTCTTGGCCTCGGCGATCAGGCCGAAGCCGGCGCGATGGGCGTCGGGCCCGGTGTGGCCGTAGGCGGAAATCGAGCAGTACACCAGTCGCGGATTGCGCGCGGACAACTCCTGATAACCCAGGCCGAGCCTGTCCAGGGCGCCGGGCCGGTAGTTCTCGATGAAGACGTCGGCACTGTCGCAGAGCTGCTGCATGAAGGCCTTGCCGCGCGGGTCCTTCATGTTGACGCTGACGCCCTGCTTGCCCATGTTGAGTTGCAGGAAGTAGCCGCTCTGCTGGTCGTCGAGGACGAAGGCGTGCTGGCGCCCGGCATCGCCGCTGCCGGGACGTTCCACCTTGATGACCTCGGCGCCCAGCGCCGCCAGGCAGCGCCCCACGTAGGGGCCGGCAAGGAAGTGGCTGTAGTCGATGACCCTCAGGCCTTGCAGCGGCAGTGGCTGACTCATAGGGCGCCCTCCCGCCGCGGCACCATCAGGCGGTGCTCGCCGCGCTGGACCACCTCGCCCTTCTGGTTGATCAGCTCGGACGGCAGCACCACGATGCCCCAGCCCGGCTTGCTCTTGCTCGGACGCATGGACCCGACGCGCATTTTCACGTGCAATTCGTCGCCGACGCGGATCGGCAGGAGGAAGTCCCAGGTCCAGCCCAGCGACATCCCCGGCAGGAAGCGATAGTCGCACTGGGTCTTGAGACCGTCGGCGATGGACAGCCCCATCAGGCCATGGGCGACCAGGCCGCCGAAGTGGCTGGCATTGGCATAGGCCTCGTCGACGTGGACCGGGGTGTGGTCACCGGTCAGGTCGGCATAGGCCAGGATGCGTTCCTTGGTGACCAGGTAGCTCGGGGTGATCGCCTCGTCGCCTTCGCGGGCGTCCTCGAAATATTTTTCTTGTACGGTCATGGTCGCTGTCACTCGGTTTGACGGGCGTTGACGGCCAGGGCGTCGTGCACGGCGCGGGCCGGCACGGCCTGGATGAATTCCAGCGCCAGGCCATCGGGCAGCCGCAGCCAGTTGTAGCCCTGGGGCAGTTGCTCCACACCCTCGAAACGCCGGGCGGCGGCCAGGGCGGCGTCGAGGTCCTCGCACATCAGCCCCAGGTGGCCCAGGCGCCCCTCGGGGCCGGCGAAATCCGGCTTGCTCATGAATTGCATACCGCCCAGGGTCCAGTACTGGGTGGGCTGCTCGACCGTGCCCTGCACCTCGCGCAGGGTCATGCCGAACACCTCGTGGAAGAAGCGGATATGCCAGTGGATGTCTTTCACCCAGATGGCCACGTGTTCCAGGTAGGCCTTGGGAATGCTCATGATGTGGCGTCCTCTTTTTGTCGATCGGCCAGGGCGCGCTCGATGCCCTTGATGCAGGCGACCAGCGTGGCGTTGACCGGGGTCGGTACGCGGTACTGCTGGCCGAGCCGCACCACCGCGCCGTTGATGAAGTCGATTTCGGTGATGGAGCCCCTCTGCAGGCTCTGCAGCATGGAGGTCTTGAACGACGGCGCCAGCCCTTCGCGGGCCAGTTGCCAGGCGGCATCCGGTTCCTGCAGCCCCAGCTCGACCCCGGCGGCGCGGGCCACCGCGATGGCCTCGGCGACCGCCTGCAAGGCGGTGTCGCGCAAGAGCGGCTCGCTATAGAGCTGGCCGTAGGTGAGCTGGGTGATGCCGGTGAGGGCCCCGGTGGCGACGTTGACCTGCAGCTTGTCCCACAGGGTGCCGCGGATGTTGGCGCTGACCGTGGTGGCGAGGCCCGCGCCGGCAAAGGACTCGGCGACCGCTTGCACCCGCGGGGTGAGCTGGCCGTCGAGTTCGCCGATGAGGGTCTGCTTGCCGGCCACCCCGCTGCGGATCCGCCCCGGGCCGAGCAGCACCCCGCCGACATAGGTCTTGCCGGCGATCACCCGCTCCGGGCCGACGATCTCGGCCAGCAGCTCTTCGTGGCCGAGGCCGTTCTGCAGCGACAGCACCAGGGTCTCGGGACCGACCAGCGCCAGCGCCTGGCGCATGGCCTCGGCCGTGGCGAAGGACTTGACCAGCACCACCACCAGGTCGACCACCCCGACCGTCTCGGCGCTCATCGCCGCCCGTACATGGACCCGGCGACGGCCATTGGCGGTCTCGATGTCCAGGCCGTCACGGGCGACCGCCGCGATATGGGCATTGGGCCGATTGAGCAGCCAGGCTTCGTGCCCCGCCTCGCTCAGCCAGGCGCCAAAGGTGCTGCCCAGGGCGCCGGCCCCGAGGATGCAGATTTTCATGGATCGGGCTCCTTGTTTTCGCCCTACCCTAGGCCCGCGTCTGCTATTGAGCTATACAAAGAGTCCAATTCGCCCATCAGGAATGCTGATAATGCTGCCGACGGACGGCCTGCCCGAACCCAAGCTGCTGATGCTGTTCGAGGTGCTCTATCGCACCGGCAGCGTGACCCGGGCCGCCGAACAGCTGGGTCAGAGCCAGCCCACCATCAGCCTCTGGCTGGGCAAGTTGCGCCAGCAGCTGCGCGATCCGCTGTTCGTGCGCACGCCTGGCGGCATGAAGCCCACGCCCCAGGCCGAGGCCCTGATCACCCCCTGTCGTGAGGTGCTCGAGTCCCTGCGCCGGCTGGTGGCCTGGGAAGTCGCCTTCGAGCCCGCCACCGCCCAGCGGCTGTTTCGCCTCTGCCTGAGCGATGCCAGCCACATCACCCTGCTGCCGCGGATCCTGGCGCAGTTGCGCAAGGTGGCGCCCGGGGTGCGGCTGGAGATCGCGCGGATCGACGGCAACACCGAGCAGGCCCTGGAGATCGGCGAGGCGGATCTGGCGATCGGCTTCATTCCCTGGCTGGGCGGCAGCCTCTATCAGCAATTGCTGTTTCCCCAGGATTGGGTCTGCCTGGTCAGCGCCCGCCATCCGCGCCTCGGCGAGCAGCTGACGGCCACGGCCTATGCCGAGGAGGGCCACGTGCTGGTCAGTGCCGGCACCGGGCAGAAGCTGCTGGAAGCGGGCCTGGTCAGCGCCGGGGTGCAGCGCCGCATCGTGCTGGAGCTACCGGGCTTTCTGGGCGTCGGCGCGGTGGTCGGCACCTCGGACCTCATCGTCACCCTGCCGCGGCATATCGGCACCACCCTGGCGGAGACCTATGGCCTCAGGGTCCACGAATGCCCGGTACCGATCGAAGGCTTCGCGGTCAGGCAGCACTGGCACGCGCGCTATCACCAGGACGCCGGCAACCGCTGGTTGCGCGGGGTGCTGCTGGAGCTCTTCGGTCAGGGCCGCTAGCGCCGGGGCCGCAAACGAAAAAGCCCCAGCACGGGGCTGGGGCTTTTGGGCAGGACGCCTGGACGATCAGTTGTCCAGAGCCGGGCGCTGGCCGGCGATGGCGATGCGCTTGGGCTTGGCTTCTTCCGGGATCACGCGCACCAGTTCGATGCTCAGCAGGCCGTGCTTGAGATCGGCACCCTTCACCTCGATATGGTCGGCGAGACGGAAGGACAGCTTGAAGGCGCGCTGGGCGATGCCCTGATGCAGGAAGGTCACGCTCTCGGCGCTGTTTTCGCGCCGGCCACCCTTGACGGTGAGCACGCCACGCTCGACTTCGATCTCCAGGTCATCTTCCTGGAGGCCGGCGGCGGCGATCACGATGCGATACTGGTCGTCACCGTGCTTCTCGACGTTGTAGGGCGGATAGGAGCTGCCAGCGTCGTTGCGCAGAGCGGATTCGAACAGGTCGTTGAACCGGTCGAAGCCGACGGAATGACGGAACAGCGGGGCCAGGGACAGTACGTTGCTCATGGTGAATCTCCTGATAGGTTCAGCAAGTTTCGGTGTTGCCTGCGGGACCCGACTTCGGCATCCCGCATGAACCTAGATAGGAATCCCCCACAAAATTTCAAGGGCGAATCCCGACGAACGGTAGTGCCCGCTATTTCTTCTTCGGCTTGCGCTTTTTCTTCTTGGCGGCGGTCAGCGGCAGCGCCTGCTCGAAGGCCGAGCGCACCTCCTGCAGCCGACGCTCCTTGAGGTCGTGGATGCGCTTGCCGCGCTCGGTGGTGAAGTCGATGAGATTGCTGTCGTCGCTCATGTCGCTATCCGGCGAAAGGTGAGATTCAGCCGCAACCCGCTGGCTTTGCGGGTCTTGGCGATCTGGTGCTGCCAATGATGCTGGGTCGCGCCGGCCATGACCAGCAGGCTGCCGTGACCCAGTTCCAGGGAATGGCCGATTCGGCTGGTGCCTTTGCGGCGGAAGTCGAAGCGCCGGGCGGCGCCCAGGTTGAGCGAGGCGATCAGCGGATTGGTGCCGAGACTGGCCTCGTCGTCGCTGTGCCAGCCCATGGAATCCTGGCCGTCGCGGTAACGGTTGAGCAGCACGCCATTGAAGGCCTGGCCGCAGGCCGCCTCGACGGCTTCACGGATGAGTTGCAACAGCGGCGTCCAGGGCAAGGCGGCGTGATCCAGGCCGGCGTAGCCGTAGACCACCCCGGGGTCGGCATACCAGGCGACCTGTCGCGGCACCGGGTGCCAGCGGCCAAACACCCGCACCTGCGGCTGGCTCCAGGGGGTTTCGGCGTCCAGCTGCTGCAGCCAGGCATCGGCTCGTTCCGGGGATAGCCAGTGCGGGTGGAAGGCCAGCTCGGCGTCGTCCAGCTCCAGGCGCTCGAGCATGGCTAGACCCGCAGATCCACCTGGGCGCCCACCTGCTCCGGCTCTTCCAGGGCCTGGGCACGTTCGGCGCCGAGGCCCTGGCGCAGGGCTTCGCGCTGCCGGCGGCGGCGGCGCGCCTCGCGATCCAGGGTCGCTTCGTCCTCCAGCGGGGCGTGCGCCGTTTCGGCAGGTGCCGTCACCGGCGCGACCACGGGGCGCACGGGCGCCGAATCCAGCTGGTTGGGTGGGGTCACGCCCAGGGGCGGAACGATGGGGATCATGACGGGGACCTCGAATTCGCGGACTGCGGCAAAGAGCGCGTTAGGCTTCTGACTCCGCTTTCGCTAAAATAGCCGGCTTTTTGATAGCTGGGGAGAAGCTTCCACATGGCGTCACATCAACCGGGACAACGCTGGATCAGTGACAGTGAGGCCGAACTGGGCCTGGGAACCATCCTGGCCCTGGACGGCCGCCTGCTCACGGTGCTCTATCCAGCCACCGGTGAGACGCGCCAGTATGCCCAGCGCAACGCCCCGCTGACCCGGGTGCGCTTCGCCCCGGGCGACGAGGTGACCCATTTCGAGGGCTGGAAGCTCACCGTGCGCGAGGTCTCCGAAGAGGACGGCCTGCTGACGTACCACGGCTTCACCGCCGAGCGCGAGGCACGCAGCGTGCCCGAGGCCCAGCTGTCGAACTTCATCCAGTTCCGCCTGGCCAGCGACCGCCTGTTCGCCGGGCAGATCGATCCCCTGCCCTGGTTCGGTCTGCGCTATCACACCCACGAGCACCGCAACCGCCTCCTGCAGTCCAGCCTCTGGGGCCTTGGCGGTACCCGCGCCCAGCCGATCCCGCACCAGCTGCACATCGCCCGCAGCGTGGCCGACCGGGTCGCGCCGCGCGTCCTGCTGGCCGACGAAGTGGGCCTGGGCAAGACCATCGAAGCCGGCCTGGTGATCCATCGCCAGCTGCTCAGCGGTCGCGCCAGCCGCGTGCTGATCCTGGTCCCGGAAAATCTCCAGCACCAGTGGCTGGTGGAGATGCGCCGCCGCTTCAACCTGGAAGTGGCGCTGTTCGACGCCGAGCGCTTCATGGCCAGCGAAGAGGGCAACCCCTTCGAGGACGCCCAGCTCGCCCTGGTCTCCCTGGACTGGCTGGTGCGCGACGAAAAGGCCCAGGATGCCGCCTTCGCCGCCGGCTGGGACCTGCTGGTGGTCGATGAAGCCCACCACCTGGTCTGGCACCCCGAGGGCGCCAGCCGCGAATACAGCCTGGTCGAGCAACTGGGCGAGGTCATCCCCGGCGTGCTGCTGCTGACCGCGACCCCCGAGCAACTGGGCCAGGACAGCCACTTCGCCCGCCTGCGCCTGCTCGATCCCAGCCGCTTCCACGACTTCGCCGCCTTCCAGCAGGAGTCCCAGCACTATCGCCCGGTGGCCGAAGCCGTGCAGGAACTGCTCGACGCCGGCGCCCTCAGCCCGGCCGCCCAGGACGCCATCGGCGGTTTCCTCGGCCAGGAAGGCGAGACCCTGCTGAACGCTGCCGCCGCCGGCGATGCCGAGGCCCGCGCGCGCCTGGTGCGCGAGCTGCTGGATCGCCACGGCACCGGCCGCGTGCTGTTCCGCAACACCCGCGCCGCGGTCAAGGGTTTCCCCGAGCGCGAGCTGCACGCCCACGCCCTGCCCTTCCCGGATGCCTACCTGGACGAGGGCGTCATGCCCGGCCAGTCGCTGCAGCCGGAAACCGAATTCGCCCCGGAAGACGACAACGACCGCTGGTGGCGCCACGACGGCCGCGTCGAGTGGCTGATCGACACCCTCAAGGCGCTCAAGCCGCACAAGGTGCTGGTCATCTGCGCGCGCATGGAAACCGCCCTGGACCTGGAAGACGCCCTGCGCCTGAAGTCCGGCATCCCGGCCACGGTGTTCCACGAGGGCATGAGCATCCTCGAGCGCGACCGCGCCGCCGCCTACTTCGCCGACGAGGAATTCGGCGCCCAGGTGCTGATCTGCTCCGAGATCGGCAGTGAAGGCCGCAACTTCCAGTTCGCCCACCACCTGGTGCTGTTCGACCTGCCGGCCCACCCGGACCTGCTGGAGCAGCGCATCGGCCGTCTCGACCGGATCGGCCAGCGCCACACCATCCAGTTGCACGTGCCCTACCTCGAAGGCAGCCGCCAGGAGCGTCAGTTCCAGTGGTACCACCAGGCGCTGAACGCCTTCCTGGCCACCTCGCCGACCGGCAGCGCCCTGCAGGCGCGCTTCGCCAGCGAGCTCGACGAGCAGCTGGCCGGTGGCGACGACGCCACCTGGCAGGCCTTGCTGGAACAGGGCGCCCAGGCGCGCGCTGCCCTGGAAGCCGAGCTGCACAATGGCCGTGACCGCCTGCTGGAACTCAACTCCTCCGGCGCCGGTGCCGGCGAGCAACTGGTCGAGGACATCCTCGAGCAGGACGACCAATTCGCCCTGCCGATGTACATGGAAGAGCTGTTCAACGCCTTCGGCATCGACAGCGAAGATCATTCCGACAACGCCCTGATCCTCAAGCCCAGCGAGAAGATGCTCGACGCAGGCTTCCCCCTGGGCGACGACGAAGGCGTGACCATCACCTACGACCGCAACGTGGCCCTGGTCCGCGAAGACATGCAATTCCTGACCTGGGAGCATCCCATGGCCCAGGGCGGCATGGACCTGGTGCTGTCGGGCTCCATGGGCAACACCGCCGTGGCGCTGATCAAGAACAAGGCGCTCAAGCCGGGCACCGTGCTGCTGGAGCTGATCTACATTAGCGAGGCGGTGGCGCCACGTGCCCTGCAACTGGGTCGCTACCTGCCGCCCCTGGCGATCCGCTGCCTGCTGGACGCCAACGGCAACGACCTGGCCGCCCGGGTGGCCTTCGAGACCCTCAACGATCAGCTGGAAAGCGTGCCGCGCACCAGTGCCAACAAGTTCGTCCAGGCCCAGCGCGACTCCCTGGCCAAGCTGATCGGCGGCGGCGAAGGCAAGGCCCTGCCCCGTCACGAGGAGCGCGTGGCCAAGGCCCGCCAGGACTACCTGTCGGGGATGGACGAAGAGATCGCCCGCCTGGAAGCCCTACGCGCGGTCAATTCCAGCGTCCGCCAGGACGAGATCGACCGCCTGCGCCAGCAGCGCGAAGAAGGCCTGACCTACCTGGACAAGGCCTCGCTGCGCCTGGAAGCGATCCGGGTGCTGGTGGCGGGTTAAAGAGCGTTTATGCCGGGGAGTTGGTTGAAAAGCCCCCGGCGACTTCAATCGCGGCCATGGCGGTCCGCCGATGCGGCCGCTCCTACAGGTTGAGCACAGACTGTAGGAGCGGCCCATGGCCGCGATGCGTTTCATGACAATACCCTGGGCTTCGCTATCACTCAGACCAACCTGACTACTCTCCCGCCGCCAGCGGTCGAGCCCCGGTTCACCGTCGTATCTTTGAGTCCGTAGCGTGGAAAACGGCGCAGCCTTTTCCGCATGACTCCCTAGCGAGGAGAGCCCTCACCCCAACCCTCTCCCGAGGGGAGAGGGGGCTATCCGAGCAGGCGTTCAGGATTTTCCGCCCCGGCAAGCTCGGATCGGTCGCGAGGCAAGCCGTAGGTTGGGTTTAGACAGCCCCATCGTCGAAGCCCAACAGGCGGGGGCGAACCCATCGCGTTGGGCTTCGCTGGCGCTCAACCCAACCTACGGCACCGCTCGGCCACGTAGCGTGGAAAACGGCGCAGCCTTTTCCACTGGGCTCCCTAGCGAGGGGCGCCCTCACCCCAACCCTCTCCCGAGGGGAGAGGGGGCTATCCGAGCAGGCGTTCAGCTTCTTCTGCCCCGGCAAGCCCGGGATCGGTCGCGAGGCAAGCCGTAGGTTGGGTTGAGACAGCCCCATCGTCGAAGCCCAACAGGCGGAGTCGAACCCGCCGTGTTGGGCTTCGCTGGCGCTCAACCCAACCGACGAAAACCTCTCACGCCGCCAGGGTCGCGCCGCCGTCCACCACGATGTCCTGCATGGTGATATGGCTGGCTAGGTCCGAGGCGAGGAACAGCACGGTGTTGGCGATCTCGTCGGGCTGGGCGATCTTGCGCAGCGGGATGCCCAGCTTGAAGTCTTCCGGTAGGCCGTCCACCAGGCGTTGATAACCCTCGGGCGAGCCGAGCATGCCGGCCAGCATGGGGGTCGCCGTGGAGCCCGGCGAGACCACGTTGCAGCGCACGCCCGACCCGGCCAGCTCCAGGGCCACGCAGTGGCTCAGGGACACCAGCGCCGCCTTGGAGGTGCAGTAGCCGGCCATCTGCAGGCGCGGCACATGGGCGGCGTTGGAGGCGATGTTGACGATGGCGCCCCGGCCCTGGGCCTTGAACAGCGGCACCAGCTGGCGGAACAGGTAGAAGGGTCCAGAGACGTTGACGTCCAGCAGCGCCTGCCAGTCGTCCAGGCTCAGGCTGTCGCTGGTGCCCAGGCGCAGCACGCCGGCGCCATTGACCAGCACGTCCAGGCGGCGCTCTTCCGCCAGCAGCGCCTGGCAGACGTCCTCCACCTGGGCCGCGTCGGCGACGTCCAGCAGCTGGGTGCGGAACGGATAGCTGCCCTCGGCGAATTGCCGGTCGAGGCCGATCACCTCGGCGCCCGCCGCCTGGAAGCGCCGCGCTACCTGCAGCCCGATGCCCTGCCCTGCGCCGGTCACCCAGACGCGCTTGCCGGTGAAATCCAGTTGCGTCATCAGCAGATTCCTCAGGCGCGCGCGCGCAGCAGGTCCAGCCAGCCCTGCAGGGTCGGCTGGGCGGCGAGATCGGCGAAGGTCACCGGCAGACCGCGCTTCTGCCACTCGCCCACCAGGGTCATGACCTGCACCGAGTCCAGGCCGAAATCGGTGAGGTTATCGTCCAGCGCCGGTGCTTCATCATCGGCGTCCAGCAGCGGCTGGACCTGGGCGCGCAGCCAGACTTCATCGAGCACAGCCGCACCCGCGCCGGTGATCTGGGCGGTGCTCAGGGTGCTGCCGCAACGGGTGGCCACGTAGCGCAGCGCCATGCGGTGCTCTTCTTCGCTGAAGTCGGCCACGGCGTCGCCGATCAGGAAGGCCTGGATATCTCTCATGAAGGCATCGGTGCAGGTGGTCAGGCAGCCGATATGGGCATAGACGCCGCAGACGATCAGCTGATCGCGCCGCCATTCGGTCATCAGGTCCTGCAGGTTGGAACGGTGGAAGGCGCTGTAGCGCCACTTGGTCAGCACCACGTCGTCAGCCTTGGGCGCCAGCGCGTCCACCACCTGCTGCAGCGCGGGATCGGCCTGGGTCAGGCCCGGGCCCCACATGTCGTTGAGCAGGGCGCGATCGGCCGGCGGCTGGTCGGTGGGCTGGGCGGTATAGACCACCGGCACGCCCTGGGCATCGGCCCAGGCGCGCAGGGCGGCGATGTTGGCCACCACCTGATCGATCAGCGGGCTGTTGTCGCCATAGAACTCGACGAAATAGCGCTGCATGTCGTGGATCAGCAGCACGGCGCGATCGGCCACGGGCGTCCAGTCCACCTTGTTGGCGGGAAAGCCGTCGGGCTGGGGCAAGGGATAGGAGGCAAGACGGGGAATAGCCATGGGAAACCTTAGGGACGCTCGGTGGATGGGGTCTGCAGCTGCTCGCGCAGGCGGCGCTTGTCGATCTTGCCGACGGCGGTGAGCGGCAGCTGGTCAAGGAACTGGAAACGGTCGGGCAGCTTGTACTCGGCCACGCCCTGCTCGCGCAGGTAGCGGCGCAACGCCACCGGCTTGAGCGCCGGATCGCTCACCACCAGGCAGGCGCAGCTCTTTTCGCCCATCAAGTCGTCGGCGATGGCGACCAGGGCCGCGTGGGTGATGCCGGGATGGCGCAGCAGCAGGCCCTCGATCTCGGCGGCGGCGATCTTTTCACCGCCGCGGTTGATCTGGTCCTTCACCCGCCCGACCACCTTGAGGTAGCCGGCGGCATCGCGCTGGACCACGTCGCCGGAGAAATAGAAGCCCTCGGCGTCGAACACCTGGGCGTTGTGCTCGGGGCTGCGGTAGTAGCCGCGGAAGGTGTAGGGGCCACGGGTGGACAGCAGGCCGGGCTCGCCGTCGGGCACGGGATTGCCGTCCTCGTCGGTGATACGCACTTCGTCATCCGGGCTCATGGGCCGGCCCTGGGTGGTGAAGATGCGCTCGGGTTCGTCGTCGAGGCGGGTGTAGTTGACCAGGCCTTCGGCCATGCCGAACACCTGCTGCAACTGGCAGCCCAGCTCCTCGGGCACGCGGCGCGCCTGGGCCTCGGCGAAGCTGGCACCGCCCACCTGCACCACCCGCAGGCTGGCGAGTCGCGCGCGCTGCTCGGGTGCGGCCGCGGCCTGCAGCCAGAGCGCCACCGCCGGGGGTACCAGGGCCACCCAGTCCACCTGATGGCGTTCGATCAGCGCGAAGCAGCGCAGCGGCTCGGGATCGCGGGCCATGACCACGCAGCCACCGGCGATGAAGACGCCCAGCGCGCCGGGCGAGCTGAGGGTGTAGTTATGGCCCGCCGGCAGCGCGCAGAGAAAGCGCGTCGCCGGGCTCAGGCGGCAGATCTCGACGCTGCGTCTGAGGCTGTAGTAGTAGTCGTTGTGGGTGCGCGGGATCAGCTTGGGCGTGCCGGTGCTGCCCCCGGATAGCTGGAAGAAGGCCACCTCGCCACCGGCGGTGGGCGTCAGCTGAAAACCGTCCAGCGGGGTATCCAGGCGCTGCTGGAGGCTGCGCGCGTCGTCGGCGCCGTCCAGCAGTACCTCGCCGATGCCCGGCGCCACGTCGCGCAACTCGGCGAGGAAGTTGTCGTCGCGGAACAGGTTGTGCTCGCTGGAGGCGATCAGCAACCGGGGCTGGATCTGCTGCGCATAGGCGAGCAACTCCAGCTTCTGGTGGCTGAACAGCGCATTGACCGGGGCGATGCCGGCCTTGAGCAGGGCAAAGAACACCACGTAGAACTCGGCCACGTTGGGCAGCTGCACCAGGGCCGTGTCGTGGCGGCGCAGCCCGGCGGCCTGCAGGTGGGCGGCCAGGCGACTGGAGCGCTCGTCCAGCTCGGCATAGCTCAGCTGCCGCTCGCCGCAGAGGATCGCCGGCGCGTCCGGCAGGGCCGCGCGGCTGCGCGCCAGGATCTCGGTCATCGGCAGGTCGAGCCAGTAACCCAGGGCGCGATAGCGCGCCGCCAGGTCGTCCGGCCAGGGGGTGAATTCCAGACTCACGTGGGGTTCTCCTCGTCGAGCAAACCACAGGCGGCACGCATGGTGCCCAGTTTGGCGGTGACCTCGGCCCACTCCGCCGCAGGGTCGGAGGCTTCGACGATGCCGGCGCCGGCGAACAGCCGCAGCCAGTCGCCCTGCACCGTGCCGCAGCGGATGGTGACCACCCACTCGCCGTTGCCCTGGGCATCGCACCAGCCGACCATGCCGGTGAACAGGCCGCGGTCGAAGGGCTCGATGCGCTGGATCAGCTGGCGCGCCGCGGCCGTGGGAAAGCCGCACACCGCCGGAGTCGGATGCAGGCGGCAGGCGAGTTGCAGCGCCGAGGTGCGGCTGTCGGCCAGCTCGCCGTCGATGGCGGTGGACAGGTGCCACATGGCGTTGGTGCTGAGCAGCGAGGGGCCTTCGGGTACGTCCAGCCGGCTGCACAGCGGCGCCAGTTGCTCGCGGATGTCCTCGATCACCAGACGGTGCTCGTAGTGGTCCTTGCTGGACTCCAGCAGCTCGCGGGCGACGCGCTGGTCTTCCTCGGGATCGGCGCGGCGCCTGGCCGAACCGGCCAGGGGATTGGTATGGACCTGGGCACCCTGCTTGCGCACCAGCAACTCGGGGCTGACCCCGACCAGCTCGCCGCCCTCGGCGGTGGGGATGCGGAATTGATAGCCGGTGGGATTCTGCCGCGCCAGATTGGCGAGGATGGTCTCCACGTCGGCAGGCTCGGCCAGGCGGATCTCCTGGATGCGCGACAGCACCGCCTTGCTCAGCTCGCCACGGCGGAAGGCCTCGATGGCCTCCTCCACCGCCAGGCAGAAGCCGTCCGCGCTGGGCAGGTTGCGCACCTCGCGCACCTGCGCCGGGGCAACCCCTGCGCTGCTGACCGGCGCCGGGCGCGCCGTCCAGGCATGCTCCCGAGGCACATAGAGGCAGGAGGGCCTGGTGGTATCGAAGGGAATGGCACCCATGATCACCGGCTCGGCGATGCCGGCCTGGCGGGCACGGGCGAAGGCCTCATCCACGGCGTGCAGGAACAGGCTATCCCGGTGCGCGCCGCCACTGGCCGGTGTCTCGACCCGGGCACAGATGCCCCGCCCCTGCAGGACGCGATCACCCGACTGGAACAGGAATGCGGCCTGTTCCCGACGATCGGCAGCGATTCCGCCGACCACCTCAGCCCTCTTGCTCGTCATTTCGATGGACCTCTACACGAATGATAATGCTTATCAATAAGCAGAAGCTAAAGGTTGGCTGCCGGAAAGTCAATTCGTTAGGGACCGAACGATCTCGCCGAATGGCCAGCAACCCTTTGAAATCTCTGGTGAATCTCCACTGGGCAGAGCGCCGGCGGGTACCGGATCCACGGCTCCTGCCCTGGCCCTGTCGGCTACGGGAAAGGAACGACTTGCTGCCCAGGGGGTGGTTCTTTGAAAATGAGAGTGATTATCTTACAACTGGAAGGCGTCCATGTTCAGCTTGTTGTCAGTGTTTCGCATTCTCACCACTCTGGCGGTCGCCACCCTGATCCTGGGCGGCCCCGCTCAGGCGGCGGACTGGCCGCGGCAGATCAGCGCCGACGGCAGCCAGGTGACCCTGCCCGCCAAGCCGCAACGCATCGTCTCCACCAGCGTCACCCTTACCGGTTCCCTGCTCGCCATCGGCGCGCCGGTGGTGGCCAGCGGCGCCACCTCGCCCAACAACAGATTCGCCGATGACCAGGGCTTCCTGCGCCAGTGGGGCGCGGTCGCCAGGCAGCGCGACGTGAAGCGGCTGTATATCGGCGAGGCCAATGCCGAAGCCGTGGCCGCCGAGGCGCCGGACCTGATCCTGGTCAGCGCCGCCGGCAACGACTCGGCGCTGCGGCTGGTCGAGCAACTCAAGGCCATCGCCCCGGTGCTGGTGGTGGGTTACGACAATCGCAGCTGGCAACAGGTGGTGGAACTGCTCGGCCAGGCCACCGGCCGCGAGGACGCCGCCCGCAAGGTGGTCGGCGACTTCGACCGGCGCGTCGCCGATCTCAAGGCGCGCCTGCAGCTGCCGCCGCAACCGGTGTCGGCCTTCGTCTACAACCCGGCGACGCGCCAGGCCAATCTCTGGACCGCCGCCTCCTCCCAGGGCCAGTTGCTGGAAAGCCTGGGCTTCACCCTGGCGAAACTGCCGGCGGGGCTGGAGACCGGCCATAGCCAGGGGCAGCGCCACGACATCCTCCAGCTCGCCGGCGAGAACGTCGCCACCGGTCTCACGGGCCAGACCTTTCTGCTGTTCGCCGCGGACGCCAAGGAAGCCGAGGCGGTACGCAGCAATCCGCTGCTGGCGCACCTGCCGGCGGTCAAGGACAACCGCGTGGAAGCCCTGGGCGCCGAGACCTTCCGCCTCGACCCCTACAGCGCCAACCTGCTGCTGGATCGCCTGGAGGAGCGCTACGCCAAGCCCTGAGCAGAACAGTTACTGTGAGGTTTTCTAGGCGAGGAGTCTGATAGCGGCCATGGCGGTCCGCCGATGCGGCCGATCCTACAAGACATCGTTGTTTTGGTGATCGCGGCCATGGGCCGCTCCTACAGGTGCCGGCTAGCCTGTAGGAGCGGCCCATGGCCGCGATCGGTCTTGTCCACTGCTGATCGCCGTATGCACCCGTTAGAAACGCCGTGGCGGTTTTACACGCTAGGCGCCGAGGCTTTCCGCTCGACGCAGACCACGGGCCAGCGCCCAGCAGAGGGCAGCTACCCCGGTGGCGACCAGACCGAAGACGCAGGCTGCCTGCGCCGGCAGCATCAGGCTGGCCAGACCGCCGAACAGCGCCGCGCCGATGGCCTCGCCGCCGATGTTTTGCGCCGTCCACAGCGCATTGATGCGCCCCAGCAGGCGATCCGGGGTCAGGCGCTGGATCAGCGCGTACTGCACCAGGGAATTGAGCGCGCCCAGGTAACCGAACAGCACCAGGCACAGCGCTGACAGCCAGAAGCCGGGCAGCAGCGCGAACACCGCCACCGCGAGAAAGGTCGCCACCGCGGTCATCAGCAGGGTACGTCCCGGGCGCGGCGCCTGGTTCAGTCGACCGCTGGTGAGGGCGCCGATGGCCGCACCCAGAGGCGCGGCGGCATAGAGCCAGCCCAGGTGCCCGGTATCCAGCCCCCAGTCCTCCCCCAGCGACGGATAGAGCACCCGCACCGCATTGGCCATGGTGACCAGGGCGCCGACCGGGGCGACCGCGCCCAGCAGGCGATTCTCGAACAGGAAGACGATGCCGCCGCCCAGGGCCTGCCAGGGCGTTTCGCGTGGCTGTTCCGGCGGGGGCAGTGGCGGCAGGCGCAGCAGCACCAGCAGGGTGATGAGGGTACCGCCGGCGGTCAGGCCGTAGTTCCAGGCCACGCCACTCTGGGCGATCAGCAGGGTGCCAAGCGGCGGGGCGACGATGGCCGCCACCCGCACGCTGAGCATGTTCAGGGCGCCGGCCTGCACCATGGATTCGCGGCCGACCAGGATCGGCGTGACCGCCAGCAGCGCGGTCACGCCCAGGGCGCCAAAGAAGCCGTCCCACAGCGCCAGCAGGTAGATGGCGGTCAGCGACGGCTCGGGCAGGCTGGCGTTGACCGCCAGGCCGATGAAGCCCAGGCCGCAGATGGAACGCGCGGCCAGGATCAGTCGGCGCCGCTCCAGGCGGTCGGCCAGCACCCCACCGGTGAGCAGGCCGACGAACATGCCGATACCGGCCATGCTCAGCGCCAGGCCCACCTTGAGCGGCGAGTCGGTCAGCGCCTGGACCTGGATGGGGATGGCCACGGCCAGGAGGCCGAGGGACAGCACGGAGACCAGGCGGGCGATGAACAGGGTGCGAAAGGCGGCGTGGGACCTGAGCAGGCCGAAGTCGAGCAGGAAGGACGTCTTGGACATGAATCACCGGAAAAACACAGGGGACGCTATCGAGCCGCCGGGGCAAGGCTGTTAGCATGTAATACAGACTATCATGTGTTAATACGCCTTGTTCTCATCCACTCCCCTCCCCGTAGGTCGTCGCGGATGACCCCGCGCCGCCTCCTCATCCTCGGCTGCGCCGCTGTCCTGCTGCTCCTGGTGATGGCTGCCAGCCTGGCGCTCGGCGCCACTGCCATACCGCTGGCCGACGTCTGGCAGGCACTGGGCCAGGGCTGCAGCGAGCCGGCCTGCCTGATCGTGCGCGAAGCGCGGCTGCCGCGCACCCTCGCTGGGCTGCTCGCCGGGGCGGCGCTGGGCGTGGCCGGCACCCTGATGCAGGCGCTGACGCGCAATCCCCTCGCCGACCCGGGCATCCTCGGCGTCAATGCCGGAGCCAGTTTCGCCGTGGTGCTGGGCATCGCCCTGTTCGGCGCCAGCGGTCCCGAGCAATACCTGGGCTTCGCCTTCGGCGGCGCCCTGCTGGCCAGCCTGGTGGTGCTGCTGGCCGGCATCGCCGGTGGCGGCGGCTTCAACCCGATGCGCCTGGTGCTGGTCGGGGTGGCCCTGGGCGCCATGCTCGAAGGCGTCAGCTCGGGCATCGCCCTGCTCGATCCCCAGGTCTACGATCAGCTGAGATTCTGGCAATTCGGCTCCCTGGACGTCCGTCAGCTCGATCTGCTGCGCAGCGCCAGTCTGCCGCTGCTGGGTGGCGTGGTCATCGCCTTGCTGCTGGCCCCGGCGCTCAATGCCCTGAGCCTGGGTAGCGATCTGGCCGTGGCCCTCGGCACCCGGGTCCGCCAGACCCAGTTGCTCGGCCTGCTGGCCATCACCCTGCTCTGTGGCGCCGCTGCCGCGGCGGTCGGCCCCATCGCCTTCGTCGGCCTGATGGTGCCGCACCTGGGTCGCTGGGCCATCGGCGAAGACCATCGCTGGCTGCTGCCCTTCGTCCTGCTGTTCACCCCCAGCCTGCTGCTGACCGCCGACATCGTCGGCCGCCTGCTGGTGACCAACGAGCTGCGCGTCTCGGTGGTGACCGCCTTCCTCGGCGCGCCGCTGCTGATCTGGCTGGCACGCCGTCAGCGCCAGGGAGGTCGGGCATGAACCGTCCCGGTCGCCTGCGCCTGCCCGGCGTGCTGCTCGCCCTGCTCGGCGGCGCCCTGTTGCTCGCCCTGTTCGCCCTGGGCAGCGGCAGCCTGGCCCTGAGTCCCGCCCAGGTGCTGGCCGCCCTGCTCGGGGAGGCACCCCGCGGCATCGAACTGGTGGTCACCCAATGGCGCCTGCCACGGGTGGCCCTGGCGCTGCTGATCGGCGCCGCCCTGGGCCTGAGCGGCGCGCTGTTCCAGTCACTGCTGCGCAACCCTCTCGGCAGCCCGGACATCATGGGTTTCAACACCGGCGCCTACAGCGGCGTGCTGGTCGCCCTGGTGCTGTTCCAGGCCAGCATCCTCTGGAGCACCACCGCCGCCCTTATCGGCGGCCTGCTCAGCGCGGCCCTGGTCTATGCCCTGACCTGGCGCGGCAGCGGCGTGGATACCCTCAGACTCATCATCGTCGGCATCGGCGTGCGCGCCCTGTTGATGGCGCTCAACACCTGGCTGATCGTCCATGCCTCCCTGGAAGCCGCCTTCAGCGCCGGCCTGTGGAGCGCCGGTTCCCTCAACGGTATCACCTGGGCAAAGGCCTGGCCGGCGGTGGTCTTCATCCTGCTGGCGGGTGCGGCCAGCCTGGCGCTGAGTCGCCGGCTGTTCCTGCTGGAGATGGGCGACGACACCGCCTGCGCCCTCGGCGTGCCGGTGGAGCGCACGCGGCTGTCGCTGCTGGGCCTGGGCGTGGTGCTCACCGCCGCCGGCACCGCGGTGGCCGGCCCCATCTCCTTCATCGCCCTGGCCGCGCCGCAGATCGCCCGCCGCCTGACCGGTACCCAGCGCCTGGCGCTGCCCGCCGCCGCCCTCACCGGCGCGGTCCTGCTGCTGGGCGCGGATCTCATCGCCCAGCGCCTGTTCCTGCCCTATGTCCTGCCGGTCGGCCTGGTCACGGTGAGCCTGGGTGGGCTCTACCTGATCGGCCTGCTCATCTGGGAGTCCCGCCGCTCATGAACGACGCCCCCACTTCGCGCCTGCACGCCGAGCGCCTGACCCTGGGCTACGGCCGTAAGCTGATCGCCGAAGACCTGTCGCTGACCATCCCCGATGGCGAGCTGACGGTCATCATCGGCCCCAACGGCTGCGGCAAGTCGACCCTGCTGCGCACCCTCAGCCGGCTGCTGGCGCCCAGCCAGGGCCAGGTCTGGCTGGACGGCCAGGCGATCCAGAGCTATCGCACCAAGGAGGTGGCCCGGCGCCTGGGCCTGCTGCCACAGAGCTCCCAGGCCCCGGGCGACATCTCGGTGCGCGACCTGGTGGCCCGTGGGCGCTATCCGCACCAGACGCTGTTCGGCGGCGTGCGCGCCGACGACGAGCGCGCGGTCACTCACGCCATGCAGGCCACCGGCGTCTTCGAGCTGGCCGACCGGGCGGTGGACACCCTTTCCGGCGGCCAACGCCAGCGGGTCTGGATCGCCATGGCCCTGGCCCAGGAAACCCCGCTGCTGCTGCTCGACGAGCCCACCACCTGGCTCGACATCACCCACCAGATCGACCTGCTGGAATTGCTGGAAGATCTCAATCGCCAGCAGGGCCACACCCTGGTGATGGTGCTGCACGACCTCAACCACGCCTGTCGCTACGCCACCCACCTGGTGGCCATGCGCGACGGCAAGGTGCTGGCCACCGGCCGCCCGCGCGACGTCATCACCCCCGCGCTGATCAAGGCGGTCTACGACCTGGACTGCCTGATCATCGACGACCCCGTGGCCGGCACCCCCATGGTGGTACCCCTGGCGCGGCGCTAGCGTCCGGCGAGTATCCAGTCCCGGAGCAACTGCCCGTAGAGCTCGGTGCCCTCCTCCAGGCGTTGCACCTCGCAGTATTCGTCCACCTTGTGCGCCATGCTCGGTTCTCCCGGCCCCAGGATCAGGGTGGGCGGATCGTTCAGCGCGGGCAGCAGCACGGCGGCATCGGTGAAATAAGGCACCACGCTGGCGGGCAGCGCCTCGCCGTGCAGGGTGGCGCAACGGTCGAAGACCTGCCGCACCCAGGCGTCGCTCCTGTCGGCACAGACCCCGGGCAGATCCACCAGGACCTCCAGCTCCAGATCGCTGCCCAGGTGCTCGGCCAGACGCCGCTGGATGTCGGCATGCTCCAGGTTCGGTGCGGTCCGCAGATCGAGGGTGAAGGCGGCACGATCCGGCACCGAGTTGATGTTCAGTCCACCCGTGACGGTCCCCACGTTGAGCGTGGGTTGGCGCATGAGCGGATGCGGCGGGCCGACGGCGAAGGTGCGCGCCTGGCCAATGGCCTCGGCCAGGCGGTAGATGGCGTTTTCCCCCTCCTCGGGCATGGCGCCGTGGGCCGTGCGGCCATGGGCGGTGCAGCGGAGCCAGAAGGCGCCCTTGTGCCCCAGTACCGGCCGATTGGCGGTGGGTTCGCCCACCAGCAGCGCGCCCAGCTCGCCAAGCAGGTGCGGCGCGTCCCGGCACAGCGCCCGGGCGCCGTCGCAGCCGGTTTCCTCACCGCCGGTGAGCAGCAGCCGGACGCCAGGCCCCTGGGCGATGACCTCGCGATTGCGCTGGCAGGCGACGATGAAGGCGGCGATGCTCGCCTTCATGTCGCTGGCGCCGCGGCCATAGAGGCGCCCTTCGGCCACCTCACCGGCGAAGGGCCCGTGGCGCCAGGTGCCATTGCCCAGGGGTACCACGTCCAGGTGCCCGGTAAAGCCCAGCGGTTTGCCGGCCCCGCGCCCCGGTAGCCAGGCCACCAGGTTGCAACGTCGTTCGCCGAAATGCTGCAATTCGCAGTGGAAGCCCGCCTCGCGGAGCGTCGTGACCAGGAACTGCGCACAGGCTTCTTCATCGCCCGGCGGATTGAGCGTGGGAAATCCCAGCAGCGCTCGGGTCAGGGCCAAAGGATCGTCGAGCATTGGGGATCTCCAGTCGGACTACGGGTGATCAGGCGCGCCGCGAGAGCCAGTCCAGGCAGTTGAGCCAGAAGCGGCGATAGGCATCGCCGGCCAGGAAGTCGTCGGGCATCCAGTGCATCGACATGTCGCTGGTCCAGACCAGGGTACGCCCCTGGCCGACTTCCCGGGTCGCCAGCAGCGGATGACCGCTGCCCGAGACGCTCGCCACGAGCTGGGCGTCCGGATGCAATTCCACCTCGTTGTAGCCCAGCAGATAGGACCAGTCCTGGGGCAGGCCACGCAGCAACTCATGCTCGCCGTGCACCTCTGGCGTGAAGCCCTCGGGCACCTCGATGCGGTCGTCATAGGGCAGGCAACGCACCGGCAGCACCTCTTCCACCGCCGTGCCGCGATAACGGGCCCCCCCGTTGATGCCCTGGAAGCTGTAGTAGCCACCGACCATCATGAGCGCGCCACCCTGCAGCACATACTCGCGCAGCGCCGTCAGGCGATTCGGTGTGCGGCGGCTACGCAGCCAGGTATCCGGATGCAGCAACAGGCTGTTGGCACCGATATCCGACAGGATGATCACCTGGTAGTCGCGCAGGGCCTCCAGCGTCGCCGGAAAGTCGGTTTGCGCCTGGTCGGCGCACATCTGGGTGATGGCATAGTCGCTGTCGGCCAGTGCGGTCAGCAGGCGCTGGGCGCCATTGTGGGCGGTGACGGAGGCGAACTGGTCGAAGCCTTTGATATGGGTCGCGGTGCTGACCCAGGATTCGCCAGCGAGCAGAACGGACTGTTTCATAGGTTCTCCGGTTGCGGACATTAGGCCGATCGAACGCGCTGGAAGACGCGGCGCGGGTTGTCGATCAGCAGGGTTTCCAGTTGCGCCCCCGTGACGCCGTGGCGGCGCAGACGCGGGACGAAGTGCTTGAGCAGGTAGCCATAGCCGTGGCCGCCGTAGCGGGTGAGCATGGTCTTGAGAAAGACGTCCTGGGACAGCAGCAGGCGCTCGCCGTAGCCGGCCTCCAGCAGACCGACGAGGGCGCGGGCGTTGTCTTCGTCGGACGGCGACTGGGCGGCCTCGTCGGCGAAGTAGTAGCCCATGCCGATCATGTCGTATTCGAGGAAGGCACCCCGCTCCGCGAGTCCGTGCTGGTAATCGAGGTCGCGATGACTGGGATTCATGTGGCAGAGCACCACGTGGTGCAGGTCGGCGCCCTCGGCGGCGGCGATGTCCAGCACCCGGTGACCCAAACGTTCCCAGCCGGGCAGATGGACCGCCAGGGGCACCCCGGTAAGGCCGCTGGCCCGGGCGGCGGCGCGCAGGGATTTTTCCTCGCTGTCGGTAAAGGCGGCCGACACCCCGATCTCGCCGATCAGGCCGGCGATGACCTCCGGCTTTTCCGCCGCTCCGCCCACGTCGTGGACGATCTGGGCGGTCAGTTCCTCCACCGAGCGCTCCCTGACATAGGCCGGGTGCGAGGGCTCCAGGTAGAAACCGGCGCCCATTATGATGTTGAGACCCGTGAGCCGCGCGATGCGCTGCAGCGCCTGGGGATCGCGACCGATGCCCAGGTTGGTGGGATCGACCACCGTCTCC
The DNA here is from genome assembly GCF_003057735.2 of Pseudomonas sp. RIT411. Lineage (NCBI taxonomy): Bacteria > Pseudomonadati > Pseudomonadota > Gammaproteobacteria > Pseudomonadales > Pseudomonadaceae > Pseudomonas > Pseudomonas sp. RIT411. Next base: position 382,038 of record NZ_QBIZ02000001.1, read on the forward strand.
CCGCCCAGGGCGCGATATTTCAGCAACTCGGCGCAGGCCAGCTCCACGTCGAACAGCTGGCAGTTGTCGCGGCTGACCAGCGGATTCATATGCAGCTCGCCGAGCAGTTCGATGCTCACCGGCTGCTCGGCCAGGTGTCGCTCGCCGCAGCAACGGGGTGGCACCCATTTGCCGGAGGCGTCGAGCAGAATGTGCTCGTGCATCAGGGTCACGCCCAACCGGTCCACCGGCAGCGGGCCAAGCACCGTCATGGCATGGCCGCTGTCGACCCCGACCGGAAGCGGCTCGGGATGGCGAAACAGACTCATCCGCCTACCCTCCCCAGCGGGCGGCCGGTCTTGAGGATGCGGGTGTTGAGCCAGATGGCCAGCAGCACGATGGCCCCCGTGGCGATCTGGGTATAGAAGGGCGACACATGGGCGAGGATCAGGCCGTTCTTGATCACCGCCATGGTCAGCACGCCCAGCAGGGTGCCAAGGATGGTGCCGAAGCCGCCGAACAGACTGGTGCTGCCCAGCACCACCGCCGCGATGACCTCCAGTTCGAAGCCCTCCCCCTGGTTGGAGGAGCCACTGCCCAGCCGTGCCGTTACGATCATCCCGGCCAGCGCCGCCGCCATGCCGCTCAGGACGTAGACGCGCAGCAGCACGCCGCGGGTATTCACCCCTGCCCGGCGGACGCTTTCGGCATTGGCGCCAATCCCCGTGAGATAGCGCCCGAAGCGCATCCTGCCCAGCAGCAGCATGCCGCCCAGCACCGCGAAGAGCGCGAGCCATACCGCCAGCGGCAGTCCGAGCACCCAGCCGCGACCGAGCGCGAGAAAGGCGCTGAATTCACGGGGAACCGGAATGGAATAGCCCTGGGTGATGAGCAGCGCCAGGCCGCGAATGATGGTCAGGGTCGCCAGGGTCACGATGAACGCCGGGATTCCCGCGTAGGCGATGAAGTAGCCGTTCAGCGCACCGATCAGCGCCCCCACCAGCAGGCCGCCGGCCAGCACCACCGGCCAGGGCAGCTGCCAGGTGTTGAGGCCGAGGGCGGCCAGGGCGCCCACCAGGGCCAGGGTGGAACCGACCGACAGGTCTATGCCACCGGTGGTCACCACCAGGGTCATGGCCACGGCCACGATCAGCAAGGGCGCGTTCTGGCGAATGACGTTGAGCAGGTTGCCGCTGCTGAGGAAGTTGTCGGTCACCAGCGCGAACAGCAGGCAGCAGAGGGCGAAGAACAGCGCGATGCTGGCGACGCCGGGATAGTCGTGCAGCAGGCGGCGCAGCGGTGACTGCACCACCACGCGCTGTCGGGTCAGGTCGAGGGTATTCATGAAATCCTCCGATTCAGGCGCAGGCGGAACGGGCGGTGAACTTGTGGCCGACGATCAGCTCGACGATCTCGCCCAGACTGGTGTCGGCCACCCGGCGCTCGGCCAGGTTCTGGCCCTCGTACATCACCATGATGCGGTCGCAGACCAGGAAGAGATCCTGCAGCCGGTGGGTGATGAGGATGACGCTCACCCCCTGGCGGCTGATGGTGCGGATCAGCTCCAGCACCGCCTCGACCTCGGCCACCGCCAGGGCGGCGGTCGGCTCGTCCATGATCAGTACCCGGGGTTCGAAGGCCGCGGCGCGGGCTATGGCCACGGCCTGGCGCTGGCCGCCGGAGAGGTGGCGTACCTGGGCGCGGGTATCGGGCAGGCTGATGCCCAGCCCCTCGAGGATGCGGCGCGCATCGGCGTGCATCTTGCGCTCGTCCAGCAGCGGCAGCCCGAGCAGCCGGCGGCGGGGCTCCCGCCCCATGAAGAGGTTGCCGGCCACGTCCACGGTGTCGCACAGGGAGAGATCCTGATAGACCATCTGGATCCGACAGCGCTGGGCATCCGCCGGGCCTTGGAACACCTCTTCGCGGCCGTCGATGCGGATGCAGCCACTGGTGGGCAGCACCGCGCCGGAAAGAATCTTGGTCAGGGTCGATTTGCCGGCGCCGTTGTCGCCGACCAGCCCCAGGACCTCGCCGGGCTGCAGGGCGAGGTCGACGCCGCGCAGGGACTGGATGGAGCCATAGCTCTTGGTGATGCCGGTCATGCTGACCCGGGGAACCGTCGTCGCAGTGTCCATGCTCGGTCTCCGCTACTTGAAGTCGGCGCGATAGGCATCCAGGTTTTCCCGGGTGACCAGGGTCACCGGGATATCCTGCTGCTTAGTGACCTGCTGGCCGGCGAGCAGCACCAGCGCCGCCTCCACCGCCGCCTTGCCCATGCCACGGGTGTTCTGCTGCACCACCACTGCCACGGAGCCGTCATCCAGGCCCTGGACGGCCTGGGGCGACAGGTCCCAGCCAAAGATCCGGGTGCGCTCGCCGCTGCCCTGGGCGACGCTGGCCGCCACGGTGCCAATCAACGCCGGCTCGCCGGTGGCATAGACGATCTGCAGATCCGGATTGGCGGTGAGCAGATTTTCCGCGGCGCTCTGCGCGGTGTCCTGCACGTTGTTGCCATCCACGGTACCGACGATCTTCGCCTTGGGCGCGCGCTGGGCCAGCCCCTCGCGGAAGCCGTCCAGACGCAGGTTCTGCACGTAGGAACCCAGGGCTCCCACCACCCCGACCTTGGCCTCGCCACCCAGCTCTCGGGTGATGTAGTTGCCGGTGTATTCCCCCAGCTGGCGAGCCGCGGCGCGGTTGTCGACGCCGACCTGCACCTGGTTGTCGCCATTGAGCACGGCGTCGATGGCCACCACCGGGATACCGGCCTGGACCGCCGCCGAGACCGCCGGCTTGATGCCGTTGACGTCGATGGCACAGACCAGGATGGCGTCCACCTTGTCCTGGATGTAGGCCTCGATGGCGTCGTTCTGGGCGGAGGGGTTGTCGTTGGCGTTGAACACCACCAACTCGGCGCCCGCCGCCTTGGCGGCGGCCTGGGCACCCTGGGTGATCTGGGTGAAATAGAGCGCCTGCTGATTCACCTGGACCAGTGCCAGCCGCTTGGCCGGTGCCGCCTGGGCACTACCGGCCAGGCCCAATCCGAACACCATCAGCATGGAAGCGAACGTCTTGCCGAATCGAAGCATCTCCATCCTCCTCTACCCTGCCAACGGATGTGGCAGCGGTTAGTAAACCGGTTTACTAAATGGGCCAAAAAATAGAACCGGGAAGGTTCTGCTGGAAAGGAAACAGCACAAGGCGTGCCAGCAGCGACTGGAGGACCCTCTTCCACTGCCAATTCAAATGGTTACTCAAACCCCCTGCGCAGAGCCTCTGGCCGGACAGCCACCGGAGTGCTCCACGACTGGGCAGAATGGAAACGCCAAGTGCTACCTTGGGGCAGGCGCCGGGGCGACCGAGCCGCGTTCCACCAGGGTCACGGCGACCCGCTGCTCCCCGACTACCGACTGCCCGGCAAGCACCGCCAGCAGGGCTTCGATTCCCTGGCGACCCAAGTCCCGCGCCGACTGGCGTACGGTACTGAGCGGCGGCGTGAGCAATTCCGCGTAGGGCGCGTCGTCGAAGCCGACCAGGGACAGGGCACCGGGAACCGCCAGGCCGCGTTCGCGCAGCGTATCGAGCACCCCTACCGCGATGAAGTCGCTAGCGGCGAAGATCGCCTGAGGCGGCTCCGGCAGATCCAGCAGGGTCGCGGCCGCCTGACGCCCGAAGTCGCGGCTGTACTCCCCCAGCAGCAGATAATCGGGACGCAAGGGTATTCCGGCCGTGGCCAGGGCTTGCTCATAGCCCTCGCGCCGCTCCCTCACGCTCATCACCGCTGCCGGTCCGGAGACATGGGCGATGCGCCGATGCCCCTGGCGGATCAGATGCTCGGTGGCCAGTCGGCCGCCGGCGACATTGTCGGCGAAGACCTTGGGCATCGAGGTACCCGGGACATCCTCGTCCAGCAACACGATCTCCCGGTAGGCGCCCAGTTGCGCCGCCAGCGTCCCGTCATCCGCGCGGTTGGTGATGAACAGCAGACCATCCACGCGGCGCGATCCCTTCCAGTGGACGTACTGGATCTCCCGCGCCGGATCGTTGCGCGTCAGGCAGAGCACCAGGTTGTAGCCATGGGCGAAGGCCGTGGCCTCGGCGGCGTCGGCCAGCTCGGCGAAAAAGGGGTTGGCGATGTCCGGCAGCACCAGCCCGATGGTCTCGCTGCCGCCCTTGCTCAGGCGTTGGGCCAGGCTGTTGCGCCGAAAGCCCAGGGCCTCGATGGCCCCTTCGATACGCTGCGCCGTGGCGGGTGGCAGGCTCAGACTGTGATTCAGGTAGCGCGAAACGGCAGACTTGGACAAGCCTGCCTGCCGGGCGACATCCTGAATGGTCACGCTTTTCGCCATGGGTCCACCTGCAACGAGAGAAGGAGCGGCCTGGCCGATCATCTCTCCTGCCCCGCCCAGGCTTCACACCTTGCCTGAGCGGGGAGTCGCCGTCGAGCCGAACCCGCGAGCCGTCACAGCGCCTTCAACGCCCGATTCAGCACCGGGCCGATCTGCGTCAGCTGGGCCGGGGCGATGATGTCGACGTGGGCGCAATCCACCTCGTGGGCCTGCAGGCGGGTGATCCAGGGCGCCCAGGTGGCCTTGACGTCCATTCCCGCCGGCAGGGTGCGCCGGGCGACGAACATCAGCGCCTCGCCCTCGAAACGCGCGCTGCGCGCTGTGGCCAGCAGCCGCACCGAGTCGGCGTAGTTGCCTTCGATGGTGGCGAACAGCTCCGCCCCCTCCCCCAGTGCCGGATCGGCGAGGCCCTGCTGGGCCGCCAGGAAGGCCTCGCGCTCGCGATTGACCTCGGCCAGCACCTCCGGGTCCAGCTCGCGCTGGCCTTCGCGTTCTTGCCAGTTCTGGGTTTCCGGCGGATAGGTGTCGAGCAGGCCGAGGAAGGCGACCTGCTCTCCTGCCGCCTGCAGCCGCGCCGCCAGACCCTGGGCCAGGGTGCCACCCAGGGAATAGCCGAGCAGATGATAGGGCCCCTGCGGCTGCACCTCGCGCAGGGTGCGCAGATGGCGCTGGATGACGGCTTCCAGGTCGGCGCCCTGGGCCAGGGGGCCGTCCGGACGCGGCGACTGGATGCCGAGTAGCGACCAGCGCGGATCCAGGTGGCGCGCCAGCACGCTGAATTGCCAGGCGAAGCCCGAGGCCGGATGGAAGCAGAACAGCGTCGGGCCATCGCCCGGGCGTAGCGGCAGCAGGGTCTCGAAGCCGGCGCGGGTCGCGCTGGCCGCATCCTGCTCCAGCTGCCGGGCCAGGCGGGCGACACTGGAGGCCACCATGATCTGGCCGATGGACACCGGCCGCCCCAGGCGCCGACGCAGCGTGGCGGCCAGGGTCATGGCCAGCAGCGAATGACCGCCCAGGGCAAAGAAGTCGTCGTCCGCACCGACGATGGCGCAGCCGAGCACCTCGGAAAACGCCGCGGCCAGATCGCTTTCCAGCCCCGGCGACAGGGGGCGACTGGCGGCCCTGGCCACGCCCTGGGGCGCCGGCAGGGCCTTGCGATCGAGCTTGCCGGTGGCGCCCAGGGGCAAGGCGTCCAGCTCCACCAGGGCCACCGGCACCAGGTGCGGCGGCAGGCTTTCGCCCAGGCGCGCGCGCAGGCGCTCCAGGTCCAGCGCGGCGCCGGGCTGGGCGACTAGATAGCCCACCAGTTGGCGGGCATCGCCGCCGGTGGCGGTGGCCGCCTCGCCCAGCACCCGGGCATGGGTGACCGCCTGGGCCACGCCAGGCAGCGCCAGCAGGGCGTGGTCGATTTCCGCCAGTTCGATGCGCTGCCCGCGCAACTTGACCTGGTCGTCGCTGCGGCCGAGGTATTCGACGACGCCCTCGGGCAGCCAGCGCGCCACGTCACCGGTGCGATAGAGGCGCTCGCCCTGCCCGTCCGGCGCGGCGATGAAGCGTGCGGCGGTCAGCTCGGGACGGCCCAGGTAGCCATCGGCGAGTTGCACCCCGCTCAGATAGAGCTCGCCCGCCACACCCGGCGGTACCGGGCGCAGACGCTCGTCGAGGATGTGCAGCCCGGTGTTCCACACCGGCTTGCCGATGGGCACGCTGCTGCCGCTGACAGCCGCCAGGGCGGCGCCATGGGCCGGATGATAGGAGACGTCGACCGCAGCCTCGGTGGGGCCATAGAGATTGTGCAGGGGCGCGCCGACCCGGCGCTCCCAGGTGCGAGCCAGTTCGGTGGGGAGCGCCTCGCCACTGCAGAACACCTGGCGCAGGCTGGCGCAGCGGGCCACCGCGGCCGGCTCGTCCAGACTGGCGACGAAGGCCGCCAGCATCGAGGGTACGAAGTGTACGGTGGTCACCCGCTCGCGGGCGAACAGCTCCTGCAGCGCCAGGGGATCGCGATGGGCCTCGGGTGGCGCCAGGTACAGCCGGGCGCCCACCAGCAGCGGCCAGAAGAATTCCCAGACCGAGACATCGAAGCTGCTCGGCGTCTTCTGCAGGACGGTGTCACCGGCGCCGAGGGGGTAGCTGTCCTGCATCCACAGCAGGCGATTGACGATGGCCGCATGCCCGACCACCACGCCCTTGGGCCGGCCGGTCGAGCCGGAGGTATAGAGCAGATAGGCCGGATCACCGGGGCGCGGTCCTTCGAACACGGGAGCCTGGTCTAGCCCCTCCAGCGGCGCATCGAGAATCAGCACCTGCTCCTCGCGCAGCCCCGGGAAACGTCCACGTTGACTGGCATCGGTCACCAGCACCCGGGGCCGGGCATCGTCGAGCATCAGTTGCAGGCGCTCGTCGGGATAGCCGCTGTCCAGCGGCAGGTAGGCCGCGCCCAGCTCGAGCGTCGCCAGCAAGGCCAGGGACAGGAACACCGAGCGTGGCAGGGCCACCGCGACGATGTCGCCGCGACCGACCCCTGCTGCGCTCAGGCGCTGTGCCAGGGCCAGGACCTGCTTGCGTGTTTCCTCATAGGTAAAGGCGTGCTGCAGATCGGCCAGCGCCGGTGCCGCGGGCGTCCGCGCTGCCTGCTCGGCCAACAGCGCGGCCAGGGTGGTGGCGGGCAGCGGGCGCTCGGTGGCATTGATGGCGGCCAGCCAGTGCTGGTCCGTGGGCGCCAGCAGATCGGCTTCGCCCAGGGTGAGCCCAGGTTGAGTGGCAAACTGCTGCGCCAGCAGGCCGAAGCGCTCGGCGTGGCCCTGCAACAGCTCGGCGACATAGCGCTCGGCGTTGCCCAGCAACTTGATGTCCAGGGCGCCGCCGGCTTCCAGGTAGAGGGCGATCTCCAGGTCGCGCACCGGCCCCGAGGCCAGTTCGTGGGTGATGCCGGGCACCCCGGCGAAATCCAGGGCGAAATCGAACAGCTTGAGGTTGATCACCGGTCCGGTCAGCGGCTCGGCATCGCCCGGCCGGCCGAGATCGCGGGCGATCTGCTCGGCGTCGTAGCGCTGGTGGCGACGCACCTTCTTGAGTTCGGCAGCCAGCACGGCGGCGAGTTGCGGCAGCGTCTGGGTCGAGTCGGTGCGCACGCCCAGGGGCAGGACATTGAGCGTCGCGCCGCCGGATTTCAGCGCCACCGATCCCATGCGCCTCATGAAGATAAAGCCGGCGCTGAAGGCCGGCTGACCGCTGAGACGGGCGAACCAGGTGGCGGCCAGGGCCACGGCCAGATCCGCCGGCGTCACGCCCTGGGCCTTGCCCTGCTCGGCCAGCCTGGCGAAGACCGCGGCGGGCACCCGGGCGCGAGCCTCTACCACCTGCGGCGTCGGCACCTGCCCCGCCAGGCCACCGGGTGCCAGGGAGGCGGCCGGCGGCAAGGCCGCGCCGCGCTCACGCCAGAAGGCTTCGTCACGCTCGCGCACGGCCGACTGCCGATAATCCTGGTATTCGCGCACCACCTCGGCAAAGGAGACGAACGGCGAAGCCTCGGGCGTCTCGCCGCGCAGCGCGGCGCTGTACAGGGCCGCTACCCGCTTGGCCAGGGCGGCGAAGCCATAGCCATCGATCAGCAGGTGGTGATAGCGCTGATACCAGAACAGGTGGTCGTCACCCAGCTGGTAGATCCGGTTGAGCCACAGCGGCCCGCCACTGGTGGCTCTCAGGTCGCCGTCGAGGTCGGCGCGGATGGCCGCGCGCGCCGCGCCTTCCGGATCGGCGGCCCCGCGCAGGTCCAGCCACTCAGGGGCAGGCGTGGCCGCCTCATCGTCGATCCACTGCACCAGCTCGCCCTCGCGCTCGGCGAACTTCAGTTGCAGGCTGTCCAGCTCGCCCAGGCCCTGGACGATGGCCGCCTGCAGCGCCTGGCCATCGATCGGCCCGCGCAACTCGACCAGATGGGCCACTGCAAAAGCATTGGCGTGGGGCGACAGCTGATCGGCCATCCAGATACCGGGCTGGGCGGCGACCAGGGGCAGTTCGCGCGAAAGAGAAAGCGGCGTAGAGGACACAGGAACTCCAGTCAGGAAAGCAGGGAGGCGACCGGGCGGATATCGCGCCAGTGGCTGGCGAGCCAGTCGTCGCAGGCCGCGCGCGGCGCCGGTCCGAATACCGGCTCCCAGCCGGCGGGAACGGTCATGGCCTCGGGCCAGAGGCTGCACTGCCCCCGGTCATTGCGCAGGATCAGCAGCACCTGGGCGGGATCGTCGAAGGGATTGAGAGCGTCCATAGGACCTCCTGGCAAATAGGGGTTAACGCTGGGCGTCGGCGGCGACCCGGGGTCGCCAGAGCTGGACCAGGCCATCGAGCAGCCCGCCGCGCCACCAGAGGGCGTCGTGCCCCCCATCGATCTCGCGATAGTCGAGCACGTGGCCCTGCTCGCGCAGGCGCGGGACCAGGGCCCGGGAGGCTTCGAGGATGGCCGGCTCGCGCAACCCGGCCTCGATGAACAGCCGCAGGGAGTGAGTGCTCCCCTGCCCGCTCGCCAGTGCCTCGAACAGCCGTCCCGGCGCGCCACGCTGCGGCCACCAGAAGGACCCGGACTGACTCAGGGCGCAGCCGAAGCGCTCCGGCCAATGCAGCGCGGCATAGAGCGCCGCCAGCCCGCCAAAGCTCTGCCCGGCCACCACGGTCGTGGACGACGACTGCGCATGGGGCGCCCAGTCGCGCACCTGGGGCAGCAGTTCTTCCTGCAACGCCAACCAGAATTGTGGATTGCAGGGCAACTCGCTGCCGCGCAGGGCGCGGTCGCTGTTGTCGATCAGCAGATAGACCGCCTCCGGCAGTTGCCCGGCTGCGGTGAGCTGCTGCAGTGGCGCGCCCACGGGCATCGTCTGCGCCCAGAACTGCCCATCCAGCAGGATGGCCAGCGGCCGCTCCAGAGGGGTGGTATTACCAGTGGCGAAGACCCACACCGGACGGCTATTGCCCAGCCGTGCACTCTGCCACTCGTACTGTTGCAGACTCGGCCAGGCCGCTGGCGCCAGGCTGCGGTCGGCATCGAAGGCGGCCCAGGCCGGCTGGGCAGGCGCCTCCGGCAGGTGCACGCCCGACACCGCCAGCCCGCGCCCACCCTGCCAGGCGCGTCGCGGATTGAGCCGGTCGGCCTGGGCCAGGGGAAAGACGCTGCGCCACCAGAGGCGGATGCCCTGGAGATCGGGTTGGGCTTCGCCTTCGAAGGGCGCCGGCTCCCCGCTGGGGATCAGGCAGTAGCTGCCGCGCCAGCGGCCATCCAGTTCGGTCTCCCAGGCCCAGACATCGGTGCCTGGCAGGCGCCGCAGACTCTGCGGCAGGCCCGGTTGATGATGGTCGGTGACCCCGGTGATGTTGAGCCAGACCCGCTGGGTGCCGGAGCGCCCGGCCAGCCCTTCGGGATCGCGCCAGACAAAGGTCAGGCGATGGCGTCCGTCTGCAGTGGGCTCGATCAGCGGCGTGCCACGACAGGCCACGGCCTGCCACCAGGGCTCGCTGCCCACGTCGTCCCGCTGGAAAAGTGAATCTTTCATCGCATCAAGGTACATCGTCGCAAGGATCGTCATGGCCTGCATCGCGCTGGCCGACCTGGGCCCTGCCCGGGTCGGCCTGGGACTCAGAAGTCGTAGCGCGCCCCGACCATCACGCTGCGCGAGGGGCCCTGGAAGTTGAAGGTGGAAACCGAACCTACGCGCGACCAGTATTCCTTGTCGAGGAGGTTGTTCACGTCCAGGGTCGCGGTCAGCTGCTTGGTGACCGGATAGGAGAACTTGGCATCCACCGTGGCATAGCCCGGCGCGGAGACGGTGACGCCGGAGGTCTGGTTGGTCTGGGAGAAATCGCTCATGGCGGTCACCCCGCCACCGATGCTCAGGCCGGTCAGCGGACCGCCCGCCAGGGTGTACTTGGTCCACAGCGAGGCCATGTGCTTGGGCATGGCTTCGAAAAGGGTGTTGCCATCGCCGCTGAGGTTCTGGGTATCCATGTAGGTGTAGCCGGCGAGCATTTCCCACTGCTCGGTGAGCTTGCCGCTGACCTCGATCTCGGCGCCTTTCACCCGCGTCTTGCCGGACGCTTCGGAATAGGTGGTGATCGCAAGACCATTGGCATCGAAGGGCGTGGATGCGCGGTTCTCATCGGTCAGCTGGAAGATCGACAGCCGCGCATTCATGTCGCCGTTGAAATAGCTGCCCTTGATACCGACCTCGTACTGGTCACCCTCGCGCGGATCGATGGCCTTGCCCTGGGCATCCAGCTCGCTCTGCGGCTTGTAGACCTTGGAATAGCTCGCATAGAGGGAATGGTAGTCGTCGAGATCATAGACGGTACCCAGATAGGGGGTGACGAAGCCGCTGTGCTTCTGGCTCTCCCCCGCCTCGGCGCCACTGGCCAGGGTGGTGGTATAGGCCTCGCCCCTGTACCAGGAAACGCGGGCACCGCCGATCAGCGCCAGGCGCTCGATGGGGCGGAAAGTGGCCTTTGAATAGAGACCTAGCTCCTTATCGTCACTGTCTACCTTAGTGGTGTAGCTTTTCGAGGGCTTGGCATATAGCGTTGGTCTGTAAGTGGAAAGATTCATAGCCCCTAAACTCATATTACCGTTGCGATAACTTGAGTTGTAATGCTTAAAGTCCGTACCAATCACAAACTCGCTTACTTGTCCAAGCACTTCGAAAGGCTGGCTGTAGCTAGCATCCAAAGAATAGGCATCCTGCTCAAAGTCTCGATTCGATGCCTGTAAAAAATATGACTGCTGCCGGGTGTTGTAGGAGGAAAACCCATATAGATAATCCGCCTCCCGGTGCGAGGCCCGGGCGGCGAGGCGCCCATAGCCGCCATTGTCGAATCTATGGGTCAGCTCGAAGATGCCGTCGGTGGTCTTGCCGTCGAAGTAGTTCCAGTCCGCCCCCAGGAAACGCGACTGGCTGAAGTCCAGCAGATTGCCCTGGGCATCGGTGGGATAGCCATTGTGCGGGGTGAGGTTCTTGACCTGATGGATCAGGCCAAAGGAGATCTGGGTGGCGTCAGACAGGTCGATGTCCAGGTCGCCGTAATAGCTCTGGTCGGTGTTGGCGTTGTAGTCCACCTCGCCATTGGTGTCGGCGCGGGAGGCGACGAAGCGACCCCGGACATTCTTGCTTTCGGTGAGCGGACCGGCCAGGTCGATTTCCTGGTAGTTGGTGTCCCAGGAGCCGTAGCGCCCGGTGATGTGCCCCTGGAAGTCCTCGGTGCCGCGCTTGCGCACCATGTTGACGATGCCGCCCAGCTCGCTGGTGCTGTTGAACAGCCCCGAGGGCCCGCGCATGATCTCGACCCGGTCGAAGGGCGAGAGAATGGGCACGGTGCCGAAGATGCTGGTCATGGGCGCCGGCAGGCCGTCGATGTTGTATTCGTCGTATTCGTAGCCGCGCGAATAGATGGAGGAGCGCCCGCTGTCGTTGGTCAGCACCCGCAGGCCGGCGGTGGACTTGGCCAGCTCGTCCAGGGTGTTGAAGTTGCGATCCTTGATGTAGTCGCTGGTGTAGGAGGTGATCGACTGGGGAATGTCACGCAGGGCGGCCGGCGTCTTGGTGCCCACGGTCGCCGAATCCACGGTATAGCCGCCGGTTTGTTCCGAGGGCGCCATGTCGTAGAGGCGATTGCCTTCGATGGTCAGGGTGTCCAGTTCCGTGGCGTTCTGCTCGGCCACCGTGGCGGCCAGGGCCGTCAGCGGAAAGGGAATCAGCGCGCCGATCAGAAGCAGCTGACGAAGGGCCCCGCGGCGAAGGCGGACGGGCTGGCAGAGGGTTCCTTGGGTGTTCATGGTGATCCTTGTGACCGTGGCGTTGCAGCCGACGCCGTGCACTGGAAGGCTGCTGTTCGCGTCGTCGCGAGGGCCAGCACTTTAAATGATAAAAACTCTCATTATCAAATGTTACGTTAAGCAATAGCTGTTCGCATTGCCAACGCCAGGCAGCCGTGATCCACGCCCAGGGGTCAGGACGCAATCAGGAAAGGATGCGGAAAAAGACGGATCGACCGGACCGGGAGGGTCCAGTCACAAGAGCAGGCCAGGTGTGAGCAGGCCGGAGGGAGAAGCCCGGCGGTCGTTAGAGACCGGAAACCGCCGGCGTCTTGGCCGCTACCTGGCCAATCACCGGACTGGGCAGCCGGCAGACGATTTCGCCGATGGCGTTCATCCGCGCCAGACCACCGTCACCCTTGCAGGCGTGGTAATCGGCAAGGTGCTCGGAGGGCGAGTTGCGCAGGCCCTGATCGAGGGCCACCACCAGGGCGATCACCCCCAGGCCCAGGGCGACGATTTCGAACGTGCTGCGGGCACGATACCAGTGGATCGGTCGCGAAGGGCTCATGGCGGCTCCGGAGGATGGACGAATAGTGGCGAAGTGGCTCCTACTCTAATCGTCCTGGCCCGGATGTAAACAGCCGTTGCTCGCCTGGACGACAGCTGTCGTCGGCTCGTCAACGGCCGCCGGTTGGCAGCTCGTCAGTGCGCCACCCTGACCATCCGCCCCGGGATCCCGGGGCGCGGTAGCCGGCGGGCTTCGTCATCCGCCTGAGCCACCGGTAACCGTGACCGCCCTACCCTGCGCCCAGCGGCCGCGAGCAGCGCGGCAATTCGCCCACTGCCGGCCGGCAAGGGAGGCAGAGCCTACGTCAGGGATTTTCCTTGCTGGGCGTCTTGATATAGCCGGGCACGGCGGAATCGGGGGGCGTGTTGCGCCCTTCGGTGGCCGCGGCTTCATTGGCCTGGGCCCGGTCTTCCTGCGCCTTGGCCTGCTCCTTGGAGGCCCGCTCGACCTTGCCCTCGGCCGCCTTCTCCTGGGCCTTCTGGCTATGGGCCTGGGCGTCCTGGGCATGGTCTTCGGAGGTCTTGTCGCACGCGGTCAGGGTTGCGGCGGTAGCCAGTACGAGGGAGCACAGCAGAGCTTTGGACATCGGGTATTCCTGAAAAAAGAGACCTTTCAGGGACCTGGAGAAGCACCGGTTGGTTTCTGCCCCGCCGCGCCGGCTTTGCGACCTGAGGTGTCCGTCGCATGGCAGCTACGGAGGAACGAGCGCCGCATGCCTGGAGGTGGCGGATCTAGGATCGCCAGGGAGGGCCCCTCGCGCCTTTCCCAAAGAGCGAACCGGCCCGCCAGCCCCTGGAACGGGTGGCGGACGCCGCCCACGACAGCTGATCGCCTGGCCAAGGCCGCACGTCCGCAGACGATGCGGCCAGGTCCGGTGATAAGACTAGGCTGACAGCACGTTGGCCATGGACGGTAGCGGGACGCTCGATCGGGTCCCGGCGCTGATGGCCTCCTGCCTCGACACCGATAACAAAAGCAGGGAACCAGCATGACGATTCTTCAACGCGTGGTCGGCGGCATTGCACTTCTGGTGCTCCTGCTGCTGGGCATCGTCGCCGTGAGCTTCAACAGTACCCAGTCCATCCATGAGCGGCTGGCGGTCATCACCGAGCAATCCGCGCCGCTTGGCCAGGCCGTTGGCGAGATCAACGTGCAGTTGCTGGGGGCCAACCAGACCCTGCTCGGCCTGCTGGCCGAGACCGACGCCGCGGCGATCGCCACGGGTGAAAAGCAATTCCAGCAGCAGTTTTCCGACTACCTGCAGCTGCACCAGCGCCTGCCGGCGCTGTTGCGCGACCATGACCAGCTGACCCAGGCGCTCGATCAGGAGCGGAAGCTGGGCAATGCCTATGGCGACCAGGCGAAGACCCTCATCGACAGCTACCGCCAGCTGGTCGCCATCCGCCGCGAAACCCGCACCCTGCAGGGCTATGCCACGCCGGAAGCCAATCGGCTGTCCAGCTATCTGCAGGCCTACAGCGCGCAACAGAAGGCCGAAGGCGCCACCGCCGCCGTCCGCGCCGCCCAGATGCTGCTGATCGAAACGGACAAGACCTACGCCGCCTTTGCCGCCCAGGCGGCGCGTCTGGATCTGCCCGGCCTGGATGTGGTGCTCAACCAGCAGCAGGATGTCATCACCGATCGCCTGCGCGCCCTGGCCGCCATCGACGAGCGCAGCGCGCGCATCGTCGGGGTAATGGTCATCCGCCTCCTGCACGAGATGACCGCGCCCGATGGCCTGCGCCAGGCCTATCAGCGGCAGGCCGCGGCCGAAGGCCAGTTCGACGCCCAGCGCCAGCGCACCGGCACCGCCCTGCAGGCGACCCTGGACGCCCTGCGTACCCTCAGCGCCGGCGCCGTGGCCGTGGCCCAGCAGGCCAAGAGCGATACCGACGCCACCGTGGCCACCAGCCGCCAGGTGCTCGCCATCGTCACCCTGCTGGCGATTGGCGCGGCCCTGATCATCGGCGTCTGGGTCGCGCGTGGCCTACGGCGCCCGCTGCTTGCCTTCCGCGAGTCGCTGCGCCAGGTCACGGCCGGCGATCTGCGGGTCCAGTTCGATGTGCGCCGCAAGGACGAATTCAGCGAACTCGGCGGCTATCTCAACGAACTGATCCGCTCGCTGCAGACCACGGTGCAGACCCTCACCCAGTCGGCCGACGACCTCCGGCGCACTTCCCAGGCCAATGCCGACATCAGTGCCAGCACCACCCGCGCCGTGGAAGAGCAGACCGAGCGTCTGGGCTCCGCCGCCTCGGCGATGACCCAGATGGAAAGCACCGTGGCCGAGGTGGCCCAGCGCGCCCTCGACACCAAGGATGCCGTCGACCACACCTTCCAGCTGAGCACCACGACCGGCACCACCGTCGCCGAGACCATCGACAGCATCCAGCGCCAGGCGCGGCAGATCCAGGTCGCCGCCCAGGCCACCGATGAGCTGCAGGGCTATGGCCAGAGCATCGACGGCATCGTCGATGCCATCCGCAACATCGCCGAGCAGACCAACCTGCTGGCCCTCAACGCCGCCATCGAGGCGGCTCGCGCCGGTGAACAGGGGCGCGGTTTCGCCGTGGTCGCCGACGAGGTGCGTTCCCTCGCAAGTCGTACCCAGGCCTCCACCACCGAAATCCAGCAGCAGATCGAACAGATGCAGCAGAAGATCCATTCGGTGGTGGAGATCATGGGGGTGAGTCGTGCCCAGTCCGGCGAGTGCGTGCAACTGGCCTCCTCCGCCCGGGAAGCCCTGCAGAGCATGAGCCAGGCGGTCGGCACCATCCGTGAAATGAACACCCAGATCGCCGCCGCCACCGAAGAACAGAGCGCCACCGTCCAGGAGACCAGTCGCATGATGGTGCAGATCAACGACGCCGCGCTCCGCGCCGCGGAGGGCGCCGACAGCGCCGCCCGCAGCAGCGAGGACCTTTCGCTCATGGCCAGCCGGCAGCGCGAGCTGCTGCAACGCTTCAGTGTCTGATCGGGGACCGACTCATGTTCAAGCCCAAGCTTCGTCTTCTCGCCGGTCTCGTCCTGGCCGCCACCTGGGTCAACCTGGCCCAGGCCAACGCGCCGCTCATCGGTGTCCTGACCTCCAAGCGCGACAACTTCCGCACCCTGCTGATCAACAACGTCGAGGAGCGCGCCCATACCCTGGACGCGGACCTCTTCCTGGAAAACGCCAACAGTGACAGCGCCCTGCAGCTGCGCCAGTACCGCAACCTGATCGCCGCCCACGTCGATGCGGTCATCGTCAATCTGATCGACGACAGCAACACCCAGGAGATGCTGGCGCTGGCGATGAGCAGCAAGGTGCCGCTGGTGTTCATCAACTACCGCCCCAGCGTCTCTCCCCTGCCCGCCTATGCCGGCTTCGTCGGCTCCGACGAGGTGGAAGCCGCGACGATGCAGATGGAGGAGCTGGCCCGCCGCGCCGGTTACAAGGGCAAGGTGGCGATCCTCATGGGCGAACCGGGCCACCCAGCGACCAAGCTGCGCACCGAGAGCGTCGAGAAGGTAGTGGCCAAGTATCCCGACATGCAGGTCGTGGTGAAGGCCTCGGCCAACTGGCAGCGCAGCGAGGCGACCGAACGCGTCCTGCAGTGGGTCGACAAGGGCGTGGCCTTCGACATCGTCGCCGCCAACAACGATGAGATGGCCATCGGTGCCATCCGTGGCCTGGAAAAGGCTGGCAAGCCGCTGACGAAGTATCTGGTGGGCGGCATCGACGGTACGCCCGACGGCTTGCAAGAGATGCGCGAGGGCAAGTTGGCGGTCAGCGTGCTGCAGGATGCCAAGGGCCAGGGTCAGGGCGCGGTGGACATGGCCTTGCGCCTGGCCAATGGCTCCACCAGCAGCAATCTCACCCGGGTCCCCTTCCAGCTGATCACGCCGGACAACCTGGCGTCCTTCTAGCCCGGAAAGCAGGCGAGGCCATCCGTCTCCGGTGGCCTCGCCCGTCTTCAGTACCCAGTACCAGATGCCCGATTCGCTCGGGCACTCGGGACGCCTATTTTCAGAAGCGCCAGCTGAGTCGCGCGTCGAGGTCCTGGTCCCTGGTCCGACCGCTCAGTTGTCCGTCATAACCCAGGCCCAGCGAGACCGTCTCGCTCAACGCCAGGTCCAGCGCCCCGCGCACCACCGCCGCGTCACGCGCGATGGGCGCCCCCACCAGCTTGAAGTCCGGGCCGCCGGCGAAGGCCGCCTCATGCTCGGGGGTGGTGTCGCCAAAGGCGTGGCGCCAGCCCAGGGTGGCACTCGGCACCAGCTTCCAGTCACCCAGCGGCTTGCTCGCCAGGTGCAGGCCGAGGGTGCTGAAGGTCACATCGGTATTCTGCCGCGGATTGTCCAGGTCCAGCGCCCCGCTACGCTCGTGGAAGCCGTCGGTCTGCAGGTGCACATGGGCCAGACTGGCAAAGGGCGAAAGATTCAGGCTCCCCGCCTCGATCCGATAGGCCAGCTCGCCGAAGGCCTGGGTGGTGCCGGCGTCGTAGTCCGGCGCCAGGCGCTGGTCGGTGCCGAGGATCGCCAGGTTGCGCCGTGCCTCCACCTGGTGCCAGCTATGGGCCAGGCCCAGCTTGAGGCTGAGGGCATCCCACTGTTGGCCTGCATAGAGGCCCAGGTGGTAGTCGGTGCTGTCCGCCGAGCCGGATTTGCCGCGCAGGTCGAGATCGGTGTGGCCGAAGCCCACCAGCCCGCCGACGCGCCAGCCGCCGTCCAGGGGTACGTCGCTGCCGATCAGCAGGCCGCGGCTGTGGCTGTCCAGGCTGCTGGCGTCGTAACTGCCGTCGTTGTGGCCCCAGGCGCCGAGGGCGTGGGTCCAGACCAGTCCGCGCTCGCGACTGCCGGCCAGACCCTGGATGCCGGAGCTGGACGGGAGCTCGCTCTGGGCATCGCTCAGGCGATCGCTCATGGCAGTGCGCACCAGCCGGCTGTTTTCCACCAGCACGGTCTTGGTCGAGGCGTGCAGTTCGTTGCCCAGGCTCTGGAACGTCGAGCCTGCACCCGCGGGATTGGTCGCGGCGACCTGATTCCAGAGTGCATTGCCGGCGCCGGCGCGATCCAGACCCGCAGCGGCGGCCCGGGCGTTACGGCCCTCGGCCAGGTCGGCGAAGGCCACGCCATTGCGCGCCAGACTCAGGGTCGCCTGGTTGGCGCCATAGCTCAGGGTCGGGGTCAGGAAGGCGAAGTCGGACTGGATGGGACCGAAGCGGCCGCTCAGCCCGTTGCCCGCGCTCAGCAGCTGATAGCTGCCCAGCGGCTGCCAGTAGGGGCTGGAAACCAGCGCCAGCGTGGCGCCATTGACGGTGATACCGCCCGTGGCCACCAGGCGATCGGCGCGGCCGCTGGCATCGGTCTCGACCTGGTAGACGGAGCCCTGGTCGAGGGTGGCGTTGCCTTTAACGTTGAGTTGCCCCACGGAGTTGCCGGGGGCGAGGATACCGCCCTGGGCCACGCGCAGGCTGCCGAGACTGCCATTGCCACCGAGGGTGGCGCCCGAGTTGACGGTGACCGCCGAATTGCCGAGGTTGCCGTTGATGGCCAGGCGGCCCTGGTCGACGCGGGTGGTGCCGGCGAAGTCGCTGTTGCCGGTCAGGCTCAGGGAGCCGACCCCGGTCTTTACCAGGCTGCCGTTGCCGTGCAGGTTGTTGGCCAGGCTGTCGTTGACCGACTGATCCAGCACCAGGGTGGCGTTGTCGGTGATGTCGCCGCTGCCAAAGGCCCGGGCATGACCGCGCAGGGTACCGCCATTGATCAGCGTGCCGCCGCTGTAGGTGTTGAAGCCGCTGAGGGTGAGTTCGCCGCTGCCGTTCTTGGTCAGGCTGCCAGGGCCGCCGATGTCGTTGCGCCAGGCGTCGCGGGCGTTGAAGCCACCCTGGCTGGCGTCCAGGTTGACGCTGACATTGCCATTGAAGGCGCCGTAGCCGTCGGCCGCGGCCATCAGATTGAGCCGGCCGTAGCCGTTGGATTCGTCGATGACCGCATAGCCCGAAGACAGCTCGGTGCTGGCCAGGATGTCGCGGCGCTGACTGGCGGTGAGATAGGGAAAGCGCGTTTCCAGCAAGACCTCGGCGTTGACCGGCACCACCGGCGCCAGGTTGGTCGGGCCGACGGGGGCGAAGCCGTAGGTCAGGCGTGCGGTGTACAGCGCCTTGTCCTGGGCATGCTGGGATTGCCGATCGGTGGCTGGATCGATCCTGTCCACGCAGTTGTTGATGTCGCCGCCACATTGCTGGGCGAAGTAGGCCTGGGCCTGGGCGAAGGCATCGCTGCGCAGCTGGGCGTTATTGACCAGGTTGTCGATTGCGAAATAGGTGGCGGTGATGCGCCCGCCGATCACGTCCAGCGGCGAGTGCATGCCGGCGACGATGCGGTTGTTGCCCAGCTCCGAGGCGCGGAACAGTTCCTCGCCCAGGCGCTGGGGCACGGCATAGCCGAAGCCGATCCCGGCGAGATAGGCGGCGTTGGTGTGGCCGCTGGGAAAGCCGCCGTCGCTCTGCGGTGTGGTGCTGAGGGCCGGGCGCAACGACAGCGGCACGATGTCCACGCCCGCCTGGCGCCAGGGCCGCGGATACTGGTAGGCATTCTTGGCCGGGGTGGTGGAGGCATCGTTGCGGATCGCCTGGACCAGTTGCACCACCTTGCCCAGCTGCGAATTGGCGTCGCCGGCACCGTTGCCGTTGTCGCTGTACTTGGTGGTCTGGGTGGAGGCGTCGAACACCGGGATGGTGGTGAAGGCGCCGGAGCCGGCCAGGTAGCCATTGGCCAGGGAACCCAGGCCGCTGATCAGGCTGTAGCTCTGGTCGCGGCGGTCATCGTAGTAGGCCGCTATCTCCTGGGCCTGGGTGCGGGTCTTCGCGAGGTCGACCACGTACTGGATATTGCGCTGCAGGATGGGCGCCCCGAAGGCGGTGGGCGTGCCGGTGTTCCAGCTGGCGCCGGGCGTCCAGAGCTTGTTGTAGCCGGATAGCAGATCGACGCCATTGATGGCGTTGTTGCCCGAACGGCTGGCTGCCTGCACCGAAAGTGCCAACAGCGACGCCGCGAATGCGATCGTCAACACCGCGGGTTTGTTACCTGAACGTTTCACCAGCGCTTCCCCTTGGGCCTGTGGATACAACTTGTTACAAGCTGTCTTGGGGCGGCGAGCCTAGAGCGGTGATGTGACGGTGTGGCGGCGGTTCGAAGGCAGTTTTACGACATCTTATGAAGCCCAGCACCACGACTCGCAGGCCGCAGCGGCAACGGTGCTTCGTATGTGGTGAGCGGGTCCTAACCGAGGCGCAACCTGTCCAGATCGCACCAGAGGTGCAGCTTGGTGAACCAGGTATCTCCCACGGCGACCGCCAGCGGCTCTCTGCCGAAGACGCTGAAGCCTGCCTGCTCGTACAGCGCCAGAGCGGCCTGATTGCCCTCGGTGACCGTGAGTTGGACGACCCTCAGGTCGGGCCAGGTCGCTGCCTGGGCCAGCAATTCACCGAGCAGACCTTTCGCCAGGCCCAGCCGCCGGTATCGATCGGGCACGTACAGGCCGAACAGGGTCGCCTTGTGCCGAGCCTTTTCCCGCGTCTCGCGGCTCAGCCCCACCCCGCCCAGCAGCTCCGCGCCCTGGGTCGCGCCCCAGACCCGTTCCCCTGCTCCGTCACCCGCCTGCAGACGACGCTCCCACCACCCGAGCGGCAGCCCGGCCCGCTCTGCAGGACTGGAGGTGAAGGCTTCCGGATGCCTGGCATAGGCGTCCAGCATCAACTGGCGATAGGCGGGAGCCCAGGTCGGGCCCAGACGCTGGATGTTCATTGCCAACCTCCCTTTCAATCGACAATCCGCTTACCGAAGCCAGGGCGAATACGTGGGACGAGCCTATCGCGTCCGCTCAGAAATCGTCGTAGCAGACCTTCCAGAACAGGTCGATGCTGCCGTCGTCACGGTGGGCCACGATCAGCCCCTCGGTCTCCTCGAAGGCCTCGAGCAACAGCGCCCAGTCTTCGCTGCTGGCCTCCAGGCGCTCCACATGGACGTGCCTGTCGAGGACCCCGCGGGCGTTGTTGACCAGCCGCGAGACCCTCATCGTCAGACGGTCATAGGAAGTCAGCTGAGACGACTGGCTGTATGCCATGGGCGCAGCCTCCATACCTGTTTTTTTATACAGTATTTCCCGATTCGGGTAATTGGCAAGTTGCTGTCCGCTCCGGTCCATCAGCGAACAGTCCACACCCCGTCCCTGGACCCTACCCGGCTTGTATCCGGCTGACCAGGCGGATACCCGAGCTCCCCTCGGCAGACCAGGCGCCGTCCATCCATAAATTGGCACCAACCATCCCCGGGAAAGATGTGACATGGATCACTTTTTCGCCGTTATGGTCAGACTTACCCGCTATGTCCAGGTCGCCCCTGGCGGGCACTCGCACCTGCCTTCGCCTCGGCGATTAACCGACGGCCCTGGAGGCTACGTCCAGGGTGGCAGGTATTCAACGTCCGTCCGCGGGCGAAAAACTATCGCGATAACAATTACCGCATGTCCGCCGGAGACTCGTCCTCGCCGGCCTCTATCCAGGTAGTCCTAATGCAGCACAATGGCTGGAATTTCCTCAGCAACATCAGCGTCCGGGCCAAGCTGGCGCTTGGCTTCTCCCTGCTCATCGGCATGATCCTGCTGGTGGCCTACACCGGCTGGCAAGCCACGGACGCCCTGCGCGATCGCAGCGAACGAATCGGCGACATCTCCGGCTACAGCACTCTGGCGCGCGACATGCGCATCGAGCGCCTCGTCTATATCGTCAAGGCCGACGATGCCCAGGCGGCAAAATGGCTGGCCGCATTGGACAAGATCGAAGCTCAATTGCAGAGCATCGTTCCCAACTTCAACTCGAAGGCCAACGAAGCCCTGCTGAGCGAAGCCCAGGGCGCACTCAAGCGCTATCGGGACTTCTACACCCAGGTCGTGACCGCCACGCGGGAGCGTGCGGCGATCCAGCAGGCGGCGACCGCCACGGCGGAAGCGGCCAACACCTATGTGCTGGCCTTGGCCACGGCGGCCAACGCCCCGGATGGGCGAGTCGAAGACCGCCAGCAGGTGGCGGCCCTCTTCATCGACCTGCAGCAGATGCGCATTGCCCTGCGCAGCTATGCCACCACGCCTACCAAGGAAAGCGAGGCCGCGGCCCAGGGTGCCCTGGACGGTATCCAGGCAAAGGTCAAACGACTCGCCACGACCAGCGCCTTGCCGACCGAGACGCTGCAGACGCTTGGCAAGGAACTCGCCGGCTACCAGCAGCGCCTGCAACAGCTGATCACCGCCCAGGTCCAGGTGGATCAGGGCCAGGCCGGTATCACCACCACCATCACCACGCTGCTGTCGGTGGCCGACAAGCTGACCGCGATCCAGAAGGAATTCCAGCTGGCGGATGTGAGCGGTGCACGTCAGCTGTTGCTGGTATGGCTGGCCATCGCGATCGCCCTGGGCCTGCTGGGCGCCTGGCTGATCACCCGCTCCATCGTCCGACCCCTGAAGGACACCGTCCTGCTGGCCCAGACGGTCGCCAACGGCGACTTCACCCATCAGCTGGAGGTGACCCGCAAGGATGAACTGGGCGCGCTGCAGCTCAGCATGCTGCAGATGACCACGAACCTGCGTGGACTCATTGGCGAGATGAAGGACGGCGTCGTCCAGGTCGCCAGTGCCGCCGAGCAGCTGTCGGCGGTGACCGAGCAGACCAGCGCTGGCGTGCAGGCGCAAAAGATCGAGACCGATCAGATCGCCACCGCGATGCAGGAGATGACGGCGACCACCCACGAGGTGGCGCGCAATGCCGGGGCAGCCGCCCGCTCGGCACAGGAGGCCAGTCAGCAGGCCCAGCAGGGCGACCAGGCGGTCGACAAGGCCGTCGCCCAGATCGAACTGCTGGCGCAGGAAATGGCATCCACCAAGGCGGCCATGGCCACCCTGCGTGGCCATGCCGACAGCATCGGCGGCGTGCTCGACGTGATCAAGGCCGTCTCCGAGCAGACCAATCTGCTGGCGCTCAATGCCGCCATCGAAGCCGCTCGGGCCGGCGAGGCGGGCCGCGGCTTCGCGGTGGTCGCCGACGAGGTCCGCGGCCTGGCCCAGCGCACCCGCTCCTCGACCGACGAGATCGCCCAGCTCATCACCGGCCTGCATCAGAGCACCGATCGCATGGCGACCGTGCTCGACCACAACGTGCAGTTGACCGACAGCAGCGTCAGCCTGTCGCGCGAGGCGGGCGAGATGCTCAAGCGCATCACCCGCTCGGTCAAGGACATCGAATCGATGAACGATCAGATCGCCTGCGCTGCGGAACAGCAGGGTGCGGCGGGCGAAGAGATCAGTCGCAACGTCACCAATGTCCGCGACATTTCCGACCAGACCGCGGCCGCCAGCGAAGAGACGGCCTCCTCGAGCATGGAGTTGGCCCGCATCGGCGTACGCCTGCAGGAGATGACCACCCGCTTCAAGGTCTGAAAAACGCCCAGCCCCCTGCACAGCGACCTGTGACAGGGGGCTCGGACCGTCAGGTTCTCCAACTCAACCACTGGTCATCTGGGACGAATCTCCAAACGAGAAGGCGGTCACAGAATGCCATCATATTGACATTACACGTCTATCTTCGGACGTCGCTATCCATCCTGTCAGCCCGGGCTTGCCATGAAAACCTCCCCAGAGCTGGGTCGGCTCGTCGATCAAACGCTTGCCCAGCCGGTCGGGCCCTTTGCCTTCGCCCCGGTGCTGGAGCGCCTGTTTCAGCTGGACATCCACAAGCAGCGCACGCGTCACCTCACGCGCTGCCTGCTCATCGGCACCCTGAGCTACAACAGCTTTCTGATCTGGTGGTGGCTCCTGCTGCAAGACGCCTTGCCCTGGGCAGCCGCCCAGATGCTGGGGATCGCCACCCCCTTCGCACTGTTGGTCGTGGTGCTGCTGCGCGGGGTACCGACGCGCTGGCGCGAAACCCTGGCCTCGCTGCCGTTCTACGTCGGCCTGCTGGTGGTCTACAACCTGGTGATCAACGGTCCCTCGGGCAGGGAGATGAATCAGACGCTGTTCATCTTTACCTGGCCGCTGATGCTGGCCTTCGTCAACACCTGCATGAAGAGTCCGCTGCTGCCGGCCCTGCTATTCAATGGCTTCGCCCTGTCGGTGATCGCCCTGGCCGTCCATGAAGCGCCAGTGTCACCGATCGTGGGTGGGCTGATGATGACCAACGCCATCGTCATGGCCTTCTTTTCCCTGTTGGCCAGCTACTGGCTGAACGTCGAAGGGCGCCGCTCCTATCTCTACAAGCTGCGTGAAGAAGTCCGCCTGGCGTCACTCAATTCGGCCAACCAGGATCTGCAGATCCTCTCGGAAACGGATTCCCTCACCGGCCTCGCCAATCGGCGTCAGCTCCATCTGCTGCTGGAGGCCTTCTGGCAGCGGCGCCTGGCCGGCGAACAGGGGGCCGTACTGCTGATCGACGTGGATCACTTCAAGCGCTACAACGACTACTACGGCCACCTTGCCGGGGATGATTGCCTGCGCACCGTGGCCAAGGCCCTGGCGGTCGGGTTGGGCCCGGGTGACAGGGTCGGTCGCTATGGCGGCGAGGAATTCGTCGTGCTGCTGGAGCGGATCGGTCCGGCCGCCGCGCTGGACGTGGCCGAGACCATCCTGCAACGCGTTCGCGACCTGCGGATCCCGCACCAGGGCCGCCAGGATGACAAGACCCAGGTCACCGTCAGCATCGGCATCGCCCGCAGCGGTCTTGCCGGCCTGAGCACCGCGGAGGACCTGCTGGACTGTGCGGATCGCGCCCTCTATCGCGCCAAGCGCGATGGCCGGGACCGGGTCTTCGAGGGCGGCATCGATGCCATCCTCGGCGCGCCCCTGGACCATGCCGAGCTGCTCACGCCGGAAGATGTCCGCAAGGGGCTGGTGGGCAACGAATTCCTGCTGCACTACCAGCCCATCTACCGCGTCGAGCCCAGGCAGGTGACGGGTTACGAGGCGTTGCTGCGCTGGCAGCACCCAACCCTGGGCCTGGTCTCGCCCGAGGTGTTCATCCCGCTGGCCGAACAGGGCAACTTCATCATCGCCTTGGGCGAATGGGTGGTGAAGGAGGCCTGTCTCGCGGCCAGTCAGTGGCCCCCGCACCTGAGCGTCTCCATCAATCTCTCGCCGCTGCAATTCGCCGATCCCATGCTGCACGAGCGGGTGTCCGCGGCCCTCAGACTCTCGCGCCTGGCGCCGAATCGTCTGGTGCTGGAAGTCACCGAAGGGGTGGAACTGGTCATAGATACCCGGACCCGCCAGTCCTTCGCCCTCCTCCAGCTGCTGGGCATCCGCATGGCCCTGGACGACTTCGGCAGCGGCTTCGCCGGCCTGGGCCCCATCCTCGAACTGCCCTTCCAGTTGATCAAGATCGATCGGCGGATCCTGGCGATCCAGGATGAGGAACAGCGCGGCGAGGTGCTGAGCTCCCTGTTGCTGCTGGGCAAGGCCATGAAGCTGGAGGTGCTCTGCGAAGGCGTGGAAACCCCGGAACAACTGGCGCTGCTGCAGCAGCTGGGGGTCCGGCTCGCCCAGGGCTATCTGCTGGGCAGGCCGGCGGCCGCGCCGAGCGGTCAGCAATTGCAGCTGATGGCGTCCCTGGAAGCCTGAGGCCCAGCCGCTGGCCGCCCATGACGGCAGCCTGCAGAGCGGCCACCGGCCCGTTTAGAAGATCGCCAGGCTATCCAGGACCGCCGTGTAGAGCGCGGTCCCGTAGGTGACCACGCCGAGCGGCACCCCCACGGCGGCGCCCAGGATCAGGGCGCAGACCAGCAGCGCCACCAACGGTATCCCGAACACGGGCTGCACCAGAAAGTGGTCAGGGTCGGTCTGCCCGGCCGCCTTGGCCTTGGACGCCGCTGCCGGGTTGCCGGCGTCGGAACGGGAGCGCGTGGCGGGCGCAGGCTGCTCACGCCCGGGCCTGGCCTTGCCTTCCATCTCGATCAGGTTGGCGATATCGGCGAGGGTGCCACTGTTGCGGGTGATCTGCTCATGAGCAGCGCGGAGGGAATCGGGCTTGGCCGTGCGGCCTGCACCGCGAGGAGGTCTTCGTGAGGCGGTCATAGTGCAAGAAACGGCGGAGAAGGCGCTTAGAATGACACAGACTGAGGTTAGGGTTGTTAACCTTAATCGCGTGCATGGCTAATTGCCACCACCTCTTTTCCTGCAGCAAGCCCTGGGTGCGCAATGAGTGCCCAACGGCCCTGGTTCCGGCAAGTCAGAGGCGGCCTGGGTACGAATCTGCCTGAGCGCCTTTCGACAGACCGACAACTCGCCTCAGGAGGACCTCAGGGTGCTGACTTCGCCGGTACCTGCTTGAGCAGCGGAACGCTGATTTCTTCTTCGGCCTCGAGCGCGGCCAGCGCCAGGTGAATGGCTTCGAGCCGCTCCTGTGCCGAGTAGTCCTCCCCATCGTCAGGCAGATCCAACTGTGGTTCAGCGCCGCCAAGGGACGGCAATTCTCGGACTTCAGCGCGGTCCTCGGCGAAATGGTGGGCCAGGGTTTCCAGCGAGGGAACGGGCAGCGGCTCACCCCCTTCAGCCGCCTGGGCGGCCTCGCTCGGGTCCGGCCTACCCATGCGCTCGGGCGCAGCGCCCTGCTGGAGGTACAGCGGTACCGCTGTCCCCTCGCCCTGACCCTTGGCGGTCAACGCCGCCTGGGTGCGCGTCAGTTCGAGGGTGGGCACTATCCCGGCCTGGTACAGGGCCAACAGCTCGGCATCGACATAGCCCAGCAAGAGGTAATTCGTTGACGTTTCACTGCCATCTGCCCGCATCTCAGTGCTTCCTGAATCGGTTGAAGAATCGCGCTCGTGGGTCGCGCGGTGAGTGCTACGGCCGACATTCTGCCGGCGCTGTCGATCGCTAGGCAGGAAAGATCGCTCGCGCGAGCAGACCGGTGCTCTCGAGGCAGCTGAACGCAGCAAATTCGCTTGTGGAAACCGCACCTGCCGTGACGTGTGAAGTGGGGGCGGTAAGGCACAGATCACCCCGAATGCCAGCCCCATCTGCCGCAGCCGGCCAGGTCTATCGCTGCACGGCGATGCACTTGATCTCCGCGAGGAGTCCGGCATGGGCCAGTTCGGCGACGCCGATGCAGGTCCAGGCGCACGTCCCCCTGGGAAAAAGCGCATCCTTCACGCGCCTGAACACCGGCATGTGCCTGGACAGGTCGACGTGGAAAGTCGTCAGCTCGACCACGTCCTGGAAGGTGCAGCCACCCGCGGCCAGGACAGTGCGAAGATTTTCCCAGGCTGCCCGGAATTGCTGCTCGGGGTCCTCGATAACCTCCAGGTCCGGCGTGCGGCCCACCTGCCCTGCGCAATAGAGCGTCTTGCCGACCTTCACGGCGGGGACATAACCCGCACGCTCCACGAGCAGGCTCATGCTGTCAGGGATGATCAACTGGCGGTCTGTCATCGTCTTCGCGCTCACGGCCATAGCCACAGAAAGCACAGGCTAACAACAAGCGCGCTTCGCAGCCTAGTCCAGGCTTTTCCTGGGCAGCCTCGAGCGCAGGTCCGATCGGGACCGCCCCAACCGCCTGGAGTGACGGTCGGGGTCACTCATCCCGCAGACGACTGTCGCTCTTCCGGCGGAAGCCCGTACCGACTGCCCGGATTCAAGCCCTCACAACGAAAATCGGCTGAAACCCGCTTTCTAGACCGCTTTTTTCTCAAGTTACCGCAACCCTTGCCGTTACGTTTCTCACACTCCTCAACCGGTACATGGATATGACCCTTCGCGCGTTCAACATCGCCACCCGCAGCCTGCTGTGCTTCGGCCTCCTCGCCTTGCTGGTAGCCGGGCTGGGTATTTTCGGCATCACCCAGATGTCGCAGATCAGGGACCAGAGTCTGGTGATCGAAACGAGCAGCATCCCGGGGATCGTGGAAGCCGATAACCTGGCCCTGCAACTGGCCCGGACCCGCATCGAGGTGCTGCGCCTGCTGGCCATACCTGATGCCGCTACCGTCGCCAACACGCGCAAGAAGATCGAGAGCATCAGTGGCGAGGTCGCCGACGCCTTCGGCCGCTATGCCGGCATGGTCAGCTCCGACCGTGAGCGCCAGGCCTTCGAGACCCTGCGCCAGGTCCACCGGGACTACCTCAACAACGTCAACCAATTGGCCGATCTGGTCGCCGCCGGCAAGGTGGAAGAAGGCCGGGCCCTGGTGCAGGCGGCCATGGCCCAACTGGGCACCAAGATGAACGAGAGCACCGAGGCCCTGCGCAAGGTGAACCAGGAGGACGTCAAGGCAGCCACCGAGGACGCGGGCATCACCTATAGCCACTCCAAGACGATCACCTGGCTGTCCATCGGCCTCACGCTGGGCCTGACCCTCCTGCTGGCCTGGCGCATGACGGTCAGCCTGACCTACCCCATAGCCACCGCGGTGGCCGCGGCCAGGGTCATTGCCAGCGGCGACCTGACCCAGACCCTGGACGCCCGTGGTCACGATGAGGCTGCCCAACTGCTGCAGGCCATGCAGCAGATGCAGACCAATCTGCGCGACACCCTGGGCCATCTGGGCCAGTCGGCCACCCAGCTGGCCTCCGCCGCCGAGGAAATGACCGCCGTCATGCAGGAGAGCGCCAACCGCCTGCAGCAGCAGAACAGCGAGATCGAGATGGCCGCCACCGCGGTGACCGAGATGAGCCAGGCGGTCGAGGAAGTGGCCGGCAACGCCACCTCCACCTCCACCGATTCGCGCCAGGCCGCGGCCAGCGCGCGTGACGGCCAGCAGCAGCTGGGCAATACCCTGGTTGCGATCGAGACCCTGACCGACAACGTGATGAGCGCCAGCGATCGCGCTCGCGAGCTGGCCGAACAGACCCGCAATATCAGCCAGGTCCTCGACGTCATCCGCTCGGTGGCTGAGCAGACCAACCTGCTGGCGCTCAATGCGGCCATCGAGGCCGCGCGGGCAGGCGATGCCGGTCGCGGCTTCGCGGTGGTGGCGGATGAGGTCCGGGGCCTGGCCCAGCGTACCGGGGACAGCACGCGCGAAATCGAGAAGATGATCGGCAGCATCCAGCACGGCACCGGCCAGACCGTGAATGCCTTGCTGACCAGTGCCGACCAGGCGCGCCAGACCCGCGAACAAGCGCAGGCCGCCAGTGGCGCCTTGGAGACCATCGCCCAGTCGGTGTCGGGTATCGATGAGCGAAATTTGGTGATCGCCAGTGCCGCGGAAGAACAGGCGCAGGTGGCCCGCGAGGTCGACCGCAATCTGGTACGGATCCGCGATCTGTCGGTCCAGACGGCGACCGGCGCGGAACAGACCCGCGCCGCCAGCCAGCAGCTGTCTGAACTAGCGGTTGAGCTGAATGGGCAGATTCGGCGATTCCGCGTGTAGATGTCGCCGACCCTCCAGATACCACCTCCCCTCCCGGGTCCTGTCGGCAACCGGCCGGCAGGCTGACGCAGGGTTGCGACCCGTCGAGTACGACCCGATCCGGGTGATACTCGACGGGCTCCGAGCGGTACCGAGCGAGCGCTAGGACGGAGTAACGATGACGTCGTTCGAGTGAGAGGACGGCGTCGCCGTAATCGGCGGAGCGCGCCAACCTGACTTCTGGACCTCTAGCCCTGCGGAATGCAGCGTCTAGGACCTCGGAGCCATCTAGGCGGCCTGCGTAACGTCCTAAGTCGTCCCGGCCTGGCCGTCGTACGGTGAAATATCTATCTGCCTGATATTGAAATTAGACCAACGTCTAATTCAGACGAACGGTCATTCATCTCTGTAAACGAATGTGTCCCTTTGCCATCCTAGAAAAGGCCGAGGGCCTTTGTAGAGCCTTTCAAACGCAGCGGAGCCTGCTGTATCGCTTACCTGCGTGCCTACACCGCCTTGCCCTCCTCCACTACCGACAGCCTTACGCGGAATTGGGAGTTTCGGATGTCAAGCCGTTCATTCGCTGATCCAAGGCACTCTGGCAATGCGCTCTTTGTCTCCGTGACGGCGAGGCAGCGGCCATGATCGAAACCATTTCCCAGGCACTCGCCCCCATTATCTTCGTCACCGCCCTGGGCTGGTGCGCCGGCCGCTGGGGCATCCTGCAACAGACGGCGAGCAAGCCTCTCGCCACCTTCGTGGTCACCTTCGCCCTGCCTATTGCGCTGCTGCTCGCCGCCGCCAAAACCCGTCCCGAGCAGATTCTCAACCTGCCCTATGTGGCAACCCTGGCGTCCGGCCTGATCGGGATCTGGCTGCTGGGTCTGCTGCTCGGTCGCTACCGGGGCGGGCACACCTGGCGCGAAGCGACCATGCGCGCCATCACGGTGTCCTTTCCCAACATGGCCTACTGCGGGCCGCCCGTCCTGATCGCTGCAGTCGGCCCCTCCGCCGTGCTGGCGGTGATCGTCGGCAACCTGATCTACACCCTGCTGGTGCTCCCGCTGTCGCTGGTGCTGTTGAGCGGCGGCGGCGCGCGCCAGGCGCTCGGCAAGGCCCTGCGTCAGCCCCTGGTACTGCTGCCCCTGCTGGGCCTCGCCTGCGCGCTGCTGGGTATCCGGCTGCCGCAGCTGCTGGTGTCGGCGACGGACGAGATCGGCCGGGCAGCCGGCGGCGTTGCCCTGTTCACCCTGGGCCTGATCCTGTCCGGCATCCGGCCGAGCCTCGATCGCGACATCGTCCTCAACCTGGGGCTGAAGAATCTGCTGCAACCGCTGGTGATGCTCGCTGTGGGCGTAGCCGTCGGCCTGCAGGGCGAGCTGCTCCAGCAGGTGTTCCTGCTCGGCGTGCTGCCTGCCGCCACGGCAGCGCCCACCCTGGCCATGGCCCATGGCGTCTACAGCGAGGACGCGGCGCGCAGCGTGTTGTTCAGCACCCTGCTGGCCATCCCGGGCATAGCGCTGGGCATCGTGCTGGCCGCCCATCTGTAGCAGGCGGCGCACCCGCATTCAGGGCCTGGCGGATGCCCTGTGCCATCCGGCAAATCCGCCCACTCCGATCACTCACCCAGGCTTCAGGAGACGGAAATGGCTATTCGATGTGTACGGCTCTGGACCGGCAGCGAGGGTGATTCGCTGTTCGAGGAAGGCCATCTGGAATTGGGCGAAGGCCTGCACGGCAAGGCGTCGGGCCTGCCGATCGCGGTCACCGAACTGTCCTTTCAGGAAACCACCGCGGGGGGCTCCTTCGCCTGGCACCAGGACCCGCAGCCCCAATTCGTCATCACCCTCACCGGCACCCTGGAATTCGAGGTGAAGTCGGGCCAGACCTTCGTGCTGCGGCCCGGCGACGTGTTGCTGGCCCAGGACGACACCGGCTCCGGGCACCGTTGGAAGCTGCTCGGCGACGAGCCCTGGCGTCGTGCCTATGTCCTCTACGAACCCGGCGCCGACCTGCGCTTCGTCCCCCATACCGCCGCCTGACCTGGAGCAACCGATCATGTCCCTGTCTTCCACGGATTCACCCGACGTCGTGCTGATCGGCGCCGGCATCATGAGCGCCACCCTGGGCACCCTGCTCAAGGAGCTGGACCCCAGCCTGAGCGTGACCCTGTTCGAGAGCCTGCACGATTGCGCCCAGGAGAGCTCCCAGGGCTGGAACAACGCCGGCACCGGCCATGCCGCCAATTGCGAGCTGAACTACACCCCGCAACGGCACGACGGCAGCGTCGACATCGCCAAGGCGCTCAAGGTGAACACCCAGTTCGACCTCTCGCGCCAGCTGTGGGCCCACCTGGTCCGCAAGGGCGCGATCCCCGATCCGCAGGCCTTCATCCACGCCTGCCCGCACCTGAGTTTCGTCTGGGGCGCGGACAACGTCGCCTTCCTGCGTGAGCGCTACCGAACCATGAGCGCCCATCACTGCTATCACGGCATGGAATTCAGCGAAGACCGCATGCAGATCGCCCAGTGGGCACCGCTGATCATGGAGGGACGCAGCGCCGACGAACCGGTGGCCGCGACCCGCATGGTCACCGGGACCGACGTCGATTACGGTGCCCTCACACACCTGCTGGTGCGCCAGCTGCGCCAGCAATCGGGCTTCGCCGTGCACTATCACCAGCGGGTGGTCGACCTGGCCCGTACCGACGGCGGTCGCTGGCGGGTGACGGTGGAGGACGTCGAGCACGGCGGCCGGACGGAGGTCACCGCTCGGTTCGTCTTCATCGGCGCCGGTGGCGGTTCGCTGCCGCTGTTGCAGAAGTCCGGCATCCCCGAAGGCCATGGCTTTGGCGGCTTTCCCATCTCCGGCATCTGGCTGCGCTGCGATGTGCCGGCGCTGGCCGAACGGCACCAGGCCAAGGTCTACGGCAAGGCGCCCTCGGGGTCGCCGCCGATGTCGGTACCGCACCTGGATACCCGCATCGTCGGTGGCCAGCGCTCGCTGCTGTTCGGACCCTATGCGGGCTTTTCCACACGCTTCCTCAAGCACGGCGCCCTGACCGATCTCTTCACCTCGCTACGCCACGACAACATCCTGCCGCTGCTGAACGTGGCCAAGGACAATATGGACCTGACCGAGTACCTGATCGGGCAGATCTTCCAGAGCGCCAACCAGCAGTTCGCCATGTTGCAGCAATTCTTCCCCCTGGCGCTGAAGCGCGACTGGCAGGAAGCCGTGGCCGGGCAGCGGGTGCAGACCATCAAGCCCACCGGCCAGCACGGCCTGCTGAGCAAGAAGGGTGAACTGGAATTCGGCACCGAACTGGTGAGCGCTGCGGATCGGTCCATCGCCGCGCTGCTGGGCGCCTCGCCCGGTGCCTCGACGGCGGCGGCCATCGCCCTGGAGGTGCTGGAAACCTGCTTCCCGGAGCGCCTCACCGAAGACGCCTGGCTGCCGGCGCTGCGACTCATCCTGCCCACCTACGGCCTCGATCTGAAGACCGATGCGGCGGCCTGCCGGCAGAGTCGCGCCGAGACCGCCAAGGTCCTGGGGATCGTCGACGTCTGAGACAGGCCAGCCTCAGCCCATCCCTGCCCAGCAGCAAGGCTGCTGGGCGTTGCCAGCGTGGCGGTAGCGCAGCGCAGTAGTCAGTGTCTCCGCTACCGCTACCTTCTCGGGCATCGAGTAATGACCTGGGCAATACCCGCGGCAATGCCACCCTGTTGGTCGCCGTCGGGCTTGGAGCGAGCGCGACGAGATCCTTCGGGAGATCTGCGGCAGCCAGTTTGAGATTCGGCGCCCTGGCGCTGACCACTTGGAAATCCCTGCTTCGGCGAAGACGGCCATCCTTCGCCACCTGGCCGGAGTTCAGCAGGATGTAGTCAGTCTTCAGGATGGCCTGAATCTTCACCCATGGCGTTGATGTTGGAGAAACGCTCGACCAGGAAATCAATCAGGCTGCGCACTCGAGCCGACAGATGCAGTTGTTGCGGATACACCGCATAGATATCCGCCTGCTCGGTGTAGTCTTCCAACACGACTTTGAGGCGACCGCTGCGTACATAGCGGGCCAGATCCCATTCGGAACGCTGCAGAATCCCATACCCTTCCAGCGCCCAATTCAGGGCCACCTCGCCGTCGTTACAGCTCAGTACGCCATGGACCTTAACATTCTGGGTTCGCCCGCCATGATTGAAGTTCCAGACGCCGTAGGTCGCCTCATTCTGGCGTAGAAAGATACAGCTATGGTTCTGCAGGTCCGCGAGTCGGGTCGGGGTGCCATGCTTTTCCAGATACAGGGAGGAGGCGCATAGCAGTCGGCGATTGGCGGCGATCTTGCGTGCGTGGAAAGCCGCATCCGGGAGGTTGCCGATGCGGATGGCCAGATCGAAACCATGGGTCGCAAGATCCAGAGGGTGATCGCTGAGCTCGAGTTGCACCTTCACTTCCGGATAACGGGTATGAAAGGCCGCTAGGGCCGGGCCGATATAGCGCCGGCCAAAACCCAGGGTCGCATTGACGCGTATCAGGCCCTTGGGTGTGGCGCGACAACTGCTGACCAGCTGCTCCACCTCGTTGATCTGAGTGAGGATGCGTTCGGCGTGGCTGAAATACATCTCACCTTCAGCGGTCAGGCTCATGGAGCGGGTGGTGCGGTTGACCAGGCGAATACCCAGGCGTGCCTCCAGCGCGCTCAGACGTTTGCTCACCGCCGGCGGCGTTACGCCCAGATCACGGGCTGTCGCCGCCAGGCTGCCCTTCTCCGCGAGCAGATGGAAGAAGGCGAGATCGAGGGTCTGACTCATTGTTAACCCAGAGTTAATTAAGTAGTAATTTCTAAGCACTCACACTGTAGCGATCACTATATATACTCCTATCACCTTCTGCTGAACAGCCTGCGGCCAGCCAGGTCACGAGCCTGCTGGCGAGCCAGATCCTGTTATCGGGACAATTACGACCGAAGCAGCTTTCAGGCGTGCGTAGCGAACTAAGAACCAGGCCACCGGATCATAGGCCCGCCTATTCCGGCGAAGAAAGTCAGCGGCGAAATATGCCTGTTATAACCAGGCTATATCCAAACTCTTGATATTAACCGAGGAGATAGCTGCACCCATTCCGCTCGTCCGTAAAAAGCCTGAAAGCCCAACTCGCATTAGACGAACGCATTACTGAAGATGATTGATCGCTGATCGGCTTGATTGCCTCAAGTGATGATTCAGACATCCCGCAGCCGGACAGAAAACTGTTCTCGCGATGTCTCCTGACAAAAATAACAATGCAGGATTCCATAATGAAAAAAGCGCTCGGAAAGCTATATGTACAGGTATTGCTCGCCGTAATAGCCGGCTCCCTTGTCGGTGTACTGTTTCCCGAAACGGGCGCCGCGCTGAAACCTCTGGGTGACGCCTTCATCAAGCTCATCAAGATGCTCTTGGCGCCGGTCATCTTCCTCACGGTCGTGACCGGCATCGCGGGCATGGAAAACATGAAAGAACTGGGGCGGGTCGGTTTTCGCGCCCTGATCTATTTCGAAGTGGTTTCCACCCTGGCGCTTGTCGTCGGTCTGGTGGTGGCCAATGTATTGAGCCCCGGCAGTGGAATGAATGTCGACGTCTCGACCCTGGATACCTCAAGTCTCAGCGGCTATGCCACGGCGGCCAAGCATACGTCGGCCATGGACTTCTTGATGGGCATCATTCCCCACACGATCGTCGATGCCTTCGCGAAAGGCAACGTGCTGCAGATCCTCCTCTTTTCCGTCTTGCTGGGGGTAGCCCTGGCCAATGCCGGGCCTCGGGCGAAGCTCTTCGTGGACACGCTCGACAGCCTGAAGCAAGGCATGTTTCGGATCGTCAGCATGGTGATGCGCCTGGCGCCTATCGGTGCCTTCGGGGCGATCGCCTTCACCATCGGCAAATACGGATTCGGCTCGCTGTTTTCGCTGGGCAAGCTGGTGGCCTGCGTCTATCTCACCTGCGCCCTCTTCGTGATCTTCGTGCTGGGGCCGATCTGCCGCTACAGCGGCTTCAGCCTCTGGAAGTTCCTGAGGTACATCAAGGAAGAACTGTTCACCGTGCTGGGGACCTGCTCCTCCGAATCGGTGTTGCCGCAAATGATCTCGAAGATGGAAAGAGCGGGTGTATCCAAGCCGGTGGCAGGACTCGTCATCCCATCGGGCTTGACCTTCAATCCAGATGGACAGGCCATCTATTACACCATTGCCGCCATCTTTATCGCCCAGGCGACCAATACACCTCTGACACTGACCGATCAGCTGATCGTGCTGACCGTTCTGATGTTTACCTCCAAGGGCTCTGCGGGCGTGGCCGGCGCAGGCTTCATCATCCTCACCGCGACCCTGGCCTCGCTCGACACCATCCCGGTGGCCGGCATGGTGCTGCTGCTGGGCGTGGATCGTTTCATGTCCGAGGCGCGAGGGATCACCAACACGATCGGCAATGGAGTAGGAACCATGGCCATCGCCAAATGGGTAGGCGCCTTGGACACCGCCAAGATGAATAGAGCCCTTGATGGCGAAGACCTGGAAGAACCCCGTGATGCTGCACGATCCGAGACCGCCAAATCGGCCACGTCACCGAGCGAGACTCTCGTGCAACTGCCCGATGTTACAAGTCGGGCGCTCAAACATTGATAAAGGTTCAGTTTTGTTCAGTACCTGTAGATGAAAAATACGCGCTCGTTGCTCGACTCGATCTAAGAGCCAGTTTCCTGGCAGACAAAAACTCAAAGCAGGATATTGCGATGGTTAGCAAAACGCTTTACGACAAACTCTGGGATTCGCATTTGGTGAAACAGCGCGACGATGGCTCGGCGCTGCTCTACATCGACCGTCACATCATTCACGAAGTGACTTCCCCGCAAGCCTTCGAAGGCCTGCGTCTGAGTGGCCGCACGCCATGGCGAGTCGATACCAACATTGCGACCCCGGACCACAACGTGCCGACTACGCCGGAGCGCAAGGGCGGCATCGCCGCCATTACCGATCCGGTTTCGCGTCTGCAAGTGCAGACCCTCGACGACAACTGCGATCAGTACGGCATCACCGAATTCAAGATGAACGACGTTCGCCACGGTATCGTCCATGTCATCGCACCGGAACAGGGCGCCACCCTGCCGGGCATGACCGTGGTCTGCGGCGATTCCCACACCGCCACCCACGGCGCCTTTGCTGCGCTGGCACACGGTATCGGCACCTCCGAGGTCGAGCATGTGCTGGCGACCCAGTGCCTGGTCGCCAAGAAGATGAAGAACATGCTGGTTTCCGTCGATGGCCAATTGCCGTTCGGCGTCACCGCCAAGGACATCATCCTCGCGGTAATCGGCAAGATCGGTACCGCCGGGGGTAACGGCCACGCCATCGAGTTCGCGGGCAGCGCCATCCGGGACCTGTCCATGGAAGGCCGCATGACCATCTGCAACATGGCCATCGAGGCCGGCGCCCGCGTCGGCCTGGTAGCGACGGACGAAAAGACCATCGCCTACGTCGAGGGTCGCCCGTTCGCCCCGAAAGGCGTGGAGTGGGAGATGGCCGTCGAAGCCTGGAAAGATATGGTGTCTGACGCCGGCGCCCATTTCGACAAGGTCGTCGAGCTCGACGCCGCGCAGATCAAGCCACAAGTCAGCTGGGGCACTTCGCCGGAAATGGTCCTGGCCGTGGACCAGAACATTCCCGATCCTGCCCAGGAGCTGGACCCGATCAAGCGCGATTCCATCGTCCATGCCTTGAAGTACATGGGCCTGACCCCTAACCAGGCCATCACCAACATCCAGCTCGATCGCGTGTTCATTGGCTCATGCACCAATTCGCGGATCGAAGACTTGCGTGCTGCGGCCGTGATCGCCAAGGGCCGCAAGGTGGCTTCGACCATCAAGCAGGCCCTGGTCGTGCCGGGCTCGGGTCTGGTGAAAGCCCAGGCCGAAGCGGAGGGCCTGGACAAGATTTTCCTCGAAGCCGGTTTCGAATGGCGCGAGCCAGGTTGCTCGATGTGCCTGGCAATGAACCCAGACCGCCTGGAGTCCGGTGAGCATTGCGCCTCCACCTCCAACCGCAACTTCGCCGGGCGTCAGGGAGCCGGTGGTCGTACCCACCTGGTCAGCCCGGCCATGGCCGCCGCCGCGGCGGTGAACGGTCGTTTCGTCGACGTCCGCGATCTGATCTGAAGGAGACAAGCATGAAAGCCTTTACCCAGCACACAGGACTGGTCGCCCCTCTGGACCGCGCCAACGTCGACACCGACCAGATCATTCCCAAGCAATTCCTGAAGTCGATTTACCGGACGGGTTTCGGCCCCAATCTGTTTGATGAATGGCGCTACCTGGATGAGGGACAGCCGTACCAGGACAATTCCAAGCGGCCACTGAACCGGGATTTCGTCCTTAACGCCGAGCGTTATCAGGGCAGCAGCGTCTTGCTCGCCCGGGAGAACTTCGGCTGTGGCTCCAGTCGCGAGCATGCGCCCTGGGCATTGGAGGAATACGGTTTCCGCAGCATCATCGCGCCGAGTTTCGCCGATATCTTCTTCAACAACAGCTTCAAGAACGGCCTGCTGCCGATCGTTTTGAGCGATAGCGAAGTGGACGAGCTTTTCAAGCAGGTTGAAGCCAATCCGGGCTATCGGCTGCACATCGACCTGCAGGCCCAGACCGTGACCCGCCCCGATGGCAAGATTCTAAGCTTCGAGATCGACGGCTTCCGCAAACACTGCCTGGTCGAAGGACTGGATGATATCGGCCTGACCTTGCTGGAAGCCGATGCGATCCGAGCGTTCGAGGTCAAGCACCGTGCCCGTCAGCCCTGGTTGTTCAGAAATGCTGAAGAGCTGACACCAGCGCTTGGGTAACAGCCATGAACCTCTGATCACCCTTGTTTCAGTGACATCAGCTTCACCTCGAAATAAGCCGATATCCCCTCTCGCTCTGGTTTCAAAGACGACCTGGCGGACGACCACTCATCGCTCCGTTCAGGTCGGCTTTCGGAGATAGAGGGGCCCCAGTGGGGCCGTGGTTGCGTTGTTTAGATCCTCCCTGTGTCCAACTACACCGGCGTGAAGAATGCATAAGCGATGCCGCCGCGTCGACAGATCGATGGCATCTCGAGCAGCACCCGTTCGCCCTCCTCCATATCCAACTGCGGGCCATCGTCAGGCAGATGGAGGCTGCGCGCTGCCCTCACCTCAACGCGGCCTTTCGCGTCTTCCCGCTGCCGCCTGTGGGCCGCCCGACCACGTTACGCAGCACCGCCGGCGGTCAAGATCCCGTTGATGAAGCTCAGCATCGATCCGCAGCTGTGGCGAATGCTGTAGTACAAGCAGCGGATGGCTCAGGGCCCGGTGCAGCTGGCCCATTCCGTAATGGACTCGCTGGGCCGTTTGAAACCGCCCTATCGTCTGTGTTTTACCGATGGGCCTCCGCGAGTCTCTGCGCCGTCGCCACACATTGACCGCACGCTCGATCTGCAACCCAGCTTTAATATCGCGTTAAAGATAATTGCGCTCGTGCCGACATTTGATATCAAACAGACATCGCATGTCCGGCCATATCACCTACCTGGAACCGCCCTATGTCCATCCTTCAGCATCTGTCCATCATGCGTGGTCTCGACGTAATCGCTTCCGCTGTCGAGCAACCCGAGGCCGCAGCCAGGCTCGATTCGCTCACCGGGCCAGCCCCGGTGCGCAGGGTAGCTGAAGGCCTGAAGGTACTGCTGGCTCGCCAGGGGACACTCGACGCCCAGTTGCACGAGATGCAAAGCGAGATCGAACAGCTGACCGCTCGCCTCGCCGAGCGCGAAGCCGCGGCTGACCGTTTGGCAACCCGCTTTGACCTGGTCAATCGTGCTACCAGTGAAGGCCTGTGGGATATGGAAGTGGTCGCTGGAGATCCGGTCAACCCGCGTAATGCGTTCTGGTGGTCGGATCAGTTTCGTGCCCTGCTGGGCTTTCGCAACGAGCAGGACTTCCCGAACGAGCTCGGAAGCTGGGCCAATCGGCTACACCCGGAGGACAGCAAACCGACTCTGGACGCATTCGCCCGGCACCTGAATGATCGCAGCGGCAACACCCCCTATGACATCGAATACCGCGTGGCGACCAAGAGCGGCGAGTATCGCTGGTTTCGTGCGAGCGGCGAGACCCTCCGCGACGCCAAGGGTACGCCGCTGCGTGTGGCGGGCTCCCTCAGGGACATCCACGATCAGCGCCAGCGCGACGCTGAACTCGAGGTGACCCTGACGCGTTTCGAGCTTGCCCGCGAAATGCTCAATGATGGTCTCTGGGACATGGAGGTGATAGCGGGCGATCCGGTCAATCCGCAGAATCCCTTCTGGTGGTCGCCCCAGTTCCGCCGCCTGCTGGGATTCGAGACAGTCGAAGAGTTTCCCGATGTTCTCGACAGCTGGGCGTCCCGCCTGCATCCCGAGGACAAGCAACGCAGCATCGAGGCCTTTGGTGCCCACCTCAATGACCGCAGTGGCAAGACGGGCTTCGATATCACCTACCGCCTGAAATTGAAGGATGGCAGCTACCGCTGGTTCCGGGCACGAGGTCAGACCCGACGCGCCCAGGACGGCACGCCACTGCGGGTGGTAGGCGCCCTGACCGATATCCATGCCACCCATGAGCAGAATGCGCTTCGCGATTCTCAGCAGGCCCAGCATCGCGAGATGGAAGAAAACCTGAAGAACGTCACCGATATCGTCAGCTCGATCCAGGGCATCGCCGCCCAGACCAACCTGCTGGCGCTCAATGCCGCGATCGAAGCGGCACGAGCCGGCGAGGCCGGACGAGGCTTTGCGGTGGTAGCCGACGAAGTTCGCAAGCTGGCTACGCGCACGTCCGAAGCGACGCAGCGGGCGGCCACCATGATTCAACAGTGACGGTGCGCACGCCTTGGCTGCCTGGCCTGAACCGCCAACTGGCGGTGCAGTCAGCTAGAGAGAGTGCTCCAGCTCATCTTTCAGGTTGGCTTATCTGAAGGCTTCACACTGAATCTGCCCCCGCCCTGCGCGGGGGCTTTTTTTTGCCGATATGAAGCCAACCGTTCGCCACGCCAGGGCGCATGACGCCTCCCCTACCGAACACCTCTCTCCTGTCGCAGTCGAATCCGTGCCCACCGGCGTGGCGCTGACATCCGCGCCGGTTCAGACGCCCGAGGTGACGCTGCCTGTCCGGCAATCTCCAACCGTCCCTCAGGCGCCGGGCACCTTTTCGGCGACTACCGTGCCGGTAGCCGTTCCATCCCAGACGAGAGCGGCACTGTCTGAGCGTCTAGCGTTGGCAGCAGGCCCAGCCTTCAAGCGTACAACCCAGGCCGGCCACACGCCTGACTTGGCGATTACACCTCAGGGCAAGAACTACTCGCAGTCTGAGAGAGCCTTTTAGTTTTCCTGGCCATAGGCCTGAAACGCAAAAACCCTCCTTGCGGAGGGTTTCTGGTGAAGATGGTGGGTCGTGTGGGATTCGAACCTACGACCAATTGGTTAAAAGCCAACTGCTCTACCGACTGAGCTAACGACCCGTTAGTGGGCGCCATTCTAGCGATTTTCTCAGGAGAATCAACACCCTAGATAAAATTTTTTACTGGTAGCGCGTAGGATCGGAAATTCCAGCGGCCTTGAAGCCTTCGGCGCGCAGGCGGCAGCTGTCGCAGCGACCGCAGGCCTGGCCTTCATCGTCGGCCTGGTAGCAGGAGACGGTCAGGGCATAGTCGACGCCCAGCTGGCTGCCAGCCTGGACGATCTGCGCCTTGGAAAGGAACTGCAGCGGGGCTTCGATCTTGAAGGTATCCCCTTCCACACCGGCCTTGGTGGCGAGATTGGCCAGGCGCTCGAAGGCTTCGACGAACTCCGGCCGGCAATCCGGATAGCCGGAGTAGTCCACCGCATTGACCCCGATGAAGAGATGACGGGCACCGAGCACCTCGGCCCAGCCCAGGGCCAGGGACAGGAACACGGTATTGCGGGCCGGCACGTAGGTGACCGGGATGCCCTCGCCCGGGGTCTCCGGGACGGCGATGTCCGGGTCGGTGAGCGCCGAGCCACCGATGCCATTGAGATCCAGGCCGATCACCTTGTGCTCGACGACGCCCAGCTGGCGCGCCACGCGTTCGGCGGCTTGCAGCTCGGCGCGATGGCGCTGGCCGTAGTCGAAGCTCATGGTGTAGCAGGCGAAGCCCTGGGCCTTGGCCATGGCGACGATGGTGGCGGAATCCAGGCCGCCGGAAAGAAGGATGACCGCTTTAGGCTGACTCATGCTCAGTGTCCCGGTTCGTCGTTCCAGAGAATCTTGTGCAGCTGCAGCTGGAAGCGCACCGGCAGGTTGTCCGCCACGATCCACTCCGCCAGCTCACGCGGCGCCACCTGGCCATGGCTGGGTGAGAACAGCACCTCGCCCGCCCGTTGCTCCAGGCGATATTCGATCAGCTTGGAGATGGCCCAGTCATAGTCCTCGCGGGAGCAGATGACGAACTTGACCTGATCGTTGGGCGTCAGGTGGTCGAGGTTGGCGTACAGGTTGCGCCCCACCTCCCCCGAGCCCGGCGTCTTGAGGTCGACGACCTTGCTGACACGCCCGTCCACGCCACTGACATCCAGGGCGCCACTGGTTTCCAGCGACACCTCGTAGCCGGCGTCGCACAGCTGCTCGAGCAGCTTGAGGCAGTTGGGCTGGGCCAGCGGCTCGCCGCCGGTCACGCAGATGTGCCGCGGGCGGTAGCTCGCGACCTGCTCCAGGATGGCATCGAGGTGATGGATCTCGCCGCCGGTGAAGGCATAGGCCGTGTCGCAATAGTGACAGCGCAGCGGGCAGCCGGTGAGCCGGACGAAGACGGTAGGAAGACCGGCGGTGCGGGCTTCACCCTGGAGCGAATAGAAAATCTCGGTAAGACGTAGGGTATCTTTTTGCATGGAAGCCACGGGCGTGACGGCTACACAGGCCATCCGCCTCCGTTGCGGTAGATAGAAGAAAAAAGCCTGCGCTAGGGCAGGCTTTTCAGATCCCGCTGCGCCAGTTGCGCAGCGGAGGTTCCGGGATATTGGCTGATGACCTGCTGGTACATGCCCTTGGCCCGATCGGTGCGGCCGAGCTTCTGCTCGACGCCACCCAGTTTGTACAACGAATCCGGCACCTTGTTGCTGGTGGGATAGGCCTGACTGACCTTGGCGAAGGCCTGGCCAGCAGCCTGCAGATCGCCCTTGGCCAGATTCACTTCACCCAGCCAGTACTGGGCGTTGCCCGCATACTGGCTATTGGGATACTTGCGCAGGAAGGCATTGAACGCCTGGCTGGCCTTGTCGAAATCCTTGGCCTTGATCAGATCGAAGGCAGCGTCGTAGTACAGCTTTTCCTTCGCCGGATCACCCGGTTCACTGCTGGCGGCCGGTGCCCCTGCGGAAGCAGGCGGCGTCGGCGCATTGTTGGCCGCGATGGCACCACCCTGGGCAGCACCGGCAGCGGCTCCGCCGCCCGCATTGGCAGGCGCGGAAGAAAGCTGGGAAATACGGCCATCCAGATCCTGGTAACGATCCAATCCTTCCTGTTTGAGCTGGCGGATCTCGTTTTCCTGAACCTCGACCTGGCCACGCAGGCGAGCGATATCGTCCTGCATCTGTTGCAACTGCATGAACAGTTGACCCATGCCGGAAACGGGAGCCCCGTTTCCGGCACTGGCCGCGCCTGCATTGCCATAGCCTTGCCCAGCGGACTGGGCAACGCCATAACTACCATCCTGTACGGGAACCTGAGCCCCGGCGACAACCGGTACACCAAGGGTCAGGGCGATCAAGAACTGCAGGCGCTTGGACATCGTTTATTACTTCTTCAGCTCGACGCGACGGTTCTGAGCCCAGGAAGCTTCGTCGTGACCGACGGCAACCGGACGCTCTTTACCGTAGGAAACCAGCTCCAGCTGAGCCGGGGACACGCCCTGCAGTACCAGGTAGCGCTGAACGGCCTTGGCACGACGCTCGCCCAGAGCCAGGTTGTACTCGCGGGTACCGCGTTCGTCGGTGTTGCCTTCCAGAACGACGCGCTGGCCGCTGGCCTTCAGGTCACGAGCGTGAACGTCCAGAGCGCGCATGGCTTCCGGCTTCAGGTCGGAGCTGTCGTACTCGAAGTAGAAGGTGGTGATGGCGCGCAGAGCGGCTTCGTCGCCCATGCTGCCGTCAACGGCACCCGAGTTCGCGCCGTAGCCAGCG
This sequence comes from Pseudomonas sp. RIT411, assembly GCF_003057735.2. Lineage (NCBI taxonomy): Bacteria > Pseudomonadati > Pseudomonadota > Gammaproteobacteria > Pseudomonadales > Pseudomonadaceae > Pseudomonas > Pseudomonas sp. RIT411. The sequence goes on from NZ_QBIZ02000001.1 coordinate 425,324, forward strand.
TTCGGGTCGACAGCACCGGCGCCAGCGCCAGCACCAGCGCCTTCACCGGAGGCGTCGCCGCCCTTGGAGGAACAGCCCACGGCCACGGCCATGGCCAGAGCCAGTGCAGCGAACTTGCCGAATTTCAGCATTTCCATCATGTAACTCCTAAAAGAACCGCAATGTTGGTGTAACTAAGGACTTTTCTAATTAGCCGTCAGTTCAGGTAAGGAGACCAGGAAGGCTCGCGCACGTCACCCTGGGCGGTGGGAATAGGAATCCGGACGCGACCATTGATGGAGACAAGCATCAGGACGCCTCGGTCCTGCTGGCGGGTGGCGTAGATTAGCATGGTGCCATTGGGCGCAACAGTGGGCGAGTCGTTCAGGCTGGTGTTGGAAAGTACCCGCACAGAGCCGCGTTGGAGGTCTTGCGCAGCGATCTGGAAGTTGGTGAAACCTTCCTGGCGATGCACCATGACCAGCGTCTTTTCATCCGCCGAAAGTTTCGGATTGGCGTTGTAGTTACCGACGAAAGTCACGCGCTCAGCACCCCCGCCATTGGCGTTGGTCTTGTAGATCTGCGGCTTGCCGGAACGGTCGGAGGTGAAATAGATGGTCTGACCATCCTTGCCCCAGAAGGGCTCGGTATCGATGGCCGAGTCATTCGTCACACGACGAATGGCACGCGAGCCGAGGTCCATCACGTAGATCTCGGGGTTGCCGTCCTTGGACAGCACGAAGGCCAGGCGATTGCCATCGGGCGAAAACGCCGGCGCGCCATTCAGGCCTTCGAAGTTGGTCAGCTGCTCGCGGCGGCCGGTGTCGATGTACTGCATGAAGATGCGCGGGCGCTGCTGCTCGAAGGAGACATAGGCGATGCGCTTGCCATCCGGCGCGAAACGCGGCGACAGGATCGGCTCGCGCGATTGCAGCAGGGTAACGGCACGGGCACCGTCATAGTCGGCGCGCTGCAGGGTGTAACGGGTGTTGGTGGCGGAGAAGCGCTCGGCGGTCACATAGAGGATGCGCGTCGAGAAGGCACCCTTCACACCGGTCAGCTTTTCATAGGCCTGGTCGGAGATGAAATGGGCCATGTCGCGCAGCTGATCGGTGCCGCCGCCGACGTTGCCGGTCAGAACCTGCTGTTCGGTGGAAACGTTGAACAGGGCGTAGTTGATCTGCAGCCGACCGCCATTGGGCACGATGCTGCCCACCAGCACGTAGTTGGCACCCAGGGCCTTCCAGTCACGGAAGATGACTTCGCTGGCCTGGCTTGGCTGGCTCAGCATGTTCTGGCGCGGAATCGGCGAGAACACCCCGGAATTGCGCAGGTCGTCGCTGACGATGTTGGCCAGGTCTTCCGGCAGTGGCTGACCACCCTGCCACCCGAAGGGCACGACGGCGATCGGGATGGCGCGATCACTACCGCTGGAAATCACCAGCGGATCGGCCGCCTGGGCGGAGCCCACCACCAGGACCAGGCCCAGCAGGATGTAACGGATCAGGGTGTTCACAGACTCAGGTCCTCCGGTTTGAAGATCATGCGGCGCTGACGGTACAGCTGATCGAAGGTCTTGCGATCCAGCTGCTGCAGCTCACGGATACGACCGACGTTACGCACGGCCGATACCGCTGAATTATCGAATTCCTTGTTGCCACTGGAGCGGGTCACCGTCGCGCTGGTGATGGTGCCGTCCGGCAGCATGTTGATCTGCACCTCGACGCTCATGCCGTTGCGCGCCGACTGCGGACGCGTCCACTGCTCGCTGACCAGTCGCACGATCAGGTCATCGAAACTCGATGCCACCTCGTCGCCCTGCTCTTCGGCCAGTGCCTGCTGCCGCTGGGTATCATCGGACAACAACTCGGCCAGGGCCTGCGCCTTCTTGTCTTCCGCCGCCTTGCGCGCAGCCGCCTGGGCAGCCTTCTTCTTGGCGTCGTCCGCCGCTTTCTTCTTGGCGGCCTCCGCAGCAGCCTCTTTCTTGGCCGCCTCGGCTGCAGCCTTCTGCTTGGCTTCTTCGGCCGACTTCTGCTTGGCTGCCTCTGCCGCAGCCTTCTTCGCCGCTTCCTCGGCCGCTTTCTGCTTGGCTGCTTCGTCAGCCTTCTTCTTGGCGATGTCCGCCTGCTTCTTCTGCTCGGCGGCCTGCTTGGCTTCCGCAGCCGCCTTGGCGGCCTCGGACTGTTTCTCGGCCTCAGCCTTGGCTTCGGCGGCCTTGGCCGCCGCTTCCGCTTGCTGCGCCTTTCGAGCGTCGTCGGCTTTCTTTTGTTCCGCGGCCTGTTGCTGGGCTTCCTTCTGTTGCTGAGCCGCCTTGGCCGCCGCCGCTTCACGCTGGGCTTCCTGTTGCTGACGACGCTGCTCCAGTTGTTCCTGCTCGTACTGCTTGGCCGCGGTCTTCTTCGCCTCCCCCGCCAGTTTCTGCTCGGTCTGCACCTGCGCCGAACTCTTGGATTTGAGCTGGACCAGGGTCGCCTGGACGACCGGACGCGACTGGGGCAATTCAGGGGTGAAGGCGAAGCTGACAAACAGCAGGCCGAAGATCAGCACATGCAGGGCGACTGCCCAGGTGACCGGCCAGAAATAACTTTCGGACGACGAACGCTCGCGGTGTCGCATCAAGGCGCCTCGGTAATCAACCCGACGTTGGGGACGCCGGCCTGTTGCAAGGCACCCATGGCGCCGGCGACGACGCCATAGTTGGCAGCCTTGTCACCGCGGATGAACACCTGGGTGTCCGCACGCTGACGCATGATGGCACCGACCTGCTGACTCAGTTGCGGCAGGGACACCGCGGTGGAGGACTTGGCCTTCTGATCGGTATCCACTTCGGAACCGACGTTCCAGTAGTAGGTACCGTCGGCTTTCACCGAGACGGTGAGGATCTGCTTGTCGTTGTCCTGCGGCAGGGCCTGGCTGTCGACCTTGGGCAGGTCGACCTTGACGCCCTGGTTGAGCATGGGCGCCGTCACCATGAAGATGACGAGGAGCACCAACATCACGTCGATGTAGGGCACCACGTTCATCTCGGCGACGGGCTTGCGTTTCTGGCGGCGAGGGACCATCGGATACCTCTTTATTCGTCGCTGGTGTGGACTTTGCGGTGCAGGATGGCCTGGAATTCATCCGCAAAGGTGTAGTAGCGGTTGATCAGCATTTCCGAGCGGGCGGCGAAACGGTTGTAGGCCACAACGGCGGGAATGGCGGCGAACAGACCGATGGCGGTAGCGATCAGCGCTTCGGCGATGCCGGGTGCCACGGTGGCCAGAGTCGCCTGCTGGGCGGTGGACAGGCCGCGGAAGGAGTTCATGATGCCCCAGACGGTACCGAACAGACCCACGTAGGGGCTGGTGGAGCCGACGGTGGCCAGGAACGGCAGGGCCTGTTCGAGCTTTTCTTCCTCGCGGGAGATGGCCACGCGCATGGCGCGGGAGACACCTTCCATGACCGCATCGGGATCCACGCCGGGCTGCTGACGCAGACGGGAGAACTCCTTGAAACCGGCGCGGAAGATCTGCTCGACGCCGGAATCCGGATCGGGGTTGCTGCCGGCCTGGCGGTACAGCTTGGACAGATCGATGCCCGACCAGAATTTCTCTTCGAAGGCATCCAGGGAACGCTTGGCGGCGCGCATGGCGTTGCCACGCTGGATGATCATGATCCAGGACGTGACAGAGGCTGCGACCAGGATGAGCATCACCAGTTGCACCACCAGACTGGCGTTGGCGATGAGGCTCCACATGGACGTATGGTCGACGTTGGGTTGCACGCTTAATCTCCTGATTGAATTGACGCCGGACTTCCGGCAAGAACCGTTCGCATGGCTTCGGGCATGGCCCTCGGCCTGAAGCTGTCAGCACGCACGCAGGCGACCGTTACCCACCCTTCGCAGAGCAGGACATCGTCCTTAGCACGCCGGACCTCCTGGTGAAACCTGAGGCTGGCGCGCTTCGCTTCGACCACCTCGGCACCGATCAGCAACTCGTCATCCAGTCGCGCGGGCGCATGGTAGCGCGCTTCGCTGCTGTGGACGACGAAGAGCAGACCGTCCCGGGCGAGTTCGGACTGGGCATAGCCCAGCGCGCGCAGTCGCTCGGTGCGGGCGCGTTCCATGAACTTGAGGTAGTTGACGTAATAGACGATGCCGCCGGCATCGGTATCTTCGTAGTAGACACGACACCTGAGGACGGACGGCGACGGGCTCCGCGATTGCGCGTGCATACTCTAGAACCTAGCCTCGCCGTTGCCAATCAGAAATGTTCGCAACTGCATTTAGTTACCATTGACCTCGAACAGATCGGGCGTACCGCCCTGGGCCAGACGCGTCGGCAGGTTGAGTCCGAAGTGCAGATAGGCATGCCGGGTCACCACCCGCCCGCGCGGCGTGCGCATGATATAGCCTTGCTGGATCAAATAGGGTTCCAGCACGTCTTCGATGGTGTGACGCTCTTCGCTGATGGCCGCCGCCAGGCTGTCCACGCCCACCGGACCGCCGTCGAACTTGTCGATCATGGTCAGCAGCAGCCGGCGATCCTGGTGATCGAAGCCCTGGGCATCCACGTCCAGCAGGTCGAGGGCGCGACTGGCGATGTCGTGGCTGATATGGCCCTGCCCACGCACCTCGGCGAAGTCGCGCACCCGCCGCAGCAGGCGATTGGCGATCCGCGGCGTGCCCCGTGCGCGGCGGGCGATTTCCATCGCGCCCTCGGCTTCGATGGCGAGGCCGAGGATGCCGGCGGAGCGGGTGACGATGGTGGCCAGGTCCGCGGTGCCGTAGAACTCCAGGCGCTGGACGATCCCGAAGCGGTCGCGCAGCGGATTGGTCAGCATGCCGGCACGGGTGGTCGCGCCGACCAGGGTGAAGGGCGGCAGATCCAGCTTGATGGAGCGCGCCGCCGGCCCTTCGCCGATCATGATGTCGAGCTGGTAGTCCTCCATCGCCGGATAGAGGACCTCCTCGACGATGGGCGAGAGGCGATGGATCTCGTCGATGAAGAGCACATCGCCGGCTTCCAGGTTGGTCAGCAGCGCGGCGAGATCGCCCGGGCGTTCCAGTACCGGACCGGAGGTGCTCTTCAGGGACACCCGCATTTCCTGGGCGATGATGTTGGCCAGGGTGGTCTTGCCCAGACCGGGCGGGCCAAAGATCAGGGTGTGGTCGAGGGCCTCGCCCCTGCCCTTCGCCGCCTGGATGAACAGGCCCATCTGGTCGCGCACCACCGGCTGACCGATGTAGTCCGCCAGCCGCACCGGGCGAATGGCGCGATCCTGGACTTCCTCGCGGTCGCGGCCACCGGCCGAGATGAGACGATCGGTTTCTATCATGGGATCAGACCATGCCCTTCAGGGCGCGACGGATGAGTTCCTCGCTGGAAAGGTCTTCCCCTTCCACGGCGGCGACGGCGCGGCTGGCTTCCTGGGGCTTGAAGCCCAGGGCGACCAGGGCGCTGACCGCGTCGGCCTCGGCGCTGGCCGCGACGGCGGCCTGGTTCGGCAGGACCAGGGGGGCGATGGCGGGCAGATTTTCCCAGGCCTTGAATCTGTCCTTGAGCTCGACCAGCAGACGCTCGGCGGTCTTCTTGCCCACCCCGGGCACCTTGACCAGGGCGGCCGTGTCCTGGGCTTGCACACAGCGAACCAATTCATCCACCTCGAGACTGGACATCAACGCCAGGGCCAGCTTGGGGCCGACACCATTGAGTCGGATCAGCTCGCGAAACAGCTCTCGCTCGCGTTTTTCCCCGAACCCATAGAGCAGGTGCGCATCTTCCCGTACCACGAGGTGGGTATGCAATGTGACGACTTCGCCCTGGGCCGGCAGCCGATAAAGGGTCGTCATGGGCACTTCGACCTCGTAGCCGACTCCGCCCACGTCGAGCAGGAGATGGGGCGGCTGCTTTTCCGCCAGGGTGCCACGTAGACGACCGATCACTGGGATACCTTCCTAACGTTGGAGCGAGATGAGAGAGCGGATGGCGCTAGAGACGCAGGCGACCGCCGCGGCGGCGGGTCGCCAGCAGGCCATGGGGAACCAGGCTCTGCCGGGTGTGGGCATGGCACAGGGCGATGGCCAGGGCGTCGGAGGCGTCGATCTGGGGTTTCTCGGTCAGGCGCAGCAGGTGCATGACCATCAGCATCACCTGCTGCTTGTCCGCCCCACCGTTGCCGACCACGGCCTGCTTGACCTGGCTCGCGGTGTATTCGGAAATCTCCAGACCACCTTCGGCGCCGGCGACGATGGCCGCTCCCCGGGCCTGACCCAGCTTGAGCGCCGAATCGGCGTTGCGCGCCATGAACACCTGCTCGATGCCCATGGTGACCGGCCCGTACTGGGCGATGACGTCGCGCACGCCGCGATAGACGATCTGCAGCCGCTCCGGCAACGGACCGTTACCGGTCCGGATGCAGCCGGAGGCGACGTACTCGCAGCCGCGTCCGGTGTCGCGCACCACGCCGAAGCCGGTCAGCCGCGAACCCGGGTCGATGCCCAGCACCAGGGTGCCGGGCGCATCGGGCGGCAGGCGCTCGTAGAGGGACATCAGCCGAGCTGCGCCATGACATCCTCGGGGATGTCGGCGTTGGAGTAGACGTTCTGCACGTCGTCCAGGTCTTCGAGCATGTCGATCAGCTTGAGCACCTTCTGCGCGGTTTCCAGGTCCAGGGTCGCGGAGGTCGAGGGGATCATGGTCACCTCGGCTTCGTCGGCCTTGTAGCCGGCGGCGGTCAGGGCTTCGTTGACGGCGATGAAGTCGGCGAAGCTGGTGAAGACGTCGATGGAGCCATCGTCGTTGGCGACCACGTCGTCGGCACCCGCTTCCAGGGCGGCTTCCATCAGGGCGTCCTCGTCCAGGCCGGGGGCGTAGCTGATCTGGCCCTTGCGCTCGAACAGATAGGCCACAGAACCGTCGGTGCCCAGGTTGCCACCGCACTTGTTGAAGGCGTGGCGGACTTCGGCCGCGGTGCGGTTGCGGTTGTCGGTCATGGCCTCGACGATGATGGCGACACCGCTCGGGGCGTAGCCTTCATAGGTCAGTTCCTCGACGTTCTCGCCTTCGCCGGCGCCCACGCCCCGGGCGATGGCCCGGTCGATGGTGTCGCGGGTCATGTTGGCGGTCAGCGCCTTGTCCACCGCCAGGCGCAGGCGGGGGTTGTCGGCCGGAACGCCGCCACCCTGGCGCGCGGCCACGGTCAGCTCACGGATGATCTTGGTGAAGATCTTGCCCTTCTTGGCATCCTGACGCTCTTTGCGATGCTTGATGTTGGCCCATTTGGAATGACCGGCCATAAGCTACTCCAATGTCTTGACGAAGACGGCGCCGCGGCGATGACCGCGGCGCACTGAAAAGGGAAACGGCGGGCACCCGTCCGGGCGCCCTCCTCCGATAAGGCTTATTCCGCCTTGGGCTGCTCGCGCAGGCGGATGTGCAGCTCGCGCAGCGCCTTGGCGTCGACGGCGCCGGGCGCCTGGGTCATGACGTCGGCGGCGCTCTGGGTCTTCGGGAAGGCGATGACTTCACGAATGGACGAGGCGCCGGTCATCAGCATCACCAGGCGATCCAGGCCGAAGGCCAGGCCGCCATGGGGTGGCGCGCCGAACTTCAGGGCGTCCAGCAGGAAGCCGAACTTCTCTTCCTGTTCCTCAGCGCTGATCCCCAGCACCTCGAAGACCGCCTGCTGCATCTTCTTGTCGTGGATACGGATGGAACCGCCGCCCAGCTCGGTGCCGTTGAGCACCATGTCGTAGGCGCGCGACAGCGCCGCACCCGGGTTGGCCTTGAGCTCGTCCGGGCCGCACTTGGGCGAGGTGAAGGGGTGGTGCATGGCGGTCAGGCTGCCATCGTCGTTTTCCTCGAACATCGGGAAGTCGACCACCCACAGCGGCGCCCACTGGCAGGTCAGCAGATTGAGGTCGTGACCGAGCTTGATGCGCAGCGCGCCCAGGGCCTCGGAAACGATCTTGGTCTTGTCCGCGCCAAAGAACACGATGTCGCCATCCACCGCGCCGACGCGGTCGAGGATGACGTTGATGTTGTCCAGGGGGATGTTCTTGACGATGGGCGACTGCAGGCCCTCGACGCCGGCGGCGCGCTCGTTGACCTTGATGTAGGCCAGGCCCTTGGCACCGTAGATGCCGACGAATTTGGTGTAGTCGTCGATCTGCTTGCGCGGCATGCTCGCCCCGCCCGGTACGCGCAGGGCGGCGACGCGGCACTTGGGATCGTTGGCCGGACCGGCGAAGACCTTAAAGTCGACGTCCTTGAGCTGGTCTTCCACGTCCACCAGTTCCAGCGGGATGCGCAGGTCCGGCTTGTCGGAACCGAAGCGACGCATGGCCTCGGCCAGGGTCATGTGCGGCAGCTCGCCGAACTCGACGTCCAGGACTTCCTTGAACAGGTTGCGCACCATGGTCTCGGTGATGTCCATGATGTCTTTTTCATCGAGGAAGCTGGTCTCGATGTCGATCTGAGTGAATTCCGGCTGGCGGTCGGCCCGCAGGTCTTCGTCGCGGAAGCACTTGGCGATCTGGTAGTAGCGATCGAAGCCGGCGACCATCAGCAACTGCTTGAACAGCTGGGGCGACTGCGGCAGGGCGAAGAAGCTGCCGGGGTGGGTGCGGCTGGGCACCAGGTAGTCGCGGGCACCCTCGGGAGTGGCCCGGGTCAGGATCGGGGTTTCCACGTCGAGGAAACCGTTCTCGTCCAGGTAGCGGCGGATGCTGGAGGTGATGCGCGAACGCAGCTTCAGCTTCTCGGCCATCTCCGGACGGCGCAGATCGATGAAGCGATAGCGCAGGCGGGTCTCTTCGCCGACATCGGTGTATTCGTTAAGCGGGAACGGCGGGGTTTCCGCCTCGTTGAGCACTTCCAGCTCGTAGCCCAGCACCTCGATGGCGCCGGAGGCCATGTTGGCGTTGCGCGCGCCTTCGGGACGCAGGCGCACCTTGCCGGTGAGCTTGACGACGTACTCGCTGCGCACGCGGTCGGCCTTGGCGAAGGTTTCGGCGCGATCCGGATCGAACACCACCTGGGCCAGGCCTTCGCGATCGCGGATGTCGAGGAAGATGACCCCGCCGTGGTCACGGCGGCGGTGGACCCAACCGCAGAGGGTGATTTCCTGGCCGTCCAGGCTCTCGTTCAACTGGCCGCAATAGTGGCTGCGCATCATGGTCGTGGTTTCGCTTCTCTAGAACAGGCTGAATGCGTGGAGGCGCCGGGCCGGCAAGACCGGGCGCTCGACTGAACGGGAGATTCTATATCATCCGTCACGATTTTACCGTAGCCGGGCACGCAGCTCGACGTGCGAACACTGGCTAAACGGCCAGCGGTTCTGTGATAGCCTCGGAGCCCTTCGCAACCGACGCACAGGAGCCGTCAGCATGGAAATCAACATCGGAATCGCCGAACAGGATCGTGCCCAGATCGCCGAGGGCCTGTCGCGCCTCCTGGCCGACACCTACACCCTGTATCTGAAGACCCACAACTTCCACTGGAACGTGACCGGGCCGATGTTCAACACCCTGCACCTGATGTTCGAGACCCAGTACACCGAGCTGGCCGTGGCGGTGGACGACATCGCCGAGCGCATCCGCGCCCTGGGCTTCCCGGCGCCGGGTACCTACGCCGCCTATGCCCGCCTGTCGAGCATCAAGGAAGAGGAAGGGGTGCCGGACGCCCAGGACATGATCCGCCTGCTGGTGCAGGGTCAGGAAGCCGTGGTGCGGACTGCGCGGGGCATCTTCCCGTTGCTGGACAAGGTCAGCGACGAGCCCACCGCCGATCTGCTAACCCAGCGCATGCAGACCCACGAGAAGACCGCCTGGATGCTGCGCAGCCTGCTCGCCGCCTAGCTCCGGCTGCCGTCGCGGGCCGAGGCCCGCGACGGTGCCACGATTGAGCGGCCCTCACCTTTTGGGTTAAATAAGGACGCGCTTTTCGCGCCGGGTCACTCCGCTGTCGGGCACCGCTCCGGCAGTTTCGGCAGACCCGTGTTCTCTATCCCAAGGTGATTTCACATTGAACACGTTATCTACTGTCCATGTCGTGGTGGGCGCTGCTGCGCTCCTGTTATCGGCAATTCCCGGACTGCAGTCCGACACCTCGTCCTTCGATCAACCCGAGTCCATCCATCTGGCCCTGCTGGGTCTTGCCACCCTCCTCTTCACGCCTTTCTCCCGCAGCCGCAGCAGCGGTGCCCAGAAACTCGCCAGCGCCCTGCTGGTGATCGCCGTGGTGGCCCAGACCTTTATCCTGCTGGCGCCCCTCGAGCAGATCGGCGGCCTGCCGGCCGAATTGCTGCCGCTGGGGCTGACCCTGGTCGCCGCCCTGGCCAGCCTGCCGGAAAAGTTTCGTGCCCCGGCGGGCAACGCCGCGGTGGCCGACAGCGAGGTTCGTCCGCGTCAGGCGGCGCGTTCCGCCCCTGCCGCCGCCGCTCCGGCCCGTCCGCTGGCCGATGACCGCGAGCGCGGCACGGTGAAGTGGTTCAACACCTCCAAGGGCTTCGGCTTCATCTCCCGCGACACCGGCGACGACATCTTCGTGCACTTCCGCGCGATCCGTGGCGAAGGTCATCGGGTGCTGATGGAAGGCCAGCGCGTGGAATTCTCGGTGATCCAGCGCGACAAGGGCCTGCAGGCCGAAGACGTGGTCATCGCGGCCTGATCGCTGCCGGCAAAAAAGAAAGGCCGCCCTCGGGCGGCCTTTTTCATGGGCGACGAGACTACTGCCGCTGAGCCTCGGCGGCCTTGCTGTCAGTCATGCCGGTGGTATTACCCAGCAGGCTGGCGGTCGCGGTCTGGATGAAGGCCTCCAGGCGCTTCTGCAGCTCGGGCGCGCTGGCGTCGCCCTTGAGCACCTCGCCACCGGCCTGGGTGCCCAGGTGATAGCGATAGAGCACGGCGTCGCGGTCGCGCGGCTTGACCAGGATGCGATCGCCCGTGACCAGGGCCACGGTCTGGTCGCTGCCCGACGGCTTGATCACCGCGACGCCCGGATCGCCCTGGGGCAGACCCAGCAGATCACGGCCCCAGCACTGGTGCTGGGTCGGCTTGCCGAAGCGGGCCAGCACCGTGGGCACCACGTCGATCTGGCTACCCACGGTGTCACGACGGGCGCCAAAGGTTTCCTGCACGCCCGGACCGATCAGCAGGAGCGGTACGTTGAAGCGCGACAGGTCCATCTCGGTGATCTGCTCGTTGTTGCCGAAGCCGTGGTCACCGACGATGACGAACAGGGTGTCCTGGTACCAGGGCTCGTTCTTGACCTTGGCGAAGAACTGACCCAGCGACCAGTCGGCGTAGCGCATGGCGGTGAGGTGTTCGTCGAGCGAGCCGTGACCGGTGACCGGGGTGACCGGCAGGTCCTTGGGCAGCGCATAGGGGGTGTGGTTGGACAGGGTCTGCAGCAGCGCATAGAAGGGCTTGCCGTCCGGCGCCTTGGCCAGCTTGTCCAGCTCCTGCACCGAGCGGTCGAACATGTCCTGGTCGGAAACGCCCCAGGTCGGATCCATGAACACCGGATTCACGAAGTCCTCGCGGCCGACGAAGCGGGTCATGCCCTGGTTGCTGAAGAAGCCGGACTGGTTGTCCCACTGGAAGTTGCCGTTGTAGACGTAGACGTCGTCGAAGCCGCGGGTGCTGAGCAGTTGCGGCAGACCGGAGAACTGGTGCGCGCCCTCGGGCATGCGCATCAGGTACTCGAAGGCCGGCAGGTTGGGGAAGCAGGCCATGGTGGCGAACATGCCCTGGTGGGTATGGGTGCCGTTGGAGAAGAAGCGGGTGAACAGCGTGCCCTGCTTGGCCAGGGCGTCGAAGTTCGGGGTGATGCCGTCTTCGTTGCCGAGGGCGCCGATATAGCGACCGGCCATGCTTTCCATGAGGATCACCACGACGTTGCGCACCTTGGGCAACTGGCCATCGGTGGGCGGGGTGTAGATCCGGCGGATGGCGGCCTTGTCGGCGTCGATCAGCTCGTCACGCGGGGTCAGCAGCAGTTGCCGGGTCACCGCCAGGGCGTCGGCGGCCGGCATGGTGGCCTTCCAGCTGTTGTCGCGATGGTCGGAGAAGCTGTTCTCGGCGGCATTGATCAGGGTCAGGGTGCCGTTCAGACCGAGGTGGTTGGCGAACATGGAATCGGTGGTGTAGGCGTCGCCCCAGCGCAGCGGCGGCCCGGATCTCAGGGTGCCGCGGGCGGCGATGACGGCCACCACCAGGCAGAGCAGGAACACCGCGCCCCGGCGATACCAGGCGGCCGGCCGCGCCGCGGCATACCGGCGGGTGGCTCGCTCCACGCCAAAGAACACCAGGCCCAGCAGCAGGGTCGCCACCGCCCAGGCCAGGAGCAGCCGCAGCACCGGAAAGCCGTTCCAGATCATGCTGGTGACGGTGTGCAGGTCTTCCTGCATGTACTGGAACACCAGGCTGTTCAGGCGCTGGTGGAATTCGCGGTAGAAATTCAGCTCGCCGACACCCAGCAGCAGACAGAGGCTGGCGGCCAGGGTGAACCAGCCGGCCTGCAGGCGGCGGGCGGCCATGGCTCTGGCGCTGAGCAGGCAGAGCAGCGAGGGCACGCAGATATAGACCACCAGGCGCAGGTCGAAGCGAGCGCCGTTGAAGAAGGCCTCGGCAAAGGTGGCGAAGGGCGAGTCGCCGATCAGATCGGTGTTGTAGCCCAGCAGCGCCAAGCGCAGCAGGGTGAACATGACCATCAGCGCCAGGGCGCAACCCAGCACGAAGCTGAGGTGGCTGCCCAGCGTCGGCACCGGTCGGATGCCAGCGGCGCGCGGGGTGTGGGGGACTTCCGTTTGCGACATGAAAACACCTTGTCAAAAGCAGCAGGGATTCGCGGCGCGTGGCCAGCGGCTCGGGATCGGCCACGCAGAGGCCTCGGGCGCGGTCGGCAGGCGTGGGAGTTTAACCATCCGGCACGATCGCGCCAGTCCTGGCCTCCGCAACGTGGGCGAAGCGAGACCTCTGCCGCGCCGACCAGCGCCCAGCCTGAGCAGGAGCTCGTCAAAATTTCGTCAAGGACTGCTCTGGATGCGACGTCAGCGCAGGCATGGGCGGCAGCCGCCGCTTGCAGTAAAATCCAGCACCCTCGACCGTTCCAGCGCCGTATTCAGGATGCCCCATGGCTCACCGTGACGCTCTGCAGGTGCTTCGCACCTACCTCACCAGCCAGATCCTTGGCCAGGAAACCCTGGTGGAGCGCCTGCTCATCGCGGTGCTGGCGGACGGTCATCTGCTGGTGGAAGGCGCCCCCGGGCTGGCCAAGACCAAGGCCATCAAGGACCTGGCGGAAGGCCTGGAAGCGGATTTCCACCGCATCCAGTTCACCCCCGACCTGCTGCCGGCCGACATCACCGGCACCGAGATCTATCGTCCCGACACGGCGACCTTCTCCTTCCAGCAGGGACCGATCTTCCACAACCTGGTGCTGGCCGACGAGATCAACCGGGCGCCGGCCAAGGTGCAATCCGCGCTGCTGGAAGCCATGGCCGAACGCCAGGTGAGCATCGGTCGCACCTCCTATGCCCTGCCCGACCTCTTCCTGGTGATGGCCACCCAGAATCCCATCGAGCAGGAAGGCACCTATCCCCTGCCCGAGGCCCAGCTCGACCGCTTCCTGATGCACGTCAAGATCGGCTACCCCGACGCCTCGGTGGAACGCCGCATCCTCGCCCAGGCCCGTGGCGAAGCCCTGGACGGCGAGACCCTGCCGACCGAGCGGGTCACCCAGGCGGCGATCAATGCGGCCCGGCGCGAGGTGCTCGGGCTGTACATGGCCGACGCCGTGGAGGAATACCTGGTCCAGCTGATCATGGCGACCCGCACCCCGGGGCGCTTCGATCAGGACCTGGCGCACTGGATCACCTACGGCGCCAGTCCGCGCGGTTCCATCGCCCTGGATCGCTGCGCCCGCGCCCACGCCTGGCTGGCCGGGCGGGATTTCGTCAGCCCGGAGGATATCCAGGCGGTGGTCTTCGATGTCCTGCGCCACCGCATCATCCTGTCCTTCGAGGCGGAAGCCGCCGGCATCGACCACGACCGGGTGGTGCAGCGCATCCTCGATCTGGTGGCCGTGGCCTGAGATGGCCGAGCGCAACGGCGTGACCCTGGGCCTGGCCGAGCTCATCGAGATGCGCCACCGGGTGGTCGAGGTGCAGCTGTTTTCCGCCGCCGGACGGCGCAGTCCGCTGATCGGCCTGCACCACTCGCGCCTGCGCGGGCGCGGCGTGGACTTCGACCAGGTGCGCGCCTACCAGCCCGGCGATGACGTGCGCGCCATCGACTGGCGCGTCACCGCCCGCACCCGCGAGCCCCATACCAAGCTGTTCCACGAAGAACGCGAGCGGCCGGTCTATCTCCTGCTGGAACAGAGTCCGCGCACCTTCTTCGGCACCCGCCAGCAATTCAAGTCGGTGCTGGCCGGGCGCCTGGCCGCGCTGATCGGCTGGGCGGTGCTGGAGCACAACGACCGCATCGGCGGCATGATCTTTGGCGGCGAACGCCTGCACGAGGTACGGCCACGGCGCAGCAAGCAGAATCTGCTGCGTTTCTTCGATCACCTGATCAACGCCAATCGGGCGCTGCAGGATCCGGCCCTGGCCCAGGTGCCGCGCATCACCTTCAACCAGGTCCTGCGCCGCGCCCGCGAGGTGCTGCGTCCCGGCAGCCTGGCCCTGGTAATCTGCGACGAGCGCAGCCTGGACGTGGCCACCGAGCAGCACCTCACGCTGCTTTCGCGGCACAGCGACCTGGTCCTGCTGCCGCTTTCCGATCCGCTGGATCACGAATTGCCCCAGGCCGGCCTGCTGCGCTTCACCAGCGGTCCGGCGGAAGTGGAACTGGACACCGACCGCGCCGACGTGCGCCAGGGCTACGCCGAGCAGGCCGCGCAGCGCCGCGAACGCTGGACCGAACTCAGCCTGCGCCTGGGTATTCCGCTGCTGCCGCTGTCCACAGCGGACGACCTGGTCGAGCAGTTGCGGCACCTTCTGCGCCAGCACCGTCCGGGGTACACCTCGTGACCCCCGGCCTGCCGAATCTGGAGCCGCTGCGGTTGCCGCCGGAGCCGACCCTCTGGCCACCGGCGCCGGGCTGGTGGCTGCTGCTGCTGGTAGTGGTGGCGCTGGGCTTCTTTCTGCGCCATCGCCATGGCCGGCGGCCGCTGGTCAGCGCGCCCCTCGCCGAGGCGACCACCGAAGAGGATCTGCGCACCACTGCCCTGGCCGAACTGGCCCGCCTGCCGCGCCCCTATGGCGCGCCGGCCGGACCCTGGTTGCAGGCGCTCAACGCCCTGCTCAAGCGCCTCTGCCGCGCCAGCTATCCGGATCAGCTCAGCCAGACCCTGAGCGGCCGCGACTGGCTGGCCTTTCTCGATTCGCGCTGTCCGGCGGCCGGCCTGACGCGCTACATGATCCTGGTCGACGGCGGCTATCGCCCGGATTGCCGGCTGGATGACCGCGCCATCGACGGCCTGCAGGACGCCGTCGCCACCTGGATCCGCAAGCATGTTTGAATTCGCCTGGCCCTGGTTGTGGCTGCTGCTGCCGCTGCCCTGGGCGCTGCGCGTGCTCCTGCCGGCGGCCGACAGCGGCCAGGCGGCCCTACGGGTGGAATTCCTCGCTGAACTCGAACACCTGGGTGGGCGCACCCGCCACACCGGCGGCCTGAGCGGCGCCCGCCGTCTGCTGCCCTTTCTGCTGGGCTGGCTGCTGATCCTGGCCGCCGCGGCGCGTCCGCAGTGGGTGGGGCCACCCCAGCCGCTGGACGTGAGCGGGCGCGATCTGTTGCTGGCGGTGGATGTCTCCGGCTCGATGGACACCCCGGACATGCAACTGGGCGACGAGAACGTCAGCCGCCTGAGCCTGGTCAAGCAACTGCTCGGCCGCTTCATCGACAGTCGCCAGGGCGATCGCGTCGGCCTGATCCTGTTCGGTTCCCAGGCCTATCTGCAGGCACCGCTGACCGCCGACCGGCGCACCGTGCATGCGCTCTTGGAAGAAGCCCAGATCGGCCTGGCCGGGCGCAACACCGCGGTGGGCGACGCCGTGGGCCTGGCGGTCAAGCACCTGCGCAAGCGCCCGGACAACAGTCGCACCCTGATCCTGGTCACCGACGGCGCCAGCAACGGCGGCGTGGTGACGCCCGAGGTGGCGGCCAGCCTGGCGGCCAGCGAGCGGGTCCGCGTCTATACCCTGGGCATCGGCGCCGATCCGGACACCCTGGGCGCCGGCGCGACGCCCAGCGATCTCGACGAACCCATGCTGCGCCACCTCGCCGAGGTCACCAACGGCGCCTATTTCCGGGTGAGATCCAGTACCGAGCTGGCCGCCGTGTCACGCCAGCTCGATCGTCTCGAACCCATCCGCCAGCAACCGGACCAGGCCCGCCCCACCCGCGAACTCTATGCCTGGCCGCTGGCCGGGGCACTGCTGCTCGGCTTGGCCCTGGCGCTTGGCCGCCTGCCGTGGCCGACACGCTGGCAGCGTGGAGGCAAGGCCCGATGAGCGACTGGCTGCCGCTGCTCCTGCGTCCCTGGTGGCTGCTGGCCCTGGTGCCGGTCGCCCTGGTGATCGGCTCGCTGCGTCGGCGCCGGCATCGCCACGGGCGCTGGCAGGCGCTGCTGCCCCCGGCGCTGCAACCCTGGCTGCTCAGCGACAGCGATCGCCAGCGCTCGCCCCTCGGGCTGGTGCTGCTGGGTCTGGCCGGGGTGCTGGCCTGTCTGGCCCTGGCCGGTCCCAGCTGGCAGCAGGGCGAAGCGCAGAACTTTCGGCGCAACGATCCGCTGGTGGTGGTCTTGGCGCTGACGCCCGATCTGCTCGCCACCGATGTCATCCCCAATCGCCTGCTGGCCGTGCAGCGCAAGCTGCAGGACCTGCTCAAGGCGCGCCAGGACGGCGAGACCGCCATCGTCGTCTATGCCGGCAGCGCCCATACCCTGGTGCCCCTGACCGACGACCTGCCGACCATGGACAACCTGCTCAAGGCGTTGCGGCCGTCGATCATGCCGGTGCCCGGCCAGCGCGCCGACCTGGGTATCGCCCAGGCCCTGGAGCTGCTCGGCCCGGCGCCCAGCGCCAGCGCCCGGCTGCTGCTCATCGCCAGCGACCTGGACGACCGCGAGCGGCTGGGCCTCGAGCGCCAGCTGCAGGGTCGGCTGCGCCAGCTGGCGATCCTCGGCCCGGGTACGCCCCAGGGCGCCCCGGTGGCCGCCGAGACCGGCAACTACCTGAGCGACGCCGCCGGCGGCATCCGCATCGCCCGCCTGGCCGAAGGCCGCCTGCAGGACGTCGCCCGCGAGCTGGGTGGCCGCTATCAGCGCCTGCAACGCGATGACAGCGACCTGCGTCGCCTCGGTCTGCTGGAGCGACCCGACGATGTGCGGGCCAGCGAGGGTCAGGGACCTTCCGACTGGCGCGACCAGGGTTACCTGCTGCTCCTGCCCCTGCTGGTCCTGGTCGCCTGTGGCGCACGCCGCGGCTGGCTGCTATGTCTGCCCTTCTGCCTCTTGCTGACGCCGCCTCCGGCGCAGGCCGGCAGCTGGGACGATCTCTGGCTGCGTCGCGACCAGCAGGCCCTTCAGCTGCTGGCCGACGACCAGGCTGGCGCGGCCGCCGACCTCTTTACCGACGAGCGCTGGCGCGGCGTGGCGCTCTATCGCGCCGGCGACTTCAGCGGCGCCGCCGCGGCCTTCGCCCGGGATCCCTCGGCGGACGGCCACTACAATCGCGGCAATGCCCTGGCCATGGCCGGACGCCTGGACGAGGCCCTGCGCGCCTACCGGGCGGCGCTGGTGCTGCGTCCGGATCTGACCCCCGCCCTGCGCAATCGCAACCGCCTCGAACGCCTGCTCGCCCAGCGCGCCGCGGCCCAGGCCGAGGCCGCCGCCCGCAGTCGCCAGGCCCAGAGCGCCAGTCAGAGCAGCGCCCAGGCGGACGAGCCGGCCAGCAGCAGTACCCCGCCGTCCACCGCTGCCGCTGCGGCCAGCCCGCAGCAGCAGGCCCAGGCCGGCGCGGACTGGCTCGTCAGTCCGTCCTACGCCGAAGATCCCCTGGCGGAGGAACAGCGTCAGGCGGCCGAACAGTGGCTGCGCGAGATTCCCGACAACCCGGCCGAGCTGCTGCGCCGCAAGTTCTGGTACCAGCAACAACAACGCGAGGAGAACGCGCTGCAATGAAGGCCTATCCCTTGCTGCTGCCCCTCGCGCTGCTCGCGCCCCTGGTGCAGGCGGCGGACCTCAGCGCCCGCCTGGAGCGCACTCAGCTCAGCCAGAACGAGACGCTCGAACTCATTCTCGAAACCACCGATCCCGCGCAGTTCGGCAAGCCCGATCTCGGCCCGCTGGAGCAGGACTTCCGGGTGCTCGGGGTCCGCCAGAACAGCCTGCCGCCCGGCGAGCGGGTGACCACCCGCTGGAACGTCACCCTGCAACCCAAGGCCAGCGGTGCCCTGACCATTCCCGCCCTGACCCTCGACGGCGCCCGCAGCCAGCCGCTGACCGTCACCGTGGAGGCCAGCGCCGCCAAACGCCAGGCCCGTGAGCCGGTCTATCTGGAAGCCTCGGTGGAGCGCACCCGGCTCTATGTGCAGGCGGAAACCATCCTGACCATTCGCCTCTACCACGCCGTGGCGCTCTATGACGATCATGTGCTCACCCCGCCCAATCCCAGCGAGGCGCGGGTGGATCTGCTCGGTACGCCGCAGGTCTACGAACGTGACGTCGAGGGCGTACGCCATGGCGTGATCGAGTGGCGCTACGCCATCCATCCGTTGCAGAGCGGCACCCTGGTATTGCCGCCCCAGACCTTCAGCGCCACCCTGGCCGGCGGTCTCGACGACAGCTCCAGGGCCGGCCAGCCGATCCAGCTGCGCACGCCGGCCCTGACCCTGGACGTCCTGCCACAGCCCGCCAGCTATCCGCCACAGACGCCCTGGGTGCCGGCGCGCAACCTGACCCTGACGCAGCAATGGAATCCCGCACCGGCAGAGGCTCGCGAAGGCAGTGCCCTGACCCGCACCCTGCAGGTGCGTGCCGAAGGCCTGGCGCCTGGCCAGCTGCCCCCACTGGTGCTGCCCGAGACCGAGGGGGTGAAGCGCTATGCCGAACAGCCGCGGCTGTCCATGCAGACCCAGGCGCGTGGGCTGGTCGGGCAACGCGAAGAGCGTGTCGCCCTGATTCCCACCTCCACGGGGGACAAGGTCCTGCCGCCAGTGGAGGTGGTCTGGTGGAACACCGAGACCGACACCCTCGAACGCGCCACCCTGCCCGCCCAGACCCTGGTGGTCGCCGAGGATCCGACGCTGCAGCCGGTGGCGACCGCCGCGGCCAAGATAAGCGGCAATGACCGCGGCCTCTGGCGCTGGCAGCTGGCCACGGCCTTTTTCGCCCTGACCACCCTGCTCGGCTTCGGCCTCTGGTGGCGTGCCCGCCGGCAGCCGGCGGTCCTGCCGACGGTGCCCGATCTCGACAGCCGCCTGCAGCGCGAAGAGCTGCGCCGCGCCTGCCAGAGCAACGACCCCCACGCGACCCGTCACGCCCTGGACGCCTGGGCGCGACAGCAGCCGGAGACCCTGGCGGCCATGGGCGCGCGCTTCGAACCCCTGGCCGCGGCCCTCGATGACCTCAACGGCGCGCTCTACAGCGAAGCCGGTCAGCGCTGGCAGGGCGAGACGCTGTGGCAGGCGATCAATGCCCTGCCGCCGCTGACGCCCGCGGCCGTGCACGACACCCTGCCGCCGCTCTATCCGCGCTGAGCGCCTTCCTCCAGGCGCGCCAGCCGCTCTTCGAGCGCGGCGAGCCGGGCTTCCAGCGCCTCCAGCCGTCCTTCGCGTCCACCCGCGGGCGCACCGGCTTCGGCGGCGCTACCCAGTTGCGCGACCTGGGCATCGCGTTCCGCGGCGTTGCCGAACAGATGCAGATAGCGCTCTTCGCGCTGGCCGGGTTGCCGCCCCAGACCGGTGGCCAGGCCACGGGCGATCAACCGCTCCAGGTGGTGACGCACCTGCTCGGTGTCGTCGAAGGCATGCATCCGGCCGCTGCGGGCCAGCAATTCCCCCAGGGTCTGGGGTCCGCGCAGGAACAGCAGCGCGCAGAGCACCCACTGGGGTGGCGGAAGCTCCAGGGCCTTGTCCAGCCGCTGTTCCCAGCGATCCGCCCGACTACCCATCACCAGGCGCGCCAGACCGCGTTCTTCCAGGCGCCGCAGCCCCTGTCCCACCTCGCCCGGGGTCAGATTGAGCACCGGCTCGCGACTGGTCTTCTGGTTGCAGGCCAGCACCAGCGCATTGAGGGTCAGGGGATAGCTTTCCGGCGTGGTCAGCTGCTTTTCGATGAGGCTGCCGAGAACGCGGATCTCGTTGGCCTCCAGCGGCTCTTCGGCAAAGGCGGGGGTGACTGCTTGGCTCATGGCGGACTCCGCTTGGATGACGCGCCAGCCTAGCCTGCCCTCCGAGCCTGTTCAACGTCTCGCGAGCTAGAGCCAAGCAAGGCGAAAATGGCTGAGGAAGCGGAGTTTACGAGCGGTAAATGAGCATTCCGACGGGGCTGGCCTTCCAGGCCATTTTCAACGCAGTTTGGCCGACGCGCAGCAGACTTTGATCAGGCTCTCAGCGCCGTCGCCACTGCGGCAGCCCAATCAGCACCACGGCGCCGACGATGACCAGCATGGCCAGCATCTCCGCCGGCCCGATCCGTTCACCGACGAACAGGGTGCCCAGCAGCACCGCCACCACCGGATTGACGTAGGCATAGCTGGTAGCGGCCGCCGGTCGTACCCGCCCCAGCAGATAGAGATAGGCGCTGAAGGCGATCAGGGAGCCGAACACCACCAGATAGCCCAGTGCCAGCCAGCCGCCCAGGGCCGGCCAGTGCTGCAGGCGCTCACCGCTGAGGTAGCTGGCGCCGAGCAGCGCCGCACCGGCCACCAGCATCTCCACGGCGCTGGCCATGGCTCCGCGCGGCAACGGCAGGTAGCGACTCCAGATCGAGCCGAAGGCCCAGGCCGCCGCGGCGAGCAGGATCACCGCCGCCCCCAGGGGCGTGGCGCTCATGGTATCGCCCAGGTTGAGCAGGGCGATCCCCACCAGACCCAGGGCGATGCCGGCCCATTCCAGCAGGGTATTGCGCTGTCCCCAGAGCAGACCGAACAGCAGGGTGAACAGCGGCACCGTGGCGATCGACAAGGCCGCGATGCCGGAGGTCACGCCCCAGTGCTCGGCCAGAGTCACGCCGCCGTTGCCGATACCCAGCAGCAGGATGCCGATCACCGCGGCCGCGGCGGTCTCGCGCGCCGTCGGCCAGGGGGTCCCGCGCAGGCGCAGCCAGCCCAGCAGCAGGCTTCCGGCGATCAGGAACCTCAGCCCCGCCATCAGCAGCGGTGGCCAATGGGCCACGCCGATGCGGATCACCAGATAGGTGGAACCCCAGACCACATAGAGCGCGAAAAAGGCCGCCAGCAGGGGCAGCCAGCTGGGTAGGCGCGGCGCGAGGCAGGGCGAGGCGGAGGTGTCCATGCGCGAGGGATTCCTGAGGGGTCAGGCAGCCATTGTAAGAGCGCACGCCGGGACGGCTAAGATACAGTCAGGGGATAAAGGGCCGATCAGGCTTTGATTCAGCAGACTTTAGGAGCAAGGACCTTCGATTCGAAGGCAGGGGAACGGACATGGACCATATCGATCGCCGTCTCATCGACCTGCTGCTGGTGGAGGGCCGCGCCAGCTACGCGGACCTGGGTCGCCGGCTGGGACTCTCCGCGCCAGCCATCGCCGAGCTGGAAGACGCCGGGATCATCACCGGCTATGGCGCCCGTATCGATCGCCGCGCCCTGGGCTATGGCACCGAATGCCTGATCTCCCTGCGCCTGCACAGCACCAGTCAGGGCCCGGTATTGAAGAAGCTGGAGGCCCTGCCCCAGCTGCTCGCCTGCCACCGGGTCACGGGTGAAGACTGCCTGATGCTGCGCGTCGCCGTACGCGACATGGGTGAACTGGAGAGCCTCATCGATCAGCTGAACCAGTTCGGCATGAGCCGTACCGTGGTTGTGCTGTCGACGCCCTTCGAGCGCCCCCTGCCGCTCCTGCCCGGCTGACGGCACGCAGAAAAAAGCCCCGGCGCCTCGCGGCACCAGGGCTGGCGGAGCGACGCCCCGTCAGATGAAGGAGTCGTCGTCGCCACTGTCGTCGAAGAAGCCGCCACCGCCGCCGGTATCGCCATAGTCGGCAGCGTCCTGGAAGCCCCCGTTATCCTGATAGCCACCGGCGTCCTGGAATCCGCCGCCATTGTCGTAGCTGGCGTTGTCCGCCCAGCCTCCCTGAGAGCCGGCATCGGCCAGGCCCTGGTCGGCAGCCGGGGTCTCATTGATGACGTTGACGATCTCCTCGGGTTGCGAATGGTGAAACAGGCCCGAAATCGCCTGAGCCGCCAGCACGCCACCGGCTACCCCGGCCGCCGTCTGCAGCGCACCGCCCATGAAACCGCCCATGCGCGAGGGCGCTGCCTGGGGTGCGCCATAGCCGGGCGCGGGCTGGGCATAGCCGGGCGCGGGCTGGGCATAGCCGGGATTAGGCTGGGCATACCCCGGATTGGCAGGCCGCGACGCCGCCGGACCCGGATCATTCCAGCCACGCGACGGCGCCGCGTTGGCCGCTGCCTGACCGCCCGCTGGCTGGCTGCTACCGCCACCGAAGAGGCTGGACAGGAAGCCACCGCTGCTTGGGCGATTCTGCTGGACCTGGGCCATCTGGCTTTCCAGTTCCCGGACGCGCTGGTCCAGCCGCTTGATGGCGGCTTCCTGGATCAGCATCGCCTGGGCCATGTAATAGGGCGCCGCGGGCTGCTCGCGCAGGCGCTGCTGGATCAGCGCCTCGGCTTCCCGGTCACGGGGCGCGGTCTGGGCTTCCGTGGTCTTGAGACGGTCGAACAGACCTTCGATCAGCTGGCTTTCTTCGCGTTGCATGATGACCCTCCCGCAGACGGTCTACTGGCGGCCTTCCCCGGGGAACGGCCTGGATGTCGAAAGGCGCAAGGCTGCGCACTGTTATGCCAGATAAAGGCGCAGCGGTTGCTTTTCAAGTTGCGTTCGCACGGCATTCAGCACAGGTTCAGCCAGAGGTCCACTGGCGCCCTTCCCATCTGAAGAGCGGCCCTGCCAGGGAGTTCCGGGTGGCGTCCAGGACTGGACAACCGGCCGGCGCTGCGGGAGTCTGAGTCTTTGCCCGCGAGGCCTGCGCATGCCGCCCCTGCTCATCCTGATCGACCAGCAACAGGGCATCCGCGCCCCGCACCTGGGCCCACGCAACCACCCCGAAGCCGAGCAGCGCCTGGCCGAGCTACTGGCGGCCTGGCGCCAGGCCCGGGCGCCCCTGCTGCATGTCCGGCACCTGTCGCGCAATCCGCATTCAGTGTTCTGGCCAGGGCAGCCCGGCGTGGAGTTCCAGCCGGCCCTGGCGCCCCTGCCCGGCGAGCCGGTGTTCGACAAGCAGGTCCCCGACGCCTTCGCCAACAGCGGGCTGGAGCGCTGGCTGCACCAGCGCGGCATCGCGTCGCTGCTGATCTGCGGCGTGGCCAGCGAGAATTCGGTGGAGGCCACGGCCCGCAGCGCCGGCAATCTGGACTTCACCACCTGGGTCGCCGAAGACGCCTGCTACACCTTTGCCAAGACCGACTTCGCCGGGCGGCCCCGCAGTGCCGAGGAGGTCCATGCGATGGCCATGGCCAACCTGCACGGCGAGTACGCCACCGTCACCTCCACCGCGGCCATGCTCGAACGCCTGCGAGCGAGCGGGTCGCCCTGCTAGACTGCCCCCCTGCCCGTCTGGAAGCGTTGCATGAACCCTGTCGATATCCTGCGCGACTCGCTGTCCTTCTTTGCCCGCAATCTGCGCCCCCTGGCCGTCCTCACCCTGCCCTGGCTGCTGCTCGAAGCCCTGCTGCGCTATCAGGTGCTGGAGCGCTTCGGCGCCAACGGCGGCCTGTGGGACATGCTGGTCAGTCTGCTCTGCTATCCGCTCTACACCGCCGCACTGCTGATCTTTCTGGAGGCGCGCACCCAGGGCAACACCCCGCGCCTGAGCGGCGTGTGGGGCGCCGCCCTGCTGCTCTGGCCGCGCTTCGCCGTCCTCGCAGCCGTGACCTCGGGGCTGGTGATGCTGGGCTTTTCGCTGTTGATCGTGCCGGGCTTTCTGATCATGGCCAAGCTGGCCTTTGCCGAGAACCTGCTGGTCCTGGAGGGACGGGCGCCGCTGGACGCCCTGCGCGGCAGCTTCCGGCTGAGCCGCGGGCATTTCTTCACCCTGCTGGCGTGCATCCTGGCCACGGTCCTGCCGGCCTGGCTGCTCGACGCCTGGATCACCCGGCATTTCGCCGAGGCCGCGGTGCCGGAGATCGTGCTGCAGACCCTGTCGGGCTTCCTGCAGCTGATCCCCAGCATCGCCGTCTACCGCATCTACATGCTGGTCAGGCAGAGCGCCTGACCAGGCCACTCACCACATCAGGTCGTCCGGCACCTGGTAGGCCGCGTAGGGATCGTCCGGATCCGGCTCGCCGCTCTGCACGTTGAGCAGCACCACCCGCTTGGGATCGCGCTCCTGGATGCGTTCGGCGGTAGCCCGGGGCACCACCTCGTAGCGACCTTCGTAGCGCACGATGGCCAGACTGCCCTTGCTGAGCTTGTCTCTCATCATGACGTTGACCGACAGGCGCTTGACCTTCTTGTCGTCGACGAAGTTGTAGTAGTCCTCGGTGGTCAGCTTGGGCAGGCGGCTGGTTTCGATCAGCTGCTTGATCTGCGCCTGCTCGGCCTTGCGCTTCTTCTTCTCTTCCTGAGCGCGATTGAGCTCCTGGTCCTTGGCCAGTTTTTCCGCCTGGGCCTGCTGGACGGCCAACTCCTGGGAGCGATCCTTTTCCGCCTGCCCGCGATGCTCCATGCGGTTCTGCTTCTGCTTCTGCTTGACGGCCTGCTTGGCCTGCTTTTCATTGACCAATCCGGCTTTCAGCAGCTGGTCGCGTAGGGACATGCTCATCGATACGACTCGTCTAGATCATCCAAGGGGGCGCAGCTCGGAAGCGGCCGCGCGCCAGGGTGTCCATCCTGCGCAGCCGACGAACCGAGTGCAAGCCTTTCTCTGGGGTGAAATAATGCGGTCATGACCTATCCGCCCCTGGTTCGGGCGCTGCCGATCACAATTCGCCCATGATTACCTTAGCGATCGTCCTGCTCTTCGTCGCCAGCGTGCTCTTCGTTCACCTTCGCGGACGCGCTCGCCTGCCCTTCCTGCGTCAGCTGGTCAACCACTCGGCGGTGTTCGCGCCGTACAACGCCCTGATGTACCTGTTCTCCAGCGTGCCGTCCAAGCCCTATCTGGATCGCAGCCGCTTTCCCGAGCTGGATGTGCTCAAGGACAACTGGCAGGAGATTCGCGTCGAGGCCCTGCGGCTGTTCGACGAGGGTTACATCCGCGCGGCGGAAAAGGACAATGACGCCGGCTTCGGCTCCTTCTTCAAAAAGGGCTGGAAGCGCTTCTACCTGACCTGGTACGGCGAGCCGCTGCCCTCCGCCCAGACCCTCTGCCCGCGCACTGTGGAGCTGGTGCGGCAGATCCCCAACGTCAAGGGCGCCATGTTCGCGCTGCTGCCGGGCGGCAGCCACCTGAATCCC
This sequence comes from Pseudomonas sp. RIT411, assembly GCF_003057735.2. Taxonomy (NCBI): domain Bacteria; kingdom Pseudomonadati; phylum Pseudomonadota; class Gammaproteobacteria; order Pseudomonadales; family Pseudomonadaceae; genus Pseudomonas; species Pseudomonas sp. RIT411. Next base: position 450,953 of record NZ_QBIZ02000001.1, read on the forward strand.
CATCGCGATCCCTTCGGCGGCTCGCTGCGCTACCACCTGGGTCTGGCCACGCCCAACTCGGATGCCTGCCGCATCTATGTCGACGGCCAGCCCTATGCCTGGCGCGACGGCGAGGACGTGATGTTCGACGAGACCTATGTGCACTGGGTGAAGAACGAGACCGACCAGACCCGGGTCATCCTCTTCTGCGACGTCGAGCGGCCGCTGCGCAATCGCCTGCTGACCCGCGTCAACCAGGCGGTCAGCCGCTTCCTGGGCAGCGCCACGGCGCCGCAGAACGTCGAAGGCGAACGCGTCGGCGGCATCAACCAGGCCTATGCCTTCAGCAAGAGATTCGGGGATCGTATCGGTGGCGGCGTGAAGAAATTCAAGCGGCGCCATCCCAAGGCCTATCGCATCGCCAAGCCAGTGCTGGCGGTGCTGGTGGTGATCGCGCTCTACCGCTGGATCGTCAGCTGAGGCGGCGATCCCGCGCAGGCGGCATCAGCGGCTCCTAGCCGGAACGCTGCTGGCGCTGTCGGTGCAGCCGGGCCACCAGCTCGGCTTCGGCCTGGGACAGACCACAGGCCTGGGTGAGATCGTCGGCGCTGGCGCCCAGTCCCACCAGGCGCGCAGCCTGGGAAAACGACAGACTGGTAGGGTCGCTCTGCTCGATCTGGGTCAACCGATCCGGCAAGGGCGCCACCACCTTGGCCAGTCCCTGCACCTGCTCACCCATGCGTACCTGCCCGGCCTGGTAGGTTTCCAGGCGCTTGAGCAGGATCTGCATGCGCTTGTCGACCAGGGCCTCCCGCTCGGCCAGCTTGGCCGCCTGCTGCTGCTGGCGTTGCCAGAGCAGCCAGCAGCAACCGCCGAGGCCGGCACAGGCCAGCCCCAGGGCGACGCTGAGCAGGATCAGCCCGACGAGCATCAGATGCTTTCCAGCTCCGACCACTCTTCTTCGGTCATCAGCTTGTCGAGCTCGACCAGGATCAGCAGCTCGCCGTTCTTGTTGCACACACCCTGGATGAACTTGGCGGATTCGTCATTGCCGACGTTCGGTGCGGTCTCGATCTCCGACTGCCGCAGGTAGACCACCTCGGCCACGCTGTCGACCAGGATGCCAACGACCTGCTTGTCGGCCTCGATGATGACGATACGGGTGTTGTCGGTGACCTCGGTGGGCAGCAGACCGAAGCGCTGACGGGTGTCGATCACCGTCACCACGTTGCCACGCAAGTTGATGATGCCCAGCACATAGCTCGGCGCACCCGGGACCGGAGCGATTTCGGTGTAGCGCAGGACTTCCTGGACCTGCATCACGTTGATGCCGTAGGTCTCGTTATCCAGGCGGAAGGTGACCCATTGCAGGACCGGATCTTCGGAACCCTGTGCGGACGTTTTTTTCATGTTCCCTAGCCTCGTCAAATACCGCACGTGCGGCGAAGCGGGCGAACCCGCCGGTTAGTTGCAGCGGGCAGCCCTAGCGACGGCCACCCACCACCTGTTCAGCGAGCGCCGCCACATCCAGCAGCGCACACATCTGATCGATCACCGTACCGGCCAGCCACGGCCGGGTAGCGCGCTGGTTCCGCCATTTGACCTCGGCGGGATCCAGACGTACCGAATGGCTGACGCCGTGCACGGCCAGGCCCCAATCCAGACCTTGCAGCGATATCACGAATTTCAGCCCCTCGCGATAGTCGTCACGGTAACGCTCGGGCATCACCCAGCGCGCCGCGTCGAGCACACGCAGATTACCTGCCTGGCAGGGTAGCAGGCCCAGGAACCAGTCTGGCTGACCGAACAGCGGCGTCAACTCTTCGTCGGCCAGCGGATAGATGGAACCCAGGCACACCAGGGGCGCGGCCAGGGTCAGGCCGGCGACGTCGAACAGCAGGCATTCGAAGGGCTCTTCACCCCACTCCGGGCGACCGTCGAGATGCACGGCGCTGGGCGGTACGCCAGCCGCTGCCACCGGCTGCGTCACCGGGGTACCCACGGCGATGCCTTCCACCGCCGGACGGGCCGGCTCGGCGACCGGTGCCAGTTCGGGGACGCGCCAGTCCAGTTCGATATCGGTTTCGGGCGCGAGCAGCGGCTGGGGTGCAGGCAGCAGGACCTCGGGCAGGACGCGCTCGGCCAGGGCGACCGCGGGACGCCGGGCGGCCAGCGGCACGACCCGCGGCTGCCGTGCGGCATCCCGCTCGAGTTCTTCGCGTACCGCGGCGGCGAATTCGTCTTCGCTCACGCTGGCGATCGGCGCGGCCGGCACCACCACCGGCGCCACGACAGGCGTGGCTTCGGCAGTCGGCAGTTCCAGGAACGCGTCCAGCAGCAGGGCATCGAGATAGCCCTGGAGGACACGCTGAGGACGATTGTCGAGGGACGTCGGTTGGCTCATGGCGATCTACGTGAGTGAGTTGTCCAGCCTATCGGCCGGCGGAGTGGAAAACTTGAATCAGGCGACCTGGCTGCTGGGCGCACCGTCGAGCAGATGCCGCAGCAACGCCCGATAGGCGATGACGCCGCGGCTGTTCAGCTCGTAGCGCGACGGCACCTGGCCGGAGCGACTGGCATCGCGCAGCCGGGTATCGATGGGGATGAAGGCCTGCCACAGCTGGGCCGGATAGGTGTTGCGCAGGACCTTGAGCGTACCGATGGAGGCCTGGGTGCGGCGGTCGAACAGGGTCGGCACTATGGTGTAGGGCAGCGCCTGCTTGCGCGAACGGTTGATCATGGTCAGGGTGTTGACCATGCGTTCGAGCCCCTTGAGCGCGAGGAATTCGGTCTGGGTGGGAATCACCAGATGCTGGCTGGCCGCCAGGGCATTGACCATGAGGACGCCGAGCAGCGGCGGACTGTCGATCAGCACGTGATCGAAGTCGTTCCACAGCTGCGCCAGGCTCTTGGAGATCACCAGCCCCAGGCCGCTCTGGCCAGGCGACTGCCGCTCCAGGGTGGCCAGGGCCGTGCTGGATGGCAGCATGGACAGCTGCGGATGGCTGGTGGGCAGCAGCAGCCGCTGCGGCAGCCCTTCCGGAACCTGACCCCCGTGCTGGAACAGGTCGAACACGCTGTGTTCGAGGCTGTCCGGATCCTGACCGAAATAGCTGGTCAGGGAACCGTGGGGATCGAGATCCACCAGCAGGACGCGCTTGCCCTCATCGCCGAGCAACCCGGCGAGGGCAACGGTGGTGGTGGTCTTGCCCACCCCACCCTTTTGATTGGCGACAGCCCAGACTCTCATGTGCAGACTTCCTCCCGACGACACGACCAGCCGGGTCAAGGTGCCGGCGTTGGGGCCGGCGACGAAGATTTGACAGGCGCCACTCCGGGCGCCGGTTCTCCAGGCGATGCTGCAGATTGTGTGCCAGTCGACGGATTTTGCAAGGTGCTCTGCGGCCGGAACAGATCGAGATTGCGCGAGATCAGCAGCACCACCCGCCGATTGCGGGCGCGGTTGACGTCACTGGTGTTGTCGACCACCGGCTGATAGGCGCCATAGCCCACCACGGCCAGGCGTTGCGGCGCGATACCATTGCCGATCAGCAGGCGCACGATACTGGCGGCCCGGGCTGCCGACAGCTCCCAGTTGGTGGGATACAACGCCGTGCTGATCGGCCGGTCGTCCGTGTAGCCCTGGACCTGAATCGGATTCTTGAAGGGTGCCAGAATCTTGGCCACCTTCTCCATGAGGCCGAAGGCGGGATTGCTCGGCAGGGAATCGCCGCTGGCAAACAGCAGGTTGGAGCTGAGCTCGATTTCCAGCCACATCTCACTGGCCTTGATGTTCAGCTGATCGCCCGCGATGAGATCGCCGAAGGTGGCCCGCACACTGTCGGCGATCTGCTGCAGCGGATCGCTGGGGGTACCCTTGGCCGGCTGGGCGGCGCTGGCATCCATCACCGTCGGCGTCACGCCGGCGGGACGCTGGTCGCCGAGGGGGATGGGTTTGAGCGAACGCTCCGGCTGGCTGAAGATGCCCGACAGGCTGTCCGAGAGCACCTTGTATTTGCTTTCGTTCAGCGAGGAAATGGAATACATGACCACGAAGAAGGCGAACAGCAGGGTGATGAAGTCCGCGTAGGAGACCAGCCAGCGTTCGTGGTTCTCGTGCTCTTCGGGACGGCGGCGGCGACGAGGCATGCGGCGTCCTCCTAGTCCAGAAAACCTTGCAGCTTCATTTCGATGGAGCGGGGATTTTCGCCCTCGCCGATGGACATCAGCCCTTCCAGCAGCATTTCCCGGTAGCGGGACTGTTGCTGCGCCAGCGCCTTGAGCTTGTTGCCGACGGGCAGCAACAGCAGGTTGGCGAAGCCGACACCATAGATCGTGGCCACGAAGGCCACGGCGATGCCGCTGCCCAGTTGCGAGGGATCGGCAAGATTCTGCATGACGTGGATCAGGCCCATCACCGCGCCGATGATGCCCACCGTGGGCGCATAGCCGCCCATGGCCTCATAGACCTTGGCGGCGGCGATGTCGCGGTCTTCCTGGCCGTAGAGGTCCACCTCGAGGATGCTGCGCAGGGCTTCGGGCTCGGTGCCATCCACCAGCAGCTGCAGGCCCTTGGCGGCATAGGGATCGGCTTCGCGGGCGACCAGGGGCTCGAGCCCCAGAAGACCTTCCTTGCGCGCCACGTTGCTCCAGTTGACCACCTTGCGGATACCGCCGGTGAGGTCCAGCCGCGGCGGCATGAATATCCAGGCCAGCATGGTCAGGGCGCGCCGCAGCACCGGCAGGCGGGTCTGCAGCAGGACGGCACCCAGGGTGCCGCCGACCACGATCAATGCCGCCGGGCCATTGGCCAGGGCGGTAAAGGAGCCGCCCTCCAGCAGGTTGCCGCCCATGATGGCGGTAAAGGCCAGCAGGATGCCGATAAGACTGAGAACATCCACGCTCAATGCCCTTCTGGCCGGAGAACGCCTGCCGTCACGAACAGGCCTCGGTCAGGTGTCTGCCGATGTCGTCCAGGCCATAGATGGCGTCGGCCAGATTGGCCTTGGCGATGGCCATGGGCATGCCGTAGATGACGCAACTGGCTTCGTCCTGGGCCCACACCTGGCTGCCGACCTGCTTGAGCATCCGGGCGCCTTCGCGGCCGTCGGCGCCCATGCCGGTCAGGACCACCGCCAGCACCTTGTCGGCATAGGCCTTGGCCGCGGAGCCAAAGGTCACGTCGACGCAGGGCTTGTAGTTGAGGCGTTCGTCACCGGGCAGGATCTTCACCATGCCGCGGCCATCCACCATCATCTGCTTGCCACCCGGTGCCAGCAGGGCCAGGCCCGGACGCAACTGGTCACCGTCCTCGGCTTCCTTGACGCTGATGCGGCAAAGCTTGTCCAGGCGCTCGGCGAAGGCCTTGGTGAAGGCGGCAGGCATGTGCTGGATCAGCACCAGAGGCGCCGGGAAGTTGGCTGGCAGCTGGGTGAGCACCCGCTGCAGAGCCACCGGCCCGCCAGTGGAAGTGCCGATGGCTACCAGGCGATAGTGCTTGCGCTTGGGCGGCGGCGAAGCCGGGGCGGCGGGTGCATGACCCGCTGCAGCGCCGCTAGGCGCAGCCGGACGCGCTGCCGGGCGAGCCGTGGCCGGCGCCGCAGCGGCGCTTGCGGGCGCTGCCGGCGCGACGCTGGGCGCTACGGCGAAGCGCCGATTGGACCGGGCGATATGATGGATCTTCTCGCACAGCAGCTTCTGCACGCTGGCCGGATTGCGCGAGATGTCCTCGAAATTCTTGGGCAGGTAGTCGACCGCGCCGGCATCCAGGGCGTCCAGGGTGACCCGGGCGCCTTCATGGGTGAGCGAGGAGAACATCAGCACCGGGGTCGGGCACTTCTGCATGATGTGGCGGACCGCGGTGATGCCGTCCATCATCGGCATCTCGTAGTCCATGGTGATGACATCGGGTCGCAGCGCCAGGGCCTGGTCGACCCCTTCGCGCCCGTTGCTGGCCGTGCCCACCACCGAGATGTTGGGATCGGCCGCCAGGATCTCCTTGAGCCGACGCCGGAAGAAGCCGGAATCGTCCACCACCAGTACTTTTACCGGCATACGTTGAAACTCCTAACCTTGGGCGGCGCAGGCCACCCGATGGCGCCGGGCATGGGCCCGACGCCGCTCGTACCCGACCGACTCAGAGCCCGCGACGGGCGTAGCGTTTGAGCATGCTGGGCACATCGAGGATGAGCGCGATGCGGCCGTCGCCGGTGATGGTCGCCCCGGACATGCCGGGCGTTCCCTGCAGCATCTTGCCCAGTGGCTTGATGACCACCTCTTCCTGGCCCACCAGTTGATCGACCACGAAGCCGATGCGCTGGGTGCCCACCGAGAGGATCACCACATGCCCCTCCCCCTGCTCCACATGGGCCGCATTGGGCACCAGCCAGCGCTTGAGGTAGAACAGCGGCAGCGCCTTGTCGCGCACCACCACCACTTCCTGGCCATCCACCACGTTGGTGCGGGACAGGTCGAGGTGGAAGATCTCGTTGACGTTGACCAACGGGAAGGCGAAGGCCTGGTTGCCCAGCATCACCATCAGTGTCGGCATGATCGCCAGGGTCAGGGGGACCTTGATGACGATCTTGGAGCCCTGGCCCTTGGTCGAGAAGACGTTCAGCGTGCCGTTGAGCTGGCTGATCTTGGTCTTGACCACGTCCATGCCCACACCGCGACCGGAGATGTCGGAGATCTCGGCCTTGGTGGAGAAACCCGGGGCGAAGATCAGGTTGAAGCACTCGGTCTCGGTCAGGCGATCGGCCGCGTCGCGGTCGAGCAGACCTTTTTCCACGGCCTTGTTGCGCAGCAGATCCGCGTCCATGCCCTTGCCGTCATCGGAGATCGACAGAAGGATATGGTCGCCTTCCTGCTCGGCGGAGAGCACTACGCGCCCCGCACGGGACTTGCCGTTCTCTTCACGCTCGGCCGGTCCTTCGATGCCGTGGTCGACCGCGTTGCGCACCAGGTGCACCAGCGGATCGGCCAGGGCCTCGACCAGGTTCTTGTCCAGGTCGGTTTCTTCGCCGACCAGTTCCAGGTTGATCTCTTTCTTCAGGCTGCGCGCCAGATCGCGGACCAGGCGCGGGAAGCGACCAAAGACCTTCTTGATCGGCTGCATCCGGGTCTTCATGACCGAGGTCTGCAGATCGGCGGTGACCACGTCGAGGTTGGACACGGCCTTGGCCATGGCTTCGTCGCCGCTGTTCAGGCCCAGGCGTACCAAGCGGTTACGCACCAGCACCAGTTCGCCGACCATGTTCATGATCTCGTCCAGCCGCGCGGTGTCGACCCGCACGGTGGTCTCCGCCTCGCTGGTGGGACGCTCGGCAGGCGCGGCGGCTGCCGGCTTGGGCACCGCGGCCTCGGCCACTGGCGCCGGCTTCGGCGCCGGTGCGGGAGCCGCCGGTTGAGGTGCGGCCACCGGTGCCGGCGCAGCGGCCACCGGAGCGGCTACCGCTTCCGCGGCTGCCGCGGGACCACTGAACTTGCCCTTGCCATGCAATTCGTCGAGCAGGGATTCGAATTCGTCGTCGGTGATCTCGTCACCGCTCGCTGCGGCTGCCGGAGCCGCTGCGGCCGGGGCTGCAGCAACGGGTGCCGCGGCTTCGTTGGCGACGAACTTGCCCTTGCCGTGCAATTCGTCGAGCAGGGCCTCGAATTCATCGTCGGTGATGTCGTCGCCACCGGGCGCGGCCGCGGCAGGGGCCGCAGCGGCAACCGGCGCAGCGGCCGGCGCCTCCTGGAACTTGCCCTTGCCATGCAGCTGGTCGAGCAGGGCTTCGAATTCGTCATCGGTGATGTCGTCGCCACCGGCGGCTGCCGGCGTTTCCGCTGCCGCGCTCGGCTCGCTGCCCAGGGCATCGAGCAGATTCTGGAAATCGGCATCGCTCAATTCCGGCTCGGCCGCCGCAGCGGCGACCGGAGCCGGTTCCGCGACCACTGCCGGAGCAGCAGCCACGGGCGCAACCGGAGCCGGCGCCGGCGCACTGCCGGCGGGCTCGGCCAGGCGGGCCAGGGCCGCCAGCAATTCGGGCGAGGCCGGGGTCGGCTCTTCGCGCTCACGGACCTGACCGAACATCTCGTTGACGGAATCCAGTGCCTGCAGCACCACATCCATCAGTTCGGCATCCACGCGGCGTTCACCCTTGCGCAGGATGTCGAAAACGTTTTCCGCGATATGGCAGCACTCGACCAGGGTATGGAGCTGCAGGAAACCGGCACCGCCCTTTACGGTATGGAAGCCACGGAAAATGGCGTTCAGCAGATCCATGTCATCCGGGCGGCTTTCCAGCTCGACCAATTGTTCGGACAACTGTTCGAGAATCTCGCCGGCCTCTACCAGGAAATCCTGGAGGATCTCTTCATCGGCGTCGAAGCTCATTCCTGCACTCCCCAAGAGGGTCTGGGTCAAAAGCCCAGACTGGATAGAAGATCGTCGACGTCGACCTGAGCGGCCACGACGTCTTCACGCTTATCGGCATGAATCTGCGGACCTTCACCCTTCATCGTCTTTTCTTTTCGATTCTGTTCGATCAGCGCGGTGTGATCGTGACTGAAGCCGGTATAGCGATCGACCTGGCTGGCCATCATCACCAGCTTGACGAGGTCTTTCTCGATCTGCCCGACGAGATTGACTACGCGCTTGATCACCTGACCGGTAAGGTCCTGGTAGTCCTGCGCCAGGAGGATGTCGTTGAGCTTGGCCGACAGTTGCTCGGCGCTGCTCTCGCTGTGACTGAGGAAGGCGTCGACGCGCTTGGCCAGCTCGCGGAATTCGTCCGCGCCCATTTCCCGGCGCATGAACTTCTTCCAGTCGGCATGCACGGCGCGGGCTTCGTCGCCGAAGTTGCCTACCAGCGGGGCGCTCTCCTCCACCAGATCCATGGTCCGGTTGGCGGCGTTCTCGGTCATCTTCACCACGTAGGAGAGACGATCGGTGGCATCGCTGATCTGGGAGACCTCTTCGCCGGCCATGCCGCGCGGATCGATCTCGAAGTTGACGATGGCGTTGTGCAACTCGCGGGTCAGCTTGCCGACTTCCTGGTAGAGACCCCGATCGCGCAACTGGTTGAGTTCATTGATGACGTGCACGGCCTGGGTGAAATCGCCGCTTTCCAGGCATTTCACCAGCTCTTGGGCGTGCTGTTTGAGATTCGACTCGAAGTCGCTGAAGCTGTTGGAGCCAAGCTGATCCATAACGTCCCCGCGGCTTTCTTCAGCCGTTCACCCGCTCGAAGATCTTGTCGATCTTTTCTTTCAGCACCTGGGCGGTGAAAGGCTTGACCACATAGCCGTTCACGCCGGCCTGAGCGGCTTCGATGATCTGCTCGCGCTTGGCTTCGGCGGTCACCATCAGCACTGGCAGAGTCTTCAGGCGCGCATCGGCGCGCACCTGGCGCAGCAGGTCGATGCCGGTCATGCCGGGCATGTTCCAGTCGGTGACGAGAAAATCGAAGTTGCCGCTCTGCAACATCGGCAGCGCGGTGTTGCCGTCGTCTGCTTCGGCGGTATTGGTGAATCCCAGATCGCGCAGCAAATTCTTGATGATGCGTCTCATCGTGGAAAAATCGTCCACGATGAGGATTTTCATGTTCTTGTCCAAGTCGACCTCCGTCCTAATCCGCACACACGCCGCAAGGCGCGTCTAAGCAATCGTAGTAGCCTGAGTACCAGCCGGTTAACGCGAACGCCATTCCGCCAGCCGCGCCCGCAGGCGTGCCGCGCATTGACTGTGAAGTTGGCAGACGCGTGACTCGCTCACGCCCAGCACCTCGCCGATTTCCTTGAGGTTGAGTTCCTCGTCGTAATACAGCGAGAGCACCAGACGTTCACGCTCCGGAAGATTGGCGATGGCGTCGGCCAGGGCCTTGCGGAAGCGCTCGTCCTCCAGACCGCGACCGGGTTCGAGTTCATGCGAACCGCTCTCCTCGAGCCCATGCTCACCACCCTCCATGAGGTCGTCGAAACTGAACAGGCGACTCCCCATGGTGTCGCCAAGGATGCCGTAGTACTCATCCAGACTCAATTTAAGTTCGGCCGCGACTTCGGAATCTTTAGCGTCGCGACCGGTGCGCGCTTCCACCGCGCGAATGGCGTCGGTGACCATGCGCGTGTTGCGGTGCACCGAGCGTGGTGCCCAGTCGCCCTTGCGGACCTCGTCGAGCATGGCGCCGCGGATGCGGATGCCGGCGTAGGTCTCGAAGCTGGCGCCCTTGCCGGCGTCATATTTGCGCGAGGCCTCCAGCAGGCCGATCATGCCGGCCTGCATCAGGTCCTCGACCTGCACGCTGGCCGGCAGTCGCGCCAGGAGGTGGTAGGCGATGCGTTTCACCAACGGCGCATAGCGGTTGATGAGTTGCTCCTGCTGGGTACGTTCCGAGGTTTTGCTGTACATGCGAAGCCCGCTGGATGCTGTCATGCGTGGGTACCGATGGCTGGTTGCACAAGGCGCTCGACAAAGAACTCGAGATGGCCGCGCGGATTGGCGGGCAACGGCCAGCCATCGACTTTCTGAGCTACCGCACGAAAGGCCAGCGAGGCCTTGGCACGCGGAAAGGCTTCGAACACGGGGCGCTGTTTCTGCACGGCTTTGCGCACCGCCTCGTCGAACGGAATGGCGCCCACATACTGCAGGGCGACATCCAGGAATCTGTCGGTCACCTTGGTCAGCTTAGCAAAGAGATTGCGACCTTCCTGGGGCGTCAGCGCCATGTTCGCCAGGACCCGGAAACGGGTGACGCCATGGTCGCGATTGAGCAGCTTGATCAGGGCGTAGGCATCGGTGATGGAGGTGGGCTCGTCGCACACCACCACCAGGACTTCCTGGGCGGCGCGAACGAAGCTGACCACCTGGTCGCCGATGCCGGCCGCGGTATCGACGATGAGCACGTCGAGGTTTTCGCTGATGTCGCTGAAGGCCTGGATCAGACCGGCGTGCTGGGCCGGCGTCAGATTGACCATCGCCTGGGTGCCCGAGGCCGCCGGGACGATGCGGATGCCGCCCGGGCCGTGCAGCAGCACATCGCGCAGCTCGCACTCGCCGGAGATGACGTCGGCCAGGGTGCGCTTGGGCGACAGGCCGAGCAGAACGTCGATGTTGGCAAGGCCCAGGTCGGCGTCGAGCAGCATGACGCGCCGCCCGATATCGGCCAGGGCCAAGGCCAGGTTGACCGACACGTTGGTCTTGCCGACACCGCCTTTACCGCCCGTGACCGCTATGACTTGGACGGGATGCATGCTACCCATTGCCTGATACCTTTGATTGAAATCCGTCACACTTTAGACCAAGTGCATTTGGCGTGCCCAGGCATGCGATGCACCACTACCGTTCGTCTGCGCTAACCGGCGCGGCGGGCATTGCTCTGATACAGGCCGGCAAGCATGCCCGCCATGGTTTCTTCGCTCGGTTCCTCGGGTGCCTGCAGGCTCACCGCGCGGCTCACCAGCTGGTGGCTGCGGGCCGGATGCAGGTCGTCCGGGATGCGCGGGCCGTCGGCGATGTAGGCCACCGGCAGGCGCTGGCTGATGGCCAGACCCAAGGCTTCGCCGAGACTGGCGGCTTCGTCCAGCTTGGTCAGCACGCAGCCGCTCAGGCCGCAGCGCCGATAGCTGTGGTAGGCCGCCTTGAGCACCTGGCTCTGGCTGGTGACACCCAATACCAGATAGTTGCGAATTTTCAGCTGGCGGTTGGCCAGGGCTTCGAGCTGCACCTTGAGCGCCGGATCATTGGCGGGCATGCCCGCGGTGTCGATCAGCACCAGGCGCTTGCGTGCCAGGGGTGCCAGCGCCTGGGCCAGGGACTGGCCCGGGTCGACCAGGGTCACCGGCACGTCGAGGATACGGCCGAGGGTCTTGATCTGCTCCTGGGCACCGATGCGGAAGCTGTCCATGCTGACCAGCGCCAGACTCTGGGGACCGTACTTGAGCACGTAGCTGGCGGCGAGCTTGGCCAGGGTGGTGGTCTTGCCCATGCCGGCCGGACCGACGAAGGCGACGACACCACCCTCCTCCAGAATCTTGGCGTCGGTGGTCTTGGCCAGCTGGGCGAAATTGGCCAGCAGCATGCGCCAGGCATGGCGCGGGTCCTGGATCTTGGCGACGCTGTCGAGCAGGTGGCGGGCCAGATCGGCCGGCAGACCCATGCGCTGCAGACGACGCCAGAGGCCGGCCTGCTGCGGACGGGTGGACTGCACCTGGGTCCAGGCCATGGAGCCGAGCTGGACTTCCAGCAGTTCACGCAGGCCGCTGAGTTCGCTGCGCATGGCTTCCAGGGCGCGGCGGTCTTCCGGCGCGGCGCTGGCGGCAGGGGCGGCGGCGGCCGGCTGGGGCGCACGCGGCGGGGCGATCACCGGCTCGCGACGGCTGTCGGCGGCGCTGATGGCGCCGAGCAGCTGCTTGTCCTTGGGTGCGGCCGAGGGCACGCCCGGCGCGCGGATGCTGAGGTCGGCATGGGCCTGAGCGATCTTCGCATGGGTCTTGCGCAACTCCGCCTGCAGCTCCGCGTTGGGCGCGGCCGGTGCCGGAGCCTGGTAGTCCAGCGCCGCGGTCAGCTCGACACCACCGGCGACCCGGCGGTTGCTGAGGATGGCGGCATCCGGGCCCAGCTCGTCGCGTACCAGCTTCATGGCTTGACGCATATCGGCGGCGAAGAAACGTTTGACTTGCATGATCTAGACCTCAGCCATTCTGGCCAACGGTAGCGACGATGGTGACCTGCTTGTTGTCCGGAATTTCCTGGTAGGCCAGTACACTCATGTTCGGCGCCGCCATCCGCGCGAAGCGGGACATCATCCCGCGGATCGCACCGGCTACCAGCAGCACCACTGGCTTACCCATCATTTCCTGACGCTGCGCTGCCTCGATGAGGGAACGCTGCAGTTTTTCAGCCATGCCAGGCTCGAGGAACATGCCGTCCTCGGCGCCTTGACCGGCCTTCTGCATACTACTTAGCAACATCTGTTCCAACCTTGGCTCAAGGGTGATAACAGGCAGCTCAGGCTCCATTCCAACGATGTTCTGGACGATTGCGCGGGACAAGGCGACCCGTACGGCACCGGCGATGGCGGCGGGATCTTGACTCCGCGGACCGACGTTGGCGATGGCTTCGGCGATGGTACGGATGTCGCGGACCGGGACCTGCTCCTGCAGCAGTTGCTGGAGGATCTTGAGCAGGGTCGACAGGGAGACGATGCCGGGCACCAGCTCCTCGGCCAGCTTGGGCGAACTCTTGGCCAGTACCTGCAGCAGTTGCTGGACCTCCTCGTGGCCGATCAGCTCGTGGGCGTGCTTGAAGAGCACCTGGTTGAGGTGGGTGGCGACCACGGTGCTGGCATCGACCACGGTGTAGCCGAGGGACTGGGCCTGGTCGCGCTGGGTGACGTCGATCCAGACCGCCTCCAGACCGAATGCCGGATCCTTGGCGGCGACGCCGTTGAGGGAGCCATAGACCTGACCGGGGTTGATGGCCAGTTCGCGGTCGGGATAGATCTCGGCCTCGGCCACGCTGACGCCCATAAGAGTCAGACGATAGGCGTTGGGCAGCAGGTCCAGGTTGTCGCGGATGTGTACCGACGGCATGAGGAAACCGAGGTCCTGGGACAGCTTCTTGCGCACGCCCTTGATCCGCGCCAGCAACTGGCCACCCTGGTTGCGATCGACCATGGGGATCAGCCGATAGCCGACTTCCAGACCAACCATGTCCACTGGGGTAACGTCGTCCCAGCCCAGCTCCTTGGCCTCGGCCGGACGCTGTACGGGAGCCAGGTCCTGCTGCTTCTTGGCTTCGACCTCGGCGGTCTGCTTGGCCTGGCGCTGACGCTTGTAGATCAGCCAGGCACCGGCGGCGGCGGCGCCACCCAGGCCGAGGAACGGCAGGTGCGGCATGCCCGGCACCAGGCCCATGGCGATGATGATGAAAGCCGAGACCGCCAGCGCCTTGGGCGAGGCGAACATCTGACGATTGACCTGCTGACCCATGTCTTCGGCGGAGGACACCCGGGTGACCATGATGGCCGCGGCGACTGACAGCAGCAGCGAGGGAACCTGGGCGACCAGGCCGTCACCGATGGTCAGCAGGGCGTAGATGCGCGCCGCTTCGCCGAACGACAGACCGTGCTGGGCCATGCCGATGGCCATGCCGCCGATGAGGTTGATGAAGAGGATCAGCAGACCGGCGACGGCGTCACCACGGACGAACTTGCTGGCACCGTCCATGGAACCGTAGAAGTCGGCTTCCTGGCCCACTTCGGTCCGACGCTTCTTGGCTTCGGCCTGGTCGATGATGCCGGCGTTCAGGTCGGCGTCGATGGCCATCTGCTTGCCGGGCATGGCGTCCAGGGTGAAACGCGCCGACACCTCGGAGATGCGGCCGGCACCCTTGGTCACCACCACGAAGTTGATGATCATGAGGATGGCGAACACCACCGCACCGACCACGTAGTTGCCGCCGACCACCACCTCGCCGAAGGCCTGGATGACCTTGCCCGCGGCGTCGTGACCGTCCTGGCCGTGCAACAGCACCACGCGGCTCGAGGCCACGTTCAGCGCCAGGCGCAGCAGGGTCGACACCAGCAGGATGGTCGGGAAGACCGCGAAATCCAGCGGCCGCAGGGCGTAGACGCTGACCAGCAGGACCACGATTGACAGGGCGATGTTGAAGGTGAACAGCACGTCCAGCAGGAACGGCGGCATCGGCAGGGTCATCATGGCGAGCATCGCCAGGACGGCCAGCGGCACGCCCAGGTTGCCGCGAGCCAGACCGCGCATGTTGCCCATCATCATGGATTTGTCGACTTTCACACCCATTCCTCGCTTGCCGGTGCCGTCGTCACGGAAAGTTGACGCAGCGCACTGTTCGCAGGGGCTTGAGCAAGCTCCGGGCCAACTGCTCAAGACCTTGAATCAGCGGGGTTTTCCCGGAGGTGATACAGGACTGGTTACGGATCGCCGGACTCGTCGGCTGAACCGTGGGCGGAGGCCATGAGTCTGTCTAGGGACCCGCGCTAGCGCGCCTATCCGAGGAACATCACCATGAAGATCTGGACCGCGACCCTGTTGGCCACCTGCCTGGTCGGCACCGCCCAGGCAGCCGAATCCCTGACGATCCCGCTGAACAAGGTCACGACCGACGGTGTGGGCGAAAGTGTCGGCAGCGTGCAGGTGACCCGCTCCAAGTACGGTCTGGTCTTCACGCCGGATCTCAAGGGCCTGGAGCCCGGTATCCATGGCTTCCACGTCCACACCAAGCCCAACTGCGGCGCGGCCGAGGTGAATGGCACCCTGACCGCAGGGGGCGCGGCGGGCGGCCATCTGGATCCGCGCAACACCGGCAAGCACAGCGCGCCCTGGTCGGACGACGGCCACCTGGGCGAATTGCCGGCGCTCTATGTGACCGCCGACGGCCAGGCCACCCAGCCGGTGCTGGCGCCCCGCCTGAAGCGCCTGGAAGAGCTCAAGGGCCATGCGTTGATGGTGCATGCCGGTGGCGACAACTACGCCGACCAGCCCAAGCCGCTGGGTGGTGGCGGCGCACGCGTCGCCTGCGGCGTCATCAAGTAGGCGCCTTCCCCTCCTCATCCCGCCGCAGATCCGGCGGGATGGGCAGATCGGACAGCTTGGGCTTGCGCCCGCGTCCAGCCCGGAATTGCCTGAGCTGATAGACATAGGCCAAGACCTGAGCAACGGCCACATAGAGTCCGGCCGGAATCTCCTGATCCACCTCGGTGGAGAAATACACCGCGCGCGCCAGCCCTGGCGACTCCAGCAGCGAGACCTGGTGTTCCTGGGCGATCTCGCGGATCTTCAGCGCGGTGAAATCGCTGCCCTTGGCCACCAGCACCGGCGCCCCGCCCTTGGCCGCGTCGTACTTGAGCGCCACGGCGAAGTGGGTCGGGTTGGTGATGACCACATCGGCATTGGGCACTTCGGCCATCATCCGACGCTGGGCCATCTGCCGCTGCATCTGGCGGATCTTGCCCTTGACCTCGGGCTTGCCCTCGGCGTCCTTGTATTCGTCCTTGATCTCCTGCTTGGTCATCATCAGCTTCTTGCGATTGCTGAAGATCTGGAAGGGCACGTCCACCGCGGCGATGATCAGCAGCCCCAGGGCCAGCAGCAGGGTGGCATGCCCTACCACCTGCATGCTGTGCAGCAGCGCCTGCTCGGTCGGCAGCTTGGCGATCTGCAGCAGGGCCGTGCGCTCGCCCATCAGCACCAGCACCGACACGCCGAGGATGATGAAGAACTTGCCCAGGGCCTTGAGCAATTCCACCAGGGAATTCTTGGAAAACATCCGGGCGATGCCGGACATGGGATTCATCCGGCTCGGCTTGGGCGCCAGCATCTTGCCGGAAAACAGGAAGCCACCCAGGGCGATGTGGCCAACGATGGCGGCGATCACCACCAAGGCGATCATCGGCAGCATCCCGATCATCGCCGCCTTGCCCGAGGCCAGCAGGAAGGTGCCCATGAAGCGTTCGTCCATGACCTCTTCGCGCCGCAGGGAGAAGTTGCTGCGCATCACCTCGAGCAGCTTGCCGCCCAGGAAGGCGCCGTACATCAGCAGGCCGCCGACCCCCGAGAGCATGACCGCCACCGTGCCGAGTTCGCGTGATCGCGGGAGCTGCCCCTCCTCCCGGGAGTCACGCTTGCGTTTCTCTGTGGGGTCTTCTGTACGGTCTTCGCCATCGGATTCAGCCATGCGGCATATCTCCTAGCGGGCTCGGGCGAGTTCGCGCAGCCATTGCAGCGCCTCGCTGGCGAGACTTTCATAGTGGGAGAGGATGTCGGCGGTGCCGAGCCAGACGATGACCATGCCCAGCACCACGATCAGCGGCATGCCGACGGAAAAGATGTTCAGCTGCGGCGCGGCGCGGGTCATGATGCCAAAGGCGATGTTGACCACCAGCAGCGCGGTGATGGCCGGCAGCACCAGCAGGATGCCGGCGCCCATGACCCAGCCCAGCCGCCCGGCGACCTGCCAGAAGTGCTCGACGCTCAGGGTATCGCCCACCGGCAGGGTAACGAAGCTTTCGGCGAGGATCTCGAACACCACCAGATGGCCGTTCATGGCCAGGAACAGCAGCGTCACCAGCATGGTGAAGAACTGGCCCATGACCGGGGCCGAGGCGCCGTTGACCGGGTCGATCATGGACGCGAAGCTCAGGCCCGCCTGGGTCGAGATGATCTGGCCCGCCACCACGAAGACATGGAAGAACAGCTGCAGGCTGAACCCCATCACCGCGCCGATGAGGATCTGCTCAACGATCAGCGGCAGCGCCTGGGGACTGATGGCATCCACCTGTGGCATCGGCGGCAGGGTCGGCACCAGCACCAGGCTCAGGGCCAGGGCCAAATACATCCGCACCCGCACCGGGACCAGGGTGGTGCCGATGATCGGCATGGTCATCAGCAGCGCGGCGATGCGGAACAGCGGAAACAGGAAGCTGCCGATCCAGCCGCCGATCTGGGCGTCGCTGAGGGCGAGCATGGGCTAGCCAATCAGCCGCGGGATGTTGGCGACCGAGGTCTGGATGAATTCCATCAGTTGCCGGACCATCCAGGGTCCCAGCACGATCAGCGTCAACAGGGTGACGATCAGCCGCGGCAGAAAGCTCAGGGTCTGTTCGTTGATCTGGGTCGCCGCCTGGAAGACCGCCACGATCAGACCGACGATCAGACTCGGCACCACCAGCACCGCCACCAGCAGCGCGGTAAGCCAGAGACCCTGGCGGAACAGATCGACGGCGACTTCAGGGGTCATTTCGCTTCTCCACGCAAAGGGGGCACCGCTAGACGGTGCCGAAGCTGCTGGCCAGGGTACCCATGATCAGCGCCCAGCCATCCACCAGCACGAACAGCATCAGCTTGAACGGCAGGGAGATGATCATCGGCGACAGCATCATCATGCCCATGGCCATCAGCACGCTGGCGATCACCAGGTCGATGACCAGGAAGGGAATGAAGATCATGAAGCCGATCTGGAAGGCGGTCTTGAGTTCGGAGGTGACAAAGGCCGGCACCAGGATCGACAAGGGCGCCTGGTCGGCGCTGGGGATGTCGGTGCGCTTGGACAGCCGCATGAACAGGTCCAGGTCCGATTGCCGGGTCTGCCCCAGCATGAAGTCCTTCATCGGCACCTGCGCCCGGGCGATGGCGTCCTGGGCGCTGAGTTGTTCGTTCAGATAGGGCTGCACGGCGGTGCTGTTGATGCGGTCGAACACCGGCGCCATGATGAACAGCGAGAGAAACAGCGCCATGCCCACCAGCACCTGGTTGGACGGCGTGGTCTGCAGGCCCAGCGCCTGGCGCAGGATGGCGAAGACGATGACGATGCGGGTGAAGCTGGTCATCAGCATGACGAACGCCGGGATGAAGCTCAGCGCCGTCATGATCAGCAGGATCTGCAGGCTGACCGAATACTCCTGCTGCCCCTGGCCGTTGGTGCTCAAGGTGATGGCCGGGATCGACAGCGGATTGGCCTGTCCGGCCTGCTGCGCCAGCGCCAGGGGCGCGAACAGCAGCACGGCCAGGCCCAGCAGCCAGCCCAGGGAGCGCCCGAGGTTGGCCGGGAGACGCGAAGAGATCATGGTTTCGCCTTGGGATCGCGGCTGATGAGTTCCAGCAGGCGCTGGGCGAACTCCGGCGCCGGCGCTTCCGTCTCGCCCGGTCGCACCGGCTCGCGCAGGCTGTGCAGCGGCGTGATCCGTCCGCCGGCGACACCGATCAGCAATTGCTCCTGGCCGACCTGAACCAGCACCAGCCGCTCGCGCGGGCCCAGGTGCTGGGTGGAGATGACCTTGATCACCTGCTGGCCGCGCGGACCCTGCTGCTGCACCCGGCGCACCAGCCAGGCCAGGCCGAGAATCAGCGCGATCACCAACAGCAGACCGAGCAGCAACTGACCGACCTGCGCCCCCACATCCAGCCCCGGCGAGGTGGCTTCGGCGGCACGCGCGGTCAGGGGCAGGAGACCCAGCGGCAGGAGCAGACTCTTCATGGATCACCGCAGCTTCTTGATACGTTCCGTGGGGCTGATGACGTCGGTCAGGCGGATCCCGAACTTCTCGTTCACCACCACCACTTCACCATGGGCGATCAGCGTACCATTCACCAGCACGTCCAGCGGCTCGCCAGCCAGACGGTCGAGCTCGATGACCGAGCCCTGGTTGAGTTGCAGCAGGTTGCGGATGGAGATGTCGGTGTGGCCGACCTCCATGGAGATGGTCACCGGGATGTCCAGGATCACATCCAGGTTGGGCCCTTCCATGCCGCTCACTGCCAACCCCCCACTACTCTGACCAAATTCTTCCACCGGCGCCTTGGGCGGCTTGGGGGCTTCGACCTGGGTACCCTGGGCCATCAGGGCGTCGATGTCGTCCTGACTGGCGTCACCGGCTTCGGCCAGGGCCGCGGCCCACTCGTCCGCCAGGGCTTGTTCTTCGGGGTTGTCTGCCATTGTCTGGGTCTCGTGCTACGCCGGGCCCGGGCCCGGACGGAAAAAACGGTTGTCGCTCAGCGGCCGCGGCTGACCGGTTCGAGAATCTGCAGGGCCAGGTTGCCCTTGCGCGCGCCCATCTTGACCTTGAAGGTGGGCATGCCATTGGCGCGCATGAGCATCTCCTCGGGCATTTCCACCGGAATCACGTCGCCGGGCTGCATGTTGAGAATATCGCGGAGTTTGAGTTGGCGCCGGACAACCGTCGCCTCCAGGGGCACGCGCACATCGAGCAGGTCCTCGCGCAAGGCCTTGACCCAGCGTTCGTCCTGGTCGTCCACGTCCGACTGGAAGCCGGCGTCGAGCATCTCGCGGATCGGCTCGATCATCGAATAGGGCATGGTCACGTGCAATTCGCCGCCGCCGCCATCCAGTTCGATGTTGAAGGTGCTCACCACCACCACTTCGCTGGGGCTGACGATGTTGGCCAGGGCCGGGTTGACCTCGGAGTTCATGTACTCGAACTGGCAGTCGAGCATGGCGCCCCAGGCTTCCTTGAGATCGATGAAGCACTGATCGAGCACCATGCGCACCACGCGCAACTCGGTGGGGGTGAATTCACGACCTTCGATCTTGGCGTGACGCCCATCGCCACCAAAGAAGTTATCCACCAGCTTGAACACCAGGCGGGCGTCGAGGATGAACAGTGCGGTACCGCGCAGGGGCTTCATCTTGACCATGTTGAGGCTGGTGGGCACGTACAGCGAGTGGATGTACTCGCCGAACTTGGTGACCTGCACCCCACCCACGGAAACGTCCGCCGAGCGCCGCAGCAGGTTGAACATGCTGACCCGGGTATAGCGGGCGAAGCGTTCGTTGATCATCTCCAGGGTCGGCATACGTCCGCGGACGATGCGATCCTGGCTGGTGAGGTCATAGCCCTTGATGGTGCCCGGCTCGGCATCGGTCTCGGTCTCGACGATGCCATCGTCGACCCCGTGCAGCAGGGCATCGATTTCGTCCTGAGAGAGCAGATCTTGCACGGCCATGGCGTTACCTATTGCAGGACGAGATTGGTGAACAATACCTGTTCGATGGCAGTCTGGCCGGTCAGTTTCTTCGCCAGTTCCTGAACCTTGCTGGTGGCCTGCTGGCGCAGCATCTCCTTGCCCACCGGCGTCAGCAGGCTATTGAAGTCCTGCCCGGAAAACAGCATCACCAGCTGGTTGCGGACCTGCGGCAGTTGCGCCTTGAGCGCATCCATCTGCGCCTGGTCGCGCCCCATCAGGGTCACCGTGACCTGCATGTAGCGCTGGCGACCGTCGGCGTTGTAGTTGACCACGAAGGCCGGCACCAGCGCCTGGTAGACCGCAGCCAGATGCACCGGTGCCGCCGGAGCGGCCGGCGCGGCGTGCTCGGGCTCGGCGCTTTTCTTGCCGAGCAGGAACCAGGTCGCACCCACCGAGGCGCCGATGACCAGCAGCAGGGCCACGACGATGATGATAATGAGTTTGAGCTTGCCCTTGCCCTTGCCTTCCGCGGCTGCGCCCTCTGCCGCGGGCGCCTGCTTCTTCGCCATAAGTGTTCGACCGAATCCTGTGCGGCTCGTCACCCCTATTGGGTGACGCAGCTAACCTATTGATACGAAGGGGATATAGCAGGTGCGGCCGAGGCTGTCACCTGGGAGGCGTTGGCCTGTCAGGCGTAGTAGTCGACCAGACTGCGCGCGGCGAGGGTCGCCGAGCCGCGGATTTCGGCGACATTCGCCACCGCTTCGTCCGCGCCATCCCCTGCGACACCCCCGTGGCCCCGGCGCGAGCCCTCGTGCTGAGCGCCCTGCTGGGACTGCTGCCAGGCCTGGCCGGACGACTGATCGGAGACGTTGACGTTGGCCAGGTTCATGCCCTGCTGGGCGAAGAGCTCCCGCAGACGCTGGCTGCCGTTGTCCAGCGCCTCGCGCACGTCGGCGTGGGGACTGGCGAAGGTGACCTGGGTCTGGTCCTGGGTCATGTCGATGCGCACCTCCAGTTTGCCCAGTTGCGCCGGCTCCATCTGGATGTCGGCGGTCTTGAGATTCTGGCTGGACATCCACATGACCTTGTCGACCACCGCCTCGCTGAAGTTGCCGGCCTGGGGATTGAGCGGCTGGCCCGGTACGGCAGCGGTAACCGGACGAGCGGTCTGCGCCGGACTGCTAAGCGCCTGCGACAGGGCGGTGAGCTTGTCGGCGAAGGCATCGGTCTTGCTCGGGGCCGCCGCGTCCTGACCATCGCCCTTGTCCAGGGTCGCGGCCAGGGCCGCACTGGCTGCCTGATCCGCCGCCTGGGCGGGCGTGCCATCCGCCGGCAACAGCCCTTGCAGCTGGGTGGCCGCCAGGTTGTTGGCGTTGCTGGTGAGCTTGGCGGCGTCACCCTGGGCCTGGGGCACCTGGCCCAGCAGCTGTGCCAGACCATCGTCGGTCGTCTGCTGCTCGCCGGGCTTGGCCGGGGTGGCCGTGGCGCCCGCGCCGATACCCGGGGTGGTCGTCTGGGCTACGGTTGCCACGGCAGCGCCCAGCAGCGCCGCCGGATCCAGGGCCTGGGCAGTGGCGGTGACTGCGGCGTCCGCGGCCGTCCCGGTGGGCAGCTGAGGCGTTGCCACAGGCGTGGCTACCGGCTGCGGGAACTGGCCGGTCATGCCGAACATGAACAGCGGATCCAGAACCGCGTCCACCGGCGCCTTGGCGTCTTCGCCCTGGGCCACCGGCAAGGTCTTGCCGCTGTCGTCGGCGGTGGTTGCCGACGGCGCGTCGCTCTTGGCGGTGCTGTCGGCCTCGGGCTTGGCGTCCGCTGTGCGGTCGTCATCGCCCGCGCGTTTCACCCGGTCATCCCCATCACGGGCACGCCCGGATTCGCTCTTGCGCGCCTGGCTGGGGGCCTTGCTGTCGCTGGTGTCACGCGGCTTTTCGCTGCGCACCGGCTCACGCGGCTGCTCCTGGGCAAAGACATCGGCGAAGCGCTCCTGCGCGGCCGGGCGATCCTGGGAAGGGGTCTTGGCCGCCGCCCGGCCGGTGCTGGCTGGCGAGGTGGCGGTGTTCAGAAGGAAATCGGGCACGACGGCCATGGAGGACTCCGAAGGACGGGTTTTCGGACGGGTTTTCGGATCACTAGCAAGTTGCGCGCCAGCCCTAAACGCCAGCGCTTTGACGAGGTCAGCCCGCGTAGCGTTGCCGCTCGACCTTGAACAGGATGCGGACGATGGCGAATTCGCGCTCCATGGCGGATACCCCCATGGCCAGCTCGGCGGTGGTCGCCCGACGCCGCGCGCCCTCCTCCACGGCTCGGCACAGCTCCGCCAGCGGTGCGGCCCCCATGTTGCCGGCACTGCCCTTGAAGCTGTGCGCCAGCTGGCGGACCTGTTCGGCATCGCCGCCGATCACGCTGCGCTTGAGTTCGGCGATACGTTCTTCGCAATCCACCAGAAAGGTTTCGATGAGGTCGACGTACTCCTCCTCCATGCAGTCGCGCAGGGCGGCGAGCGTTTCCGGATCGATATGGGAGGAAAACATCGGCATTCTCACTGGCTAAGACAAGGGACGAGGGGCAAGGCCCGGCCTAGATATAGGTCGAGCGCGCCCGCTGGGCGTATTCGTCCATCTGTTTCTGTTCGCGCTTGTCCTCGACCAGGCGCTGCTCCTGGCGATAGCGCTCGACCAGCTTGCGCAGGCCTTCGAGGCGCGCATAGTGCTCCTGCCACTGGGTGCGGGCCTTGGCCACCACATCGCGGTGCCACTGGGCGTTGCGCTCCTGCTGGCCGATAGCCTCTTCCAGCTGGCTGAGAAAGCGCTGATAGCCGATCAGCCACTGGCCGGTGACGCCGCGGCTACCATTGGCCACCAGGCGCTGCTGGTAATCCTCGCGATAGCGCTGCAATTCGCCGAGCTTGAACTCGGCCTGGGCCAGTTGCTGCTGGCACTGCCCCAGGCGCTGGGCCGCGTCACGCTCGTCGCGCTCGCTCATCTCCACCACGGGGCCCAGACGTTCGGCTCTGCCTTTCATGATCTATCAGCCTCCCAACACAGCTTGGAGATTGGCGGCACTCTGTTCCAGCGATTCGCTCTCGCGCAGCCCCTGGCGCAGGAAGTGCTGCATGGGGGCGTAGCGAGCGATCGCCAGATCGGTTTCGGCATTTCCGCCGGGCACATAGGCACCGACGCTGAGCAGGTCCTTGGCCTGCTGATAGAGCGACCAGAGCTGCTTGACGCGCTGGGCGTTGCGCAGGTGCTCCGGGCTGACCACCTGGGGCATGACCCGGCTGATGGACGCCTCGATGTCGATCGCCGGATAGTGGCCTTCCTCGGCCAGGCGCCGCGACAGCACGAAGTGGCCATCCAGCACGCCCCGCGCCGAGTCGGCGATGGGATCCTGCTGATCGTCGCCTTCCGAGAGCACAGTATAAAACGCCGTGATCGAACCCCCACCTTTTTCTGCATTGCCGGCCCGCTCCACCAGCCGCGGCAGCTTGGCGAACACCGACGGCGGATAGCCCTTGGTCGCCGGCGGCTCGCCGATGGCCAGGGCGATCTCCCGCTGCGCCTGGGCATAGCGGGTCAGGGAATCCATCAGCAGGAGCACGTTCTTGCCCTTGTCGCGAAAGTATTCGGCGATGCGGGTGCAGTACATGGCCGCACGCAGGCGCAGCAGGGGCGCATCGTCCGCCGGCGAGGCCACGACCACCGCCCGCTTGATGCCCTCCTCGCCCAGGATGTGCTCGATGAATTCCTTCACCTCGCGGCCCCGTTCGCCGATCAGCCCGACCACGATGATCTCGGCCTTGGTCAGCCGGGTCATCATGCCGAGCAGCACGCTCTTACCCACGCCGGTACCGGCGAACAGGCCGAGACGCTGGCCGCGACCCACCGTCAACAAACCGTTGATGCTACGGATGCCGACGTCCAGGGGCTCGCTGATGGGCTCGCGCTTGAGCGGGTTGATGGTGGGGCCGTCCATCGGCACCCAGTCTTCGGCACGCATGCGGCCCTTGCCGTCCAGGGCATTGCCCAGGCCATCCAGCACGCGACCGAGCATGGACATGCCCATGGGCAGACGGCCGGTATCCGGCACCGGCACCACCCGGGCGCCGGGCGCGATACCGGCGAGGCTGCCCACCGGCATGAGAAAGGTCTTGTTGCCGTTGAAGCCCATCACCTCGGCCTCGACTTCCACCGGCTGGTAGCCACCGCCATTGATCAGCCGGCAGCGGCTGCCGACGGCGGCACGCAGGCCCTCGGCTTCCAGGGTCAGGCCGACCATGCGCAGCAGGCGGCCTTCGATCACCGGCTGCTGTTCGACCCGGATGGCTTCATCGTAACCGCTGAGGCGGCGTTCGAAACTCAGACGCTCAAGACGCATGGGGGGCATCCTCGATGTCGATGTGCAGATCGGCTTCCTGGGGCTGGGTCGCCTGGTGACGCTGCTGTTCGGCCAGCTGCGTCAGTGCCTGGGTCAGACGGGTCTCGATGCTGGCATCGATGACGCTGCTCTCGGTCTCGATCCGGCAGCCACCAGGCATCAGGGTCTCGTCCTCGAGGATGCGCCATTTCTCCTCGTGGCGGTCACGCAGGGCCTTCATCAGCTCGAAGTCCTGGGGGCTGACCTGGATGCGGATGTTCTCGGCCCCCATGGGCAGCAGCTTCAGCGCCGTGCGCACCACCTGACCCAGTTGACTGGAGTCTAGCGTGAGTTCGCGCTGGATGACTTCGCGGGTAATGTGCCGGACCAGCTGCACCATCCCGGCTTCCAGGGCCTGGTCCTGTTCGCCGATGGGATCGAGCAGATGGCTCATCAGGGTTTCCAAGCTGGCCAGCCGGGCGGTCAGCGCCGCCTCGGCCTCCTGGCGCGCCTTGAGCTGACCGGCGTGGTAGCCGTCGCGCTCGCCGGTGACGAAGCCTTCGTTGTAGGCCTCCTGGCGGATCGCCTCCAGCTCTTCGAGGGTGATCGGCTGGACCTCTTCCACCGGCACTTCTTCGATCTGCGGCTCCGGCTGGGGCTCGGGCTCGGCCGCCGCGGGCGCAGGGATCTCCTCGGGCTCGTCGAAACTGTCGAAGGCCGGCAGTCGCCAGACATCGAAGGCTTCCAGATCCCGCGCCCTGATCAGTTCGCTCGCCGCTTCTTTGCTCATTACCTGTCCGTCAGAAAACCGCTACTGAGCAGACATTAGCAAAGCACAGGCCAACCCCGGCAAGCCGTCAGACCATTTCCTCGCCACCCTTGCCGCCCAGAACGATCTCGCCGGCATCGGCCATGCGACGAGCCACGGCGAGGACCTCCTTCTGCGCGCCCTCCACCTCGGACAGTCGCACCGGGCCCTTGGCTTCCAGGTCGTCGCGCAGCAGCTCGGCCGCGCGCTTGGACATGTTGCGGAAGAACTTTTCCTTGATGCCGTCGTCGGCGCCCTTGAGCGCCAGCACCAGCACATCGGAAGACACCTCGCGCAGGAGCGCCTGGATGCCGCGGTCGTCGACGTCGGCCAGGTTGTCGAAGACGAACATCAGGTCCTCGATCTGCCCCGACAGATCCTGGTCCGCATCGCGGATCGCATCCATCAGCGGGCCTTCGACCGAGCTGTCCAGGTAGTTCATGATGTCGGCGGCGCGCTTCACGCCGCCCAGGGCGGTACGGGTGGTGCTGGCGCTGCCGGAGAACTGCTTCTCCAGGATCAGGTTCAGCTCCTTGAGCGCCGCCGGTTGCACGGTGTTCAGCGAGGAAACGCGCAGGACGATGTCCAGGCGCACCTTGTGATCGAAGTGACCGAGCACCTCGGCCGCCTGGTCCGGGTCCAGATAGGCCACCACGATGGCCTGGATCTGCGGGTGTTCGTAGCGGATCACGTCCGCCACCGCCCGCGGCTCCATCCACTTCAGGCTGTCCAGGCCGCTGGTGTTGCCGCCCAGCAGGATGCGGTCGATCAGGCCGCTGGCCTTGTCCTCGCCCAGGGCCTGGGTGAGCATCTTGCGGATGTAGCCGTCGGCGCCCACGCCCAGGCTGGTCTGGTCGCCCACCACCTCGATGAAGTCGCCCAGTACCCGCTCGACCTGCTCGCGGTTGACGTTGCGCATCTGCGCCATGGCGGTACCGACCTTCTGTACCTCCTTGGGCCCCATGTGGCGCAGGATCTGCGCGGCATCGGCCTCACCCAGCGACAGGAGGAAGATCGCGGCCTTCTCGACCTTGGAAAGTTGCGCGTCATTCGTCGCCATTGATCCAATCCTTCACTACCTGGGCGACACGGCCCGGATCATCGTTGACCAGCTGCTTGATGGCGGTCAGTTGAGCGTCATAACCCTCGCTGGGGCTGGGCAGCAACAGCGGCGCAGGACCGGCCAGGCTCACCTTGTCGTCGGCCAGATCGTCCGACAGCCCATCCAGACCGCCGGCACCCAGCGCACCGGCACCACCGGCAGCGGCCAGGGCAGCGGCGTCCTTGCTGTTGCCGCCGGACAGGTTCTTCAGCACCGGACGCAGCACCCCAAAGACTAGCACCAGGATGAAGAGGACGCCGAGGGCCTGCTTCACCACACCCCAGAACCAGGGCTGCTGATAGAAGGGAATGCTCTCGATCTCTTCCTGCTGCACCGGGGCGAAGGGCGCATTGATCACGCTCACGCTGTCGCCACGGCTGGCGTCGAAGCCCACGGCATCCTGCACCAGACGGGTGAAGCGAGCCAGGTCTTCGGTGGTCCAGGGCTGGTGGCTGACCTTGCCGGCAGCATCGACCTTGACCTGGTCGTCCAGTACCACGGCGACGGAAAGTCGACGCAGACGACCCTGCTGCTGACGGGTGTAGCTGATGCTGCGGTCCAGTTCGTAGTTGCGGGTGTTCTGCTCACGCTTGTCGGTCGGGTACGGCAGGGTCGCCGGCAGGCTGGTCTTGCTGTCGTAGATGAACTGGTCATTGGCATCGCGCAGCGGCTGGCCGGGAGCGATGTAGTTCGCACCGCCACCCTGGGCACCAGCCTTTTCCGGGGTCGAGGACGGACCGGGCGGCTGGTTGGACAGGGCCCCCGGCACGCCCTGGGCGCCGCCGCCGGAAGTCTGACGCTGCTCGCTGTTCTGTTGCTCGCTCCGCAGCGCCGGCTGATCCGGGTTGAACTGCTCGGAGGTCGACTCCACGGCATTGAAGTCCACGTCGGCGGACACCTCGGCCTTGAAGCGGCCATTGCCCACCACCGGTTGCATGATGTTCTGCACGCGCTGGGTCAGGGAGCCTTCCATCTTGCGGGTGTAGTCCAGTTGCTTGCCGGCGATCGACAGCTCGGAAAGATTCTGCTGGTCGGACAGCAGCTGACCCTTCTGGTCGACGATGGTGACCTGGGACTTGTCCAGTTCCGGCACGCTGGTGGCGACCAGGTTGATGATGGCCATGACCTGACCGGCATCCAGGGTACGGCCGGGGTACATCTCGACCAGTACCGAGGCGCTCGGCTTGCGCTCGTCACGAACGAACACCGAACTCTTCGGGATCGCCAGGTGCACCCGGGCGCCCTTGATGTTGTTGAGGCTGGAAATGGTCCGGGCCAGTTCGCCTTCCAAGCTGCGACGGTAGTTGGCCGCTTCCATGAACTGGCTGGTGCCCAGCGGCTGCTCCTTGTCCAGCAGCTCGAAGCCGACGTTGCCATCGGAGGCGGTGATGCCGGCCGCGGCCATCTTCATGCGCGCCCGGCCGAGGTCATCGGACTTGACCAGCAGGGCACCGGAATTCGGATCGACCTTGTAGCCGATGTCGGCCGCGCCCAGGGCCTGCAGCACCTGGTTGGCGTCGAGACCGTTCATGCTGGTGTACAGCGGCCGATAGTCCGGCTGCTGGGTCCAGAGCACCACGGCGAAACCCAGGGCGACGCTGGCGGCCAGGCCGATCAGCAGCCCCATCTGCCGCAGCAGCGGCATGTCGGACAGGTTGTCGAGAAAGCTGAGACCCAGCAGCGACTTCTTGGGCTTGTCTTCAGCCGCAGGTTGGGTCGTCGGGACGGGTGCGTTGGTAAGAGCGTCAGCCATTTTCTAGACCGTCCTCAAATCGACATTTGCATGATGTCTTGGTACGCCTGCACGAACTTGTTGCGTACCTGGGTCAAGGCCTGCACGGAGACGCTGGCCTTCTGCGAAGCGATCATGACTTGAGTGAGGTCGACGCCGCCCTGACCCAGCTCGAAGGCCTTGGCCAGCTCGCCGGCGGTCTGCTGGGTTTCGTTGACGGAGCCCACGGCCTTGCTGAGCATGTCGGCGAAGCTCGGACCCTGGACCTGTTCCGCGCCGGCAGCCGGAGCTACGACGGCTTTCGACCGGGCCATGGCTTCGGTCTGCATGGAACGCATTTCCAGCATCAACCGATTGAACTCGACACCTTGAACCATTTGCTCTGCTCCTCTGGCACGGGAAATTGACGCCGTACCCACTCGTGTCAGAGATAGAGCAATGCCTGTGCCAGATCCTAAAAATCCAGCGAAAACAATGGCTTGGTAAAAAGGTGCCGAGAACCGACTAAAGTTTGCCGAAAATCAGTCGACGCTGAGGCGGTCGCGGTTGCGCTGCAGCAGGGCCTTGCCGATCCCCTTGACCTCGAGCAGCTCGTCCACCGAGGCAAAGGCGCCATGGGCTTGGCGATGGTCGACGATCGCCTGGGCCTTGACGGCCCCTATCCCCCGCAGCCCTTGCAGCGCGGTGGCGTCGGCGACATTGATGTTCAGGGGCGCCAGGCTGGCCGTCGAGGCTGGCTTGGTTGCAGCCCCCGGGCCGGACTCGCAGGCATTGGCCCAGGAGCCGAACAGAGCGAGCAAGGTGACTATCCAGACGAATCTCATAGAGGAACCTCCGTGTTCCGCTGTTTGATTCGCAGAGCTTAACGCAACGGGTCAGGCGGTCAACTCACCAGCGAGCCCGCCTGGGCACGCTCGGTCCGCAGCGCCAGCAGGGTCTGGCGAACGCCCTGGCGCCAGTCGCTGGGCGGGATGCCGAAGCGCTGCTCCAGCGCGCTGGAATCCAGCATGGAATAGGCCGGACGCTTGGCGAGGGTCGGAAATTCGGAAGTGGCGATGCCGGTGATGAGCGGCGCCCGCTCCAGCATGCCCAGCTCCTGGCCGGCGTCGATGATGTAGCGCGCGAAGTCGCACCAGCTCAGGCCGCTGTCACCGCCGAAGTGATAGAGGCCGTAGGCCGTCTGCTCAGGCTGAGCATGAGCCTGGGCGGCGACCTGCAGCAGCGCGTCGGCGATATGGCCAGCGTAGGTCGGGCAACCCACCTGATCACTCACCACCCGCAGTTCGTCGCGATCGGCAGCGAGCCGCAGCATGGTCTTGAGGAAGTTGTTGCAGTGTTCGCTGAACACCCAGGCGGTTCTCAGCACCACCGAGCGTGGGCAGGCGGAGAGCACGCGGTTCTCCCCTTCCAGCTTGGTCATGCCGTAGACCCCGGACGGGCTGACCGGATCCTCGACCTGGTAGGGTTCGGTGGCGGTGCCGTCGAACACGTAGTCGGTGGACAGGTGCAGCAGCGCGATGCCGGCGGCGCCGCAGGCCTGGGCAAGCACCGCAGGGCCTTCGATATTGCCGCGGGCGGCAATCTCCGGCTCCTGCTCGGCCTTGTCGACCGCCGTGTAGGCGGCCGCGTTGATCACGACGTCGGGAGCGAATCGCTCGAGATGGCTGGTTACCGAGCCTTCGTCAGCGATATCCAGAGTGGCACGTCCATGGGCCTCCCATGCCAGTTCTGAACGCTGAAGACGATCGGTCAGACAACGTCCGACCTGACCGTTCGCTCCGGTAACCAGTATCTTCATCTATACAGCTCCGCCAATCGAAGGCCTTGTGCATCTTTGGCGGACAGGATGGGATCCGTAACCCGCCAGTCGATATTCAGATCCGGATCATTCCAGATCAAAGACCCTTCATCAGAGGGATCGTAATAATCTGTGCACTTGTATTCAAAATCAGCGGTTTCCGACAGCACCACGAAGCCGTGGGCCAGACCCGGCGGTATCCAGAGCTGACGCTTGTTGTCTTCCGAGAGGATCTCGGCGACCACGTTGCCGAAGGTGGGCGAACCGCGACGGATGTCGACGGCCACGTCCAGCACCTCGCCACGCACGACACGCACCAGCTTGCCTTGCGGCTTGCTGCGCTGGAAGTGCAGGCCACGCAGCACGTTGCGGGCGGAACGCGAGTGGTTGTCCTGCACGAACGCCAGGGTGATCCCCGCCTGCTCGGCATAGCGCTCCGCCTGGAAGGATTCCAGGAAGAAGCCGCGGTCGTCACCGAAGACCTTGGGTTCGATCAGCTTGACGTCCGGGATCGCGGTTTCGAAGACCTGCATCAGTCCTGCTCCTTGCACAGACGCGCCAGGTACTGGCCATACCCGGTCTTGCTCAGGGCTTCGGCCTGCAGTGCCATCTGCTCGCAGGTGATCCAGCCTTTCTGGAAGGCGATTTCCTCGAGGCAGGCGACCTTCAGCCCCTGACGCTTCTCGATGGTCTGGACGAAGTGGCCGGCTTCCAGCAGGGCGTCGTGGGTACCGGTATCCAGCCAGGCGAAACCACGGCCCAGCAGGGAGACGTTCAGCGAGCCACGGCGCAGGTACTCGTTGTTGACGTCGGTGATTTCCAGCTCGCCGCGGGGCGACGGCTTGATGTTGGCGGCGATATCCAGCACGTCGTTGTCGTAGAAGTACAGACCGGTGACGGCGTAGTTGGACTTCGGCTTCTTGGGCTTCTCTTCGATGCTCAGGGCCTTGCCCTGCTCGTCGAACTCGACCACACCGAAACGCTCGGGGTCGGCGACGTAGTAGCCGAACACGGTGGCGCCCTTCTCCACGCTCGCGGCCTTGAGCAGCGTCTCGCTGAAGCGCTGGCCGTAGAAGATGTTGTCGCCGAGGACCAGGCAGACGTTGTCATCGCCGACGAATTCGCGACCGATGATGAAGGCCTGGGCCAGGCCGTCCGGGCTGGGCTGCTCGGCATAGCTCAGCTGCATGCCGAAGTGGCTGCCGTCGCCGAGCATGCGCTGGAAGCCCGGCAGGTCGGCGGGCGTCGAGATGATCAGCACTTCCTGGATACCGGCCAGCATCAGCACGGACAGCGGATAGTAGATCATGGGTTTGTCGTAGATCGGCAGCGACTGCTTGGACACGCCCAGGGTAATGGGGTGCAAACGGGTACCGGAGCCACCGGCCAGCAGAATTCCCTTGTATTTGCTCATGGCAATCGTCCTCTGAAAATTGACTGTTGCTGTCGGTCGGACACGCCCACGGGCGTGTCCGCGATAGGATCGTTAAACGGCTTCGCCGAGACGCTCGAGGCGGTAGGCGCCGGACAGCACCCGCTGCCACCACTCGCGATTGTTCAGGTACCAGGTGACGGTCTTGCGCATGCCCGTCTCGAAGGTCTCTGCCGGCGTCCAGCCCAGCTCGCGGCCGATCTTGCTGGCATCGATGGCGTATCTCATGTCGTGACCGGGACGATCCTTGACGAAGGTGATCAGGTCGCGATAGCGCTCGACGCCCTCAGGCTTCTGCGGCGCCAGCTCTTCGAGCAGGTCGCAGATGGTCTCGACGACCTGCAGGTTGCGCTTCTCGTTGTGGCCGCCGATGTTGTAGGTCTCACCGACCTCGCCCTGGGTCACCACGGTGTAGAGGGCGCGGGCATGGTCTTCGACGAACAGCCAGTCACGCACCTGGGAGCCGTCGCCATAGATCGGCAGCGGCTTGCCATGGATGGCATTGAGAATGACGTGGGGGATCAGCTTCTCGGGGAAGTGATAGGGGCCGTAGTTGTTCGAGCAGTTGGTCACCAGAACCGGCAGGCCGTAGGTCCGGCCCCAGGCGCGCACCAGATGGTCGCTCCCGGCCTTGCTGGCCGAATAGGGCGAGCTCGGAGAATAGGGGGTGGTCTCGGTGAAGAGGTCGTCGGTGCCGTGCAGGTCGCCGTATACCTCGTCGGTGGAGATGTGGTGGAACCGGAAGGCCGCCTTGGCTTCTGGCGCCAGCTCGTTCCAGTAGGCACGGGTCACTTCCAGGATGACGCCGGTACCGACCACGTTGGTCTGGATGAAGGCGGCAGGGCCCTCGATGGAGCGGTCCACGTGGGACTCGGCAGCCAGGTGCATGACCACGTCGGGCTGGAAGGACGTGAAGACCTGCTGCAGCGCGGCGAAATCGCAGATGTCCACCTGGTGGAATTCGTAGCGGTCGGAGTCGGCGACTTCGGCCAGGGAATCCACGTTACCGGCGTACGTCAGCTTGTCGACGTTGGCAACCTTGCATTGGGTTTCGTTGATAAGAAAACGTACTACGGCGGAACCAATGAAACCCGCGCCACCTGTTACCAGTACCTTCATCCTGAATCCTGCCTATATCGATTTGTACATCATCGCGCCCGGCGCTGCGGGCGAGACATCGGAGGACGGCGCAGCCATCCCTGGCTCGGGTCACAGCTACAGCTATGCACCCAAAGACCTGAGTTAAACAGTGGCAGGAAAAGAAAGTTCAGCCTAGCGGGGGGAGGCTGCCGCTTCTGTGCTCGGCTTCAAATCCAGGCCGAAAGAAAGCGTGGACGGGATCACTCGATGGATCGCTTGCCGTGCAGCCAGTCGACGATATCGCCTTCGGGGGAATAGCCGGCGACGACGTCCCGCAGCAGTTGCCGGACGCGGAGGTAATCACCCGCATCGATCGCGCGACTGAGTTCGACGAGGGCGGCGCGGAAGGCATCCCAGGCCAGGAAGTCTTCGCTCGCACGCATGATCTTGGGATGGGACGTCGGACTCACGTCGTCACCGATGAGCAACTCTTCATAGAGCTTTTCGCCGGGGCGCAGGCCGGTGAACTCGATGGCGACATCGCCATGGGGGTTGGCCGGCGAACGCACGCTCAGACCCGACAGCTTGATCATCTGCTCGGCCAGCTCGACGATGCGCACCGGCTCGCCCATGTCCAGCACGAAGACGTCGCCGCCCTCGCCCATGGCGCCGGCCTGGATGACCAGCTGAGCAGCCTCGGTGATGGTCATGAAGAAACGGGTGATCTTGGGATGGGTGACGGTGACCGGCCCGCCCTTGCGGATCTGCGTGCGGAACAGCGGGATGACCGAACCGGAGGAACCCAGCACGTTGCCGAATCTCACCATGGTGAAGCGGGTGCGATTGACCTGATGGATACCGTCGGCCTGGCCGTGCAGCACGGGCGCCGCTTCGCGACTGAGCGCCTGCAGGATCATCTCGGCCAGGCGCTTGGTGCTGCCCATGATGTTGGTGGGTCGTACCGCCTTGTCGGTGGAGATCAGCACGAAGCTGGTGACGCCGGCCTGGATGGCCGCCTGGGCGGCATTCAGGGTCCCCAGGACGTTGTTGCCGAACCCTTCGGCGATGTTGTGCTCGACCATGGGCACATGCTTGTAGGCCGCCGCATGGTAGAGGGTGGCCACCTTCCAGTGCCGCATCACCTGCAGGAGCAGCGGAGCGTTGCGGATGGAGCCCAGCACCGGCACCAGGGTAACCGGCAGGGCTTCGCGCTGGAGATGGGCGTCCAGCTCGCGATGGATGCTGTAGAGATTGAATTCGGCGTGGTCGAGCAGGATCAGGGTGCGCGGTTTCTGGCCGATGATCTGCCGACACAGCTCGGAGCCGATGGACCCCCCTGCCCCGGTCACCATCACCACCTGACCGGTGATACAGCGCGCGAACAACTCGGGCCGGGGCGTGACCGGATCCCGCCCCAGCAGGTCAGCGATATCGACCTCTTGGAGGTCGTCCACCTGTACCTTGCCGCAGGCCAGGTCGCTGATCCGCGGCACGGTTCTGACGTGCAGCGGATAGGGTTCCAGCAGGCCGAGCACCTCGCGCCGCCGTGCCCGGGTGGCAGAGGGAATCGCCAGGAGGATCTCTTCGGCACCCGTCTCGTCGATCATCTGCTGGATGTGCTTGGGGGTGTAGACCTTGAGCCCGGCGATGATGCGATTGGCGATGCTCTTGTCGTCGTCGATGAAGGCCACCGGACGCATGGCGCGACCCATGCGCAGCGCCGCGACCAGCTGGTTGCCCGCCGAGCCGGCGCCATAGATGGCAACCCGCGGCAGCTCGTCCGGCTGCTTGATGAAGGGCACCGTGATGGCGCGATACCAGTCGCCCAGAAAGTACTGGCGTAGCGCGAGACGCAGGCCGCCGATCAGGATCAGGCTGACGATCCAGTAGTTGAAGATCATCGAGCGCGGGACGATCTCCGGTAGATCGCGATACCAGTAGATGACCACCGACAGCAGCAGCGTCGAAAGTGTTACCGCCTTGGCGATGGCGATCAGGGCATCGTTGCCCAGGTAGCGCATGACCGCGCGGTACATGCCGAAGCGAATGAACAGGGGAATGGCGATGGCCGGCGCGGTGATGAACAGCCAGGCATGCCCGCTGAAAGGCTCGATCATCTGCACGGAGCCCAGGCGCAGATAGAAGGCCAACCAGAGCGAAAGCCAGATCAGCAGGAGGTCGACCGCGACCTGGATGACTCTCTTGGTACGCCGGTTCAGCTTGACCAGATGGTCACGCAACATGTCAGTGTCCCTAATCCCTGAATCCCGTGGACTGCGCAGCCATGGCTACCTCATCGGTCCCAGCATGGTATCGGAGGGCCAGGCAAAGCAAGGGCCCATAGGCAAGCAAGAGCCCCAGTATGGCACTTAAAAGCCCCAGCCCCACCAGCAAAGCGATAGGCAGCAACCAGAACAGGTTGATGGCCAGCACCGCCAGGGTCACCGGCCGATGGGCGCCATGCCGCCGCGAGGCCCACTGGTAGGCGTGGGTGCGATGGGCCTCGTAGGGTTTCTTGCCCCGGCTCAGACGCCGCAACAGGGTCCAGGTCGCATCGACCACGAAGACGCCGAGCAGGATCAGCCAGGCCCAGAACAGCGACAGCTCGATCAGCGCCGCCTGCAAGGACAGCATGCCGAGGATCAGGCCGAGAAAGCCACTGCCCACATCGCCCATGAAGATGCGCGCCGGCGGGAAGTTCCAGCACAGGAACCCCCCTACGGCCGCGGCCAGCAGCAGAGGCGCACCCAGCAAGGTCCCATGGCCGGTCATGGCATAGATCAGCGCCATGCCCAGACAGACGACGAGCGCTTCGCCGCCGGCGATGCCGTCGATGCCATCCATGAAGTTGTAGAGATTCAGCAGCCAGACCAGATAGAGGACGCCCAGGGTCATCACCAGCCAGTCGGGCAATCCCAGCACCGCGGAGAGCTGCGCCGGCAAGGCGCCATAGCCGCCCAGCCACACCAGCGCAGCGATCGCGGCCAGGAAATGGCCGAGCAGACGCCAGCCGGCGCCCACGTGCCGATGATCGTCGATGAACCCGAGCACGGCCACCAGCAGCCCCGCCCCTATCAGGACGCCGCAGGAAACCGGATCAAGCTGTCCCAGCAGGCGCAGCACGACACAACCGAGCACGAACGTTACGACGATCGCCAGACCACCGCCGCGGGGCGTCGCCACCTGGTGCGAACTGCGGGCGTTGGGCTCGTCGAGCAGGCCGCCGGACAGGGCGTAGCGACGGAGCGCCGCCGTGCCCAGCCAGCTGCAGCCACCGGCCAGGAGCAAGAGCAGTAGCATCATCTGCGCCCCTCCGCAGCGGCCCACTGCGCCCCCAGCGCACGCAAGCCGGCTCGCGCCGACACGGGGGGCTGCCAGCCCAGCAGGGTCTTGGTGGGTCGGATGTCGACCTGCAGTGAACCACAGAGGCGTTGCGCCACCTCGCCTCGGCCCAGCAGTCGGGCACCCCGTTCGAGCCAGGCGGGCGGAACGGCGATCAGCCTGGGCTTGCGACCCAAGCCTTCACCGAGCAATTCGAGCAGCTCGGCGGTGGAAATATCTTCATCGTCGCTGACCAGCAGGATGGCGCCAGCGGCCTCAGGCGCGGTGATGCACAGGATCAACAGATCAAGCAGGTTCTCCAGCGCCAGCAGGCTACGCCTGTTGTGCCGAACGCCCCCCAGGGGCAGCGGCACGCCCCGCGCCAGGGTGTCCAGCAGGCGCGCCACATTGGCCTTTACCCCGGGTCCGTAGATCAGTGGGGGGCGCACGATGACCACCTCCAGTCCGGTCTCGGCCATCAGCGCCAGCAGTTGCCGCTCGGCCGCCGCCTTGGAACGTGCGTAGGCATCGGTGGGCGCAGGCTGGTCGTCGGCGCGAAAAGGCTTGCCGGGGAGGGTCCAGTCGCCATTGACCTTGATGCTGCTGACAAAGATGAGGCGACGGACGCCGGCAGCCTGGGCGTCCCGGGCCAGCTTGAGGGTCGCGGCCCGATTCACCTCGTCGTAGCGCGCCTCGCTGGCGGCCCCTGGCTGCTCGCCCAGCTGGTGGACGTGGGCCGCGAGGTGGATGACGGTGTCCACCCCTGCCAGAGGCGCGGACCAGTCGGTAGCGGCGGAGAGATCGCGGAGCACCGGAATGACCCCACCATCAACCGCGGCGGCTGTCGGCCGGCGTTGCGCGGCGACCACCGGATAACCCCGGGTCTGCAGCTGCCGAACCAGGGCCGCGCCGACGAAGCCCCCCGCCCCTGTCACCAGAATCTTGCGTTCCATCAATGCGTTGCGCCGTGCCAGTCAGCCAGGAAAGGGCGCTTATGGTAAGACATTGCCCCGCAGGGGCCTAGCGACGCAAAACGCAGGCATAAAAAAGCCCGCCGAACCTGAGCGCGGCGGGCCGAAAAAACGTGAGAACCTTAGAAGGTCTTGGCGGAAGTCTGGACTTCAACGGCCT
Source organism: Pseudomonas sp. RIT411 (assembly GCF_003057735.2). Taxonomy (NCBI): domain Bacteria; kingdom Pseudomonadati; phylum Pseudomonadota; class Gammaproteobacteria; order Pseudomonadales; family Pseudomonadaceae; genus Pseudomonas; species Pseudomonas sp. RIT411. The sequence goes on from NZ_QBIZ02000001.1 coordinate 488,137, forward strand.
GGAAGCGCGCGGCCGGCTGGGCGACGTAGTGGCGCGAGAAGCTCTCGACGCGCTGAGCGGGCTGCAGGAACAGGGCAACCATCCAGCTACCGGCCAGAGCGGCTACAGCCAGGAAAGGGTGACCGAGTTGCATGCTGGTGAAGCAGGCGGCGATACCGATCCAGATGAAAAGATAGTGGCGCATGACAACTTCCTCACTCGGCGTGGACTACGAGGTCACCCAAGACCTTATGTGAAGGAAGTCTCATACAAAAATCGGAACTCGTCTACAAAAAAATCAAAAAGACTTGACTTTTTTTGTAAACGTCAAAAATCCGCTAGTGGCTTGCTCGATAACGCTTTTTTGACGACCGCAACAGAAACTAAAAATACAGAGAAATCAGTGGTTTGCCAGAAAGCAGCGGACAAAGGAAAAAGGGGCGACGGCTTTATGGCTCCAGCTCATTGACCCTGTCTCTCAACTCCTTGCCAGGCTTGAAGTGCGGGACGAACTTGCCGTCCAGCAGCACCGACTCGCCGGTCTTGGGATTGCGTCCGGTACGGGGAGCCCGATAGTGCAGCGAGAAGCTGCCAAAGCCCCGAATCTCGATACGGTCCCCGGTGGAAAGCGCCTGGGCCATCTGCTCCAGCATGGTCTTGATCGCCAGCTCGACATCCCTGGACGACAGCTGCCCCTGATAGGAAACGATGCGCTCGATCAACTCCGACTTGGTCATGGATTTTTCCTTCGTTATCAAGCGGCTAGATCACCTTCAAGGACTTTTAGCACGCTGGCCGATTTTTGAAAAGTCAAGCCGGCGGCTTCACCTCCACAACTTTTTACGGGCCGTGACCACCCTGCCCGCTTTCTTCCGGACAAAAAAAAGCGACCCCGAAGGGTCGCCTTTTATTCAAGCTCGAACTTAGTTCTGGCTTTCCATCTGCGCCTTGATCAGGTCGCCGATGGTGGTGGGGCCAGCAGCAGGCTCTTGCTTGCTACGCAGGGAGCTCATGGCTTCCTTCTCGTCGTCGACGTCCTTGGACTTGACGGAGAGGCTGATCACGCGGCTCTTGCGATCGATGCTGATGATCTTGGCTTCGACTTCGTCGCCTTCCTTCAGCACGTTACGGGCGTCTTCGACGCGGTCACGGCTGATTTCGGACGCCTTCAGGACGCCTTCGATCTCGTTGGCCAGGGTGATGACAGCGCCCTTGGCATCGACTTCCTTGACGGTACCGCGCACGATTGTGCCTTTCTCGTTCAGGGAGGCGTAGTTGGAGAACGGATCGTCTTCCAGCTGCTTGATGCCCAGGGAGATGCGCTCGCGCTCCGGGTCGACCGACAGGATCACGGTGTCCAGCTCGTCACCCTTCTTGAAGCGACGCACGGCTTCTTCGCCGGTTTCGTTCCAGGAGATGTCGGACAGGTGTACCAGGCCGTCGATACCGCCTTCCAGACCAATGAAGATACCGAAATCGGTGATCGACTTGATGGTGCCGGAGATGCGGTCGCCCTTGTTGAACTGACCCGAGAACTCTTCCCACGGGTTAGCGCGGCACTGCTTGATGCCCAGGGAGATACGACGACGCTCTTCGTCGATATCCAGGACCATGACTTCCACTTCGTCGCCGACCTGAACGACCTTGGACGGGTGGATGTTCTTGTTGGTCCAGTCCATTTCGGACACGTGCACCAGGCCTTCCACGCCCTCTTCCAGCTCGGCGAAGCAGCCGTAGTCGGTGAGGTTGGTGACGCGCGCCTGAACGCGGGTGCCTTCCGGGTAACGGGCCTTGATGGCGACCCACGGATCTTCGCCCAGCTGCTTCAGACCCAGGGAGACGCGGTTGCGCTCGCGGTCGAACTTCAGCACCTTGACGTCGATCTCGTCGCCGACGTTGACGATTTCCGACGGATGCTTGATGCGCTTCCAAGCCATGTCGGTGATGTGCAGCAGGCCGTCTACGCCGCCCAGGTCGACGAACGCACCGTAGTCGGTGAGGTTCTTGACGATACCCTTGACTTGCTGGCCTTCCTGCAGGGATTCCAGCAGAGCTTCACGCTCGGCGCTGTTCTCGGCTTCCAGGACGCTACGACGGGAAACGACAACGTTGTTGCGCTTCTGGTCCAGCTTGATGACCTTGAACTCGAGTTCCTTGCCTTCCAGGTGGGTGGTGTCACGCACCGGACGGACATCGACCAGGGAGCCCGGCAGGAACGCGCGGATGCCGCTGACGTCGACGGTGAAACCGCCCTTGACCTTGCCGTTGATGACACCCTTGACCACTTCGTCGGCGCTGAACGCGGCTTCCAGGACCAGCCAGGACTCGGCGCGCTTGGCCTTTTCGCGAGACACTTTGGTTTCGCCGAAACCGTCTTCGACGGCATCCAGGGCTACGTGGACTTCGTCACCCACGTTGATGGTCAGCTCGCCTTGTTCGTTGTAGAACTGCTCGAGCGGAACCAGGCCTTCGGATTTCAGGCCGGTATCGACCACAACCCAGTCGCCATCGATCGACACCACGGTGCCGACGATGATGGCGCCCGGCTGCATGTCGAGGGATTTCAGACTTTCTTCAAAGAGTTCTGCGAAGCTTTCGCTCATGTTCATACCTGTTGTATGGATACCCGATGTATCCGGCTACCGCATGACCAGCCCATGCGGGGTGAGTGGTTACCATCCGGCTGCCGGGATGCGACTGGTTCCCGGCAGCTTTCACCGACGACTCGGATGAGTCTCGGCCTTCATCCCGCCAGGTCGCGCTCGGCGGCCAGGGTCAGGATGCGTTCCAATACCTGTTGTATGGAGAGATGCGTGGAATCCAGCTCGACGGCATCGTCGGCCGGCTTGAGCGGAGCAACGCTACGCTGACTATCGCGGGCGTCCCGCTCACGGATCTCTTCCAGGAGGGCAGGCAAGCTAACATTTTCGCCCTTCTGCTTCAACTGAAGATAACGCCTCTGTGCCCGTTCCTCGGCACCGGCGGTCAGAAAGATCTTCAGCTCGGCGTCCGGGAACACCACGGTGCCCATGTCGCGACCGTCGGCGACCAGACCGGGCGCCTCACGGAAGGCCTGCTGGCGCTGCAGCAGGGCATCGCGCACGGCCGGCAGGGTGGCGACCTGGGAGGCACCGGCGCCGACTTCCTCGGTCCGGATGACGTCGGTGACGTCCTCGCCTTCGAGAATGATGCGCTGGCCGTGCTCATGCCCGGCAAGGAACTGGACGTCCAGATGGGCCGCCAGCAGCTTGAGCGACTCCTCGTTGGTGTAGTCCACGCCATGGTTGCGCGCAGCGAAGGCCAGCAGGCGATAGAGCGCGCCGGAATCCAGCAGATTCCAGCCCAACTGACGGGCGACCAGCGCCGCAAGGGTGCCCTTCCCCGAACCGCCGGGACCATCGAGGGTGATGACGGGTGCGGTACTGCTCATGAGTGCCCCTCCGTAAGAGAATGATGGGCGGCGACCTGGGCGCCGGCCTGGGTACGACTGGCGAGGATGCGCCCGAAATATTCGCGTGCGCCGCGCGCATGGGTCAGCACCTCCATGAGGAACTGACCATCGCCGGCCTGGATGGCGCCACGCAGTTCGTCGAGATCGGCGCGATAGGTGTCCAGGGCCTGCAGCACGGCTTCGCGATTGGCGATGAAGATGTCGTGCCACATGGTCGGATCGCTGCCGGCGATGCGGGTGAAGTCGCGGAAGCCGCCGGCGGCATAGTGGAAGATCTCGCGGTTCTCGCTGCGCTTGGCCAGGGAGTCCACCAGATTGAAGGCCAGCAGATGCGGCAAATGGCTGGTCGCGGCGAGGACCTGGTCGTGGTGCTCGACGGTCATGTGCTCGACATCGGCCCCTATGGCGCGCCAGAGCCGATCGACCTTGTCCAGATCGGCCGGCAGGGTCTCTTCCAGCGGTGTGAGGATGACCTTGTGACGATTGAACAGCGCCGCGTTGGCCGCCGTCACGCCGCTGCGTTCGGAGCCGGCGATGGGATGACCCGGCACGAAGCGCAGCGACTGGCCGGCGAAGGCCTGACGCGCGGCGCGCACCACGTTGCCCTTGGCGCTGCCGACGTCGGTGAGGATGGCGCCCTGCAGCGGCAGGGCCGCAAGCTCGGCCAGCACCCGCTCCATGGCGAGAATCGGCACGGCAAGCTGGATGACGTCGGCACCCGGGCAGGCATCGGCCAGCTCGGCGACGCAGCGGTCGACGACGCCCAGCTCGACCGCCAGCCGGCGGGTCTCCGGATCGCGATCGACCCCGACCACCTCACGGCAGAGACCGCTGGCGCGGGCGCCCTTGGCGAAGGAGCCGCCGATCAGGCCCAGGCCGACAACGACGAGACGTTTGATCAGGGGGGTGGCCACTTCAGCCACGACCCAGGACCTTGCTCAGCGCCGCCAGGAAACGGGCATTTTCCGCTTCGGTGCCGATGGAGACGCGCAGGAAGGTGGGCATGCCATAGCCGGCGACGGGCCGCACGATGACGCCCTCCTGCAGCAGCCCCTGATTGATCGGCGCAGCGTCGCGTCCCAGGTCCACGGCGATGAAATTGCCACGGGAGGGAATCCACTTGAGGTCGAGATCGCGGAAACCGGCTTCCAGCTGGGCCATGCCGGCATCGTTGAGCGCCCGGCTGCGGGCCAGGTAGTCGCTGTCGGCCAGGGCCGCACAGGCCGCGGCCTGGGCCAGGCTGTTGACATTGAACGGCTGGCGCACCCGGTTGAGGACATCGGCCACGGTCGGCGAGGAGAAGGCATAGCCGACGCGCAGGGCGGCCAGGCCATAGGCCTTGGAAAAGGTCCGCGAGACGATGAGGTTGGGGTACTGGGCCAGGAACGCCAGGCCGTCCGGCAACTCGTCGCCTTCGGCGTATTCGATGTAGGCCTCGTCCAGCACCACCAAGACATGCTCGGGGACGCGGGCGAGGAAGCGTGCCAGGGCCTCGCTGTCGAACCAGGTACCCGTGGGGTTGTTGGGATTGGCGACAAAGACCACCCGGGTGTCGGCATCGATGGCAGCGAGCATGGCCTCGAGGTCATGCCCATAGTCCTTGGCCGGGACGCTACGGCCTTCGGCACCGATCGCCAGGGTCACCAGCGGATAGACGGCGAAGGCATACTCGCTGAACACGGCGTTGTAGCCGGGCGCCAGGTAGGCACGGGCGACCAGCTCGAGGATGTCGTTGGAGCCGTTGCCCAGGGTGATGCCGTTGGCGGACACGCCGAACCTCTGGCTCAGGGCCTGCTTGAGGTCGAAGCCGCCGCCATCGGGATAGCGGGTCAGCTCGGCCAGTTCGGCGCGGATGGCCTCTAGCGCCTTAGCACTGGGGCCGAGGGGATTCTCGTTGCTGGCGAGCTTGACGATGCTGGCGGGCGCCAGGCCCAGTTCGCGGGCCAGTTCATCGACGGGCTTGCCGGGCACGTAGGGCGAGAGTTTCTGTACGCCGGGAAGGGCTTGTGCCAGGAAATCGCAGCTCATGGAGACCTCTTCAACTTGCGATGACGACGGCTGGGCCGCCGAAAATGGGCGCCATCTTAAAGCCAAGGCGGGTCGCGGACCAATCGAAGTTGCGCCTGCGCGACGGAAAGCCCCTAGCTGATGGCGCTGTAACGCCCCGGCCGATGGTTGATCGCCAGGGTCAGATTGAGGATCACGGCGCCCAGGATGGAGACGAGGATGGCACCTGGCTCGACGACCCACAGCGCCAGCAGGACGATCAGGCAATCGATGCCCATCTGCACCTTGCCCGCCCGCCAGCCATAGCGCTGCTGCAGATAGAGCACGGCGATGTTGATGCCGCCGAGGCTGGCCTGGTGGCGGAAGAGGATCAGCAGCCCCACGCCCATCAGTACGCCGCCCATCACGGCGGCATAGAGGGGTTGCAGGGCATTGAAGGCCACGAAGTGCGGGGTCAGCTCGGTGAGCAGCGACACCAGGGTCACGGCCGCCAGGGTCCGCAAGGTAAAGGCCCAGCCCATGCGCCGCACGGCCAGCCAGTAGAACGGCAGATTGATGAGAAAGAACGCCTGCCCGAAGGAGAGGCGCGTGCCGTACTGGGCGAGAAAGGCCAGGCCCGCGGTACCGCCGGTGAGCAGGCCCGCGTGGCGATAGAGATTGACCGCCAGGGCGATCATCAGGGTCGCGCTGAGCAAGGCCAGCACGTCTTCGAGCAGATTGTGCCGCTGGGGAGTCACGGAGGTCATGGGGCCATCCTGGCGCTAGAGGAAGCCGACCCCGACGCTGGGGCCGGCCGGAAGGCGATCAGCCGAGTTCGGCCAACAGCTTCTCCCACTCCTTGGTTTCCTTCTTGGAGGGCGCACCCAGCAACTCGACCGCCTGGCGCAGGCGGAAGCGGGTGAGGTCCGGCCCGAGGATTTCCATGGCGTCGAGCACCGAGACCGAACTGGCCCGGCCAGTGATGGCGGCGAACAGCAGCGGCATGACGTCCCGCAGCTTGAGCTGCTGGTGCTCGGCGACCGCCTGAATCACCGCGGTGATGCGCTCCTTGTCCCACTGGCGCAGGGCTTCGAGCTTCCACAGCAGCAGCTGCATGACCAGGCGGACCTGGTCGGCGGACAGCTTCTTGTGCTGGAACAGCGCCGGATCCAGATTCAGGGCGCCGCTGAAGAAGAAGCCGGCCAGCGGGACGATCTGGCTGAAGATCTCGACCCGCTGTTGCACCAGCGGGGCGATCTTGAGCAGGTATTCGGGATTGAGCGCCCACTGCTGCACCTCGGCGGCGAAGCGCTCGGGGCTCAGCTCGCGCAGCCACTGACCGTTGAGCCAGGAGAGCTTCTCGACGTCGAAGATCGGACCGCCCAGGGAGACGCGCTGGAGGTCGAAGTGCTCGACCATCTCGTCCAGGGTGAATTTCTCGCGCTCGTCCGGCATGGACCAGCCCATGCGGCCGAGGTAGTTGAGCATGGCTTCGGGCAGGTAGCCCATGCGCTGATAGAAGGTCACCGAGGTGGGATTCTTGCGCTTGGAGAGCTTGCTCTTGTCCGGGTTGCGCAGCAGCGGCATGTAGCACAGCTGCGGCTGCTCCCAGCCGAAGTATTCATAGAGCTTGATCAGCTTGGGCGCCGAGGGCAGCCACTCTTCGCCACGCAGGACGTGGGTGATGCCCATCAGGTGGTCGTCGACCACGTTGGCGAGGAAGTAGGTGGGCAGGCCGTCGGCCTTCATCAGCACCTGCATGTCCATGCGATCCCAGGGGATCTCGACATCGCCGCGCAGCAAGTCGGGGACGACGCAGACACCCTCCTCCGGCACCTTCATGCGGATCACATAGGGCTGACCGGCGTCCAGGCGCTGCTGCACCTCTTCCGGGGTCAGGCGCAGGCCGCGACCGTCGTAGCGGGGGGTCTCGCCGCGCGCCTGCTGTTCGGCACGCATCTGGTCGAGCTCTTCGGGCGTGGCGAAGCAGTAGAAGGCATGGCCCTTCTCCACCAGCTCCCGGGCGTATTTCCAGTAGATCTCGCCGCGTTCGCTCTGCCGATAGGGACCATGGGGGCCACCGACGTCCGGGCCCTCGTCCCACTCGATGCCCAGCCAGCGCAGGGCGTCGTAAATCTGCTGTTCGGATTCGCGGGTCGAGCGGACCTGGTCGGTATCCTCAATGCGCAGGATGAACTGACCGCCGTGCTGACGGGCGAAGCAGAGGTTGAACAGGGCGATATAGGCGGTACCGACATGCGGGTCGCCAGTGGGCGACGGCGCGATGCGCGTGCGAACGGTGGTCATCGGCTTTCTCGAGAAACGCGAAGGGACAAAGGCGGAATGGTAGCAGCGCCAGCCCTGGCGCTGCCAGTTGGAGCGGGTTCAGACCTGGACCAGGCGCTCGCGCAGGGCCTGGATCTCGTCGCGCAGCTGGGCGGCGGACTCGAACTGCAGATCGCGCGCCAGTTGCAGCATCTTCTCTTCGAGCTGGCGGATACGCTTGCCGATCTCGCTGGGCGAACGCAGTTCGGCGGCATATTCGCCCTTGTCCTCGGCCGCCTTGGCCACCCGCCGCTTGCCCTTGGCACCCGGGGCCGCGGCGCCTTCCATGATGTCGCGGATGTCCTTCTTGATGCCCTGTGGCACGATGCCGTGTTCTTCGTTGAAGGCCAGCTGCTTGTTACGGCGGCGCTCGGTCTCGTCGATGGCACGCTGCATGGAGCCGGTGATGCTGTCGGCGTAGAGGATGGCCTTGCCGTTGAGGTTGCGCGCCGCCCGGCCGATGGTCTGGATCAAGGAGCGCTCGGAGCGCAGGAAGCCTTCCTTGTCGGCGTCGAGTACCGCCACCAGGGAGACCTCGGGCATGTCCAGACCTTCGCGCAGGAGGTTGATGCCCACCAGGACGTCGAAGGTGCCCAGGCGCAAATCGCGGATGATCTCCACCCGCTCCACGGTGTCGATGTCCGAGTGCAGATAGCGCACCCGCACGTCGTGGTCGGCCAGGTAGTCGGTGAGGTCCTCGGCCATGCGCTTGGTCAGGGTCGTGCAGAGTACCCGCTCTTCCTGGGCCACCCGCAGGCGGATCTCGGAGAGCAGGTCGTCCACCTGGGTAGTGGCCGGGCGGATCTCGATCACCGGATCGACCAGGCCGGTGGGTCGTACCACCTGCTCGACCACGCGCCCGGCGTGCTCTTCCTCATAGGGCCCCGGGGTCGCCGAGACAAAGATGGTCTGGGGCGCGCCGGCTTCCCATTCCTCGAACTTCAGTGGCCGGTTGTCCAGCGCCGAGGGTAGGCGGAAGCCGTATTCCACGAGGGTTTCCTTGCGCGAGCGGTCGCCCTTGAACATGGCGCCGATCTGCGGAACGGTGACGTGGGATTCGTCGATCACCAGCAGGGCGTTGCTCGGGAGATAGTCGTAGAGGGTGGGTGGCGGCTCGCCCGGACCACGGCCCGACAGATAGCGACTGTAGTTCTCGATGCCGTTGCAGTAGCCCAGTTCGAGGATCATCTCCAGGTCGAAGCGGGTGCGCTGTTCCAGCCGTTGAGCCTCGAGCAGACGATTCTGGCCGCGCAGCCATTCCAGGCGATCGGCCAGTTCCAGCTTGATGTTCTCGATGGCGCCCAGCAGGGTCTCGCGCGGCGTGGCGTAGTGGGTCTTGGGATAGAAGGTGAAGCGCGGCAGCTTGCGGATCACCTCGCCGGTCAGGGGATCGAAGGCCGACAGGCTTTCCACCTCGTCGTCGAACAACTCGACGCGCACGGCTTCCAGGTCGGATTCCGCCGGGAAGATGTCGATGACGTCGCCGCGCACCCGGAAGGTGGCGCGGGCGAATTCCATGTCGTTGCGACTGTATTGCAGCTCGGCCAGCCGGCGCAGGATGGTGCGCTGGTCGATGCGGTCACCGCGGTCCAGGTGCAGCACCATCTTCAGGTAGGCCTCGGGACTGCCCAGGCCATAGATGGAGGACACCGAGGCGACGATGATGGCGTCCTTGCGCTCCAGCAGCGCCTTGGTGGCGGACAGGCGCATCTGCTCGATGTGGTCGTTGATGGACGAATCCTTCTCGATGAAGGTGTCCGACGAGGGCACATAGGCTTCCGGCTGGTAGTAGTCGTAGTAGGAGACGAAGTATTCCACCGAGTTGTTCGGGAAGAAGGCCTTGAATTCGCCATAGAGCTGGGCGGCCAGGGTCTTGTTCGGCGCCAGCACCATGGTCGGGCGCTGTACCTGGGCGATGACGTTGGCGATGCTGAAGGTCTTGCCGGAGCCGGTCACGCCGAGCAGGGTCTGGTGCGACAGACCTGCCTCCAGGCCTTCCACCATCTGGCGAATGGCTTCGGGCTGGTCGCCGGCCGGGGTGTAGCGGGTGGAGAGCTGGAATGCGGACATGGCTGCCTCAATAGCGCGAAAATGCACGGACGACAGCGCGCCGACCGGGGGCCGGAGCGATGCGGACGAGGAAAGGACTGGAAACACCCAGATGAGGTCGCCAGCGCCCTTTTGCAATCTGCCCGCGTCGCCGCACGTCAGGAAAACTCCGACGGAGGTCGGGTCGCGATGGCGACTGCAGGGGGCTATACTTCCGCTTCCCGAGCGTTCCGCCCTTCCCTTCACCCCTCATTCGAGCCGCTGCCCCATGAGTTTGTTCTCCGCCGTCGAAATGGCACCCCGTGACCCCATCCTTGGCCTGAACGAGGCCTATAACGCCGATGCCCGTCCGCACAAGGTCAATCTGGGCGTGGGGGTCTACTACGACGAGCAGGGCCGCATCCCGCTGCTGCGCGCCGTGGCCGAGGCCGAGAAGCAGCGCGTGGCCGCCCAGGCGCCGCGTGGCTACCTGCCCATCGAGGGGATCGCCGCCTATGACCAGGCCGTGCAGCACCTGCTGTTCGGTGCCGAGTCGAGCCTGGTCCGCGACGGCCGAGCCATCACGGTCCAGGCCGTCGGTGGCACCGGCGCGTTGAAGATCGGCGCCGACTTCCTCAAGCGGCTGCTGCCGGACGCCGTGGTCGCCATCAGCGACCCGAGCTGGGAAAACCACCGTGCGCTGTTCGAAAGCGCCGGCTTCCCCGTGCAGAACTATCGTTACTACGACGCGGCCAGCAACGGCCTGAATCGCGAAGGCTTCCTGGCCGATCTCCAGGCCTTGCCGGAGCGCTCGGTGGTGGTGCTGCACGCCTGCTGCCACAACCCCACCGGCGTCGATCTGCAGCCGGCCGACTGGCAGGCGGTGCTGGACGTGGTCAAGGCGCGCAACCTGGTGCCCTTCCTCGACATCGCCTACCAGGGCTTTGGCGACGGCATCGAGGAAGACGCCCAGGCCGTGCGCCTGTTCGCCGACTCCGGCCTGACCTTCCTGGTCTCCAGCTCCTTCTCCAAGTCCTTCTCGCTGTACGGCGAGCGGGTAGGCGCCCTGACCCTGGTCAGCGAGAGCCGCGAGGAAAGCGCCCGGGTGCTGTCCCAGGTCAAGCGCGTGATCCGCACCAACTATTCCAACCCGCCGACCCATGGCGCCACCATCGTCGCCACGGTGCTGAGCAATCCCGAGCTGCGCGCCCTCTGGGAAGCCGAGCTGGGCGAGATGCGCCAGCGCATCCGCAGCATGCGCAACGCCCTGGTGGAAGGCCTGGCCGCCGCTGGCGCCAATCGCGACTTTGCCTTCGTGAACGCCCAGCGCGGCATGTTCTCCTACTCCGGCCTCACCGCCGAGCAGGTCGAGCGGCTGAAGAGCGAATTCGGCATCTATGCGGTCAGCACCGGACGCATCTGCGTGGCAGCGCTGAACGAGCGCAATCTGCCCCCGACCATCCAGGCCATCGCCGCGGTGCTGCAGGGCTAAGGCAGCCGCTTTGGCGGCGCCGTTTTCCGGTGTCGCCGAGGCTTGACTTCCCGTTATCTATCAGTAAGATACGCTCCGTTGTTCCGCGATAGCTCAGTCGGTAGAGCAAATGACTGTTAATCATTGGGTCCCTGGTTCGAGTCCAGGTCGCGGAGCCAAAATCTGAAAAGCCCGTAGCGGGCAACCGCTACGGGCTTTTTTCATGGCTGCGATTCACTCGACGCCACAACGCTGACGACTGCCTAGACGAGATTCACCTGGGCCCCGGGCGTAGGGCAACTGCGGTGCAACGCCTCCAGATCCCAGGGCTTGGGCAAAAAGGTCACCCGTGCCGCGCGGGCGGGATTGTCGTCGCAATAACCCGAGGTGATGACGATGGGCAGATTGGCCTGCCGTCCTCGCGCCTGCAGCGCCAAGTCGACGCCGCTCAGGATTCCCGGCATGCGCACATCGGTGAAGAGCAGATCCAGCTGCGGCTGCTCGTCTTGCAGAAAGGCACAGGCGGCGTCGGCGCTGCCGAAGGCATGCACCTGATAACCCCAGCTCTCGAACAATTCCTGCAGCAGATCGAGCAGGACAGGCTCATCTTCGGCGACCAATACGCGCTGGCGATTCATGAGCGGATCCTGTGATGGTTTAGACGCAATCGTTCGACCATAGCGTTTCGTTGCCGTCCTGCCCTGTACGACCAAGGGAAAGCCTGTACAAGAAAATACGCCGCGAAAGGCGCGTTGCCGGCAATTCCAGCCATGCCGGTGCAAGTCTTGTACAGGAGGCCGCCGTCGGGCTGGGCAGAGCCACCTTTGGGCCTGTCGTACCCCCCAAGCGAGACGGCTTTGCGTTAAGCTGGCGCCGCCGCCGTCTACTCCGCAGGTCAGAGCTTTGGATCCGTCGTCTCGTCGTCATTGGATCAGCGATCTCAGCAGCAGGATCCGCACTCGCCCGGCATTGGCCTACAGCCTCGCGCTGCTGGCGTTCGGCCTGGCCCTGGCGGCACGCTTCGCCCTGGTGGACGTCCTGCTGCAGGGCTTTCCCTACCTGACCTTCTTTCCCGCCGTCATCCTGACCGCCTTCTTCTGCGGCAGCGGCGCCGGTACCCTGTGCGCCGTGCTGTCCGGCCTGGCCGCCTGGTACTTCTTCATCCCGCCGGGCTGGACCTTCGTCGTCGGTCCCCAGGGCGCCCTGGCGCTGGCCTTCTATGTGGTCATCGTCAGCGTCGACATCGTGCTGATCCATTACATGCACACGGCCAGCGCCCGGCTGCGCGCCGAGCAGCAGGTGATCCGCGACCTCTACAACGTCCAGACCACGATGTTCCAGGAGTTGCAGCACCGGGTCGCCAACAACATCCAGTTCATCGCCTCGCTGCTCATGCTGCAGCAACTCAAGTTGCCCGGCGACAGCCAGGCGTCCCAGGCCCTGGAAGAGGCCCGCTCGCGACTGGAGAGCATTTCGCGTATCCACCGGCGCCTGCACGATCCCGCCGATGCCGATCAGCCGGTGGCCCACCACCTGCAGCTGCTGACCAGCGATCTGCTGGCCGCCGCGGGACAGGCCAACGTCTCCTGCGCCATCACCGCCGAACCGCTCAATTTCGACCTGCCCCGCCTGACCACCCTGTCGATGCTGGTGGCCGAGGTGGTGACCAACTCCCTCAAGCACGCCTTCGACGCCAGCCAGCGCGGCCTCATCAGCATCAGCCTGCAGCGCGGCGACGATCAGCAGCTGCTGTTGCGTATCGCCGACAACGGCCGCGGCATGCCGCAGCAGTTCAATCCGCGTACCAGCCAGCGCCTGGGCTTCAAGATCATCAACAGCCTGGCCGAACAACTCGGCGGCGAGGCCCGCTACCGCAACGACAACGGCACCGTGGTCGAGGTACAGCTGGCCGCCTAGGCCCAGGGGGATCGAGTCCACCCGGACGCGCCTAAAACCCTATACAATGCGCGGCTTTTCCAGCCAGGTGCTCACACCATGACCGCTTTGCCGCCCTGCCCCCGCTGCGCTTCCGAATACACCTACGCCGACGGCGACCAGCTGATCTGCCCGGAATGCGCCCATGAATGGACGCCCGGCGACGCCGGCGCCGCGGACGAGGCCAAGGTGATCCGCGATGCGGTCGGCAATACTCTGCAGGACGGCGATACCGTCAGCGTGATCAAGGACCTCAAGGTCAAGGGCTCGTCGCTGGTGGTCAAGGTCGGCACCAAGGTCAAGAACATCCGCCTGGTCGACGGCGACCACGACATCGACTGCAAGATCGATGGCATAGGTGCGATGAAGCTCAAATCTGAGTTCGTCAAAAAGGTCTGATCGTCGTGCCGGGGTGTTCCCTGGCGGAGCGATGCCCTACCCTTGAGGCTCTTTTTTTCCTGCCAAGGACTCTCCATGTCTCAGCGCTTCCTCCGCCCGGCCCTGTTCCTCGCGCCCCTGCTGCTCGCCGGCCAGGCCTTCGCCCAGTCCGCGCCCAACAACGCCCAGGAACCCCAGCCGTCGGTCACGGAGAAGTATGGCGACTGGCAGGTGATCTGCCGCATCGCCCGCAACGCGGACCGTTCCGTGCAGCTGTGCGCCATCACCCAGCAGAAGGACAGCGCCAAGGGTCAGCGCATGCTGGTCACCGAGCTGCGTCCCAATCGGGAAGGCGTGGACGGCATTCTGGTGCTGCCCTTCGGCGTGGCGGTGACCAAGCCGATCTCGCTGCAGATCGACAAGCGCAGCCTGGAGAATCGGCCCTTCCACACCTGCATCCCCCAGGGCTGCGTGGTGCCGGTGGAATTCGTCGGTGACGTCTTCAAGCAGCTGCAGCGCGGCGGTCGCCTGACCGTGACCACCCCGGTCGCCAATGGCGAGACCGCCAGCGAAAGCCTGTCGCTCAAGGGCTTCTCCAAGGCCTACGACCGCGCCAAGGAACTGACCAAGCCGCTGTAAGGCCCGCTCGCCCGCTCAGGGCGCTGCCGGATGCTGCGCCGTGCCGCTGGCGGCGGCGCGCTCCACTCTCGACTCTAGGGGACGCGTGGTCGAAGGCGCTACTGCACCGGCAGGAAATTGATGAACAGCAGACTTTGGGCGTAGTTGACGCCGATGCGCCGATAGCGCTCGTCCAGCAACTGGGCGAGCAGATCCAGGCGGGCGACGATCTTGCCGAATTCGGTGGCGAAGCTGAGGTTGCTGCCCTCCTCCGAGATCTCGTTGGCGAACAGCAGGGGTTCGCCCGCGGCGTTCTTGCGCTGGCCGAGCAGCCAGGTGGCCTTCTCGATGTTGCGCGCGGCGTTGTTGACGAAGCGCGCATCCACCACGTCGGTGATGTAGAACTCGGTGCGATTGCCGTGGGCGGCGATGATCATGCTGCCGATGGCATAGATGAAGGCGCCGACGCGATCACCGCGGTAGTCATCACCCAGCACGTAGCTCAGGGCCGCCACGTCCTTGCGTCCGTCCAGCGCCGGCAGGCTGCGCCGTTGCTCGATGGCCATACGGATTTCGCGCTCGGCACTGGCCGCATCGGGCAGCCCGGTCTTTTTCCATTCGGCCGGATTGCGCAGATAGAGCTTGTTCATCAGCAGATAGAGGCTCTGCAGATTGGCCTGCATGGCGAGGGTGGCCATGCGGTCGGAGCTGGTCTGCAGGAATTCGCTGGGGCGGGTCTTGCCGAATTGCCGGGCGATGTCCTGGGCGGACTGACTGGTGCAACCGGCCAGGCTCGCGAGCAGCAGGCCAATCACACACCCGAGACGGGCGACGGCTGTGAAGGGGGTGGCAGACATGGGGACTTCGGCGGCTGGGGGCAGCCGAAGGGTAAAGCCTTCCCTGGCCGGCCTGCTGTGCGGCAGGCCAAGGAATGGGCTTTTCTAGCGGTCAGCCGTTGCTGGGAAAGGCGAATTGCGAAGCCTCCTGGGCCTCGCGCTGCGGCCAGCGCTGGGTGATGGTCTTGCGACGGGTGTAGAAGCGCACGCCGTCGGGGCCGTAGGCGTGGAGGTCGCCGAACAGCGAGCGTTTCCAGCCGCCGAAGCTGTGATAGGCCACCGGTACCGGCAGGGGTACGTTGATGCCGACCATGCCCACTTCGATCTGATCGGCGAACAGCCGTGCCGCTTCGCCGTCGCGGGTGAAGATGCAGGTGCCGTTGCCGTATTCGTGGGCGTTGATCAGGGCGATGCCCTCTGCAAGGCTCTTGACCCGCACCACGCAGAGCACCGGGCCAAAGATCTCTTCCTTGTAGATGCGCATCTCCGGGGTGACCTGATCGAACAGGCAGCCGCCGAGGAAGAAGCCGTCTTCATGGTCGGCGACCTTGAGGCTGCGGCCGTCCACTACCAGCTTGGCGCCCGCGGCGACGCCGTCGACGACATAGCCGGTGACCTTGTCCAGGTGCGCGCCGGTGACCAGCGGCCCCATGTCCAGGCCGCACTGGGTGCCCGGGCCGACCTTGAGCTTTTCGATCTCCGGCACCAGCCGGGCGATCAGGGCATCGGCGACCTGGTCACCGACACAGACCGCCACCGAGATGGCCATGCAGCGTTCGCCGCAGGAGCCGTAGGCGGCGCCCATCAGCGCATTGACGGTGTTGCCGAGGTCGGCGTCCGGCATGACCACCGCATGGTTCTTGGCGCCGCCCAGCGCCTGGACGCGCTTGCCCTTGGCGGTGCCGCGGGCATAGATGTATTCGGCGATGGGGGTGGAGCCGACAAAGCTCAGCGCCTTGACCTCGGGGGCGTCGATCAGGCCGTCCACGGCTTCCTTGTCGCCATGCACCACGTTGAGCACGCCCTTGGGCAGACCCGCTTCCTCGAACAGCTGGGCGATGGCCAGGGTGGAGCTGGGATCGCGCTCGCTGGGCTTCAGGATGAAGGTGTTGCCGCAGGCGATGGCCAGCGGATACATCCACAGCGGCACCATGGCCGGGAAGTTGAAGGGGGTGATGCCGGCCACCACGCCCAGGGGCTGGAAGTCGGACCAGGTGTCGATGCTCGGACCGGCATTGCGGTTGTATTCGCCCTTGAGCAATTCGGGCGCGGCGGTGGCGTATTCGACGTTCTCGATGCCACGGCGCAATTCGCCGGCGGCGTCTTCCAGGGTCTTGCCGTGCTCTTCGCTGATCAGCTGCACCAGGCGCTCTTCGTTGCTTTCCAGCAGTTGCTTGAAGCGGAACAGCACCTGGGCACGCTTGGCCGGCGGGGTGTTGCGCCAGGCCGGAAAGGCGGCCTGGGCGGCATCGATGGCCTGTTGCAGGGTAGCGGCATCGGCCAGGGGCACTTCGCGGATCACCGCGCCGGTGGAGGGGTTGTAGACCGGTGCGCGGCGGCTGCCGCCGTCGACCAGTTGGCCGCCGATGAGATGCTTGAGGCTCATGAGGGACTCCTTGTACAAGAGGTGGGCGCTCCGCGGCGGGAGCGCCGGAAAGGGGATCAGTCGAGGCGATTGAGGACGTCACCGACGGCGGCGAAGACGCGGTCCAGGTCCTCGATCTTGGCGTTGAAGGTGGGCCCGAATTGCAGGGTGTCGCCGCCGAAGCGGACATAGAAACCGGCCTTCCACAGGGCGATGCCGGCCTCGAACGGGCGGATCACCGCATCGCCATCGCGCGGGGCGAGTTGCAGGGCGCCAGCCAGGCCGCAGTTGCGGATGTCCACCACGTGCTTGGCGCCCTTGAGGCCATGCAGCGAAGCTTCGAACTTGGGCGCCAGCTCGGCGGCCTGTTGCACCAGGTTCTCCCGCTCCATCAGCTCCAGCGCGGCCAGGCCGGCGGCGCAGGCCACCGGATGGGCCGAGTAGGTGTAGCCATGGGGGAATTCCACCATGTGTTCGGGCGTGGCCT
This sequence comes from Pseudomonas sp. RIT411, assembly GCF_003057735.2. Classification (NCBI taxonomy): domain Bacteria; kingdom Pseudomonadati; phylum Pseudomonadota; class Gammaproteobacteria; order Pseudomonadales; family Pseudomonadaceae; genus Pseudomonas; species Pseudomonas sp. RIT411. The sequence continues at coordinate 505,216 of NZ_QBIZ02000001.1, forward strand.
GGTTCATGAAGGTGTCGTAGATGGCGCTGCTGGCGATCACCGCGCCCAGGGGCACGGCGCCGTTGGTGACCTGCTTGGCCACGTTCATGAGGTCCGGCGTCACGCCGAAGAATTCGGCGCCGGTGTGGCGGCCCATGCGACCAAAGGCGGTGATGACCTCGTCAAAGATCAGCAGGATGTCGTGCTGGGTGCAGATCTCGCGCAGGCGCTGCAGATAGCCCTCCGGCGGCACGATCACCCCGGCCGAGCCGGACATGGGCTCGACGATGACGGCGGCGATGTTGGAGGCATCGTGCAGCTCGATCAGCTTGAGCAGCTCGTTGGCCAGCTCCACGCCACCGGTCTCGGCCATGCCCCTGGTGAAGGCCATGCCGGGCTGCAGGGTGTGCGGCAGGTGGTCGACGTCCATGAAGGAGCCATACAGCTTCCGGTTGCCGCCGATGCCACCCAGGCTGGTGCCGGCGATGTTGACGCCGTGATAACCGCGGGCCCGGCCGATCAGCTTGGTCTTGGCCGGCTGGCCCTTGATGCGCCAGTAGGCGCGGGCCAGCTTGACCGAGGTATCAGCGCTCTCGGAGCCCGAACCGGTGAAGAAGACATGATCGAGACCGGCCGGAGTCAGTTCGGCCATCTTCTCGGCCAGTTGGAAGGACAGCGGATGGCCGTACTGGAAGCCCGGCGAATAGTCGAGGGTGCCCAGCTGCCGTGCCACGGCCTCCTGGATCTCCTTGCGCGAGTGACCGGCGCCGCAGGTCCAGAGGCCGGAGAGACTGTCATAGATGCGTCGGCCCTGATCGTCCGTCAGCCAGCTGCCCTCGGCGGCCACCACGATGCGCGGATCCTTCTGGAAGGCGCGATTGGCGGTGAAGGGCATCCAGTGGGCGCGCAGATTGAGCTGGGCGGCGACAGGAGGGGAAACGGTCAGCGGCTGGTTCATGACGGGGTCTCGGGCGGTGAAGTCGAGTCTGCAGAGTGCGCCCGGTTTTGCGTGAGTTAAAGGGTTTTTTTCTCACGCTTGGATATCTTGAAACTCACCCTATTGGCGAGAGTGCTCAACCAATCGAGACTTTCTTGCAGGGGAAAACGTCTCTCATTGATCGGATACTGGAATGGATGAAACCCCCTTTCCAGAGGCGATCATCCGTGCCAACTCTGCACCGCCGAAACATCTTGAAACCAAGAAAATTGATTAGTAATCAGTGACTTGCCTGAAACAATTTAAGCTGGCCGCCTGCCACCGTAGTCCCGTGGCGCAGAGGCCCCCTTGCCTCACCTCTTTTCCCGGCGCGTAGTCCTGCCGGGCGCGGTAGCCTGTCCGCCGTCTCTACCGCGCATTCAATCTTCCGCTTTCGCTAACCCGTGCCCCTCTCCCGAGGCAGAGCGCGTGGTTTACCTATTCCCCAAGGAAACCTCTCCCATGCTGATTCAGCTCAACTGGATCCGCGGCCTGGCGGCCGTTCTCATCGTTTTCCACCACATGACCGTGGGCAGCTACCAGACCACCGAACACCAGCAGATCGCCCTGAATCTGCTGTCGCTGGAAACCACCTGCATCTTCGTCACCCTGTCCGGCTTCTTCTTTCGCTACAACCTCGGCAAATACAGCTACCAGGTCTACCTGGGCAAGAAGCTGCAGAACGTCATCCTGCCCTACCTGCTGATCTCGATCCCCGCCGTGCTGCTCTATGTCTCCGGACTCAAGCAGGAACACGAATGGATCGACATGAACGCCTTTCATGACTGGCCGCCCTTCGCCCAGACCGCCCTGCTGCTGGCCACCGGCGCCCACCTCGGTCCGCTGTGGTTCATTCCGGCACTGACCTTGATCTTCCTGCTCGCGCCGGTCCTCGAATGGATCGTCAAGCGTGGCCTGCTGCCGGCAGCGACCATGGTCGGCCTGCTGTATTTCCTAGTGTCCGACCGTCCGGCCAACGATGCCGATCCGCTGCTGGCGGCGCTGCATTTCCTGCCAATCTACCTCTGCGGCATGCTGGCCTGCGAACAACGCGAGCGCCTGCAACGACCCCAGGCGCGCTACTGGCTGCTGGCGGCCCTGGTGCTGCTGAGTGGCGCAGCGGTGCTGGACAGCGCCTTCTACGGCCTGCAGAAACTGGTGCTGTGCCTGCTGCTGTTCGCCGTCTTCAGCCAGCGGGTCAAGACACCGGAACGTGCCGACAGCCGCCTGGCCAAGGGCATGGCCCTGCTCGGCGCCTACAGCTTCGCCATCTACTTCCTGCACGGCTACCTGGCTGGCGCCTACCGGGTGCTGGGGCGCCTGCTGGGTGAGCAGAATTTCGCCCAGTACCTGGGGACCCGCCTGTGCCTGACGCTGATCACCCTGCTCTGCTGCATCGCCGCGGTCTGGGTGGTCAAGCAGGTCACCCAGCAGCGCAGCCGGGTGCTGATCGGCGCCTGAAGCCGGTCGCTGGCGCCGCTCCCGACGGCGCCTTATGCTGTCCCGCATTTGCGGTGGCAGCCATGAAGACGACGCGCAAGGCCCTGCTCGCCCAGGTCGGCGATTTCGAGATCCGCCTGCTGCGACTGTTCAAGACCGTGGTGGAATGCGGCAGCTTCACCGCGGCCGAAGGCCGGCTGGGCATCACCCGCTCGGCCATCAGCCTGCACATGAACGATCTGGAAAAACGCCTGGGCATGCGCCTCTGCCAGCGCGGGCGCGCCGGTTTTTCCCTGACCGACGAAGGCCGCGAGGTGCTCAAGGCGAGCCAGTCGCTGTTCGCCGCCCTGGAAGGCTTTCGCAGCGAGGTCAACCAGCTGCACCAGCACCTGCGCGGCGAGCTGAACCTGGGCATCATCAACAACCTGGTGACCCAGCCGCGCATGCGCATCACCCATGCCCTGGCCGCGCTCAAGCGCGCCGCGCCGGGGGTGGTGGTCAACATCGGCATGACCCTGCCCGGCGAGATCGAGACCGGCGTGCTCGACGGCCATCTGCACCTGGGCGTGCTACCGCTGATCAATGCCCTGGCCGGGCTGGACTATCTGCCGCTCTACGAAGAGCGCGCCCTGCTCTATTGCAGCCGGGCCCATCCACTGTTCGCGGTGGCCGATGTGGCGCTGGACGAAAGCGTCCTGGCCGCCCAGGACGCGGTCGGCCCCAACCATCTGCTCAACCAGGACGGCCACGAGCGCCATGCCGCGCTGAATTGCACGGCGCGGGCCTCGGATCGCGAAGGCGTGGCCTTCCTTATCCTCACCGGTTGCTACATCGGCTACCTGCCCGACCACGTCGCCCAGCCCTGGGTGGTGCAAGGACAACTGCGCGCCCTCAATCCCGAACGCTTCCATTTCGACACCACCCTGGCCGCCGTCACCCGCAAGGGTCGGCGACCGAATCTGGTGCTGGAGCGCTTTCTCGAAGCCCTGGCCGAAACGGTCTAGTTGGCGCTGCGGGTCGGACGGACGACGATCTCGTTGACGTCCACGTCGTCCGGCTGCTCGATGGCGTAGCGCACCGCGCGGCCGATGGCATCGGGTTGCAGGGCGATGGCGCGGTAGTTGTCCATCATCGCCCGGGCGGCGGGATCGGTGATGGTGGACGCCAGCTCGCTTTCCACCACGCCCGGATGGATGCAGGTGACCCGCAGATCGTCACGTTCCTGGCGCAGGCCTTCGGAGATCGCCCGCACCGCATGCTTGGTGGCGCAATAGACCGCCGCCGTGGGCACCACCGACAGGGCGCCGATGGAGCCCAGGTTGATGACATGTCCGGCGCCGCGGGCGGTGAATTCCGGCAGCACCGCGGCGATGCCGTTGAGCACGCCCTTGATGTTGACGTCGACCATCTGCATCCACTCTGCGGTCTTGAGCGAGGCCAGGGGCGACAGCGGCATGATGCCGGCGTTGTTGACGATGACGTCCACCCGGCCCCAGCGTTCGCGCGCCGCCTGGGCGAAGGCGGCCACGTCGGCGCTGTCGGTGACGTCCAGTCGGCGGCAGGCGGCCTCGCCGCCCGCAGCGTTGATCTCGGCCGCCAGGGCTTCCAGCCGCTCACTGCGGCGGGCACCGAGCAGGAGCTTGCAGCCGGCCGCGCCCAGTTCGCGCGCGATGCCCGCACCTATGCCACTGGAAGCGCCGGTGATGAGTACGACCTTGTCGATAGCCATGGAGTGTTCCTCTCGAAATGGGATGGTTTGCCCGGACGATCTGCTCGTCGGCTGCCTGCCCTGTCGGCACGGCGCCCTTACAGGCTTGCCACCACCTTAGCGAGGGGCCATTGTCGTGATAACTCCCCCTTCCCTGACTGCCATGGTTAGCTGGACTTACCAATGCCTACCGATCTGAATCTGCTCAAGGTCTTCACCGTGGTGGCCACGGCCGAGAATTTTCGTGTGGCGGCCGATCGCCTGGGCGTCAGTCGCTCGGCGGTCAGCCAGGCCATTCGCCGTCTGGAAGACGAATTGGGCAGTTCACTGGTCCAGCGCACCACCCGCAGCGTGCGTCTTACCGAAGCGGGCGAACGCCTGCAGCGACAGGTCGCCGGGCCCCTGGCCGGGCTGCTGGGTGCCCTGGAAGACGCCAGTCACGCCGGCCCTCCGCGCGGATTGTTGCGGGTCGCGGTCACCTCCATCGCCGAGCGCTTTCTCGACGGGCCGTTGCTGGCCAGCTTTGTCGAGGCCTATCCGGAGGTGACCCTGGACATCACTGTCACCGACGAGGAATTCGATATCGTCGCGCGGGGTTTCGATGCCGGCGTGCGGCTGGGCGAGGTGATCGAGCAGGACATGATCGCCATCCCGGTGACCGGGGCGCAGCGCGAGGTGGCCGTGGCGACCCCGACCTACTTCGCCCGCCATGGCCAGCCCCGGCACCCGCGCGACCTGGCGAACCACCGCTGCATCGGCTGGCGTCCGGCTCCGGAAGTGGCGCCCTGGCGCTGGGAATTCAGCGAGGACGGCCGCGCCTTCGACGTGGCCGTTTCGCCGCGGATCACCACCAACGACATGCTGCTGATGGTGCGCACCGCCCTGGCCGGCGGCGGCATCACCTTTGGCATGGAGGACACCTTCCGGCCCTATCTGGCACGTGGTGAACTGGAGCGGGTGCTGGACGACTATCTGCCGCCCTTTCCCGGCTTCTACCTCTACTATCCGAACCGCCACAACCTGGCGCCCAAGCTGCGGGCACTGGTGGAGCATGTGCGGGAATTTAGGGAGCAGAAGGAGGGGTAGCGCGGGGTTTGGGCTACCCTCACCCCGGCCCTCTCCCGGAGGGAGAGGGGGCGCCCGCCTGATACCGCGTAGCGTGGAAAACGTCGCAGCCTTTTCCACCTGAAGCTAATTCAGACCTGTCGGGCCTCGGCGATGGAGCCGCCGCAACCCAACCTACGCACCCTGTAGGTTGGGTTGAGCACAGCGAAGCCCAATATCACCCATCAGGCCGTAGCGTGGAAAACGGCGCAGCCTTTTCCACCTGGAGCTAATTCAGACCTGTCGGGCTTCGACGGTGGAGCTGTCTCAACCCAACCTACAGGACAAGCAGGTTGGGTTGAGCACAGCGAAGCCCAACCTCACCAACCAGCCATCAGGCCCCCAGGATCCACTGATCGATGGCCTGGGCCAGGCCATCTTCCTGGTTGCTGGCCGTCACCCGGTCGGCTGCTTCGCGCACCGCCGCCCCGGCCTGGCCCATGGCGATGGCCAGGCCCGCCTGGCGGAACATGGGCACGTCGTTGCTGCCATCGCCAATGGCCGCGGTGCGCGCCACGGGTACGCCCGCGGCCTGGGCCAGTTCGATCAGGGCGTCACCCTTGTTGGCCTTGGGATGAGTGATGTCCAGGTAATAGAGCTGGGAGCGCAGCACCGTGGCGCCCTCCCCCAATCGCTCACCCAGTTCGCCCTCCAGGGCTTCCAGGCCGGCGTGATCACTGCCAGCGGCGACGATCTTGTCGACGCGATCCAGGTAGGGTTCGAAGGAGTCCACCACGGTCGGTCCATAGCCCAGTGCCCGGGTCTCGCGGGGGACGTAGGGCCCCTCCCCGTCGCGGGTCAGCCAGAGGTCGTCGGCGAACAACCAGACTTCGAAGGCCTCGCGATCCAGGCGCTCCAGCACCTGACGCGTCACCTGCTCGGCCAGGCGGTGGGCGCGGATCAGGGCGCCGTCCGCTTCCACCAGATTGCCGCCGTTGAAACCGGCTACCGCCTGGTCAACGCCCAGTTGCCGCACCAGCGGCAGCAACGCCCGCGGCGGGCGACTGCTGACCAGGGTAATGGCCTTGCCGGCCGCCTGCAGGCGCTTGACGGCGTCAATCACCGCCTCGCTCAGGCTCTTGTCGTCACGCACCAGGGTGCCGTCGATATCCGACACCAGCAGGTCGATGGGGATCAGGTCAGCGGATGCCATGAGCGGCCGTCCTTCTGCAGGAGTTCATCGGCGCCGGCGGGACCGGCACTGCCCGCGGCGTAGCTTTCCACTGCGCCGCCCTGTTGCCAGGCGTCGAGGAAGGGTTGCACGGCGCGCCAGCCGTTCTCGATGTTGTCGGCGCGCTGGAACAGGGTTTGGTCGCCGATCAGGGAGTCGTAGATCAGGGTTTCGTAGCCGGTGGAGGGCTGCATCTCGAAGAAATCGCTATAGGCGAAGCCCATGCGGATGTTCTCCAGTTCCACCAGGGGTCCCGGGCGCTTGGCATGGAAGTCGAACCACATGCCTTCGTCGGGCTGGATCTGGATGATCAGGTAGTTGGGCCGCATCCGGTCGATCTTGGTGTCGCGGAACTGGGCATAGGGCGCATGCTTGAAGCAGATGGCGATCTCGGTATCACGCGCGGTCAGGCGCTTGCCAGTGCGCAGGTAGAAAGGCACCCCGGCCCAGCGCCAGTTGTCGACGAACAGCTTGAGCGCCACATAGGTCTCGGTCTGGCTCTCGGGATCGACCCGCTCTTCCTCGCGATAGCCTTTGACGGGCTTGTCGTTCATCGTCCCGGCGGCGTACTGGCCACGCACCGAGTTGGCCAGGGCCTCTTCGGTGGTCTGGGGACGGATGGCGCCGACCACCTTGGCCTTCTCGTCGCGCACCGAGGTGGCGTTGAAGGAGGCCGGCGGCTCCATGGCGACCATGGCCAGCAGCTGGAACAGGTGGTTGGGTACCATGTCCCTGAGGGTACCGGTCTTCTCGTAGAAATCGCCCCGCGACTCCACGCCCACGGTCTCGGCCGCGGTGATCTGCACATGGTCGATGTAGTGGTTGTTCCAGAACGACTCGAACAGGGCGTTGGAGAACCGGCTGACCAGGATGTTCTGCACCGTCTCCTTGCCCAGGTAGTGGTCGATTCTATAGATCTGCTTTTCCTCCATGTTCGCCAGCAGGCGCTGGTTGAGCGCCTGGGCACTGGCCAGGTCGGCGCCAAAGGGCTTTTCCACCACCAGCCGGCGGTAGGCGTCTTCACGCTCTTCCAGCAGTTTGGCCTTGCCCAGGCGCTCGGCGACGTCGCCGAAGAAGCGCGCGGCGGTGGCCAGGTAGAAGACGGCGTTGTCGGTGTCGGCCTGGGCGATGCGCTCGCCCACCGCCTGGTAGGTGGCGTCTTCGAGGAAGTCGCCCTGCAGATAGCGGATGCGCCCGCGCAGCTGGCCCCAGAGATCGGCATCCAGCGCCTCGTCCCGGGACTTGCCCTTGGCTTCGGCCTGGTCGCGGATGAAGGCTTCCAGCCGGTCGGCGAAACCTTCGTCGGAGTTGGGGTTGTGATCGACGCCGATGATCTGGGTGCGGTCATCGAGCAGACCGTCACGCAGGAGGTTGTACAGCGAGGGGATCAGCAGTCGCTTGACCAGGTCGCCATTGGCGCCGAACAGAAAGAGCGTGGCCGGCGGTGCGGTGGGTGCCTTGGTGCAGGAGCGGCGCTCCTGGGCGGCGGTGCTGGGGGTGACGGCAGGAGAATCGGTCATGACAGGGCCTTATCCGCGAGGGCGGCTGATGCCGTCCCCCGGGACGCGGCCCGTGGCCGCTCCACAGGGGAACGGCCGGGGTTTTATTGCGGGATTTCGACGTGGCCGCCGAAGCCGAAGCGCATGGCCGACAGCAGCTTGTCGGCGTAGGTGGCTTGCTGGCGGGAGCGGAAACGCGCATAGAGGGCGGCGGACAGGACGTTGACCGGTACCGCTTCCTCGATGGCCGCCTCGATGGTCCAGCGACCTTCGCCGCTGTCGGCCACGGAGCCGGAGAATTTCTCCAGGGCGACGTCGCTGGCCAGGGCCTGGGCGGTCAGGTCCAGCAGCCAGGAGGACACCACGCTGCCACGGCGCCAGACTTCGGCGATGTCGGCCAGGTCCAGGTCGAAGCGCTCGTCTTCCGGCAGCTTGTCGCTGTTCTTCATCTTGAGGATGTCGAAGCCTTCGGCATAGGCCTGCATCAGGCCGTATTCGATGCCGTTGTGCACCATCTTGACGAAGTGACCGGAACCGGCCGGACCGGTGAAGATGAAGCCGCGCTCGGCACGCTCGTCCGGGGCGTTGCGGCCACGGGTACGCTCGATGCTGCCATAACCGGGGGCCAGGGCTTCGAAGATGGGCTCCAGGCGCTCGACGGCTTCGGACTTGCCGCCGATCATCATGCAGTAGCCGCGCTCCAGGCCCCAGACGCCACCGGAGGTGCCGACGTCGACGTAGTCGATGCCCTTCTCGGCCAGGGTCTTGGCGCGACGGATGTCGTCCTTGTAGTAGGTGTTGCCACCATCGATGATGACGTCGCCGGGAGCCAGGCGGTCGGCCAGCTCGGCGATGGTCTGCTCGGTCGGCTCGCCGGCCGGCAGCATGACCCAGATGGCCCGCGGCTGAGCCAGGGCGGCGATGACACCGTCCAGGCTGTCGGCGGTGACGGCGCCTTCCTTGCCGAGGCCGGCCACGGTTTCGGCACTGCGGTCATAGACCGCGACTTCATGCCCATGCTTCATCAAACGCCGTGCGATGTTGCCGCCCATGCGGCCCAGTCCGATGATTCCCAATTGCATGCTGATGACTCCTTGAGGTCAGGCGACCGCCGCCTCGACCAGTTCGACGATTTGTTGCAGGCCGGCGTCGATGTCGCCGCCCTTGATATGCACGCGCAGGTAGCGCCGTCCCCGTTCGGCCAGCACCTCGAGGTCGCCCTTGGCCTGGGCGGCCTCGACGACACCAAAGCTCAGACTCCGCCCTGGAATCTCCAGGTCGTTCTGGGCATCGGCGGTAATCTGGATGAACACACCCGAGTTCGGACCGCCCTTGTAGGCCTGTCCGGTGGAGTGCAGAAAGCGGGGGCCGAAGCCGCCGACGGTCGCTACGCGCTTGCTGTCGCGAATGCTATCACGCATGGCGCTCAAGGCCTCCTCATGCACGGCATTGCGCTCGAGATAGGCCAGCACGGCGAGGTAATCGCCGGGCTGCAGGCGCGCCAGGTGCGCCCTGATCGCCGCGCGGGCGGTGTCCTGCCCCTGCAGGTCGGCATCGCCGAACAGGGCCAGGGTACCCTCCTCCAGCAGCGGTTCGTCGCCGGCCAGACGCCCTTCGCGTTCGTAGCCGTCGGTAAGGGCGCGGGTCTTGATCTTGCTGGCTTCCACGTCGGGCTGATCGAAGGGATTGATGCCGATGACGGCACCGGCCACCTCAGTCGCCACCTCCCAACGGAAGAATTCCTGGCCGATCAGTTCGGCGCGGGCGAGACGGATGTCCACCACCGGATGCCCGGCTGCGGCCAGGGCCTGCAGGCGACGGTCGCGCTCGGCGTCTTCTTCGCCCGCCAGCACCAGGCTGACGAACACCCGATCCGCCCCATAGACGGCTGGCTCACCGAGCGGCTCCAGGTCCACCGGGATGATGCCCTTGCCCTGCTTGCCGGTGCTCTCGGCGAGCAACTGCTCCAGCCAGGCGCCCAGGCTGGCGACACCTGGCGAGGCGATCAGGGTGACCTTGTCGCGTCCGGCACGCACCGCCTCGCCCAGGACCACGCCCAGGCGGATGCCGGGATTGATGGCCGGCGGCGCACTGGGGCTGCAGGCCAGCACCATGGGCTGGGTCACCTGGAAGAAATCGGCCACCGAATGGCCGAGCAGCGCCAGGGGCACCATGCCGAATACCGACAGCACCGAATAGCGTCCACCGATATGGGGATCGCCCTGGAAAATAGCCCGGTAGCCCTCGGCCGTGGCACTGGCTTCGAGCTTGGAGCCGGGATCGGTAATGGCGACGAAGCGCCGCTGGGCTGTTTCCGCACCCAGGGCCTGCTCGACGGCCTTGTGGAAATAGGCGCGCAGGATTTCTGGCTCCAGGGTCGAGCCGGATTTGCTCGAAACCAGGAACAGCGTCCGGTGCAGGTCCAGTTGCTCTTCCAGGGCGGCGATCTGCGCCGGATCGGTGGAATCGAGCACCTTGAGCTTGAGCCCGCCTGGCGCGGTGCCCAGGGTATTGGCCAGCACCTCCGGACCCAGGCTCGAACCGCCCATGCCCAGCAGCACCACGGTATCCAGGCCCTCTTGCCGGGCCGCTTCCGCCAGGGCTGCCAAGGCTTTGGGGTCAGCCTGACGGCCCTGGGCCGCGGCCAGCCAGCCGACCCACTGGTCTTCGTCGCGACCGGTCCAGAGCGAGGCATCGCCCTGCCACAGCCTACGGGACCAGCCTTCACGGCGTGCCTCGTCGAGACGCTTTTCCACCGCTTCATTCAGCGCATCGGGCAGGCGATAGTCCGCGGTATTCAGGCGCTCACCCAGGAAATCGATGCGCTTCTGGCCGACCGCGCCCAGCAGCGCATCGGCGGCGTCCTCGAACTGGCGGGCACCGTCCTTGACCAGCCGCTTGGCCACGCCATCCAGGTCCAGCCCGAAACGGGCCGTCGCATCCACCACGCGCTGCGCGGCTTCGATGTCGGTGCTCAGCATGGGAGCCGCCGTGCCATGGTCACGGAAGGCATCCATGGTTTTCGGCGGCATGGTGTTGACGGTATCCGGCCCGATCAGTTGGTCGACATAGAGGGTATCGGGATAGGCCGGATCCTTGGAGCCGGTGGAGGCCCACAGCAGACGCTGCGGGCGCGCGCCCTTGGCTTCCAGGACCTTCCAGCGCGGCGACTGGACCAGCCGCTGGTAGTCCTGATAGGCCAGCTTGGCGTTGGCGATGGCGACCTTGCCACGCAGCCCGCCCAGCTCGGCGTCCTCGCCCTTGCGCTCGTCGATCAGCTTGTCCAGCACGCCATCGACCCGGCTGATGAAGAAGCTCGCCACGCTGGCGAGACGGGAGATGTCTTCACCGCGATGCAAGCGGGCTTCCAGACCGGCGATATAGGCTTCCGCCACCGCCATGTAGGCGTTGCGATCGAACAGCAGGGTCACATTGACGTTGATCCCCTCTTCGATCAGCTTGCGGATGGCCACGGCACCCTCGGGCGTACCCGGCACCTTGACCATGAGGTTGGGTCGGTCCACCGCCTGCCAGAGCCGGCGCGCCTCTTCCAGGGTGGCACGGGTATCCAGCGCCAGATAGGGCGAGACCTCCAGGCTCACATAGCCATCGCGGCCTTCGAGACGATCATAGACCGGTCGCAGGATGTCGGCGGCCTGCTGGATGTCCTCGATCGCCAGATGCTCATAGACATCCACCGGCTCGGCATCGGCCTTTTCCAGAAAGGCCTCGAGGCTGGCATCGTAGTCACTGCCATGCCCCATGGCCTTCTCGAAGATCGACGGGTTGGAGGTGACGCCGGTGAGGCCGTCACGCTCGATCAGCTTCTGCAGTTCACCCTTGGCGAGGAACTCGCGACTGACGAAGTCGAGCCAGACCGCCTGGCCCTGCTCCGTCAGCTGTTTGAGTGGATTGCTCATGTGGCGCTCCCCTGACGTTGCGCCTGCTCCTTGGCCAGCTTGACCACGTTTTCTACGGTGTAGCCGTATTTGGCCTGCAGCTTGCCGATGGGCGCCGAGGCCCCGAAGGTGCTCATGGTCACCGAGGCACCCTTGCGCCCGATATAGCGCTCCCAGCCGAGGGGACCGGCCTGCTCGATGGCGACGCGCCCCAGCACCTCATCAGGCAGCACGGACTGCTTGTAAGCCTCGTCCTGCTCTTCGAACAACTCCCAGCAGGGCATGGAAACCACTCGTGCCTTGACCCCTTCGCCCTTGAGCTGCTCATAAGCCTGCATCGCCAGGCCCAATTCACTGCCGGTAGCCATAAGGATGACCTGGGGCTTACCGCCCTCGGCATCGGCCACCACGTAGGCACCCTGAGCGACCCCTTCGGCACTGGCGTACTTCGAACGATCCAGGGTCGGCAGCGGCTGGCGCGACAGCACCATGCAGGAGGGTCTATTGGTCTGCTGCAGGGCGATCTTCCAGGCCTGCACGGCTTCGTTGGCATCGCCCGGACGCAGGGTCAGCAGGCCCGGGGTGGCGCGCAGTTGCGCCAGGTGCTCGATGGGCTGGTGGGTCGGGCCGTCTTCGCCAACGCCGATGGAGTCGTGGGTGAAGACGAAGACCACGGGCAATTCCATGATCGACGCCAGGCGGATCGGCGGCTTCATGTAGTCGCTGAACACCAGGAAGGTGGCGGTGAAGCTGCGCAGGTAGCAGAGCGCCATGCCGTTGGCGATGGAGCCCATGGCATGCTCGCGAATGCCGAAGTGCATGTTGCGCCCCGCAGGCTCCCGCGCGGAGAAGCTGCCGGCGCCGTCGAACTTGAGGTTGGTCTTGGTGGACGGCGCCAGGTCGGCGGCGCCCCCGACCAGCCAGGGGATCTGCTCGGCGAAGGCGTTGAGCGCCTTACCGCCGGATTCCCGGGAGGCCACGCCCTTGGCGTCGGCGTCGAAGCTGGGCAGCTTGGCGTCCCAGCCCTCGGGCATCGCGCCAGCGCGCATGCGCTGGAGTTCGTCGGCACGACGCGGATCGTCCTGGCGCAGGCGGTCGAAGGCGCGATTCCAGTCTTCGTAGAGGCCGCTGGCACGCTCCAGCAGGGCATCCCGCAGGTGATGACGGGCTTCGTCGGGCACCAGGAAGTCGGCATCTTCCGGCCAGCCATAGGCCTTCTTCGCCAGCTTGATCTCGTCCGCGCCCAACGGCTCGCCGTGGGCCGCCGCGGTGTTCTGCTTGTTGGGTGCGCCATAGCCGATCAGGCTGTCGACCACGATCAGGGTCGGCTTGCCGGTGTTGCCCTTGAAGCGATGCAGGGCGGCGGCCAGGGCCTCGGCGTCGTTGGCATCCTTGACGTGCAGGGTGTGCCAGCCATAGCCACGGAAGCGCTCGGCCACGTCTTCGCTGAAGGCCAGCTCGGTGTGGCCCTCGATGCTGATGGTGTTGTTGTCGTAGATCCAGCAGAGGTTGTCCAGCCCCAGGTGGCCGGCCATGGACGCTGCCTCGCCGGTGACCCCTTCCATCATGTCGCCGTCGCCGCAGAGGACGTAGACGTCATAGTCGAACAGGGTCACGCCCGGCTGATTGAAACGCGCCGCCAGCCACTTCTGCGCCAGTGCCATGCCGACGCTGTTGCCGCAGCCTTGCCCCAGCGGACCGGTGGTGGTCTCGATGCCGGTGGTCATGCGGTACTCGGGATGGCCTGGGGTCTTGGAATCCAGCTGACGGAATTGCTTGATGTCCTCCAGGCTGACCGCTTCCTTGCCGGTCGCGGTGCCGTGCTCGTCGATCTCCTTGACGCCTGCGAGATGCAGCAGCGAATAGAGCAGCATGGAGGCATGGCCGACCGACAGCACGAAGCGGTCGCGGTTGGGCCAGTCCGGATGCTCGGGGTGATAGCGGAGGAAGCGGCTCCACAGCGTATGGCCGACCGGGGCCAGGGCCATCGGCGTACCAGGGTGGCCGGAATTGGCCTTCTGTACCGCATCCATGGACAGGGTACGGATGGTATTGATGGTCAATAGGTCGGCGTTGGAGCTGGAAGGTGCGGTGGAACCCATGGCAAGCGTCCTCGTGCTGGCAGGCGCGCCACCCGCGGCAAAAACGGCAAGCACCGTCCATGAAACCGTTTTCAGCACAAGCAGCGCCTAGGAGAAGAAAGCAAAGCGGCCGGACGGGGTCCGGGACGGCGGGGGCAAGCTTCCTCTGCGACCCCACGCCGCAGTCGCGATCCTTTCTCTAGAACAGCGCCTTAGACGGTTGGTTCCCTCCGGGTAGATAGCCGGCTATCGACTTGCGCGCTCAGCAACCGGCGAGCAATTCCTGCTCCACGTCCAGCCCGGCATCACGCATTTGCGCCAGCTTGTACCTGAGGGTGCGAGCACTGATGCCCAGGCGCTCGGCGGTCTCCTTGCGGCGGCCGCGTTCGGCCTTCAGGGTATCGAGGATCACCTGGAATTCCCGATCGCGCAGATCGGCGTCCAATGGACGCATGGCATCGGCCACGCCTGACGTCAGCACGGGCGCTGCGACAGGCGTCTGGGAGACACCGGTCGCCAGCCAGTGCAGTCCGAAATCCTCGGCCTGGAGCTGGTGGCCCGGTTGCAGGATCAGCGCCCGCTGCACGGCATTGTCCAGTTCGCGCACATTGCCCGGCCAGGGATGCTCGGCCAGCGCCTGGCGCGCGGCGGCGCTCAGGGCCGGTACCGGACGATTCATCCGCGCGGCCTGGACAGCCAGCAGCCGTTCGGCCAGGGGCACGATGTCGGCCGGTCGCTCGCGCAGCGGCAGCCAAGCCAGCGGAAAGACTGACAGGCGATAGAAGAGGTCTTCACGGAAGCGTCCGGCGGCCACCTCCTCCGCCAGCCTGCGGTTGCTGGTGGCCACCACGCGGATGTCCAGCGCCAGCGGCTTGCGCGCCCCGACCCGCTCCACCTCACGCTCCTGCAGGACCCGCAGCAGCTTGGCCTGCAACCCAAGCGGCATCTCGGAGATCTCGTCCAGGAGCAGGGTACCGCCTTGGGCCAGTTCGAACTTGCCCGGCTGGGCGGCGATGGCGCCGGTGAAGGCGCCCTTCTCATGACCGAAGAGGATGGCTTCGAGCAGGTGATCGGGGATGGCCGCGCAGTTGACCGCCACGAAGGGGCCGTCCGCCCGCGCCGATTGATCGTGGATGAAGCGCGCCAGCACCTCCTTGCCGGTGCCCGACTCGCCGGTGATGAGCACCGTGGCCTCGCTCCGGGCGACCCGGCTGGCCAGCTCCAGCAGTTGCCGACTTTGAGGATCGGCCGCCACCGGCTGACGCGCCCCGGGCACGCGGCGTCCCTGGGGGCAGCAGCGCGCCAGGGTGTCCAGCAGCAGGCGCGGCTCGAAGGGCTTGACCAGATAGTCCGCCGCGCCACCGCGCATGGCCTCGACGGCGCGTTCGATGCTGCCGAAGGCAGTCATCAGCAGCACCGGCAGCGCCGGATCACGCAGCCGGATACTGGCCAGCAATTCATGACCGTCGATGCCGGGCATGTTGACGTCGCTGATCACCAGGCCGAAGGGCTCCTCTGCCAGCGCCAGCAACGCCGCCTCGCCGCTGTCCACGGCGCGATAGCGATAACCGCCGAGTTCCAGGGTATCGGCCAGGGCTTCGCGCAGGGCGCGGTCGTCTTCCACCAGCAGGATGGGCAGGGTCATGCCGAGGTCTCCTCGCTCGCCAGCAGGGGCAGGATGAAGGTCACCACCGTGCCACGCCCCACCCGCGAGCGCACGGTCAGCCGGCCGCCGTGGGCCTTGGCCATCGCCAGGGCGACCGGCAGGCCGAGACCGGTGCCGGTGGTCTTGGTGCTGAGAAAGGGCTCGCCCAGGCGCTGCTGGACCGCCAGCGGAATGCCCGGACCGCTGTCGCTGATCGCCAGGCGCAACTCGCCGTTACGGCGATATAGATGCACCTTGAGCCGTCCCGAGCGGCCACTGCCCGCCATGGCCTGCAGGGCGTTGTGGATGAGGTTCAGGGCGGCGCCTACCAGCATGTCGCGGTTGCAAGCGAGCAGCCCGCCCTGGGCATCCAGTTGCCAACGCACAGGGCAGTCGCCGAGATGAGGGGTCGCCGACTCGCGTAGGGCAGCGAACAGCGCGCTGGGGGTCAGTCGATCCGCCAGGGGCAATTCGCCGCGAGCGAATACCAGCATGTCGCGGACCTGGTTCTCCAGTTCGTGCAGCCGCTCCTTGAGCCGGCTGGCGAAACGCTGTTGCTGCGCCAGCGCCAGGCCGCCCTCCTCCAGATGGCTGGCATAGAGCAGCGCCGCGGTCAGCGGGGTACGGATCTGATGCGCCAGCGAGGCCATGGTCCGCCCCAGCGCCGACAGCCGCTCATGCCGTGCCAGTTCGCCCTGCAGGTGACGGGTTTCGGTGAGGTCGTTGAGCAGCACCAGTTGTCCCGGCTCGCCATCCAGGGAGCGGATGGCGATGGACAGGCGCCGGCCGTCACGCAGGGATACCTCGTGGCCGTCGTCATGGCGCGGGGCAAAGGCCCGGGCGATCACCGTACGCCACAGCTCGCCTGCCAGGGGCTCGCCGAGCAGGGCCTGGGCCACGGGGTTGGCATCGCGCACGCGCCCGGCGCCGTCCAGCACCACGATGCCAGCGGGCAGGACGTCGAGCAGATTCTGCAGCCGGCTGGCCAGGCGCTCCTTTTCCGCCAGCTCCTGCAGACGCTGGGCAGACACCCACTCCAGTTCGCCCTGCAGCGAATTCATCCGGGCTTCGAGCAACTGGAAGGATTCGCTCAGCTGGCGCGACATCTGCCCCAGGGCTTCACGGGCCTGCGCGGAGGCGGAAGCCTCCACGGCAGCGTCGGCAGGGACGGCGGAAGAAAGGGCTTGCGCAGGCATCGGCTGGGGCTCGCGACGGACAATTGACATTGTCCAGGCTGGAGCAAGACCCATGCCGTCCTGGCGCCAAAGCGCCGTAGCGCGGAAAACGGCGCGGCCTTTTCCACTTGCCACGCTAAAAAATAAGGTGGATGAGGCTGCGCCGTCATCCACCCTACGTTGACCCATTCAGCGCTATAGAGGGTTCGCTAGATCTCTTCGTCGAACTCGTCGTCGCGACGGCCCATGCCGTACTTGCGCATCTTCTCCACCAGGGTGGTCCGGCGGATGCGCAGTCGCTCGGCGGCACGTGCCACGACGCCACCGGCATCGTCCAGCGCCTGCTGGATAAAGCTCTTTTCCAGGTTGGCCAGGTAGTCCTTGAGATCCAGGCCTTCGCTGGGCAGCAGCGCCGAGGACGACACCTCGACCGTCCCGATCCCGGCCATGGCCTCGCGCTCCTGCAATTCCTCGCGCAGGGACTCCACCATGGGATCGGCTTCGTCTTCCACGTAGCGGAACTTGAGCGGCAACTCGGCCACGCCGATGACGCCATAGGGATGCATGATCGCCATGCGTTCCACGAGGTTCGCCAGTTCGCGGACATTGCCCGGCCACTCGTGGCGGCACAGCGACATGATGGCCGCCGAGTTGAAGCGGATGGAGCCCCGCTTCTCGTGTTCCATCCGCGCGATCAGTTCGTTGATCAGCAGCGGGATGTCTTCACCCCGTTCGCGCAGCGGCGCCATGTCGATGGGGAAGACATTGAGGCGGTAGTAGAGGTCTTCGCGGAAGGTGCCGGCGGCGATCATCTGCTCCAGGTTCTTGTGGGTCGCCGCGATGATGCGCACGTCCACGCTCTGGGTCTTGTTGCTGCCTACCCGCTCGTAGGTCCGTTCCTGCAGCACCCGCAGGAGCTTGACCTGCATGGGCAGCGGCATGTCGCCGATCTCGTCGAGGAACAGGGTGCCGGTGTTGGCCAATTCGAAACGACCGGCGCGACTGGTGATGGCGCCGGTGAAAGCACCCTTCTCGTGACCGAACAGCTCGCTTTCCAGCAACTCTGCCGGAATGGCGCCGCAGTTGACCGGCACGAAGGGCGCCTCGCGGCGCTTGGAGTGGAAGTGCAGGTTGCGCGCCACCACCTCCTTGCCGGTGCCGGATTCACCGAGGATGAGTACCGTGGCCTCGGTATCGGCCACCTGCTGCATCATCTTGCGCACGCCCTGGATGGCGCGGCTGGTACCCACCAGGCTGCGGAACAGCTCGGGCTCGCGCTGACGCCCGCGATCCCGAGCCTGGTCGTACATCTCGCGATAGACCTGGGCACGGTGCAGGGAATCCAGCAGCTTGTTGTAGGCCAGCGGGTATTCGAGGGAGACCAGCACGCGGCGGCGGACATCGTCCGGCCACTCCGGCTGCGCCGCTTCGCCGAGCAACAGCAGCGGGACCATCTCGTCCCAGGCCACCACCTGCTTGAGCAGCTCGACGCTGTTGCCACGGCTGTCGACGCGACCGACCAGCACACAGCTGACCTGCCGACTGCTGTCGAGCGCTTCGAGGGTGGCCTGCCAATCGGAACTGGTGCAGGCGAGATGAGCTTCGCCGAGAAAATCGAGAATGACCGAGACCGCCTTGCGCCGCTCGGCTTCATCGTCGATCAGAAGGATCTTGGTTTCACGCCACATGTCCCTGCCCCAATTCGGCTTGTCGGTTCGCTACGCGCAGGTGTCGCCTGCATCCAAGTGCCAACTGGTCGGCATCTTGCGCAAGTTAAGACAAATTGTGATGCGGGGTCAATTTTATGGCGGCGAAATATCCAAACTTTGAATTACCGTCCAACAGATGACAGTCAACCGAACAGTTGATAGACCTTGGCGGCCTGATTCGACTTGTTGAGCTTGGTCAACTCTTGGGCGGTAGCGTCCCGCTCTGCCTTGCAGCTCTGCAGCAGGGAGGCATAGAGCGCCAGCAGGCGCTCGAGGCTGGCACGCAGGGCTACGGCCTCGTCCCCCGTGGCATACATGGCTTCGTCGACGAACAGCCGGCAATCCAGATCCAGCTCGGCGATCCGCGTCCAGTCTCCGGCCTTGAGCGCAGCGGCCATCTGCTCATAGACGAGCTCGACGCGTTCCACCGGGGTCTTTTGCATGGCGACGTTCATCGGTCGACTCCAGATCAGGGGGCAATGGCATCCCAGCCGGATTTGATCTCGCGGATCAGGCCGGATACTTCTTCAAGGATAACAGGATCATTGTTGCGGTTGGCTTCGCTGAGCCGGCGGATCATATAGTCGTACAGACGATCCAGGTTGGTGGCGATCTCACCACCCTGCTCGAAATCGAGGACGTCCTTGAGACCGGCGATGATGGATACCGCCTTGCCGATCAGCTCGCCCTTCTCCGGCAGCCAACCCCGCTCAAGCGCGCCTTGCGCCTTGGCCAGACGATCCAAGGCGCCCTGCATGAGCATCTGGATCAGCTGATGGGGACTGGCTTCGAACACCTGCGCCTGCAGGCCGACCTGCTGGTATTGGCGCATGGCTGTCATTGCGTTCATGTCACGACCTCTGTGTGTTTCCGATACTTTCTTTATCGGTCATGACGCGAATTACTTGACCCCTTTATCGACCGGATTGGCCGAATCGGCCCACTCAACTCTTGTTGGCGAAGGGCATGGCCGCCAGCTGTTGGGAGAGCGAGGACGCGGTGGTCGACAACGACGAGTACAGCTGGTCCATGGCGTTGTATTGCTTGTAGAGACGATCCGAGAGCGCGGTCATACGCGTGTTGAGCGTGGCGGTCTGGGCGTCCACGTTCTTCAAGGTGGTGCTCAGGGAGTTCGAACGCTGCTCGAGAATGCCATTGGTCATGGTATAGGGATCGAGCTTACCCTTGAGCCGCGCCGCTATGCCCTGGTCGCCAGTGAAGAAGCTGGACAGGTCACTGAAGTTGGAGCTCACCATACTGCTCAGCTTGGTGTCGTCGATGGCCAGGGTGCCATCCTTCTGGGTGGTGATACCCAGGTCGGCCAGCGCCTTGACGGCGCCTGTCCCCTGCATGGTGCCAAGCTCGCTGCGGATGGTGGTCGTGAGGCCGCGAGCAGTCGCATCCCCCACCAGCGCAGCCGCGATGGGCGAGCTGTTGTCCCCGACCTTCGTCACCGAGGTCTGGGTCTTGATGACACCCATGAGCTTGTTGTAGGCATCCACGAAGCCCTTGATGTTGCCCTTGACACCCGACTCGTCCTGGCTGACGCCGACGGTCATCGGACTGTCCGCCGGGGTGGTGGCCTTGAGGGTGAAACTTAGACCATCGACCGCATTGCTCACCGTGTTCGAAGCGCTGGTGACCTTCAGACCATCGATGGTCATCTGGGCACTCTTGGCTTTGGAGAGCGAATGGGCGGCGGCAGGATCGCTGGAGTCACTGTTGCTTGGCGTGTAGGCCAGCTTGGTCAGACTCTGTTTGCCCGAACCATCATCACCACTCACCGACACCGAGATGTCATTACCGTCACCGGTCTTGGTGCTGCTCAATAC
Source organism: Pseudomonas sp. RIT411 (assembly GCF_003057735.2). Taxonomy (NCBI): domain Bacteria; kingdom Pseudomonadati; phylum Pseudomonadota; class Gammaproteobacteria; order Pseudomonadales; family Pseudomonadaceae; genus Pseudomonas; species Pseudomonas sp. RIT411. The sequence goes on from NZ_QBIZ02000001.1 coordinate 525,434, forward strand.
CAGTCGTGAACCCGTGTCGTCATTGACGACACTAGCACTGATGCCCTGGTTCTGTCCGGCCTTATTGATGGCATCGCGGATGCCACTCAGGGTGTTGTTGGTGGCATCGACCTGAATGTCCGAGAGCTTGGTATCGCCGATCTTGATGCTCAGCGTGCCCTTGCCGAAGGTGGTGGGAATCGTAGTGGAAGTCTTGTTATCGCTGGCAGTCGTGGTGGAGGTGGCTGGTACGGACGCCAGGGCCACCTTGCTACTGCCAGCCAGCTGAGTGACTGCGACCTGATAGCTCCCGACGCTGGCGCTGGTACTGGCCGTGGCCGTGAGATAGTCACTTTTCGACAGGGTGACGGCCCGCGCCTGGAAGCTGGTGGGGCTATTGAGCGTGGTCAGCGCGGTCTGGAATTCGCTGATGGCGCCCTTCAGGGAACCGATCGCGGTGAGCTGCGCGGTCGCCTTGGTTTGCGTCGCGTTCAACTGATCCATCTTGGGTGCTTTTTCGGCGGCCACCATCTTGGTGACGATGGAGTCGATGTCCAGCCCCGAGCCGCCAATTCCGCTGATACCTGCCATGTCGCTATCCCCCTGCCAACGTTACGTCGTCGCCCCTGCGCTTAGTCAGTCTGATTCAAGTTCCGCGCCAACTAGGCTTTGGCCTTGAACATCAGGCTGCGCATCTCATCCAGCTGTTTAGCCAGCTTGAGCACCTCCTCGCTGGGCATCTGCCGGATGAGCTTGCCGGACTCACCGTCCAGCACCTTGACCACCACCTCGCCGGTGGAGTCATCGATACTGAAATCCAGGTTGCGGTGGTCTTCCTGGAATTTCGATTTCAGCTTGGACAGGGCGCCATCCATGTTGCCGTCTTCCGGCTTCTCGGCCTTGTCCCCGTCGGCCTTGCTGGTCTGGGAAACCGGCTTGACCGTAGAGTCCGCCGTGGGCGCCGCAGCGCTGAAGGACGTCGCGGCCGCAGGGCTCGATTGAGCGCCATAGGGCCTTACCGCTGAAAAACCCGTTGTCTTGACGATGTCCATTGTAATGTCCTCACAACGCATGAAAGGGAGAAGGGGCGTCCCCCTTCTCCCTGCCTAGACCGATCTCTGCCCTTACTGGAGCAGGCTGAGAACCGACTGGGGCAGCTGCTTGGCCTGGGCCAGGATCGCGGTACCAGCCTGTTGCAGTACCTGGTTCTTCGACAGGTTCGCGGTTTCTGCGGCGTAGTCGGTGTCCTTGATGCGGCTACGGGCGGAGGTGGCGTTCTCCGAGATGTTGGTCAGGTTGCTGATGGTGTTGTCGAAGCGGTTCTGCACCGCACCGAGGTCAGCGCGCTGGGAGTCGATGTTGGCCAGGGCCTGGTCGATCACGGACAGGGCCTTCTGAGCGCCGTCGGCCGTGGAGATGTCGACGTCGGAGACCTTGCTCAGCGAAGACTTGGTCGAACCAAAAATCGCAGTGGTATCACCTGTCATGGCGAAGGTGGTCGGCGAATCTAGCTTGACGTAGCCCATGGCTTGACCGCCATTGGCCCGCACATCCACACCGGTACTAAACGAACCATCGGACTTCTGCGAGGAAACCGTGATGGCACCGGCTGCGTTACCGGTATCCGCACCGAAGGTTACGTTTTCGCCAGTGGCCGAGGTGATGGTCAGCTTTTTGGCTTGGCTGTCGTAGTTAGCAGTAACGCCCAGTTTGGCGGCGTTGGCGTTGATCTGGTCAGCCATGTCCTTGGTACTGGCCACACCGACCAGGTTCAGCGAGTTGCTGCCCACGTTCATGGTCATGTTGGCCGCACCGCTGGTAATGGAATCGGTTACGGTCAGCACAGTACGCGCCGAAGCAGCAAGACCAGGAATCTGGCCATTCATAGCGCCAGCGATGGTCTTGGCCGAGTCACCGGCGGCGTAGTTCACAGGCTGGCTCTTGCCACCGCCCACGAGAGTGATGCTGCCGCTGGTGGTGAGTACACCACCGCTGCCAGCAACCGCATTACCTGCGCTGGTGCTGGCACCACTGCCGATCTGGTTGGAACCCAAGGCAGTGGCCGAGGTGTCCTTCAGGGTGACATCGATGGTTTCGTAGGCGTTGGCGCCGATCTGGAAGCTGGTGGTGCCGAAGGAGCCGTCCAGCAGCTTGCGGCCACCGAAGGTGGTGGTCTGGGCGATACGGGTCAGTTCGTTCTGCTGCGCGGTCACTTCCTTCTGCAGAGCGGAACGGTCGGCGTCGCTGTTGGAGCCGTTGGCGGACTGCACGGCCAGGTCGCGAATACGCTGCAGGATGTTGGTGGACTGCTGCATGGCGCCTTCAGCGGTCTGCGACAGGGAGATACCGTCGTTGGCGTTGCGAGTCGCCTGGTTCAAACCGTTGATCTGGTTGGTCAGACGGTTGGAGATCTGCAGACCGGCGGCATCGTCCTTGGCGCTGTTGATACGGCTACCGGTGGACAGACGCTGCATGGAGGTGGCCAGGGAGCTGGACGCGTTCTGCAGGTTACGCTGAGTGTTCAGGGAAGGGATGTTGGTATTGACGGTAAGTGCCATGGTGGCGTCTCCAGTTGAACCTTGTGTGCCTGAGCATGCGAATGGGACCTGCTTGCTCAGACGCCCCTGTATTTCGCATTCATCTTGTTTATCGGCGCCTGTCGCTAGAACTTTAAGGGTGTTTGGCGATTTTCTTCGCCAGACACTTGACAGTGATCAAACGCCGGAGAGTGACATCCAGGTTATCGACGGGAGAGCCGTTTTATTTAATGGCGAAGCGCACTTTTCATCGCGACGTTCAACCGGGTAGCCATCCAGCCTGCCAGACGTCCAGATTGCAGCCTTCAAGCATCCACTGTTGGAGCACCTGTTCACGCAGCAGATCGCCCTGTCGCGCGGTGGCATCCAGATCGGCCAGCTGACTGCGAATGGCATCGCACCAGTCCTTGAATCTGTTGCGCACCCGGGTGACCGGCAGATCACCCCGGTAGGGCTCGATATCCGAGCACACCACCGGGAAACCGCAGGCGCCATATTCGAGCAGCCGCAGGTTGGTCTTGCAGCGGTTGAACAGGTTGTCTTCGAGCGGCGCAATGGCCAGGTCGAGATTCAGGCTGGCCAGCTTGGCCGGGTAGTCATTGATGAAGACTCCCGGATGGAACTCATGCACATAGGGTCTGAGTCGGTCGGGGCACATCCCGAAGAGGACCCACTCCACTTCATCGGCAAGCGCCTGGACGACATCCACCACCAACTCCAAGTCGCCGGTATGGCTGCTGCCCCCCGCCCAGCCCACTCGTGGCTTGCGTCCCTGCCTACGCAGGCTCTGCCGCCCCGCCCACCAGCGTGGAGGCAGGAAGTTCGGTACGACGCGTATATCGGTATTCATACCGGCCAGAGCACTGCTTAGCGCCGGCGTGGAAACCACCAGGCGGTCGCAGGTCGCCACGGCCTGACGCAGCGCCTTGAGGATATCCTTGGGTATCGAGGCGCGATGCATGCTCTTGAGCGGCAAGTTCGGCAGATAGTCGTCCAGCTCGAACACCGTGAAGGTGCGCGACAGCCTCTGCAAGCGACGCAGGCTGTCACGCTGGTCATCGGTGATCTGCCGCTGCAGAACCAGGGTATCGACCGAAAAACGCTCCAGCTCCAGAGGCGTCGGATGCTGGGCGCAGATCAGCCCTTCCACCCGGCCGGCATCGCGCAGCGCCATCAGCGGCTGACGTATCCGGTAGTGGCCGCAGCCCGCTTCGTCGGCGGGACAGACCAGGATCTGTGGCAGGACAGCCTGCTGCAGGCGTCGCGTACCGTATTCGAAGCTGAAGCCGCTGCCGGCCAATGAGAGCTGGGAATTGTAGGCTGGATCCCGTGCCAGCACGGGGAGCCAACGTTCCTGCAGCGCCTCGCGCTCCGTCGCTCGTTGCCGATCGACCAGCGTGCCGTCCAGGCCTTCTTGGATAACGGTCGCCTGGGGTGTCCAGACGTTGAGATAACCCGCCTGCCGCAGGCGCAGGCAGAAATCCACCGGGCCATAGGCCAGCGGAAAGCGCTCGGCATCCCAGCCATCCAGCGCCAGGATCAATTCGCGCTTCAGTAACAGGCAGCTCGCACCCAGGGCGCTGTAATCCTGCACCAGTTGCAGACGACTCAGATAGCCAGGCGTCTGCAGGTCCTCTCCGGCGAAGGCGGCACTGGCCCCATCGTCCAGGCCCAGCAGCAGGCCCGCTTCGAGGATCCGCCCCTGGGGATCACAGATGCGTGGTCCAACGGCGCCGACCTCCGGCCGCTGTCCCTGATCGAGCAGAATCTCCAGCCAGTCCGGTTGCACCAGCACGCAACTGGGCTCGAGCAGCAGCAGGAAGTCCGCCGCGCTGGCCTGGGCCACGGCGTTGATCAGCGCGGAGCGATTCGGCTCGCCAGCAAAGCGCCAGACCTTAACCTGTTCGGCACCCAGCGCCTCCAGGTCATCCAGCCAGCGTTGCGTCGCCGGCTGACGGCTGCCGCAATCGACCAGCAGGACCTCAAAACCGGCATAGCGGGTCTGTTCCAGCAGGCTGTCCAGACAGCGCTGGGCGCGCTCCAGCTCATCCAGCACCGGGATGACCACCGATACGCTGGGAGTCGCCTGATGGCCGTAGGTGATGAGATACCGCCGTGGCAGAAAGGCTTCGACCCGGGCCTCGGCATAGCCGCGCGCCTGCACGTGCTGCTCCAGCGCCACCTGCTCGGCGGGCTCGACGCTCAGGGCGGGACTGTCCGCGACCAGCAGGACCTCGGGCAGATGCTCGATACCGGCCCCGGCATGGCGCTGGATCACCCGCAGCAGCAGATCCAGAGGTGCCGCAGTGCCGTAGGCGGGCTCCAGGCCGCCCAGGGCGAGTAGGCTCGACTGACGCACGGCCCAGTGCCGGCCGAACAACGCCGGAAAGCTCAGCAGCAGATCCAGGTTGAAGTCCGGGCGAAAGCAGGCGCCGATCGCGCCTTCGGCAGAGCGCTGCAATTCGTCGGCGAAACAGGCATGACTCGCCTGCCCCGCGGGATCCTGCAACTGCAACCGGGCCAGCATCGAGGTGAACAGCAGTAGGCCGCTGCGAGTGAATTCGCCACCGGCGTCCAGGGTCAGCCACCAGTCGCAAGCCCCATTGCCCTGCTCCTGCATTCGGGCCGAGGCAACGTTCATGACCTCTCCTGCCCCGACCGGCAGCCATTCGACGCCGGCCTCCAGGGTGACGGGCGCAGGCGCCGGGCTGACTACCACGGCGGTCCAGGCCGTACCCAGGGTCTCTTGCAGACTGGCCAGGGTTCGCTCCACCGCAACGGCGTTCTGGCCGGCATCCAGAATCAGGATTCCCAGCAATTGCCGACCGCGGCCCAGCTCCTCAACCGGACGCTGCAGCGCCTCGCGCTCTGCCGCGATAGGCAGGCGGGCATCCAGCCAGGCCAGCAGACGCGGCACCAGGCCGACGGCCATCTCACCCATCAGTTGTGCCACGCGCTGGGCGGCATCGCCCGCCTGGGCAAGGTTGTAATAGGGTGCGCTGCGGGCGCTGGCCGCGACCTGGCGAGCCCGCTCGACAGGATCGCGCAGCAGGCGGCCAAGCGCATCGGGGAGCTCTTGCGCCGTGACGTCGGCGATACCGGCCTCCGCTGCATAGCAGGGTCCGAAGGGCATGTTGCCGGGATGCCGCAAATTGATGGCAGCGGTGCCGCTCAGCAAGGCTTCCACGCAGTAGTTGGAATCCACGGCGATCAGCACATCGGCGACCACCGGCCAGAGCGGACCGTCTTCGGCCAGATAGAAATAGCGCCCCGGATCGGCCTGGCGTTCGCGCAGCAATTCAGCCACGCGCGTCTCGCCGAACTGGAAATTGGGCGGACGATCCTTGATCACCGGATTGAAGGTCAAGCCGCTACTGAACAGCTTCTCGCAAGCATCGATGAAGGCTGCCACGGTCCGTTCGAAAATGGCCTGGTCACCGTGGGCGCTATGGCCGCTCGCCCAGGTGGTGCCGAACACCACGATGGGTTCTCCGACGCGCAGACCATGCCTGGCATGCAGGGCCGCGGCATGCTCGGCACGGGCGGCCCGCCGCGCGGGAATGCCATCCCAGGCCGGATTGCCAGTGACCCTCAGGCGCTCCGGCGGCACCCCATAATCCAGATAGCCCTCCAGGCCACGCTGGCCATAGACGGCGGTGATGTCGGCGACCTGGCGCCCATGCACCGTGTAGGGATCGTTCAGCGCCAGGGCGTGGGACAGGTGCAGGGAGGGAATCCCCTGGGTACGCGCCCAGAGCATGGTCACCTTGGCGATGACCATCACGTCTTCACTGCCCAGCACCAGGCTCAGCCGGTAGTCGCGTTGCGCGCGGGCAAGGCTTTCCAGCAGCGTCACCACGGTGGGCAACTCGGCGTGCAGGCGGGCATCGATCAGGGCGTGCAGCGCGGTCCAGTCTTCGTTGTGCAGACGCGCCGGTGGCCCCTGATCGAACCAGAGCTGCAGGCGGCTATGCCAGTGGTAGGTGTCGCGCTCGACGGCGAAGACGCCCGCATCGTCCAGCTCCTGATCCAGCACGAAGACTTTGCTACCCGCCTCGTCCAATACGTCCAGCAGCCCCTGCGAGACATAGGGCGACAGGGTGATCAGGGTCAGGGGACCGTGTCGGCGGAAGAACTCCCGCAACACCGGCAGTTGATTGTCCCAAAGGAAGGCGACGATGGCCGGGGCTTTCACGAGGGCGCTCTCCGTGCCGGAAAATACTGCCGCAACAGCGGCGTCATCAGGGAATAGTCGAGGCCACGCAACAGCTCTTCATGTTCGCCGGAGCCCTGGCGCCACGCGTCCAGTATGGTCATGGCCCGCTGATCGATCGCCTCCGCGGACTGCCAATCGCGCAATTGCCGAGCGGCTGATTCTGGCAGCAGCGCCAGCCAATCCAGCTGCGGATAGTGGCGCTGCAGAACTTCGCCAAGCATGAGCAACAGCTGCTGGGCACGCAGGGAAGAAGTCGCCTCCGCCTGGCTTGCCGCCAGCGCCTCGGCACCCGGCGCCAGGCGCAGAGGATCACTCAGGGCCTGGTCGCGCTCGGCGAGCTGCTGCAATGCGTCCGCAGGATCCACCGCCCCGGGACGCTTCTCTGCCGCGACCAGGCAGCGTCCACTTGCCCGGGGTGCCAGCGTGGCGAAAACCTCCTGTTCCAGGCGCAGCGCCCAGGTCAGCAGCGGCTCGTCGTTGGCGAGCCAGGACAGCAGCCGCCGCCACTTGTGTCTGTGCCTGAGCCCCCGATACAGCCAAGCATTGTCCCAGAGCCCGGCATAGGGTTCGACGGCGATGACAGCCAGCCCCTGGGCGCTCAACTGGCTGATCAGGTCGCGTACGGCATAGCAAGGCGTCCGCTGATCCTGGGCTGTCAGGCGCCGACCGAACCCCTGCCAGTGCTCCGCCGGACGTACGTCCAGTACCAGTCGCCCGCCCTCTTCCAAGGCAGCGGCGTAGTCATGCCAGCGCTGTTCAGCCGTTAGACTTGCCGGTAGCGCGGCATAGGCCTGCATATTGCGGGTCGCCGGTACGGACAGCTGGTCGGCGCTCACCCGCAGGGGTTCGGCTGCGGGATCCAGTTGGCGCCGGGCGAAGGCATCTTCCACCTGCTGCCGCAGGCAATCGATCCCGGCATTGCCGAAGAGCCAGGGACCGTCTGATAACGGCAGGTCGGTCGAGGTCCAGTCCCGGGCAACCGGTGAGCCGCCGTCGTACTCGATCATGATTGCAGCAGCCTGCCAAGCACGAAGGCTTCTGCCGCGGCCATGCCGACACAGGCACCACGCCAACGGGCAAGATGCTCGACTGCCTTCAGCGAGCGCGGGTGCGGCCAGGCGCGCATTTCCATGGCATAGGCATCCAGGGCCTGCAGCTTGAGCGTCAGCACGGAATCGATATTGACGAACCAGTTCGGCAGGAAGGCCGGTGCGCTGTGAGGAGGCTGCCATTCGGTGGACGAGGCGACTTCGAAGAACAGCAGGGTATGCACCGGATGACCCGGTTGCGGGCGGCACGCGGTGACTACCGCTTCGTGCAGGCGTCGATGATCGATGTTCACGTCGCCACACCAGTGGCCATAGACGATACCGGGCCGCAGCTCGCCAATCAGGGCTTCGACGGGCTTGACCAGATCCAGCAGATCGAGGCTGTCGAGGCGATTGTCCGGCAGGTCGAGACGGGTCAGGCGATCCACTCCCAGAATGCGATTGGCGTCGTCGGACGCCTTCTCGAGGGCGAGGCGCTCCGCCTCCTCGGGTGTGCCGCGACTGTAGAGCCCCTGGGCCATGATGACGACATGCACCTCGTCCCCCCGTGCCTTGTGCTGGGCGATAGCGCCACCACAGCCAAGAATCTCGTCGTCCGGATGGGCGGCGATGACCAGAACGCGTTCGTTGCTCATGAGCTTTTCTTCTCGGGTTTGCGCGCCACCAGCGACCAGGTGGCTATGCACAGGCCATCGGCCGGCTCCAGGCGCTGGGCACGTCGTTCTTCGAGGTGCAGCAGGTCGAAATCGGTGAAGAGTTCGCGCAGCTGGGCCTCATCGGCAAAGTGCACCCGCCCCACCCCGGCAAAGGGCCCGGACGTGTAAGAGGTACGGGTATTGGCATCGGTATCGGGTCGCCCATGGACAACCTCCGAATGCGCGGTGGAAAACCAGTCCACGCCAATGAACAGCCCACCGGGCCGCAGGGCCGCCAGCACCTGGGCCAGGCAACGTCGGATGGCGGCGGTGGTGTTGTGAGTCAGACTGGCGCGATCAAGAATCAGCTCGAAGCCTGGCGTTAGCGGCCAGGCCTCGGTGAAGTCAGCGACGAGCAACCTCTCTCTGAGCGGCGGAAAGCGTTCTTGCAGCTGAGTGACCATGGTCGGACTGCCATCGAGGCCGTGGTAGTCGACCCCGAGCTGCAGAAAAAACGGGATGTTGGCACCCGCGCCACAACCGAGTTCCAGAACACGGTGGCCTGCGCCGAGCATGGGATGATGGCGCCGGGTCAGGCTGACCACATCCGACCAGGGCCAGATGGACAGATGGGTATTGGCCGCATAGCGCTGCTCCCATTCGGCGGAAAAGGTCATGGCTGACTCCTGAAGGGGGTGATCGATTCGGGCTGATTGAACCACCAGTCGACCACGCCTAGGCCGGGACTGAACTCGCCCCAGAGCTGAGGATAGGATCGCGGCACGAACGCCTGGTACTCCACGACTATTCCGGCGTTGGTAAACGACGCCTCATCCAGATAGTCACGCCCAAGGCTACCCGATACATAATGTCTAGCCCCCAGGCGCTGGCAGATTTCCAGTACCAGCGCCGACTTGCGCTGCCGCAGGTCGAGGTCGCTCGCGCGCAGCACGGGTGTCGAGATCCGCAATTCGTCGAGCCAGAAGCGCAGCTGGCGCCAGCACCAGGCCGAGAGCAAGTCTTCAGGTTCGGCGTAGAGGGCCTCAAGACGCGCAAAGCGCATGGCGAAATGCGGAGTGCGCCGATAATTCAGCGCCAGCGCCTTGAGGTGGTCGGCGCGCCAATCGCGCGAATTGTCGATACGGGTCTCGCTCAGATCGCTGTTCAGGTGGCCGCGACTGGATACCGGTATGCTCAGCCACTGGATACCCTGAGGGGTCTTGATGCGATTGCGATTGATGAAGCTGTTCTTCTCGAATTGCACGGTATCGAGAAAGACGAAACGGTCGACCTGGGCGATGCGATCGAAGTAACCGAGCCAGGGTAGATAAGCAGGCTGATGAATGGCCACCCTCACACCCAGTCCTCCAGCCACTCGATTTCACCCGAAGCGCAGTATTCGAGGCGCAAGGGCGGCGGAAAAGCAGGGGGTATCTCGGGGCGAACCTCGACGAGGTATTTGACGCCCCGGTAAAAAAAGAAGGCTGGATGAGCCGCCTCCACTGCACGCAGATGCGGGATCCAGTCCGCAAAGGGTCGCGTCGGATCTATCTCGTTGTCCGCAGGCCGTCGGCGCTCGCGAAACGCACCTTCGCCCGACTGGGGTATGGCAGGAAAATCGCCTGTCGGCCAACGCTCCAGCAATCGACCGAGCACCTGTAGAAAAAGTGGCTCGTCCACCTGCCGGAGATAGGCCGCGGTGTACTCGGGACGTAATGGAAAGCTGGCCTGGACGATCAGATCACCCGTGTCGGCCGCTGCAGCGGCGCGAAAGCCGGTCACCACATAGCAGGGCTGATTCTCGACGATGCTGTAGTAGATCGGCGCCCACCCCCTGCCCTGGGGCAAGGCCGACGCATGGAAGACCAGTACTCGGTCCAGCGTTTCGGCAGGCAGCAGCCTGCGATAATTGAAGGGTACGATGGCCGTGTAGCGCTCCGGCTCTGCCGGATAGTGCACGGCCAGGTCCACGACCACCCGAGATGACGGCAGCAGACGTTCCAGCAACGTAGCGGCCGGTGCCTCCGCCAGGTCATTGAGTAGCAGGCAGATCCTCGGCTTCACAGGTCGATCACCGCGCCTGCCAGGAAATCCCGCGAAGCCGATCGTCCCACCAAGCGTCTCTGGAAGGACGGCGGAAGTCCGATACCACCCGCTACCCGTCGCGCACCGAGGTTTTCAGCGCTGAAGAGCTCGCCGTGACGAATATCACGGGAGGCCACCAGCACACGTTGAAACTCACGCTTGTTCGTCAGCTCTTCCACCGTCGGACGGACATAGGGACGGCCCATCATGGCCGCCGCCTGGTGGATGTGTTCGATCCAGCACGCAAGACCCAGCGGATCTTCGGAAAACCAGTGATCCGGTCCGGGCAGATCGTGATCGAGGGTGAAATGCTTTTCGAACACACGGGCGCCGAGGGCCAGTGCCAATGCTGCAGCGAGAGGGCCCTGGGTATGGTCGGAAAACCCGACGGTGAGGCCGGGGAAGGCGTGCTGCAAGGTAGTCAGGCGGCTGAGGTGTACATCGTCTGGCGGCGTCGGATACTGGGAGGTACAAAGCAGTAGCACCAGCGGTCGACCGGCGAACCAGCCGACGCTTTCCAGCGCCTGATGCACCTCGGCCAGATCGCTCATCCCGCAGGACAGGATCAGCGGCAGATCTTCGCCAGCATAGCTTTCCAGCAGCGGCAGATTGGTGAAGTCGTCGGATCCGACCTTGATGGCAGGCACGCCGATCTGCAGCAATAGATCCAGGTCGGGTCGATTCTGCGGCGTTGAAAAGAAGGTGATATCGACGGCCTGGCAATGCGCCTTGATCGCCTGCCACTGCGCAGGAGCGAACTGATAGCGCTGGAACATCGCCAGCATGGGCTCGGTGACCGTATGGCCTTGCGAGCGGTAAGTGAAGGTTTGCTCGGGATCGCCGCAGAAATCCTTGGCCTTGAACGTCTGAAACTTGACCGCATCCGCACCGGCCGACTTGGCCACCTCGATCAAACGAAACGCCGTGTCCAGATCACCGTTGTGATTGATGCCAACCTCGGCAATGCAGTACGGCGGGTGCGCTATCCCAATCTCGCGGCCGGCGATGGCGAATGGACGTGGGTACATGCGAGCTTTCCTCCACCGCCTCAGCGTGCGGCCGACAATTCCATTAGGGCGTGGACGACTCTCTGGGTACCCAGACCATCCACCTGCTTCCAGGCCTGCGCCGACATCCGCGCCAATTGCTCGGGCGTCAGGGCGTGCAGCGCCTGCTGATAATCCTCGACTTCAAGCTCGGCACCTTCCCCCAGGATAAGTGCTGCCCCGCAGCGCTCCAGACCGGCCGCCAACTCGCGCTGGTTGTCGGACAGGATCGCCAATAGCGCTGGAACTCCCAGCGCGCAACGCTCCCAGGAGGAGGCGCCAGCAGCACCTAGGGCCAGATCGGCGTCCGCCAGCAACCGGGCCATGTAGTCGATCTGAATGTGCAGTCGCCACCCCGGCTGATCACACAGTGCCTGGAGCTCTGCCTGGTCAGCCTGTCCTGCTCCGACCACCACATCGACAATTAGGCCGGGGCGCCAGTTGAGCAGGGCTTGCAGCGCCAGCCGCGTCTGGCCCAGGTCATCACCGCCGGTGAAGAACACCAAGACCCGCTCCAGACGCCCCGCGCGCGGCGCCAGACCTTCTCGCGCTTGCTTGAACTCGTCGCGCAGCAGTGCGTGTTCTGGCCCGTACAATTGCACGGCGTCGCGCAGCAGCAGGGATACGTAGCGCTGCTCCGGCCATGGATGATCGCCTGGGTCCAGCAGCAGATCACACGCCAGGGGACGGTTGGCGAGATCGTCCAGCACCAGGATGCGTCTGGCATGGCGGCGGACCTTGGCATGCCAGTCCGCGGCCAGGCCGTAATGATCGATCAGGCACCAGTCGAAGCATCGCTCACCCAGCAGGACTTGCATGCTTAGGAAGTCTTCCTCGGCGTCGATCCGCTGTTCGGGATAGCCAGGCGGCGATCCCAGTGGGGGTAACAGCAGGACTTCATAGGCTTGGGGGATCAGTGCGCGCCAGTCCGGCTCAGCGAGTCGGCAGACAAAGGTGAACTGCGCACCCTGTGCCTCCAGCGCCCTGGCCAGGGTGAGACAACGTGCCAGATGACCGCTGCCGATCATGGGCGAGGCATCCACACGCACCAGAATCCGCATCACCGCGGCGCCGCTCCCAGGGCGGCGAACATAACTTCAGCACGCCGCCAGTCCTCGGCCGTATCGATATCCTGCACCCGATGCCGCGGCAGCCATACGGGCAGCGAGTGCGGCGCATGCAGGGGTGCACCCTGCGCCCAGGCCTCGGTGCGCCCCCAGTAGAACTGGCCGGCATCGTGGAAAGCCGGTTCCAGGTCCTGGGAGCGGGTTTCGTAGAACTCCGGATAGAGCGATTCGACACCGCCGTCCGGGCGCAGCCGCAACGCTCGCTGCACCGGCGAGGCGTAATCAGTGACGGTAAAGGCATAGGCCTTGTCCGGATGACGTTCGAGGATTTCCAGCCCCCGCGCCAGATCGGCCGGGGTCACGAAAGGTGCGGTAGCGTAGAGGCAACAGGCGTAGGCGAAGTCCTCGCCCTGCTCGCGCAGCGCCGCTACCGCATGCTGGATCACCTCGACGGTACCGGCATGGTCATCCGCCAGCTCGGCGGGACGCAGGAAGGGCACCTCGGCGCCCCAGCTGCGGGCGACCTCGGCGATCTCTGCATCGTCGGTGCTGACCACGACCCGGGCGAACAGATCACTTTCCAGCGCCGCCTGGATGGAATGGGCGATCATCGGGCGGCCGTGGAAGGCCTTGATGTTCTTGCGCGGGACGCGCTTGCTGCCCCCCCGGGCGGGAATGATGGCGATGGCGGTCACGCCTGTTTCTCCAGCAGGAACCAGGAGATGTCATCGGCCGGGAACAGCGGATCGCGGTGATAGACGAAGCCGTAGTCCAGCAGGCGCAGATCGGCATGGCGGTCGAGCAGTTCACCGGCGAAGTCGCGCTTGAACAGTCGCTCGGCATGGCCGCGATAGCTCACTTCCACCGGCGTGGGGTTGTAGTACTCGGCGACCAGAATGAAGCGTCGGCTGGCCTGGTACAGCTTGTCGTAGGCAGCCGGCAGCAAGTCGGGAGGCAGATGGATGAGTACGCCCTTGGTGAACGCCAGGTCGAAGCCCTTGGTCACGGGATAATCGAACAGCGAACCCTCCCAGATCTCGGCAACGTTCAGCGCCCGGGCCAGGGCGCAGGCCTTGCCGTTGAGCTCGACACCCTGCAACTGCGCCTGGGGCAACAGGGCTCGCAGCGCCTGCAGGTTGAGGCCACGGTTGGTGCCCAGCTCGAGCACGCTACCCAGGCCGCCGGCCCGCGCCAGCGCGCGTCCGAAGAAGGCCAGGCAGCTGGCTACGGCTGCAGCGCCGGCGTTACGGTCGACGTAGGCATCACCGAATTCACCCTGCCAGAAGCGCTCTTGCGCGGTCATCTCTCGCATGCTCCTTTCCTCTACTTCAACAACTCGGCCAGCGTTTCAACCACTCGATCCTGCTGGGCCTCGCTCAGGTCGGCGTACAGCGGCAGGCTCAGGGCCTGGGCGTAGTAGCGCTCGGCTTCCGGAAAATCGCCAGGCGCGAAGCCCAGGGCGCGGTAATAGGGCTGCAGGTGCACGGGGATGTAGTGCAGATTGACGCCGATACCCGCAGCTCTCATCCCGGCGAAGACCTGATCGCGCTGGTGTTCATCCACCCGGATGGGAAAGAGGTGCCAGGCCGACTCGGCACCGACCTGGTCGCCAAGGAGGCCGACCGGCAATTCCGCCAGCAGCTCCCGATAGCGCTGGACCAGGGCGCGCCGACGCGCGATGAAGGGCTCCAGGCGGTCGAGCTGCGACAGTCCCAGGGCCGCCTGGATGTCGGTGATGCGGTAGTTGAAGCCCAGCTCCAGCTGTTCGTAGTACCAGCCACCCTGCCCTGCGGCCTGCAGCAACGCCGGGTCGCGGGTGATGCCGTGGCTGCGCAGTCGCCGCAGCCGTTCGGCAAGGGCGGCATCGTTGGTGGTGAGCAGCCCGCCTTCGCCGGTGGTGACGATCTTCACCGGATGAAAGCTGAATACGGTGATGTCGGCCTGGGCGCCAGAGCCCACGGGCTGACCGACGTAGCGCGCGCCTATGGCGTGGGAAGCATCCTCGATCACCTTGAAGCCATAGCGGCGTGCCAAAGACTGGATGGCGGCCAGGTCGCAGCTCTGGCCGGCGAAGGCCACGGGCACCAGGATCTTCGGCAGCCGCCCTGTCCGCTCGGCGACTTCCAGTTTGGCGGCCAGCGCCGGAACGCTGAGATTGAGGGTGCGCGGATCTATGTCGACGAAGTCGACGTCGGCGCCGCAATAGCGCGCACAGTTGGCGCTGGCCACGAAGGTATTGGGCGAGGTCCAAAGCAGATCGCCAGGCCCCAGGTCCAGCGCCAGGCAGGCGAGATGCAGCGCCGCCGTGGCATTGCAGACGGCCACACCGTGCGTCGCTTCGCAGCGCCCCGCCACTGCCTGTTCAAAGCGCTCGATCATCGGCCCCTGGGTCAGCCAGTCGGAGCGCAGCACGGCGGTGACCGCGGCGATGTCCGCTTCGCTGATGGATTGCCGACCATAGGGAATGGCGCTCATGGGCAGCGCTCGACCAGCTGGCGCAGCGCCGCGACGTCGAGGTAATCGGGATTGATGTCGGACAGGTATTCGAAGCCCGGCTCGACCGGATGTCCCTGCTCGCCCAGGCCATCAAGGGAGTAGTCGCACGGCTGGTTGAAGCTCAGCGCCGGCGCGATGACATAGTGACGCGCGAATTCCAGGGTATGAGGACTGTCGTCCCGGGAGATCATCATCTCGTGCAGCTTTTCCCCCGGACGGATGCCGACCTGGCGCTGCGGTAGATCCGGCGCCAGGGCAGTCGCCAGATCGACGATCCGCGCGGAGGGAATCTTGGGCACGAACAACTCGCCGCCCTGCATGCGCTCGAAGCTGCGCATGACGAAATCCACGCCCTCGTCGAGGGTGATCCAGAAGCGCGTCATGCGCGCATCGGTGATCGGCAGGTCCTCGGCGCCCTTGGCGATCAGCTTGCGGAACAGTGGCAGCACCGAGCCGCGGGAGCCGACCACATTGCCGTAGCGCACCACGGCGAAGGAGGTGTCGCGACTGCCGGCGATGTTGTTGGCCGCGACGAACAGCTTGTCCGACAGCAGCTTGGTGGCGCCATAGAGATTGATCGGACTGGCCGCCTTGTCGGTGGACAGGGCGATGACCTTCTTCACACCGTTCTGCAACGCCGCGGCGATGATGTTTTCCGCGCCATTGACGTTGGTACGGATGCATTCGGTAGGGTTGTATTCGGCCGCTGGCACCTGCTTCAGGGCGGCGGCATGTATCACCAGATCGATGCCGCGCATGGCCTGCTGCAGACGCTGCTCGTCGCGCACGTCGCCGAGGAAGTAGCGCATGCAGGGGGCATCGAACTCCTGGCTCATCTCGTACTGCTTGAGTTCGTCGCGAGAAAACACCACTACCCGTTTGGGCTGGTAGTCGCTTAGCAGCCGCTTGACGAAGGCGCGACCGAAAGAGCCGGTACCACCCGAGATGAAGATCGACAGGCCATCAAACATGTTGCTATCCCTTCGCGATGAGTCGAGCGGCGGAGGCGGCGGAAAACCGGCGCATCTAGCCTAGCGAAAGAGTAGCAGCAAAAAATCGGCCAATCCCGTTACGCCTTGACCTCTGTCCTTACAGGTACTTGAACAGACTCAACTGGGCGATCTTCACGAAACTCTGCTGCGATGCCTGCAGTACGGTGTTCTGCAAGGCGTAACGCGACAGCGCCTCGGGATAGTCGAGATCTTGGAGATCAGACTGCACCGACTTGTTGACCAGGCTGACGTTGGCGATGAAGTCACTGGTGGAGTCGATGACGTTGAGACGCGCGCCGACCTTGCCACGCACGCCGTCGACCTGGGTGTAGGCCGTATCTAAGTTGCTCAGGGCCACGGCAGCGCTGTCACGGATCTGGTAGACCCCTTCGGTACTGCTGTCGCCATTCTCCAGCGCCTTGCGCAGGTCTGATACCACGTTGAGCAGGCTGCGCTTCTCGTTGGCGGTGTCGCGGGTGATCTTGAATTCGTCGCCGGCAGCCGGAACGCCATCCATCTGCACCTTCACCCCGCCATAGCTGATGGATTTGCTGGCTTCCTGGGTGCTGTCCAGGCTGTCCACCTTGAGTTGGCCTGCGGGTGGATTGGCCGGATCGTAGGCCGCCCATTGGGCGGCCGTAGGTGCCTTGGCGAGGTCGTAGACGACGTATTTCTTGTCATCGAGGAAATGGATGCCGATACCGTCACTGGCTACCGGCGGCGCGCTGGCCGGAAAGGTCGAGTCATAGGCGCCCTTGTCCGTCACCAGGCCGAGGGAGATCCGCCCGGTACCGGTATTGGTCGTCCCCTTGCTGGTATCCACCCGATTGGCGTTGAAGTTGTTCTCGAAGGCGTCCTTGCCGCTGTCGCTGAGGGGCACGAAGGTGGAGCTGGCGATCTGTACGCTGCGCTGCCCTTCGTCGCCGTTGTAGCTGTAGGTGCCGTCGGCGTTACGCACATAGGGCTGGGTGTCACCCATGGAACCGGAGAACAAGTATTTGCCACTGGCATCCTTGCTGTTCATCAGGTTCATCAGCTCGTCTTCGCGCTGCCCGACTTCCTTGGCCAGAGAGGCGCGATCGGTTGGATCCAGGGCACCGTTGCCGGCCTGGACGGCGATCTCGCGAATACGCGTCAGCACCGTCTCCACTGAGGTCAGCATGGATTCCTGGGTAGTGAGGCTGTTCTTGGCGGCGGTCATACCGGTGTTGTACTGACCGTTGAGCGCCTCTTCCTGGCTCAGCTGCAACAGCTTGATCGACGCCACCGGATCGTCCGCCGGGGTGAGGATCTTCTTGCCGGTGCTGATCTGTTCCTGGGAGCGGCTGACATCGCCATAGTTGCTCTGCAGGCCGCTGATGCCATTGTTGAACGCCTGGACGGTAGAGATGCGCATGGGCGGGTTCCTTATCTGAAGGCGCCGATCAGGGTGTCGAACAGCGACTGGGCGATCTTGATGACCTGCGCCGAGGCACCGTAGTACTGCTGGAACTGGACGAGCTTGGCCGCCTCTTCGTCCAGGTTCACCGCTGACAGGGAATCACGATTGTCTTCGGATTGCTTGAGCACGGTCTCACTGGCGGCCGAGTCCACCCGCACCTGGGCGGTCAGGGTACCGACCCGCTCCACCAGGCCGCCGTAGGCGTTGTTGTAAGTGGTACCGGTCGTGCCATAGCCGCCCATGGTGGTCTTGGTCTGCAAGGCCACCAGGTTCAGGGCATTGCGGTTGTCCGAGACGGCGCCGCTGTTGGCACCCAGGGTGAAGCTGTCGCCATCCTGCGGCACGCCGCTGACGTTGAAATCGTAGCTGTAGCTGTTGTTGGTGTTCGGGTCGGTGTATTGCAGCCGCAAGGTATTGGTCTGACCCGAGGTCAGGCCGGTAGTGGACGGCGAGACATAACTCAGGCTGGCCCCGGTGGGCAGGGTCCCGGTCAGGTTGCCAGCGGCGGCATTGAAACTCAGCTTGATGCCACCACTACCGAACAGCCTACCCAGATCGGCGGTACTGACCGGCGAAGGCGCACTCTTCAGGTCAGGCTGGGTGATAGCACCGGTACCACGGTTGTTGGTAGTGCTGGCAGCCTTGGCGGTACCCGCGAAGCCCAGTTGGCTGGATTGGCTCAGCTCCACACTCATCTGCGCCGCACCGCGACGGGTGGGCTGGAGGCTGAAGACGTCGCCCGCCTGGGCCTTGTTCAGTTCGGCCGCGGTGAACTGCACCTTGAAACCCTGATCGGTACCCTTGGCATCGGCGAAGGTCAGGGTGACCGGATCGGTACCGCTGCGGGTCACCGTGATGCTGGTGCTATCACTGATGCGCAGCGCCTTGAAGTTGGTGCCGTCGAAATCCAGCCGATAGTCGCTCGGATTGAGCTTGGACGTATCGGTGATGTTCAGCGTGGCTGTAGCCGAGCCGAAGTTGGTGGACCGCCCCATGACTCGCAGACCGGTGCTCTGGCCGCCGTTGACGTCGCTGAACAGCGCCGAACCGGCATTGCCCGCCAGATCCAGACCCTGCCCCAGCTGCTTGTTCAGGGTATCGGTCAGGGTCAGCGCCAGCTGACCGAGGCTATTGAAGGCATGGTCCAGTGCCGTGTCTCTATAGGACAGCAGGCCCCCCATCTCGCCGCCACTGACCTGCGAGGTGATGATCTGCGAGGTACTGCCCGCCGTCAGGGTGATCTGATAGCGCGACGGATCGTCATTGCCCGGTTGAGCGGTCAGCGTCGAAACGTTGCTGCCGACCACCAGTGGCTGGCCGGTGCCGACGAACAGGTTGAGCGAGCCATCGTCCTGGCTGACCACCTGCAAACCGACCATGCCGGACAGCTGCTTGATGGCCTGGTCCCGCGAATCGATCAGATCGTTGGGCGCCGCGCCGGCTGCCTTGGAACGGGCAATGGCATCGTTCAGGCTGCCGACGCTTTTGGCCAGGGAATTGATCTGACCGGTGAGGGCCGACAGCTGATCGTTGATCTGGCTGTTCTGCTTGTCGATCTGGTCATACAGGGTATTGAAGGACTTGCTCAGCCCCTGCGCCTGGGCAAGCACGGCCTCCCGCGCCGGGACCGAGGACGGATCCTGGGACGCGGTCTGCAGGGTGGCGAAGAACTTCTGCATCGCCGGCGTGATACCGGTGGTGTTGTCGGACAGCAGGCCGTCGAGCTGGGAGATCTGGCTCTTGAAAGCCTGCAACTCGCTGTTCTGGCTGTTGGCCGAGCGCACCTGGCTGGTGAGGAAATCACTGGCGAGGCGACGCACATCCACCGTCTGGGAGCCGGAGCCGACATAACCCGAGCCATTGAACTGGGCGATGTTGGTCTGCTGGATGGCCTCCTGCCGCGAATAGCCGGGCGTATTGACGTTGGCGATGTTGTGACCGGTGGTGGTCAGGGCGTTTTGCGTGGACCTCAGGCCCGATAGACCAATGGAAAGTAGATCAGCCATGGCTCACCTCAACCGCGGGACGGACTGGTGCCCAGGGAGGCGACCGTCTGATAGGTGTTCATGTTGCGGGCGATCTGGATCACCTTGCGTGCGTAGTGCGGATCGGTGGCGTAGCCGGCCTGCTGCAGCCCCTGCATGAAGCGCTCGGAGTTGCCGTTGGTGGACAGCGCCTTGTCATAGCGGTCGTTGCTCTGCAGGAAGTTCACGTAATCGTGGAAGCTATCGGCGAAGGAATCGTAGGTGCGGAACTTGGCGGTCTCGGTCACAGCCTTGCCGTTGACGAATTCCTGGGTCACCGCCGGGGCGCTGCCGCCGTCCCAGCCGTGGGATTTGATGCCGAACAGGTTGTTGCTGTTGCTGCCATCGGCCTGCTTGACCATGTGCTTGCCCCAGCCGGTTTCCAGCGCCGCCTGGGCGACCAGGTACTTGGGATCCACGCCCAGACGCTTCGCCGCGGCTTCGGCCATGGGCATCATGGTGTCGACGAATTCCTGACGGGTGCGGAAACGGGTCTTGCCGGTGGCAGCGGCGCCGTCCACGCTGGCGACGGCCTCGGTCGCGGCGGCCGGCTTGCTGCCGGGTTGCGTGGCCTGCTGGCGCCAGGCGCTCTGGGCGGCCGCGACGTCCTGGAAGCTCTGCTTGAGGGTGGCGCCCTGCTCGGCCGCCCCGGAAATATTGGCGGCGGTACGCTCGGCCAGACGCCCGGGCAGCGCCAGCCGTCGGGAATTCAGCGCGCTGGAATCGTCACGCCCGGACGCTACGGTAGTGGCCGGCTTGAGGCCGTGGCTCGCCACGTCGTTGAGCTTGGCGTTGCGACCGGCGGCCAGCTGGCCTTCGGTGGGCGCAGCCTGGCCAACCTGGGCGAAGGGATTGGGGCGGCTCGACGGCTGGGCGGTCTTGCTCAGCTGACGTTCCAGCACGTTGGCCAGGCCGATACCGCCGCCATCCCGGGACAGGGAGACGGCCAGCTGCTGGTCGTACATGTCCTGGTACTGCTTGGTGGTCTCGCTGGAAAAGGGGCTGTCCTTGTCCGCCAGCGCCTGATTGGCGCTGCGCATGGACTTGAGCATCTGGCTCAGGAACAGCGACTCGAATTCGCCGGCGACCTTCTTGACGTTTTCCGAGCTGTCGCGGTCCTTACCCTTCATCTGGGCCAACCGATTCAGGTCGGTGAAGGCCCCCGAATCCTTGACGTTGCCGTAGTTGCCACCCAGACGAGATTCCATCGCCCGTTCTCCTTAGATAACGATCAGATCGGCCTGCAAGGCGCCGGCCTGTTTCAACGCTTCGAGAATGGCAACCAGGTCGCTGGGCGCAGCGCCCACCTGATTCACCGCTCTCACGATCTCGTCCAACGTGGTACCCGGACCGAACTTGAACATCGGCTTGGCCTCCTGCTTGGCCTTGACGGTCGACTGGGGAGTCACCACCGTCTGCCCACCCGACAAGGGATTGGGCTGGCTCACCTGGGGGTCCTCGCTGATGGTCACGGTCAGGCTGCCCTGGGTCACCGCCGCCGGCGAGACCTTGACGTTCTGGCCGATGACGATGGTCCCGGTACGGGAGTTGACGATGACCTTGGCCACCGCCTGCCCCGGATCCACTTCCATGTTCTCCAGGATCGAGATGTAGTCGACGCGCTGGCTGGGATCCACCGGCGCTGTGACACGAATCGACCCGGCATCAACGGCTGATGCAACACCCGCGCCAAGTGTTTCGTTGATCTTGTCGACGATGCGTTTGGCGGTGGTGAAGTCGCTGCGATTGAGGTCCAGCGTGATGCTGTTGCCTTGGTCGAAGCCGCTCGGCACCGGCCGCTCGACGGTGGCGCCATTGGGAATGCGCCCGGACGACGGAACGTTGACGGTGATCTTCGAGCCGTCGCGACCTTCGGCGTCAAAACCACCCACCACCAGATTGCCTTGGGCAATGGCGTAGATCTGGCCATCGATCCCCTTGAGCGGCGAGAGCAGCAGGCTGCCGCCTCTCAGGCTCTTGGAGTTGCCTATGGAGGACACGGTGATGTCGATGGTCTGGCCGGGCTTGGCGAAGGCCGGCAGATCGGCATGGATGGACACCGCGGCGACGTTCTTCAGCTGCGCGGTGGTACCCGGCGGTACCTTGATGCCGAACTGGGCCAGCATGTTGTTGAAGGTCTGCACGGTGAAGGGCGTCTGGGTGGTCTGGTCGCCGGTCCCGGGCAGACCCACCACCAGGCCGTAGCCGATCAGCTGGTTGGTCCGCACGCCCTGGATGCTGGCGATGTCCTTCAGCCGATCCGCCTGGGCCAGGGGCATGACCAGGGCCAGGGCGGCAGCGGCGATGAGGGTCTTGAACATGGCGCTCATCCTCAGAAGGGCATCAGCGGGCTGCCGAAGAACTGGCTCAGCCAGCCCGGCTGACTGGCATCGGCGAAGGCGCCGGTGCCCGAATAGGTGATCCGCGCATCGGCCACGCGGGTGGACGACACGGTGTTGTCGGTGGCGATGTCATCGGCGCGGACCATGCCCTGGATGCGCATGAGTTCGTTGCCGGTGTTGAGCGTCAGCCACTTCTCGCCGCGGACCACCAGGATGCCGTTGGGCAGTACCTCGGCGATGGTCACGGTCAGCGAACCGGACAGGCTGTTGCCCTGGGCCGCCGTGGACTTGCCGGTGTTGGAGCGGTTGCCGGAGAAGCCGGCGTCCAGGCTCAGGTCGCCGTCGGCCAGGGGATTGGGGATCTTCGGCTTGGCCCCGAACAGCGAAGTCAGCCCGAGGGTCGCCTTGCTGTTCTTGGCGACGTCGGAACTGGCGTTCTTGCTGGCCTGGGTCTTCTCCTGCAGGGTGACGGTGATGATGTCGCCCACGCGGAAGGCCTTGCGGTCGGTATAGAGATTCTGTTCGAACCCCGACTGGAAGATGGCGCCGTTGTTCTGCGCCGCCGGCACCGGCGTGCGCGGCAACACCGGAGCGTAATAGGGATCGTCCGGCTTGGCGGCCGGGGCTACGCATCCTGCGAGTACGAGCGCTCCCAGGAGCGGGGCGACGGCGAACAGAGGTTTCATGGAGCGCTTCCTCACAGGGGATTAGAGCTGTTGACTGACGAAGCCGAGCATGTCGTCGGCCGCTTTGATGACCTTGGAATTCATCTCGTAGGCGCGCTGGGTGGTGATCATGTTCACCAGCTCCTCCACCGTGCTCACGTTGGAGTTTTCCAGGGTGCTCTGCAGCACGGTGCCGAGGCCGTTCAGACCCGGGGTGCCAACCTGGGGCGCGCCGCTGGAGGCGGTCTCGCTGAACAGGTTCTGGCCCACGGCCTGGAGACCGCCCGGGTTGACGAACTGGGCGATCTGCAGGTTGCCGATGACCTGGGGCGCGGCCTGGCCGGCGGTGGTGACCGACACGGTGCCGTCTTCGCCGACGGTAAAGGTCTTGGTATCGGCCGGCAGCACGATGGCGGGCTGCAGGGCGAAGCCGTTGGCGGTCACGAGCTGGCCATCGGCATTCAGGTGGAAGGTACCGTCACGGGTGTAGTTGATGGTCCCATCGGGCATGGTCACCTGGAAGAAGCCGTCGCCGTTGATGGCCATGTCCAGCGGCTGGTCGGTGGTCTGCAGCGAACCCTCGGTGAAGTTCTTCTGGGTGCCGACGATGCGCACACCGGTACCCAGCTGCAGGCCGGAGGGCAGCTGATTGTCCTGGGTGGACTGGGCACCCGGCTGGCGCCGGATCTGGTACAGCAGGTCCTGGAATTCGGCGCGGTCGCGCTTGAAGCCCGTGGTGGACACGTTGGCCAGGTTGTTGGAGATGGTGGTGAGGTTCATGTCCTGGGCGGACAGACCGGTCTTGGCGACCCACAGTGACGACATCATGATGGTATTCCTCGAAGTGCCGGTTTTACGTCGGCGCTAGCCTTGATCAGGAGAATTGCAAAACCTTTGCCAGCGCCGCGTCGTTGTCTTCGGCGCTGCGCATCATCTTCACCTGCAGTTCGAACTGGCGGGACAGCGACAGGATCGAGGTCATCTCCTCCGCCGCATTGACATTGCTCGACTCGACGAAGCCGGACACCAGGGACACATTGGCATCCATGGGCGGCGCCGCCTGGCCCTGCTTCATGTGCAGCAGGCCGTCGAGCCCCTTTTCCATCTGCTTGGTGTCGGGATTGACCAGCTTGATGCGATCGACCTGGGCCAGGGCATTGGCTGCCTGGCCGGAGCCGCGAATGGTGATGCTGCCGTCCTGACCGATTTCCACCTTGGAAGCGGGCGGCACGGCGATGGGTCCGCCATTGCCGAGCACCGGCATACCACTGCCGGTCCGCAGCATGCCGAGGGGATCGATCTGCAGACTGGAGGTACGCACATAGGCCTCCTTGCCGGAGGGATCCTGGACCGCGACGAAGCCGGGACCCTGGATGGCCACGTCCAGGTCACGCCCGGTTTCCTGCAGCGCGCCGGGGGTGAAGTCCGTCGCCGGCCGTTCGCTCATGGAATAGACGCGCGACGGCATGGTCTCGCCGAACACCTGCATCGAGCGCGCCTGTTCGAGATCCTTGCGAAATCCCGAGGTCGAGACGTTGGCCAGGTTGTTGGCATGGGCGCGCTGGGCCATTTCGTTCTGGCTGGCGCCGGTCATGGCGACGTACAGCAGCTTGTCCATCTGATCCTCCGACGGCGGCAGATTGCCGCCAAGCTTGCGTTCGGAGGTTCTTTAGCAAGGCCCGTTCCAGAAAACGAAAAACCCGCTGAATCAAGGGCTTGAGAATAGAAATGCCTCCCGAAGGAGGCTTTTCCTGACGTCTGAGCGGCAAGCCGTCAGAGAAACGACATCAACGCAGGTTGATGATGGTCTGGGTGATGGCGTTCTCGGTCTCGATGGTCTTGGCGTTCGCCTGGTAGTTGCGCTGCGCCACGATCATGTCGACCAGTTCGGTGGAGATGTCGACGTTGGACGCCTCCAACGCACCGGATTGCAGGGCCCCCAGGGTACCGGCCCGCGGCGTGCCCACCACCGGCTGGCCGGACTCGGCGGATTCGGTCCAGGAGGTCTTGCCCATGGGCGTCAGGCCTTGGACGTTGGCGAAGTTGGCTAGGATCACCTGACCCTGCACCTTGGACTGACCGTTGGTGTAGCGCGCGAAGATCTGACCGGTATCGTCGATCTCCAGACCGGACAGCTGACCGGTGGTGTAGCCGTCCTGGTTAACGCTGTTCACCGCGAAGGCAGTAGAGAATTGCGTCGAGCCGCGCGGATCGAAGGTGAAGCCGCCCGTGTTGCCCAGCGCGCCGTTCCAGCTGTAGTTCGCCGGGTTGCCACCATCGGATATCGCCGGGATCCAGCCACTACCGCTCGATCCGGTGGGATCGGTAGCGAAGGTGATGATATTGGTCTTGGGATCGATGCTGACGCCCGACGAAGAAGAGCTCACGGTGCTCAGCTTGCCAGCCGCATCGAAGGTCACGCCAAAGCTCTGCGGCTGGGTGCCATAGGCGGCCACGGCTGCGGCGACCGAGGCCGGAGTCGCACCGGCAGCGGCGGCGGCATTGTTGGCGATGGCCTTCACCTGGGGCGTGGCCCCGGACATGTTGTTGACCGCCGTGGCTACACTGTTTGCCGTCGCACCGGCAACCCCCGCCGCCGTATTGGCGGTCTTGGTGGCAACCCCCGGATCCAGCGGATTGCGCCCGTCGATCAGCACCTGCATCGACCACTGATTGGTGGCCGGCGCCGGTGCCTTGACGAAGTACTGCGACATGACGTGGGAGTTACCCTGGCTGTCATAGATGTTCAGCGAGGTCGAGGAGTTGTAGGTTTTCGGATCCGAGGGATCGAAGGGCGTCAGCGTCGGCGGTGCGCTGGTCGAGTTCAGGTTAAACTGCTGAGCGATCTGGGTGGTGGACTTGGGCGCCTGACTGGCCGTCTCGATGCGCAGGTCACTGCGTACGCCGGGCTGCAGCAGGCCCTGGGCGTTGGTGGTGTAGCCCTGCAGCTTGTAGCCGTTGTTGTCGACGATGAAGCCCTGCTTGTCGGTGCCGAAATAACCCGCACGGGTGTACTGGACGGCACCGTTGTTGCTGGTCATGAAGAAGCCGTTGCCGTTGATGCCCATGTCCAGCGCATTCTGCGTGGAATCGATGGTGCCCTGGTTGAACAGCTGGCCGACATTGCCCAGCAGCACGCCGCTGCCCTGGGCATTCTTGCCAGTACCCAGTACCGAGGCGGCATAGAGGTCCTGAAACTCTGCCCGCGACTGCTTGAAGCCGACGGTGCTGGCGTTGGCGATGTTGTTGCCGGTGATGTTGAGGTCACTGGACGCGGCCTTGATGCCGCTCAAACCGATATTGAAAGACATGCTGGATTCCTCTCGTGTGCCGCGCCTTACTGGCCGACCGCCTGGACTTTGGAGATGCCGATGCTGCCGACGCCGGCAAGGTTGAGTGTCATTTCGCCGCCGTTCTGCCCCAGCGTCACGCTGTCGACGTTAGCCGGCAAACTGGTTTTCATGGCTTCGGTCTTGCCATCGATGCTGGCCTGGGCCTCGAAGCGATAGGTGCCTGCGTCCAGCTTCTTGCCACTGGCGTCGGTGCCATCCCAGGTGAAATTCACCAGGCCACTGGATTGCTGCCCCAGGTTCAGACGATTCACCTGACTGCCGGCGTCGTTGTAGACGTTGACCCAGACGTTCGGACTGGACGCGGTCAGATTGAGCGCACCCTTGAAGTCCGCACTGGTATCCACCTTGACCTTGTCGGTATCGACGATCACCTTGCGGCCCACCAGGGTGGACGCCTGCAGCGCCTGGGAAGACTGACTGCCGGAGAGGATCGAGCTGACGCTGGTATTGAGGTTGGTGATGCCCTCGACGGTACTGAATTGCGCCAGCTGCGCGATGAATTCGCCGTTGCCCTGGGGCTCCAGCGGATTCTGGTTGTTCATCTGGGCGACCATCAGCTTGAGGAACTCGTCCTTGCCGAGCTGACTGGTCTTCTTGGTCTCGCTACCGCTGCTGTCACCCGTGGCACTCGTCTTGTTGACGGAGTACTTGTCGAGCACCGACTGAGCGGTGGAATTGGTCGTGCTTATGGCCATGGCGCCGGTTCCTTACTGACCGAGGGTCAGTACCTTCTGCATCATCTGTTTGGCGGTATTCATCATTTCCGCATTGGTCTGGAAGGCGCGACTGGCCGAAATCATGTCGGCCATCTCCTCCACCACGTTCACGTTGGGGTAGTAGACGTAGCCGTCCTTGTCCGCCATCGGGTGGTTGGGCTCATAGCGCTTCTGTACCTCGCTCTGGTCCTCGACGATGCCCTTGACCTCCACCCCGACCCCGGCCTGGCCCTGATCATCGAACAGCGAGGCGCCGCCCTGGGCCTCGTTGAGCTGGGCGGCGAACACCGGGTGCCGCGCCTTGTAGGTCTGGTCGACGCTGGAAGATACGGAATCGGCGTTGGCCATGTTGCTGGCCACGGTATTGAGGCGAACGTTCTGGGCGCTCATCCCGCTGCCGGCGATGTTGAACAGCGAACTCAGGGACATGGCTATTCTCCGCGCAGGGCCGACATCAGCCCCTTGAACTTGCTATTGAGCAGGGTGAAGCTGGCCTGGAAATTCATCGCATTCTCGGCGTAGTTGGCCTGCTCGACCTGCGCATCCACGGTGTTCTGGTCCACGGAGGGCTGAGTGGGGATGCGATATTTCAACGCCGAGTCGCCCATGCTCATGTCGAAGCCTTCGGCAGCGATATGGCGGCTGTTGGTGGTTTCCAGGTGATAGTGGCCGGAGGCCCCTGGTGCGCTCTTGGCCGCCTGCTCCGCCATCACGGCGCTGAAATCCAGATCCCGTGCCTTGTAGCCCGGGGTGTCGGCATTGGCGATGTTGTTGCCCAACACCTCGGCACGCTGCGAACGGAAGTTCAGCGCCTGCTCGTGCAACCCGAGTGCTTTGTCGAAACTGATGCTCATGTCGAGAGACCTTTGACGTGGCTTGCAAGCGATTTAGCAAGGCCCGTGCCAGTCTCCAGCATCCATCTAAATCAAGGGCTTAGCGCAAGGTGGCAGTCAGAACGACGGCAAGCGGCAAGGTTTTTCCGCCGTCCTTGCCGGGCCCCGAGGCCGGGGCGGCAAAACTTTGGCGCAAAAGAAAGGGCAGACCTGGGTCTGCCCTTGGGGTGTCCATCGACCGGCCTACTTGGCCTTGTAGATGATGCCCGGATTGCACTGCACCATCTGATAGAGATCCGGCAGGCCATTGAGGGCCTCGGAGGCGCCCAGGAACAGATAGCCGCCCGGTTTGAGGGTGCCGTGGATGCGCGTGAGGATGTCCTTCTTCACCTCGGCGGAAAAGTAGATCAGCACGTTGCGGCAGAACACCATGTCGAACTTGCCGAGGCTGGCATAGCTGTCCAGCAGATTCAGCGCACGGAATTCGATGCGGCTGCGAATCGCCGGTTTGACCGCCCAGCGCCCCGGCTGCTGCACGTCGAAGTAGCGCTGCAGGCGCTCCTGGGACAGCCCCCGACCGATCGCCAGCGAATCGTATTCGCCGGACTTGGCCGCGGTGAGAATGGCGCCGGACAGGTCGGTCGCCACGATCTGCATGCCGCCACGCCCCTGCCCTGCCGCACTGCGCTCGAATTCGTCCATGGTCATGGACAGCGAATAGGGTTCCTGACCCGAGGAGCAGGCCGCCGACCAGACCCGCAGGCGCTGGCCGAAGGTGTTCTTGGTCAACTCCGGCAAGAGGCGGTTCTTGAGCACCTCGAAGGGATAGGTGTCGCGAAACCACAGGGTTTCGTTGGTCGTCATCGCATCGATGACCTTTTCCCGCAACCCGCCACGGGGCTGCATCTGGATGCGCTGCACCAACTCCGACAACGTCTTGATCCCTTCGGTCTCCATCAGCTTGTTGAGCCGACTGGAGACGAGGTACTGCTTGTTGTCACCGAGCAGGATCCCGCTGGATTTCTCGAGGAAATCACGAAAAAGCACAAAATCCGCGTTGACTGCTGACACTGCCGCTCCGCCTTCTGGATACCGGGATAGAGACGCCTTCACCTAGTGACTGTCGACCGCGTTGATGCGCTCGGCTACCCGGGAGGCAAGATCATCGGGGCGGAACTTGGCCAGGAAGTCGTCCGCACCGACCTTCTTGACCATCGCCTGGTTGAAGACGCCGGACAAGGAGGTATGCAGCAGTATATGCACTTTCTGCATCCGCGAATCATGACGGATTTCCGCCGTCAGGGTGTAGCCATCCATTTCCGGCATCTCGATGTCGGAAATGATCATCAGCAATTCCTCTTCCGGGCGCTTGCCTTCGGCCACCATGGCCTGGAGGTAATTCAGGGCCTGGCGGCCGTCGTTGAGGGAGATGACCTCTACCCCTACGGTTTCCAGGCAGCGACTCACCTGCTTGCGGGCCACCGAGGAGTCGTCGACGATCAGGACGCGCTTGGTGACGGCCTTGGCCTGTACCACTTCGCTGATGACGCCGGCCGACACGGTTTCGACGGACGGTGCGACTTCGGACAGGATCTTTTCCACGTCGATGATCTCGACGAGCTGGTTGTCGACCCGGGTGACGGCGGTCAGGTAGTGATCACGACCGGTGCCCTTGGGCGGCGGGTTGATGCCTTCCCAGTTCATGTTGACGATCCGTTCCACCGAGCGCACCAGGAAGCCCTGCACCTTGGTGTTGTACTCGGTGATGATCACGAAGCAGTTGTTGATGTCTTCCAGCCCACGGCGACCGGTGGCCATGGCCAGGTCGATGATGGGAAAGGTGCCGCCGCGAATGCTGGCCACGCCCCGTACCACCGGACTCGATTTCGGCATCACGGTGAGTTTGGGGCACTGCAGCACCTCCTTCACCTTGAAGACGTTGATGCCATAGAGCTGCGAGCCGTCCAGGCGGAACAGCAGCAGTTCCAGACGGTTCTGGCCCACCAGTTGGGTACGTTGGTTGACTGCGTCCAATACACCAGCCATTTGGCGACTCCTCTCGTTGCCACGGACCGGTTGGAAAACTCGGCACAGGGCTTGCTTAGATGTGACTCATGAAGATCGAAGCGACGTGTTTCCGACCTATGAAGACTTCTTGCCGCTGGGCTGCGAATCTTGTGCTGATCCTGACATGCCTGGGCGGAAAGGCCTATGCAGAAGGCGACTACACCTCATCTGACGAACTTATCGGCGCCGTCGAAAGTTTTCTTGAGGAGCGCGTGCAGGAATATTTGCTGGAGACCCATTCCAACGCGCGCCATGAAACCCAGATCAACTCGCTGGATTCCCGCCTGCGGCTGGCCGCCTGCGACAAACCCCTGACGCTGTCGCAGCAGGGCAACCCGACCCCGGTGGGTCGGATAAACGTCAAGGTACGCTGCGAAGGCGCTAGTCCCTGGACGGTATTCGTGCCCGCGCAGGTCAAGCTGTATCGCCCGGTGGTGGTCACGCTGCAGCCCCTGTTGCGTGGCGCGGTGCTGGACAGCCAGAACGTGGCGCTGGTGGAGCGTGATGTCGGCACCCTGACCCAGGGCTACCTGACCAGCCTGGAACAGGTGATAGGCACCCAGCTGAAGCGTCAGGTGGTCAGTGAGCAGGTCCTGGCGCCGTCCTTTATCGAGCAGGCCGAACTCATTCGCAAGGGCGAGCAGGTGGTCATCAATGCCCGCAGCGCCTCCTTCAGCATCCGCATGCAGGGCGAGGCCCTCAGCGCCGGCGCCAAGGACGAGGAGATCCGCGTACGCAACCTCAGCTCCAACCGGGTAATTCACGGTCGGGTCGTCGATCAGGGCCAGGTGGAGGTAGCCCTTTAGCGCAAGAGCCAAAAGAGGTACCTTGAACGTCCGCTTCCTGAACCTCTGCGCGTCATCCTGTCGAAGGATGTGACGGGGCGCACAGGTCTACGGCTAAAGTTTCGGCATTGCACGCCGATAAGCCGGACATGCGAACGAGACGACACGAGGATCTCCACTCATGGCTCTAGATATCAATCGCCTGAATTCGTCCTCTACTGCGGGCATAGGCAATACCAAGGCGGCGTCAACCAAGGACGTGTCCGCGGCTCAGACCAGCGACGTCAAGGCTACCCAGAGCACCGCCTCCGGCGAGTCGGTCAGCTTGAGCGCTGAAGCCAAGCAACTGAGCTCCCTGACGGCAGGGCTCAAGGATCTGCCGGTGGTCGACAGCGACAAGGTCAGCCGCCTGAAACAGGCCATCGCCGATGGCTCCTACAAGGTCGACAGCCAGAAAGTGGCCGACAAACTGATGGCGTTCGAGTCCTGACGCCCGGTTCGGCACGGCCTTTCTGACGATCGTCTCTAACGTTCGAAAGGAAACCGTGCCATGCCCAATGCCACCTTGCTCGAAATCACCCGCCACGACATCGACCTGAGCGAGCAACTGCTGGCCCTGATCGAGCAGGAATTCCAGGCATTGAGCGAGCGTCAGCTCGATCGGCTGGAAGCCCTGCTGGGCACCAAGCAGATCCTGCTCAAGCAGCTCGACCAGCATGCCCAGCAGCGCACTGCCCTGCTCCAGGCCCACGGTCTGCGCGCGGATCTGCAGGGCTTGCAAGCCCTGGCTGCGCGGCTACCCGATGGGGAAGAACTGCTGGCGCTTTCCAGTCGGCTCGCGCAGCTCATGGAGCAGTGCAAGGCGCACAACGTCCGCAATGGCCAGATCATCCAGGCCAACCGCTTCGTGGTCGGCAAGCTGCTGAACGTGCTGCAGGGCACCTCGGCACCCACGCTGTACAACCGCCGCGGCAGCCAGACCGGTGGCGGTTATCAGCGTCCGCTGAGTTCGGCTTGAGCTCGAAGCTTTTCCCCCAACGCGTTTTTGCTGTACAGATGGCAGCTAGCCAGTATTCTTGCTGACCGCTGTTTACAGGAGTTTCCAGGTGCAAGGTTCTTCCGCTAGCGACAACGCCGCTCAGCCACCCCAGATCTATCGCTCCAAGGGCGAGATCCTGGCCTGCCTGCGGCCGGCGCAACAGCAGCACATTCCGCTGCGGATCACCTTCAATCGTCAGGGGCAGCAATTCCAGAGCTTCGTCGTCGAAATCGACGAAGCCAAGGGACTGATCGCGCTGGACGAGTTCATCCCACGCGAAGCCGAACGCCTGCTCGAACAGGGCCAGGCGTTTCGGGTGGACAGCTTCCACGAAGGCATCAAGGTCACCTGGCAGATCGATCGCCCGGTCGAGTTCAGCGAACTGGACGGCAATCGCTGCTATTGGATCGGCCTGCCCACTGAGCTCACCTATCACCAGCGGCGCAATGCCTATCGGGTCAAGCTGCTGCTGACCCAGCCGGCGACGGCCGAGTTGAGCCAGGGCAATAGCCAGATCCAGCTGCGTGGTCAACTGATCGACCTGTCGGCCACGGGCTGCAAGCTACGCTTTCCCGGCAACGTGACCCACTTGCTGCAACCCGGGCAGCGGGTCCAGAGCTTTACCGCCGAGTTGCCCATAGGCGCCATCAACACGCCGGTGACCATCCGCCACGTCGCCTGTCCGGACCGCCTGGAATACAGCGACGTGGGCGTCTGCTTCGACAACCTCAGTGGCGCAGCCCAGCGCCAGGTCGAGCGCTTCATCTACCAGCTGCAGCGAGAAAATCGCCGGTTCGAGTGACCGATCGGGCGCCCACGGCTGCTGGGCGCCCTCCTCCAACTCTCAGGTCGCCTTGGATTCAGGCGGATTCTGGGGAAACTCGATCTCTTCCTGCAGAGGTGCCCCCTCCTCGGCGGGTTCCTCCTCCACGACCGGTTCAGTATGCATCTGGTCGTGTACCACCTGGCTATCGACCCGTGGATCCAGCGCGGCCGCCAGCGGCGAACTGGTCGACCCTTCGGGCATCTGCACATGGCTCAGCGGCGCCTCGTCGACCAGGTGCTTGCCGGTGACTGCATCCGGCCGGATGCGCCAGATCAGGATCGCCCCGCAGAGGACGACGAAGGCATAGAGCATATTGGGTCCGACCAGATTCATCAGCGCCCCCACCACCAGCGGACCGATACAGGCACCGATGCCAAAGGTCACCAGCAGCATGGCACTCAAGGAGACCCGGCGCTCCCCTTCGATATGGTCATTGGACAGCGCCACCGCCAGCGGATACAGCACGAACTGCAGCAGGCTGGCGATGAGGCCGAGGGGTAGCAGCACCACTGGCGGCACATGGGGCAGCACGGCCAACGGCAGGGCGGCGAGAGTCAGGGCGATGGCGACCACGCGGATCAGCCAGCTGCGATCGTGCCGATCCGAAAGCCAGCCGATCGGCCACTGGGCGATCAGACCGGCGAAGATGCAGCAGGCCATGAACAGGCCGATGCGCTCGGTGGGCAGGCCCTGGGCGCTGGCATAGAGCGGCGCCAGGCCATAGAAGGAGCCGATCACCAGTCCAGCGACCAGGGTCGTCGTCAACGACTGCGGAATCCGCTGGATGAAGAACGTGGGCTCCAGCGGCGCCGGCTTGAGCGGCGCCGGGTGGATCTTGCCGGTGACAGCTACTGGCACCAGGCACAGGGCATAGCAGATGGCGACCAGCATCAGCTTGTCGACGCCGAGATCGGGCGAGAGCACCAGCACCACCTGCCCCAGCGCCAGGCCAAGGTAGGAGGCGGTCATGTAGCCGGAAAACACCTTGCCCCGCTCGCCAGGGCCAGCCTGCTCGTTGAGCCAGCTTTCCAGCACCATGTACTGGCACATCATCCCCATGCCGATCAGTACCCTGAGCGCCAGCCACACCGGCAACCAGGGCAGGAGGCCGATGCCCAGCACTGCGGCGCCGACCACTCCGGCGCAGGTCACATAGGCGCGGATATGGCCAACCTTGGCGATCAGCCGATGCCCCAGCTTGCCGCCTATCACCAGTCCCGCGTAATAGGCTGCGGTCAGAGCGCCGACCCAGAGTCCCTGCACCTGATCGGCGGCCAGTCGCAGGCCGAGATAGGTACTCAGCAGACCGGTCCCGATCAACATCAACAGCGTCGCGAAATAGAGCCCGCGAAACGCCGACAGCACACGCACCATTGCCTACTCCATCGTCTCTTGCGCATCAGGCGAGCGCGACGGGATCAGCTTCGTCGTTGCGCTGCCAACTGGGCATCCTCGCCCAGGCGTGGGTTGTAGTAGCCTGCACAGGCCTTCATCAGTACCTGCAACACCGACAGATTACCTCTGACGCTGCTGATCTTGGTGGGTACCTCGCCCTTCGGATAGCGCCGCACGGTGGGGAGTTCCACGCAGCGATAGCCCAATTTCGGTACCCGGTAAGACAGATAGGCCAGCAACTCGTAGGTGGTGAACTCGTCGCGGAACGGTGCCACGCGCGGATCCAGCAGCATGGCCCGGCTGTAGGCGCGGAAACCCTGGGTGGTGTCGGTCCAGTGGAAACCCGAGGCCAGGCTCAGCATGGGTGCATGGATGAAGCGAATGGCGAAGTCACGGGACTTGGGGGTGTTCTCCGCCACGCCGCCGGCCAGAAAGCGCGAGGCCTGGACGAAATCGTAACCCTGCTCGATGGCTTCGATGAAGCGCGGGATGGCGTCCGGATCGTCCTTGTCGTTGCCGTCGATGGTCACGATGCCGGTGTAACCCTCGTCGAGGACGAAGGCATAGGCGCAGCGCAGCTGGGCGCTCAGCTTGCCCGGCGCGGTCTTGACCAGCAGCCCGCGGACGCCCAGTTCCTGCAGCCGTTGCGGCTCCAGCGAGCCATCGGTGCTGCCGCCGTCGACGATGATGACATCGGCGATGTCGGCGATCCTGACCGCCGCCATGCGCCGCAGGAGATTGAGAATGCGCTCGCCTTCGTTGATGACCGGAATCACCACGCAGTGCGGGCGGCTACGGCCGTTCCAGAAGGTCGTCGAATAGCTGGGCACCTGCCAGAGGGCGCGCTCGGTCGCGGGAATTGCAGTAGTCATAGGTCCTCCAAGTTCAACCGACACGGGCCGTGATGAGGGCGACGCCGGCGATGATCAGGACGATGCCTGCCGCCGTGGTCCAGGGAAAGGCTTCGCGAAAGATCACCACCGACAGCAGTGCGACGCTGGCGATGGCCCCGGCCGTCAGCACCGGATGCGCCACGTTCAGTGGCAGCTTGGCGAGGGCGGCGGCGTACAGCAGAAAGGCCAGGCCATACATGAACAGCCCCAGCCAGAACGGCCAGTTGGCCAGGGCGCCCATGGGATCGCTCAGGCTGGGAAAACGCCGCGGCGGCAGCATGGCCAGTTTCACCAGCACGCTGGCCGAGGCGTTGGACGCGATGCCCAGGATCAGGATCAGCCACTTCATGCGGCAGCCTCCGGCAGGTCTCGATAGGCCTTGACCGCGACCTGGACGCCACGCTCCAGCGCGGCCAGGTTGGAGCCCTGCTTGGCCGGCAGCATCTCGATGCTGACGACCTGTTCCGGCAGGCGGCGGGTCAGGGCGAAGGCGATGCCCTCGTGGTTGGTACCGCCCTCCCCCAAGGTCACCAGGTCCGGCTCGCTGGCATGGACGTGACCGATCAGCTCCGCATGCTCTTCGAGCACGCGAGCGGCATCTTCCTCGTTGATGGTCAGGGCGCCGGTATCGAGTTGCATGCGGATCGCCGGATGCTCGACCGCCCGCACCACGGCGGCGGTGGAATCGCTGTCGATCATGAAGTTAGCTCCATAGCGGGGCGGATTCGGCTCCAGACAGATCTGCACGCCATGGGTCGCGGCCACATCGCCCAGACGGCGAAAGAAATCCCGTGCCTGTGCCAGGGCCTGGTCGTCACTCAATCCCGAGCGATCGCGATTGCGCGGCGAGCCGAACACCAGGCGCGTCGCACCCAGTCCCTCGGCGACCCGGCAGACGCCCTCCAGCTGCGCCAGCAGCGCACGCTGGATGTCATCGGCGCCAAAGACATTGAGTCCGGTGGTGCCGAACAGCAGGGCCTGCATGCCGGTGATCTCGATGCCACGGGCCTGCCACTGCTGACGCACTGCCTGGATGTCCTGGGCGGTGGCCGTCTTGGGATCGGCGAAGTACTTGCCGGGCGCGATGTCGATGGCATCGACCCGGTATTGCTGCAGGATCTCGGCGACCATGGCGTCATCGGTCGGATCCCAAGCTATATTGGAGATGGCGATGCGCATCACTGACCCTCCGCCTTGATGACCGGAGGTTCCGACTGGGCATAGGCGCGCACGGCCAGCAGGGTATCGCGGGCGCTGTACTGGTAGCCGTCACGGCCGCCGAAGACCTCGGCATGCACGCTGCGAAAATCGTAGCGCGCCGGCGTACCCTCCAGGGTATTGCCGAAGTCGCGTCCGAAGCCCTGGCGGGCGATGTCTGCCACGCTGATGGGCTCGGCGGTCAGGTGCACCAGGTCCAGCCCGGCGGCCTGGGCGGTCTGGATGTCATAGCCGAGATTGACCATCGGATAGAACTGGAAGACACCACGGCTTTCCACCGCGTGCAGGTTGTTGTCGTTGAGCAGGTCGTAGATCACGTTCTTGCGCAGGCCAGGCCCGACCAGGCCCGGCAGGCGGACGATCAGGGCATTGGCGAAATGCTCCCGGACGAACTGCTCCAGTCGATAGCGATTGGCGCCGTAGGCGTGCAGGCCCTCTTCGTCCACCGCGGTGGTCTCATCCACCCCGAGCGGCTGCTTGAAGACGTCCACGGTGCTGATCAGCACGAAGGAATCGCACTGGATCCGCGACAGATGACCGATCAGGCCATCGATCTTCTGGCGATCGGCCTCGGGATCGCGATTGGCGATCCACTTCTGGGCAGGGGCGCCGGCGCAGATGACCTGGCCATAGGGCTGGTCGCCGATCTGATCGATATTGGTGGAGCGAAACAGCGCGCCGAAGGCCTTCTGCTTGAGCAGCGTCGACCCCACGAAGCCGCTGTACCCTATCAATGCGTCGGTCTTCATGTTGCTCACCCCTTGGTCTTGAATCTCAGGCAATAGTCCGGTTGGCACTCCTCGACGGGATAACGCTCGTCCAGGTAGGCCTTGAGTCGTGGAAACTTGTCGTGCATGGAAATGTTGTTCAGGTTGAATGACCAGAAGGTCGTCGAATACACCACCGCCGGCGGATCGGCATGCTGCAGATCGCTGAGCAGATCGGCCTCGTAGGGCGGCGTGGCATAGACCGGATAGATGTACTTGGTACAGGCCGGCAGATCGGTCACGCCATTGATGACGCCGTTGTTGGCCAGATCGAAGACGCAGTGGGCGCCGCTTTCCAGCAGGCGGCGCGATGCCCATTGCACCCCGGGCGTTGCCAGGGCGGCGTCATCCGGCAAGGCGGTCAGCGCCGGTACCCAGGCGAGTCCCTGAGCCCACACCCGCTCCACCGGCGACTTGTAGAGGTTGAAGGCGGCGAGCAGCACCAGTAGCCCTGCCAGGGCCGGCACCAGCAGGCGTCGGCTGAAGGCCAGCAGCGCACCCACCAGCAGCACCGCGAAGAACGGCGAGGGATTAAGTCCGACCAGCCCCAGCAGCACGGCGGCGGCAATGCCCGCAGCAGCCGCGCGCGGATGGGCCGAGATATCCCAGCCACCGTTGCGCGCGAGGCGCTGCCGCCGGGCGGCATAGAGCAAGCTCAGCAGCGGGACCCAAAAGCCCATCTGGATGTGCTGGAAGTCCGCGCGATTGACCCCGATCTTGAAGAAGATCGCGAGCAACACGGCCAGGGCACCGATCAGTGGCAGATCCTC
Source organism: Pseudomonas sp. RIT411 (assembly GCF_003057735.2). NCBI lineage: Bacteria > Pseudomonadati > Pseudomonadota > Gammaproteobacteria > Pseudomonadales > Pseudomonadaceae > Pseudomonas > Pseudomonas sp. RIT411. The sequence goes on from NZ_QBIZ02000001.1 coordinate 562,670, forward strand.
GCTCCAGCGCCATGGCCAGGGCAGACAGCGGATCAAGGCGAAACCCGCCAGGGCCGTGGGCACCGCCAGCAGCAGGCTCAGGGCCAGCGGCCGGGCACTCAAGCCGTAGCCCCACTGGGACGAGGTCTCCAGGAGGAAGGTCAGGTTCTTGACGTAATCGGTCAGGGCGAAGAAATCGGTACCAAAGCCAAGCCAGCCGACGGTCGCCACGAAGCTCAGCAGCGACAGGACATGCCGCCGCTGCAGGAGCAGCGTGAGCAGTACCGCCGAGCCGATGGCCAGCACCCCGGCGATGCCGCGGTCATAGGACCAGAACAGGTTGAAGCCGGCCGCCAGACCCAGCAACACCTCGCACAGCAGTCGCCGCGGCGTGGTCTCCACCTTGCGATGCAGGCAGAAGAGGAACAGCGACAGCAGCAGGAAGAGATCGCGATAGCCCACCACCTGGGTCGCCACGGCGCCCACGGCGACCAGCAGGATCAGGCGCGCGCGGCCCTTGGGCACCGGGCACAGCAACACGGCCGTTCCCCAGAGCAGCAGCGCCGCACCGGTGTTGCACAGCCCATAGAGGATCTGGGTCACCAGGAAGGTGTGCTGGGCGCCGAACCAGGTCTCCGCCAGCCATACCGGGATGAAATCCAGGCCACCATGGATGGTGAAGGCATGGGCACCCGGCTGGCTGTGCAGCAGCGTCGGCAGCGTGGCGAAATACTCCCCCTGGTGAAAGGGGTCGAGGATGACGCCCTTGCCGAACAGAAAGAAATTGATGATGGAAAAGACCAGAACGCTGATGAAGCCGGCGACGCCGGACACCCCCCTGGGTGTCGCTTCAGTGGAAGGGTTCGGCATCGAGGCGCTCCAGGGCATCGAAAATGTTGTCGATCTTGCCGCCCAGCATCGAATAGCAGCCGGGCAGCTGGGGATGTTGTTCGAAGAGGATGGGACGGCCGTCGTCGCCTTCGTTCTTCATCAGAATGGTCTTCACCTCGAACAGCGAATCCCGGTACTCCACCCGCGCCGCAGCCGACATGTAGCGGGCCACGTCACGCACCATCCAGTCCGCCCGCGAGGCGCGGTCATAGCCGTCCAGCAGCGCATAGGGATCGGTGCCATTGGCGTCTTCCCAGTTCAGGTGCGGGGTGTAGCGCACATGGGACAGGGTGTGCAGACCCCGGGCCGGGAACGGCATCATGGAAAAGAACGGCCCGTCCATGACCGTCACCCCGAGGTTGCGCAGTTCCGGAGGCATCTCCACCAGCGCCATCTCGGTGATTTCGTGGCGCAGCCGGGTGGCGGTGCCGGGGAAATCGCCACCGTACTGGTTGAGGCCGCTGTAGGTGCAGTTGAAGAGATAGCGGCACTGCATCTCCTCCTGCCCGCCGGCTTCATCCACCACGTCGACCCCCAGGCCGCCGCTTTCGCCGCGGATCGCCGTCACGCGACTCTTGAAGCGCAACTTGACGCCGACGGCATCCAGTTCGCGACTCACTTCAGCGGCGAGTACGGCGGAGTTGAAGGCATATTCCTCGGTGAGATAAACCGCCTCGATCAGTCGATCGTCGAACAATCGACTTAATTCCTCCGACGCCGGTTGCAGCGATGCCTCGATCCCCTGACAGAAGCGTTCGAACTGTTTGGCCGTGACCTTGGAGTTGTTGCGGGCAATGGCATACAACTTGGTGAAGTCGCGCACCACCACATCGGGATAGTCGCGCAAGAAGCGCGGCAAGTTGACTCGACTGCGAAAGGCCGTGACGAAACTGCGGGGATAGTGATAACCGTTATGGACGCGTGCCTGATTGTGATAAGAGGCGCGCTTCAACAGCCCGTCTTCCCGCTCGACCAGAGTGACTTTCGCAAAGCCTCTCACGCGCATGAGATACAGGGCCGTCATGGCCCCGTAAAATCCGCCACCTATGACAATCGCATCTCTCATGATCGTCAGGCCATGCCGGATTGAGTGGCCGGCCTTGCGGCATTGCCGCCCTGCACTACTTCGACATTGAGCTTGTCACGGCGCGTCATGACCGCACTCGTGAACTCCTGGGCGACATGATAGAGCGGCCCTTCGTTGACTCTGTGGGTCAACTGCAGGACATATTCGCCGAGCACCAGCAGGACCAGCGAAATGAGAAAGAACATGCCGGACTGCTGTAATGAAATCGTCACCCAACCTGGCGCGACGTCATCCTTGAACAGGCCGATGGCGATGACGTAGATCGAATAGAGCAGATTGGACAGGGCCCCGACGATGGACAGGAAACTGACCATGCGCATGGGCTTGCGGGTGGAGGACACCAGCAGCCGGGCACCGCGATCGAAGCTGCCGGACAACCGCTTGGGCTTGGTGCTGCGCGGCGGCATGCTGTATTCGAGATTGATCCGCGAGAAGCCCGCCGTCGCCGGCAGATGGCGATAGGTCAGCGCCGGCGCCGGATGGCGCAGGATGTAATTGATGACCTTCTTGCTGAGCATCCGGTACTGAGGCGCATCCTTGGCCAGATCGACGCCGTTGAACTGCTTGTAGAGACTGTTGAAGCCCTTGGAGCAAAGACTGTAGGACAGGGTCTGCCGAACTTTCTGCTGATTGTTGGCGAACACCACGTCGATGCCACCCGCAGCCTGTTGCAACATGTCGGGCAAGAAGGCGATGTCATCGGTTTCCGGATCTATGACGACCGCGAAGTCTCCCAGCGCATTCTCCAGTCCCACCCAAGCGGCGGTATCGGAGTCCACTTCCTTGGTCAGGGCATATACCTGCAGATTGGGCAGGCCATTGATGCTGGTGAGTTGCTTCAATCGAGCTACGCTGTCATCAGAAGAGGCGTTGTCGACAATGATAAGTTCGTAGTCACTTACCAAGGGACCGATAACAGTTGCCGCGCGCTCCAGGACGCTCTGCAACTCGGTAGCCTGATTACGCACAACGAACACGACTGAAAGTAGGACGGGATAAAAGGCCATGACGCGAACCTCCAGAGGCGCTCCAGATACAAGCAATGCAGACGGTTAGCCAACGGAGAGTACAGATAAATTCGGCAGGTTTTTGTCTGCTGCTCTATGCTGTGATCACAGCCACAAATCGCCACTGGAAGAGCTTGGAAGTCGGACAAGGTCGCCGTTTTTGCCCTATCCTCCAAACTGCTGTAACGGTTCGGCAAGGGCAGTTGAAGGCGTCGGATCGCGAGGAGAGGTTCTGGAAAGGAATCTGGTGTCCCAGAGTGGGGTCGAACCACCAACCTTCCCCTTAGGAGGGGGATGCTCTATCCAATTGAGCTACTGGGACAGGAAAGGGCGCTCATGGTAACGAGCAGCGGAAGGTTTGTCATGTTCCGGTTCAGGCAGCGCGACACTGCGCGCGGGGCGGCACAGACAGGAAGTTCTTCGGCAGCTTTGCAATTTGTTCTGTACGTCGGTAAATTGACGTCAATAAAAACAGATACCTAGGGACAGGTGGTTACAGAGTCCAAGGTGCCGTGAGTGCTAGCGGAACGAGACGAGGGCTTATGCCTTCACTGATTTTTGACTCCAGATGAAGTACCTCAATGACCCAGGCCATTAGATCCTACTCAAGCCGTACCGCTGACAAATTCGTCGTGCGTCTGCCCGAGGGCATGCGAGAGCGCATCGCGGATGTGGCCCGCAACCATCATCGCAGCATGAACTCCGAAATCATCGCGCGTCTCGAGCAGAGCTTGCAGCAAGAGGGCGCCCTTGGGGACGAACCCGGGCTTCGCCTGGACAGTCCGGAGATCACCGCCAGCGAGCGGGAGTTGCTGCAGCGCTTTCGGCAACTGTCGGGTCGCCAGCAGAACGCCCTGATCTCGCTGATCGCCCACGACATCGACGCCGCATCCTGACGGCGTCCGGGCTGCCCTGCGCCTGGGCAGCCCGCTGCACCCTGCCCTGCCCTACATCAGGAACAGGGTGGCGAGTCCCAAGAAGATGAAGAAGCCGCCGCTGTCGGTTACCGCGGTGATCAGGACGCTCGACCCCATGGCCGGGTCGCGACCGAAGCGCTGCAGGGTCATGGGAATCAGCACGCCCATGAACGCCGCCAACAGCAGATTCAGGGTCATGGCCCCCATCATCACCAGGCCCAGGGACCAGCTGCTGTAGAGATAGAAGGCCACCAGCCCTATCACCCCACCCCAGATGACGCCATTGCACAGGGCGACGCCCATCTCCTTGCGCAGCAGGCGCGCGGTGCTGGTCACACTGATCTGCCCCAGCGCCATGGCGCGCACGATCATGGTGATGGCCTGGTTGCCCGAGTTGCCGCCAATGCCGGCGACGATGGGCATGAGCGCGGCCAGGGCCACCAGTTTCTCGATCGAGCCCTCGAACAGGCCGATGACCCGCGAGGCGATGAAGGCCGTGATGAGGTTGGTGGCCAGCCAGGTCCAGCGGTTGCCCACCGATTTCCACACCGAGGCGAAGACGTCTTCGTCTTCGCGCAGACCAGCCATGTTGAGGACTTCGCTTTCGCTTTCCTCGCGGATCAGGTCGACCATCTCGTCGATGGTGAGACGGCCGATCAGCTTGCCGTTCTTGTCCACCACCGGCGCCGAAACCAGGTCGTAGCGTTCGAACGCCTGGGCCGCGTCATAGGCGTCGCCGTCCGGATGGAAGGCCACCGCCTCCTTCGCCATGACCTCGACAACCAGCTTTTCCGGATCGTTGACCAGCAGTCGCTTGATCGGCAGCACCCCCTTGAGAATGCTGTCGTTGTCGACCACGAACAGCTTGTCGGTGTGGTCGGGCAGCTCTTTCAGCCGGCGAAGATAACGCAGCACCACTTCCAGGGCGACGTCATCGCGGATGGTCACCATCTCGAAGTCCATCAGCGCGCCCACCTGGTCCTCTTCGTAGGACAGGGCGGAGCGCACCCGCTCGCGCTGCTGGGCGTCGAGGGCCTCCATCAGTTCATGGACGACGTCGCGCGGCAGGTCCGGCGCCAGGTCGGCGAGTTCGTCGGCGTCGAGCTGACCGGCCACCGCAAGGATTTCCTGATCGTCCATGTCGGCGATCAGCGTCTCGCGGACGGCGTCCGAGACCTCCAGCAGGATCTCGCCGTCACGCTCGGTCTTGACCAGCCCCCAGACGGTCAGGCGGTCTTCCTGCGGCAGGGCTTCGAGGATGAAGGCGACGTCGGCCGGGTGCAGCTCGTCCAGCCGGGCACGCAGCTCTTCGAGGCCCTCTTCGGGGATATCGGCGGGGGATACGGGGGCGCGATCGTGGTCTTCACGCGCCTCGACGGCGAGGTCGTAGCGCTCCAGCAACTCGACGACCTGGGCGAGACGCTCCTGCAGCGTCTCGTGGGGCTTTCTGATTTCTGCTTCGTTCACTACGGTCATAGCGCACTCCGGCCCGCCGGCGGAGCGCACCGACGAACCCTATCTCAACAACGGGACGAAAAAGGCGATTGAGTGTTGACTGGGTAAGTCCATAAGGGGGGATGACCACTGCCCCGGCGGGGCTGACGGCGGGGATGATACACCGGACCGGTTACGGGTGCGAACGCAAAAGGTTTTCAAAACAGCTATTTGCAAGGGCTCTGGGCCGGTATCGAAGCCGCGCTTGCAACGCTCGTCCCGCGGTCGTTAACCCGCTAAGCTTGAGCGCTACGTCAAGGAGGACGTCCCATGAAGAAGCTCGTCGTGCTCGGCCTGTTGCTGGGCTGCGCCTCTGCCCAGGCGGCCACGGTCTATCGTTGCGAAGATGCCGCCGGCCACCTCACCTTTTCCACCAGCGGCTGTGCTTCGGACAGCGACAGCCGCCTGCAACGCGCGGACAATCCCCGCCCGGGCGGCGCCAGGCCCACGCTGATGGCGAAACCCAAGGCCCCTCCGCGCAAGGAGGCGCAACGCCCACCAACAGTGGTGGCAGCCAGAACGGATGGGTGCGGCGATCTACTCAGCCCCAGCGAAAGGCGGCAGGCGATCATCCGGGGACAGGTCAGGGTCGGCATGAGCCGGGCGGACGTGGAGAACGCCCTGGGACCGCCGCAGCGGATTTCCCAACTGGACGCCCTGACTCGCTATCACTACGAGGCGCGCCAGCGCAAGGAACGCTCGCGCCTGGTGACCTTCGATGACCAGGGTTGCGTGCGTCGACGCTGACGCCCGCAACCGGCTGGCACCGCGTCAGAGCACGGCGCGGGGGTAGGAACCGAGGACCTTGAGCGCCACGGCGCTGGTGGACAGGCGCTCCAGCACGTCGCGGATCAGCGGATCGGCCTGGTGGCCGAGGAAATCGATGAAGAAGACATAGGTCCACTTGCCGCTGCGCGAGGGCCGCGTCTCGATCCGGCTGAGGTCGATGTTGTTGGTGTGGAACGGCAGCAGCAGCTCGTGCAGGGCACCCGGCTTGTTCTGCATGGAGACGATGATGGAGGTCTTGTCGTCGCCGCTGGGCGGCACCTCCTGGTTGCCGATGATGAGGAAGCGCGTGGAGTTGTCCGGGCGATCCTCGATCTTCTGCTGCACCGGGGTCAGGCCATAGAGCGAGGCCGCCATGTCGCCGGCGATGGCCGCGCTGTTCCACTCCCCCTTCACCCGCCGCGCCGCTTCGGCATTGCTGGCCACCGCCACCCGCTCGACGCTGGGGTAGTAGGAGTCCAGCCACTTGCGGCACTGGGCCAGCGACTGGGCGTGGGAATAGATGCGGGTGATGCTGTCGGCCTTGGTGTTCTCGCCGATCAGCAGGTGGTGGTGGATGCGCAGCTCCACCTCCCCGCAGATCGAGAGGTTGTGCTCGAGAAAGCTGTCCAGGGTGTGGTTGACCGCCCCTTCGGTGGAGTTCTCCACCGGGACCACGCCGAAGTTGGAGGCGCCGGCGGCGACCTCGCGGAAGACCTCGTCAATGGCCGCCATGGGCCGGGTCACCACGGCCTTGCCGAAGTGCTTGAGCGCCGCGGCCTGGGAGAAGGTGCCTTCCGGGCCGAGATAGGCCACGTGCAGCGGCTCTTCCAGGGCCAGGCAGCAGGACATGATCTCGCGGAACAGTCGCGCCATGTCTTCGTCACGGACCGGACCGCCGTTGCGCTCCATCACCCGCTTGAGCACCTGGGCCTCGCGCTCGGGCCGGTAGAACACGGGCTTTTCGCCCTCCGCCAGCGTTCCCATCTTGACCCGGGCCACGTCCTGGGCGCAGCGGGCACGTTCGCTGATCAGCTCCTGGATGCGTTCGTCCAGACTGTCGATACGCAGGCGCAGGGCCTTGAGCTCGTGTTCGGACATGATCAGCCGTGCTCCTTCTCGAATTCGGCCAGATAGGTCACCAGCGCCTGGACGGCTTCCAGGGTCACGGCGTTATAGATGGAGGCGCGCATGCCACCCACCGAACGATGGCCCTGCAGATACAGCAGGCCGCGCGCTTCGGCGCCCTCGAGGAAGGCCTTGTCGAGGCGCTCGTCCGCCAGGCGGAAGGGCACGTTCATCCAGGAGCGGTCGTTCTTGGCGATGGGGTTGCTGTAGAAGTCGCTGGCGTCGATGAAGCCGTACAGCAGCTCCTTCTTCTGGCGATTCAGGCGCTCCATGGCGGGCAGACCGCCCTGCTCCTTCAGCCACTTGAACACCAGGCCCGACAGGTACCAGGAGAAGGTGGCCGGGGTGTTGTACATGGAGCCGTTGTCGGCCTCGACCTTGTAGTCGAGCAGCGTCGGGCAGGCGGCGCGGGCGCGACCCAGCAGGTCTTCGCGGACGATCACCACCACCAGGCCGCTGGGCCCGATGTTCTTCTGCGCGCCGGCGTAGATCAGCCCGAAACGCGAGACGTCCAGCGGGCGCGAGAGGATGTCGGAAGAGGCATCCGCCACCAGGGGTACGTCACCTACGTCCGGAATCCAGTCGAACTCCAGACCGCCGATGGTTTCGTTGGGGGTGTAGTGGACGTAGGCGGCGTCCTTGGACAGCTGCCATTCGTGCTGCCCCGGAATGGCGAAGTAATCGTAGCCCTTGGAACTGGCGGCGACGTTGACGGTGCCATAGTGCCGCGCCTGCTCGATGGCCTTGCGCGACCAGATGCCGGTGTCGATGTAGTCGGCCTTGCCGCCCTCGGGCATCAGGTTCATCGCCAGCTGGGCGAATTGCAGACTGGCGCCGCCCTGCAGGAACAGCACCTTGTAGTTGCTGGGGATGGCCAGCAACTCGCGCAGGTCGGCCTCGGCCTGGTTCGAGATGGCGGTGAAGTCTTCACCGCGGTGGCTCATCTCCATCACCGACAGGCCACGGCCCTGCCAATCCAGCAGATCGGCCTGGGCCTGGCGCAGCACAGCTTCAGGCAGGGCCGCCGGGCCGGCGCAGAAGTTGTAGGCACGCTTGCTCATCACTCGTCATCCTCGTTGGGCAGATCATCGCTCGGCACGTCGCTGGCACCGGGCAGCACATCGTCCTGGTCGGGTTCGTGGCTGTCGACCGGCAATTCCTTGTCGAGCACCTCGTCGTCGAGCTCGGCTTCGTGATCCAGCAGCTCTTCGTCCACCGAAGGCTCCTGCACCCGCTCCAGGCCCACCAGCTTCTCGCCCTTGCCGAGCTTGATGAGGGTGACGCCCTGGGTGTTGCGGCCGGTACGGGAGATGCCCTCGACCGGCGTCCGCACCAGGGTGCCCTGGTCGGAGATCAGCATGATCTCCTCGCCGTCCAGCACCTGGATGGCGCCGATCAGGGGGCCGTTGCGCTCGTTGATGACCATGGCGATCACGCCCTGGCCGCCACGACCACGCTGCGGGTATTCGGCCATGGCGGTGCGCTTGCCGAAGCCGTTGAGGCTGGCGGTGAGGATCTCGGCGCCCGGCTCGGGGATCAGCATGGAGATCAGCCGCTGGTTCTCGGCCAGACGCATGCCCCGCACGCCGCGGGCGGTACGGCCCATGGTGCGCACATGGCGTTCCTTGAAGCGGATGACCTTGCCACCGTCGGAGAACAGCATGACCTCGCGGGCCCCATCGGTGATGGCGGCGGCGATCAGGCTGTCGCCCTCTTCCAGCTTCAGCGCGATCAGGCCGTTGCTGCGCGGACGGCTGAACTGCACCAGCGGGGTCTTCTTCACGGTGCCGTTGCGGGTGGCCATGAAGATGTAGGCGCCGGTGGGCTCGTCCTGGTCGGCATCGAGGAGTTCGCCCTCTTCGCCTTCGCTTTCGACATCGTCTTCCACCAGCACGGCGTCTTCGATGTCCAGGTTGTCGTCCTGCTCGCCCAGGTCCTCGTCACCGGCCGGCGCCTGCTGACGTATGGCTTCCAGATCGACCGGCAGCATGGCGGTGATGCGCTCGCCTTCGGCCAGCGGCAGCAGGTTGACCAGCGGACGGCCACGGGCGGCGCGGGAGGCCTCGGGGATCTCGTAGGTGCGCTTCCAGTAGACCTTGCCCAGGCTGGAGAACAGCAGCAGGGTGGTATGGCTGTTGGCGACCAGCAGGTGTTCGATGTAGTCCTCTTCCTTGACCGCCGAGGCCGAGCGGCCGCGGCCGCCCCGGCGCTGGGCCTGGTAGGCGTGCAGCGGCTGGGACTTGGCGTAGCCGCCATGGGAGATGGTGACGACGCGGTCTTCCTCGGTGATGAGGTCGGCGATGGTCAGGTCCACCTGGGAGGCGATGATTTCGGTACGACGCTTGTCGCCGAACTCGGCCTTGACCTTCTCCAGCTCCTCGCGGATGACTTCCATCAGCCGCTCGGGATTGGTGAGGATGCGGATCAGCTCGCCGATCTGCTGCAGGATCTCCTGGTACTCGGCGATGAGCTTCTCGTGCTCCAGGCCGGTCAGGCGGTGCAGACGCAGATCCAGGATGGCCTGGGCCTGCTCGGGCGAGAGGTGATACCTGCCCTCGTGCAGACCGTATTGCTCGGGCAGGTCGTCCGGACGGCAGGAGTCGGCGCCGGCGCGCTCGACCATCTCGCGTACCGCGCTGGATTCCCAGGGCGTGGCGATCAGGCGTTCCTTGGCTTCGGCCGGGGTCGGCGAGCTCTTGATCAGCTCGATGACCGGATCGATGTTGGACAGGGCGACCGCCTGGCCTTCGAGGATGTGGCCACGCTCGCGCGCCTTGCGCAGTTCGTAGACGGTGCGCCGGGTTACCACTTCGCGACGGTGGCGAATGAAGGCTTCCAGCAGTTCCTTGAGGTTCAGGGTTCGCGGCTGGCCGTCGAGCAGGGCCACCACGTTGATGCCGAACACCGTCTGCAGCTGGGTCTGGGCGTAGAGGTTGTTGAGCACCACCTCGGGGGTCTCGCCGCGACGCAGCTCGATGACCACGCGCATGCCGTCCTTGTCGGACTCGTCGCGCAGCTCGGTGATGCCTTCGATCTTCTTCTCTTTCACCAGCTCGGCGATCTTCTCGATCAGCCGTGCCTTGTTGAGCTGGTAGGGCAGCTCGGTGATGACGATCTGCTGGCGATTGGCGCTCTTGTCGATGTCCTCGACTTCGGCGCGGGCCCGCACATAGATGCGGCCACGACCGGTGCGATAGGCCTCGATGATGCCGGCGCGACCGTTGATGATGCCCGCGGTCGGGAAGTCCGGACCGGGGATGTACTGCATCAGGTCGTCGACGGTCAGCTCGCTGTTCTCGATCAGCGCCAGGCAGCCATCGATGACCTCGCCGAGGTTGTGCGGCGGGATGTTGGTGGCCATGCCGACCGCGATGCCGCTGGAACCGTTGACCAGCAGGTTGGGGATGCGCGTGGGCATTACCGCCGGGATCTGCTCGGTGCCGTCGTAGTTGGGCACCCAGTCGACGGTTTCCTTGTCCAGGTCGGCCAGCAGTTCGTGGGCGAGCTTGGACATCCGCACTTCGGTGTATCGCATGGCCGCGGCGTTGTCGCCGTCGACCGAACCGAAGTTGCCCTGGCCATCCACCAGCATGTAGCGCAACGAGAAGGGCTGGGCCATCCGCACTATGGTGTCGTAGACGGCGGTGTCGCCGTGGGGGTGGTACTTACCGATGACGTCACCCACCACACGGGCGGATTTCTTGTACGGCTTGTTCCAGTCGTTGCCCAGCTCGCTCATGGCGTAGAGCACGCGCCGGTGCACCGGCTTGAGGCCGTCGCGCACATCCGGCAGGGCCCGGCCGACGATGACGCTCATCGCGTAGTCGAGATACGACTGCCGCAATTCGTCTTCGATATTGACCGGGAGGATTTCTTTGGCCAGTTCACCCATGAGAAGCCTGGTTCCTTCTGATCTGAAAAGCGCTAGGGCTCGTCCGCATGTCGGCCGAGCCTGATATAGGAGAGGCGAAAGCCCGTCTGGCGGCGCCTGCCACCGGCGGCGCGAAGGCGCTCCAGCCGGTTTTCAGCACTGCATCACCGCCTGCCGAGGGCTTTCGAACAAAGCCTGTGCAAAGAGCGAAATTCTAACACATTCAGGGATGTATCCGCCCCTGGCGATCACCTCAATGCAGGCGGCGCCGATTCATCAGCTCGGCCATCTTCTTGGCGTCCGGACGCTCCACCACCCCGCGCTCGGTGACGATGGCGTCGATGAGATCGGCCGGGGTCACGTCGAACACCGGATTGAAGGCCTCGACCTCGGCGGCGATGCGCTGGCCACCGGCTTCCAGCAACTCGTGACCGGCGCGCTCCTCGATGGGGATGTCGTCACCGGACGCCAGATTCATGTCGATGGTGGAGCTGGGCGCCACCACCATGAAGCGCACGCCGTGGTGCATGGCGATGACCGCCAGGTTGTAGGTGCCGATCTTGTTGGCCACGTCGCCGTTGGCGGTGATGCGATCGGCGCCGACGATCACCCAGGCGACGTTGCGCGTCTTCATCAGGTGCGCCGCGGCGGCATCGGCGTTGAGGCTGACCGGGATGCCCTCGCCGGCCAGCTCCCAGGCGGTCAGGCGCGAGCCCTGCAGCCAGGGGCGGGTCTCGTCGGCATGGACGCATTCCACCAGGCCGTCCAGGTGCGCGGCGCGCAGGACGCCCAGGGCGGTGCCGAAACCACCGGTGGCCAGGGCGCCGGTGTTGCAGTGGGTAAGGAAGGTCTGCTTGCTGGCGTCGTGCTTGCGGATCAGCTCGACGCCCAGCTGGGCCATGGTCAGGTTGGCCTCGCGATCGCTCAGGTGGATGGCCACCGCCTCGGCTTCCAGCGCCGCCAGGGCGCCCTCCCCGGCCATGCGCGTCAGGCGCTCGCGCATCCGGTTGAGCGCCCAGAACAGATTGACGGCGGTGGGACGCGAAGCGGCCAGCAGTTCGAAGTCGGCACTGACGGCGGCTTGCCAGTCCTCACCCGCCGCGGCACGCTGCCGGGCACCCAGCACCACGCCATAGGCGGCGCTGATGCCGATGGCCGGCGCGCCTCGTACCAACATGTCGCGGATGGCCTGGGCCACCTCGGCGGCGCTGTGACAGGCGACCCAGTGTTCGCGCAGCGGCAACAGGCGCTGGTCGAGCAGGTGCAGGGCACCGTCCCGCCATTCGATCGCCTTGATCTTTTCCGCCGCCAGCAGACGCTCTCGCATGATCTTTCCTCGACCTGAATCTGTAGCCAGCCAGTATACCGGCATCGGCGTGCGGATTTAGCGGTAGCGCCGCAAGGACCGCTATACTGCCGGCTCGCCCCTCTTGGAACCGCCGCCGATGCCCACCCCCGCGCCCCTGGACCTCTTGTTGCTCCCCAGCTGGATCGTGCCGGTGGAGCCTGCCGGAGTGGTCCTGCGCGATTACGCCCTGGGCGTGCGCGACGGCTGCATTGCCCTGCTCGCGCCGCGTAGCGAGGCCCTGCGCCAGCCGGCCAAGGAGACCCTGGAGCTGCCGGGCAAGGTGCTGATCCCCGGGCTGATCAACGCCCATGGTCACGCCGCCATGACCCTGTTTCGCGGCATGGCCGACGACCTGCCGCTGCAGACCTGGCTGCAGGATCACATCTGGCCCGCCGAAGGGCGTTGGGTCGACGAGGATTTCGTCCGTGACGGCACCACCCTGGCCATCGCCGAGCAGATCCGCGGCGGCATCACCTGCTTCTCGGACATGTACTTCTATCCCCAGGTGGCCTGCGAGGCCATCCATCGCACCGGGGTGCGCGCCCAGGTCTGCCTGCCGATCCTCGACTTCCCCATTCCCGGCGCCCGCACCGCGGACGACATGATCCGCCGCGGCCTGGAACTGTTCGACGACATGAAGCTGCACGAGCGCATCAGCGTGGCCTTCGGGCCCCATGCGCCCTACACCGTGGCCGACGCCAAGCTCGAGCAGATCCTGGTCCTGGCCGAGCAGCTACAGGCACCGATCCAGATGCACGTGCACGAGACCGCCTTCGAGGTGGAGCAGGCGCTGCAGCAGACCGGTGAGCGGCCGCTCAGCCGGCTGCGCCGCCTGGGCCTGCTCGGGCCGCGCTTCCAGGCGGTGCACATGACCCAGGTGGACGACGAGGATCTGGAAAACCTGGTCGAGACCAACAGCCATGTCATCCACAGTCCGGAATCCAATCTCAAGCTGGCCAGCGGCTTCTGCCCGGTGGAGCGGCTCTGGCAGGCCGGCGTGAACGTCGCCATCGGCACCGACGGCGCGGCCAGCAACAACGATCTCGATCTGCTCGGCGAGACCCGTACCGCCGCCCTGCTGGCCAAGGCCGTGGCCGGCTCGGCCACCGCCCTGGATGCCCATCGCGCGCTGCGCCTGGCCACCCTGAACGGTGCTCGCGCGCTGGGGCTGGAGCGCTGCCTGGGCTCGCTGGAAGTCGGCAAGGCCGCCGACCTGACCGCCGTCGACCTCAGCGGCCTCGCCCAGCAGCCGCTCTACGACCCCGTTTCGCAACTCATCTATGCCACCGGCCGCGACCGCGTCAGCGACGTCTGGGTCGGCGGCGTGCCGCTGCTGCGCCAGAGCGAACTCGTGCGCCTGGACGAGGCCGAACTCATAGCCAATGCGCAGCAGTGGGCCACCCGTATCCAGCAGGGCGCCTGACGCGCCCCGCTCCCTTGCCTCTGGAGAACCCCATGTCCAACGTCGATAACGCCGAGATCGCCAAGTTCGAGGCCCTCGCCTACCGCTGGTGGGACCGCGAGAGCGAATTCAAGCCGCTGCACGACATCAATCCGCTGCGCGTCAACTGGATCGACCAGCACGCGGGCCTGGCCGGCAAGAAGGTGCTGGACGTCGGCTGCGGTGGCGGCATCCTCAGCGAGGCCATGGCCCAGCGCGGTGCCCAGGTGACCGGCATCGACATGGCCGAGGCGCCCCTGGCCGTCGCCCGCCTGCACCAGCTGGAATCCGGCGTGCCGGTGGAGTACATCCAGGAGACCACCGAGGACCACGCGCGCAAGCACGCCGGCACCTATGACGTGGTGACCTGCCTGGAGATGCTCGAGCACGTGCCGGATCCCTCCTCGGTGATCAAGGCCTGCCACGACCTGGTCAAGCCGGGCGGCCAGGTGTTCTTTTCCACCATCAACCGCAATCCCAAGGCCTATCTGTTCGCCATCGTCGGTGCCGAATACGTGCTGCGCTTGCTGCCGCGGGGCACCCACGATTTCCGCAAGTTCATCCGCCCCTCGGAACTGGGTGCCTGGGCCCGTGCCGCCGGCCTCAACCTGCGCGACGTCATCGGCCTCACCTACAACCCGCTGACCAAGAGATACAAGCTCGAAGGCGACGTGACGGTGAACTACATGGTGCGCACCCAGCGCGAGGACTAGGCCATGCGTCTGCAAGCGGTCCTCTTCGACATGGATGGCACCCTGCTCGACACGGCGCCGGACTTCATCGCCATCATCCAGGGCATGCGCCAGGACAGGGGCCTCGCGCCCGCCGATGAGGCCCGCCTGCGCGGGGTCATCTCCGGTGGTGCCAAGGCGATGATCCTGGCCGGCTTCGAGATCGACCCCCTGGGCGCCGAACTCGAACCCCTGCGCCTGGAGTTTCTCGAGCGCTACCAGACGCAATGCGCGGTCCACACCCGGCTGTTCGACGGCATGGACGAGATCCTGCGCGATCTCGACGCCGCCCGGTTGCGTTGGGGCGTGGTGACCAACAAGCCGGTGCGCTTCGCCGAGCCGATCATGCAGCGCCTGGGCCTGGCCGAGCGCTCGGCCTGCCTGGTCTGCCCGGACCATGTCACGCACAGCAAGCCGGATCCGGAGATGGTGCTGCTGGCCTGCCGGCAACTGGACGTGGATCCGCAGACCGCCCTGTTCATCGGTGACGACCTGCGCGACATCGAATCCGGTCGCGCCGCCGGCAGCAAGACGGTGGCAGCGCGCTACGGCTACATCCATCCGGACGACCGCCCTGAGCACTGGGGCGCCGACGCCATCATCGACCATCCGCTGGAGTTGCGCGCCCTGCTCGATCGCGCGCTGTGCGGCTGCTAGAGGTTCAGATGTTCGACTACCTGGCTCCGACCGAGCTGCTCAAGGACCGCATTATCCTCGTCACCGGTGCCAATCGCGGCATCGGCGCCGCCCTGGCCAAGGGCTGCGCCGCCCTGGGCGCCAGCGTCATCCTCCAGGGTCGCGATGCCGCGGCGCTGGATCAGGTGTGTCAGGAGATCCTGGCCAGCGGTGGCCAGGCCGAGACCCTGGTACTGGATCTCGAACAGGCCGATGCGACCGCCTATGCCGCCGTGGCGAAGCGGCTGCAAGAACGTCACGGGCGCCTGGATGGCCTGGTACACAACGCCGGCCTGCTCGGGCCGCGGGTGCTGCTGGAAGAGACGCCCGCCGCCGCGCTGGCGCAGGTGCTGCAGGTCAATGTCCAGGCCGGCTTCGCCCTGACCCAGGCCCTGCTGCCGCTGCTCAGGGCGGCCGGTGAGGCCTCGCTGATCTTCACGTCCAGCAGTGTCGGTCGCAAGGGTCGGGCCGGCTGGGGCGCCTATTCGGTGTCCAAGTTCGCCACCGAGGGCCTGATGCAGGTCTGGGCCGAGGAGCTGGCCAAGGACGGCATCCGGGTCAACAGCGTCAACCCGGGCGGTACCCGCACCGCCATGCGGGCGGCGGCCTATCCCCAAGAGGACCCGGCCCGGGTGCCCGCGGCGGAGGCCATCCTGCCGGTCTATCTCTATCTGCTCGGTCCGGCCAGCCGGGGCACCACTGGCCAGGCGCTCAACGCCCAGTAGCGGAGTCGATCAGACGTGGAAGCGCTGCACCAGGCGCGCGAGCTCGTCACCCAGTTCGGCCAGCTCGCGGCTGGCTGAGGCCGTGGCCGCCATCGCCTGGCTGGACTGATCGGCGCCGTCGCGAATCCGGGTGACATTGACCGCCACCTCTTCGGCCACCCCGCGCTGCTGCACGGCCGCCGCGGCGATCTGCTGATTCCTCTGCTGGATGCTGGCCACCGCCGTGGCGATACCGGCAAAGGCGCGCCGGGTATCGCCGGCACTGTCCAGGGTGTCGACGAGCAGGGTCTCGCTCTGGTGCATCCGTGCGACCGCTTCGCCGCTGCCCTTCTGCAACACCACGATGAGCCGTTCGATCTCGACGCTCGACTGCTGGGTACGCCGCGCCAGGGCCCGGACTTCGTCAGCGACCACGGCGAATCCCCGCCCCTGCTCACCGGCGCGCGCCGCTTCGATGGCCGCGTTGAGCGCCAGCAGGTTGGTCTGCTCGGCCACCGCCTTGATCACGTCCAGCACGCTGCTGATCGCCTGGCTGTCGTGGGACACGCCTTCGAGGCGCTCCGCCGCGGACCGGACATCCACCCCCAGGGTCTCGATACCGGCCAGACTGCGGCCGATCACCGCCTGGCCATCGCTGACCTGGCGCTCGGCCTGATCGCCGGCACCGGCGGCGGCCTCGGCATCTGCGGCGACCCCCTGGGCCGTGGCGGCCAGTTCGGCCATGGCCGCGGCCACCTGATCGGTTTCCTCGCGCTGCCGGGTCACGCCCCGCTGCGCCTCGCGGGCCTGTTCGGCCAGGGCGGCGGCGGACTGGCCGAGCCGGCCGATACCGCTCTGCAGCTGCAGGACCATACCGCGCAGCGCCGCCACCATGCTGGCGCTGGAGCGCTGCAACTGGCCGATCTCGTCGCCCCGATCCACCGTCAACTCGACATCCAGCTGGCCCTGGGCGATGCGCTCCGCGGCGGCGATCACCTTGCGCAGCGGCCGGACGATGGCCAGGGTGATGATCAGCGCAGCCAGGGCGCCGACGATCAGCGCCAGCAGGGCCACGCCGCCGATGGTCAGCAGGCGCTTGGTCATCATCGCCTGCAGTTCGGTCTCCTGTTGCCCATAGAGGGCATCGACCCGCTGCACCGCGGTCTCCGCCAGGCTGGTCATCCGCGCACCGGCGGTCCGCTCCTGGGCCAGGGCGGCGGCATAGTCGCCGAGGCGGCGGATGAATTCCTTGATGTTGGTGGAGACGTCCTGGATGACCGAGGAATAGGCCGGATCGCTCAGTTGCGGCTCGACCTTGGCCAGCAATTCCAGGGCGGCACTGGCCGAGGGCAGCGGCTGGTCGTCCACCGTGCTCTTGCCGGCCCGTGCCTGGGCTTCGTCAAGACTCTTGAGCATCAGGCGATAGAGTTCGCCGACCTGCTGCGACAGGGTCAGGAGTTCGGCGCCCTGCTTGCCGCCGGAATCCTTGAGGGCATAGGCGCCGTCATCCAGCAGACCGGACTGGAGGATGTCCAGGCTGTTGGCCGCGCCCTCTACCAGAAAGGCGGCCCCCTCCATGGCCAGACGGCGCGAGGTGTGGAGTCGTTCGAAGTCGGCGAAGGCAGCGCCATAGGCCTGGATGGCCTCACGGGCGGCGTCGAGGTCGACAGCGTTGGCACTGCCCACCTCGGCCTCCAGCTGTCCCAACCGCTCGAGCACTGCCGGCAGGGCCTGCCGCAGGTGCTCGGCCTGGGCGGTCTCGCCACTCAGGCGAAAGCCCTGCTCCAGGGCGCGGACCTGCATCACCTGCCGGTTGATCGCCGCCATGTCGCGCAGGGAGCCGAATCTATGCTCGACATCCTTGAGTGCGAGCCCGCCCTGCAGGGCCACCACCAGGGTCAGCAGCAGCACCAGCCCGAAGCCCACCGCCAGCTTGGTCGCGGTTCGCCAATTGGCCAGGCGATAGCGCGCAATCCCTTTCATACCGCACCCCGACAAAATGAGTTCTACCGACGCTGTCGTCTGCAGAAGCCGATTCTTGAGAGGGTGCGGAGCAAACCGCCACTATCCGTCGCGCGCGGTTATGTCGGCGTCGCTTTGGACGGCGGCCGTTGGCCAGGGGGCCGAGCGATCAGCGACCGGCGCGGGACTCGCGAATGTAGAAGCGCGCCTTTTCGGCGTTCTTCACGCAACCGGTGTAGGCCTCGACCTGCTGCTGCGTCTTGGCGGTGGACAGCAAGGCCAGCGCCTTGGAATAGCTCACCGTGCCGGAAAAGCCTTCGGCCTTGGCCAGGTCGAGTTCCTGCCAGGCGGAACGGGTCTGGGCGGCGCAGCTGTCGCGATTGACCACCTTGCCCGAACAGCCGGCAAGCACCACGGCAGCCAGCGTAGCGGCCAGGACGGGAACCAGTTTCGCTTTCATCTCTCTTTCTCCTTGCACCTGCAACCGGCCGGAACGGCCGGATAACCGCAGCGTAGACCGCCAACCCCAAGCGCTGTTCAGCGCCGGTTGCGCAGAAACTCGACCACCGCGGCCTGGTCGCCGCTGAAGATCACCCGGGACGCCTTGCTCTCGCGCTGATAGGCGTACATGGGATCGTAGTATTCCGCCAGCAGACCCTCGATCCAGCCGCGATGCGCCGCGACGTCGCCCGAGCGCTCCTGCTCGGCGAGGGCGTCCTCGAGAATGGCCGACAGGCGCTGGAAGCGTTCGCCCCCCAGACGCTTGGCAATGCCGGAGAGACTCTTGCGCAGCTGTTCGGCGAACAGGCCGAAGCCCTGTTCGGGGCCGTGCAGGGCCACGAATTCCGCCGCCAGGTCGATGACATAGTCGCGCAGGATGCGCTCGATGCGGTTTTCCCGGCTGTCTTCCAGCCAGACCAGCGGGTACTGCTGCATGCCCTGGTGCAATTCCAGCGGCAGGGAGCAGCGACCGACCAGGCGCGATTCGTCTTCCAGCACGAATTGCGCCTGCCCCCCATGACGGCGGCGCAGCAGGTCGATGGCCAGGCTGTTCTCGAAATCGATCTGGCCCGGCTGGGGCGTGGCCCGCTTGCCGAAGCTGGAGCCGCGGTGATTGGCATGGCCTTCGAGGTCGACGGCGTTGTCGAGCTGGGCCACCACCTCGGTCTTGCCGGTGCCGGTCATGCCCCCCACCACCACGAAGCCGCACTCGGCCAGGGCCTGCTGCAGCGTGTCGATGAGAAAGGTACGCATGGCCTTGTAGCCACCCACCACCCGTGGATAGGCGATGCCGGCTTCGCTGCGCAGCCATTCCTGGCTGATCTGGGAGCGCAAGCCACCGCGGAAGCAATAGAGGTAGCCCTCCGGATAGGCCCGGGCGAAGTCGGCCCAGGCCTGGATGCGCGCCTCCTTCACCGCCCCGGACACCAGCTGGTGACCCAGTTGCAGCGCCGCCTGCTGACCCTGCTGCTTGTAGCGGGTGCCGACGCGCTGGCGCTCCAGGTCATTCATCAGCGGCAGGTTGGTGGCCTGGGGAAAGGCGCCCTTGGCGAATTCCACGGGGGCGCGGACATCGACCAGGGGGACATCGCTCAGGAACAGCGCCCGCAGGTCGCGGGCATCCTCACGCTGGCTCATCAGGCCACCTCGACCGCATGGGCGCGCCGGCTCACCAGCTGCCCTATGGGTTGCAGGGCCAGGCCCAGCTCCGCCGCCACGGCGAGAAATTCCACCTCACCCTCGGGTGCCACGGCCACCAGCAGGCCGCCACTGGTCTGGGGGTCGCACAGCAGCTGGCGGCGGCCTTCGTCCAGCGGGGCGATACGGCTGCCGTAGCTGTCGAAGTTGCGCTCGGTCCCGCCAGGCACGCAGCCCTGCTGCAGATAGAAATCCACGCCTTCGAGGCGGGGAATGGCGGCGAAGTCGAGTTCGGCGGTGAGGCCACTGCCGTCGGCCATCTCCACCAGGTGGCCGAGCAATCCGAAGCCGGTGACGTCGGTCATCGCCGTGACGCCGGCCAGGCGGCCGAAACGGCTACCGGGACGATTGAGCTGGCACATGGTGTCACGCGCCAGATGGCGATCCTCGGGGCGCAGCAAGGCCCGCTTCTCGGCGGTGGTGAGGATGCCGATGCCCAGCGGCTTGGTCAGATAAAGGCGGCTGCCCAGGGTCGCGGTGTCGTTGCGCTTGAGATGGCGCTTTTCCACGATCCCGGTCACGGCCAGGCCAAAGATCGGCTCGGGCGCGTCGATGGAATGACCGCCGGCCAGGGGGATGCCGGCTTCGTCGCACACGCGGCGACCGCCGGCGATGACCTCGCGCGCCACTTCCGGCGGCAGCACGTTGACCGGCCAGCCGAGGATGGCGATGGCCAGCAGGGGATCGCCGCCCATGGCGTAGATGTCGCTGATGGCATTGGTGGCGGCGATGCGCCCGAAATCGAAGGGATCATCGACGATGGGCATGAAGAAATCGGTGGTGGAGACCACGCCGCGCTCTTCGTCCAGGCCATAGACCGCCGCATCGTCGCGCGAGGCGTTGCCCACCCACAGCCGCGGATCCAGGTGCTGGGCGCCGCTGCCGGCCAGGATGGTCTCCAGGGTCTTGGGGGCGATCTTGCAACCACAACCGGCGCCGTGGCTGTATTGGGTGAGGCGAATGGGATCGGTCATCGTTACTCCGGTTCAGCGGTGGCGCTGGTTCGACAGCCAGCGCGAAGGGGCGTAATAGTAGCAAATGCCCGTCAGCCGGCGGGCACCGACCGCGCCTAACAGATCGCCAGCCAAAGCAAAAGGGCTGTTTTCTGGCGGTAATCCACAGTTGCTGTGGATAACCTCGTGGAAAACCTCCAACCGACCCCGGACAAGCGAGCGGCGATGCGGCGATGGACGAACTGGCGATTTTTTAGCCGGTCCGCCAACTATTTTTTCCCGTTGAAGGGTAGCGAACGGAAGCGCCGTGCGTTATGGCCAGGGTGCGCTAGCATTGCCAGTTCCCCCGGTCATAGCCGTACTCATGTCTTCTCCAGCCTCCTCCCCCCTTACCCCCTGGCAACGCGGCCTGCTGCTCGCCAGCCTCATGCTCATCGCCCTCAACCTGCGCCCGGCGCTCTCCAGCCTGGCGCCCCTGTTGCGGCAGATCGAGACCAGCACGGGTCTTTCCAGCAGCGCCATCGGCCTGCTCACCACCCTGCCGGTGCTCTGCCTGGGGTTGTTCGCGCCCCTGGCTCCGCGCCTGGCCCGCCGCTGGGGCAGCGAACGCACGCTCGGCGCCATCCTGGCATTGCTGGCCGCTGGTATCGTCCTGCGCAGCCTGCTGCCGCCCCTGGGCCTGTTTCTCGGCAGCCTGATCGCCGGCGCCTGCATCGGTATCCTCGGCGTCCTGTTGCCGGCCCTGGTCAAGCGCGATTTCCCCGCCCAGGCCGGCCAGCTGATGGGGCTCTACACCATGATGCTGTGCATAGGCGCCGCCGTGGCCGCCGGGGCCACCGCGCCGCTCGCCGAGGCCTTCGACGGCCGCTGGCAACCCGCCCTCGCCACCTGGGCCCTGGTCGCCGTGGTGGCCCTGCTGGTCTGGCTGCCGCAACTGCGCCAGCCACCCACCATCGCACCGCGCCGCGGGGCTGGCGGTTCGCTGTGGCGCAATCGGCTGGCCTGGCAGATCACCCTGTACATGGGCCTGCAGTCGTCGCTGGCCTATATCGTCTTCGGCTGGCTACCGACCCTGCTGATGGATCGCGGCCTGGGCATGGTGCAGGCCGGCCTGATGCTGTCGGGCTCGGTGATGACCCAGCTGGTCAGCGCTCTCACCGCCCCCTGGCTGGCGACGCGGGGCCAGGACCAGCGCCTGGCCATCGTGGTGGTGATGAGTCTGACCCTCGCCGGCCTGCTGGGCTGCCTTTACGCCCCGGTCGGCAGTCTCTGGCTGTGGGCGGTGATACTCGGCCTGGGCCAGGGCGGGACCTTCAGCCTGGCGCTCGCCCTGCTGGTGCTGCGCTCGCGGGATGCGGAAACCGCCGGACGGCTATCGGGCATGGCCCAGGGCGCGGGCTACAGCCTGGCCTCGCTCGGTCCGCTGCTGGTGGGCATCATCCACGACGCCACCCACGGCTGGGCCCCCATGGGCGTGCTCTTCACCCTGATCGCCGTGCTGGCCACGCTGTTCGGCCTGGGTGCGGGGCGGACCCGCTACGTCAACGACGTCTAGCGGCGATAGAGTCCGGCGGCTCGACTGGCCTCGGTCTGCAGCCGCGGCGCGCGGATATCCGCTTCGCGCAGGGCACGCTGCCAGGCGTCTGCCTGGTCGCCGCCCAGCGTTACCGCCACATCGCCATTGAGCGCCAGGGCCGCCGCCAGCCGGGCGATCCAGGGTTGCTCAGGGGCCCGCTCCAGGGCGGGCAGGAGCAGCTGACCGTCGCGCTGCAACTCCTTGAGCAGGGTGGCGGCGCTCGGCAACAGTTCAGGGAGGGGCTGGCCTGCCTGCAGCCGCTCGGCATGCAGATAGCCGCGACGATTGCCACGGGTGATGCCATAGAGCGTCAGCACCGTCTGCGGCTCCGCCAGTTGCAGCACCAGCAGCCCCTGCTGATCGTCCGGTCCATAGAGCATGGCCTCGCCCAGCAGGCTGTTGGCGATGACGTTGCTGGCGCCGCAATCACGCCCTTCGCACCAGTAGAGCAGCGTCGCGCCCTGCTGCTGCAGGCGCTGCCGCTCGCTGTCCAGCCGCGCCAGCGGCGGATGGCCGCTGGCCAGCTCGAAGGTCTGGGTCTGGAGTTGGCCCTCCACCTGCAGCGAATCCTCCAGGCGCAGGCGACCGCCGATGCGACTGACTGGCCCCAGCGGATAGAGGCGTTCGGCGGTTGCCGGTCCGCTTTCGCGCACCAATTGGGCATGGTCCATGGGTGCGATCTCCGGCAGCACCTCCGCCTGCGTCGTCCCAAGGGACAGCAGCAGGCCGATCAGCAGGAGGCGTGGCAGGAAGCGGGAGCGCGGGCAGAACAGACGGCTAGGCATGCCGCATTATTCGTCGTGCCCGGTGCCGGCGGCAAAGAAGGCATTGAAACAATCCGCGACGGCCTGGGCGCCCGCTGCATCGTCCAGATGCAGATGGTGCCCGCCCGGCAATTCGTGAAGGCTGAAGTTCGGCTGTTCTCGCGCCAGGCGCATGGCCTCGGCATGGGGCGCCACCAGGCCACCCGCGGCCACCACCAGGGCTGTGGGGCAGCGCACCGCGCGCAGACAGGCTTCGGCCTGCTCCGGGGTGAACCTCATTCGACTGGGCAGCCTCAGGTGGGGATCAGAACGCCAGGTGTAGCCACCGGGTACCGCCATCAAGCCACGCTCGGCGAGCAGCTCGGCGGCTTCCCGACTGACCGTCAGCGACCCCTTCAGCCGCGCCACTACGGCGTCTTCCACCGTGGCGTAGACCGGCTTGCGCCGGTTGGGCAGCTCCAGCTCCGCCAGCAGCGCCTTGCCGAGTTTCTCGGCGATCTCCTCTGCCGGCGTTGTATAGGGCAGCAGGCCATCGATCAGCGCCAGGCGCTCGATCTGCTCCGGCAGGGCCGCGGCCGCGATGACGCCGACGATGGCGCCCATCGAATGGCCAAGCAGACCGAAGCGATCCCAGCCCAGTTGCCGCGCAGCCGCGAGCACATCCAGCCCATAGTCCTGAATCGCATACCCAACGCCTGCGGGACGATGGGCCGACAGACCATGACCCGGCAGGTCCAGAGCGACGATGCGCAGGCCGTGCAGCCGTGGCGCGAGCTGGGCGAAGGTCATGGCATTGTCCAGCCAGCCATGCAGCGCCAGCACCGGATAGCCATCTTCCGGACCGAAGGTCCGGGCGCTCAACTCGATATGGGGCAATTCCAGCCGCAATTCCTGCACCTGGGCGGTCATGATTTCCACTCCGCGGGTGCCAGTGCGCGCTTCATGCCGGGGAGGCATCCCGCTGCAAGGGCACCACGGCTACCGTGAGCCGTGAGACACAGGTCAGGCGCCCCTCTTCATCGCTCAGGCGGATGTCCCAGACATGGCTGCTGCGCCCCAGGTGCAGGGGACGCGCCACCGCCGTCACCCGCCCGGAGCGCACGCCCCGCAGGTGGTTGGCATTGATTTCCTGACCCACGCAATAGAAGCGCGAGCGATCCACGCAGAGCATGCTGGCGATCGAGCCCACGGTTTCCGCCAGGGCCACCGACGCGCCGCCATGCAGCAATCCCATGGGCTGGTGGGTGCGGCGGTCGACCACCATGCTGGCGGTCAGGCTGCTGTCGTCCCAGGCTTCGATCCGCATGTCCAGGTGTTCGGCCAGGGTGTTCTCGAGCGCACGCCCGAGGTCCTCAGGATCCGGAAGGGTCTGCCAGATGCTCATGTACTTTCCTTGCAAGGGCGTCAGCCGTGGAAGCGACTGACCAGATCGAAACCGCCGGCCAGGGGCAGCGGCGCCTCCAGGCACAGCAGGGACGCGGTACCCATGGCCACCGGCGCCTGCCGATGACCGTGCAGCAACCAGCCGGCCAGTTCACCGACGAAGGGATTGTGAGTCACCAGCAGCAGCTCCTCCACCTCCAGTCGCGCCAGCTCCGCCAGGGCGCGTTCCGGCTCGCCGTCGGGCGTGGCCCAGGAAACGCTGCGCAACTCGCCCGGCCAGCCCAGCTGCTGTTGCACCAGGGCCGCCGTCTGCTGCGCGCGCACATAGGGACTGGCGAGGATGAGCTGCAACTTGGCACCCTTGAGCTGCAGGGCGCTGCGCAGCACCTCGGCGCGACCGGTAGCGGTCAGCTCGCGCAGCTCGTCACTGGGCGCCCGCGCCTCGGCTTCGCCATGCCGCAGCAGCCAGAGCTTCATGGCGCGGTGGCGGAACGGTCGTCGGGTTGCTCGGTGGCCGGCCAGTCGGCGAAGGGCCAGGGCTTCACTTCGCTGGCGAAGGTGCCGAAGCGGACGATCTGCGCCAGATAGTTGCCCAAGGCCGCGCCAAAGGCGGTCAGACCGGGATTGGCTTCGCCCTTGATCAGGCGCACCACCAGTTGCACCAGCACCACCACCGCCAGCACGTACTGCGCACCCAGCCAGACGAACAGGAACAGCAGCATCCAGATCAGGCGCAGGCCTAGCAGCTCGCGGGAATGCTCGGGTTGGGACATGGGAATTCCTCTTTTCAGACAGTGTAGCGGCTCAATTGAAGGGGGCGTCCGCCACATCAACATCGGTCTTGGGCTCGCCGCCCATCAGGGCCTCGATCACCTGCCCCAGGCTGCGGCCCTCGAACAGGATCGCATAGAGGCCGTTGACCAGGGGCATGTAGACGCCCAGCTCGTCCGCTTTTTCCTTGAGCACGCGCAGGGTATTGACGCCTTCCGCGGTCTCGCCGATCTGGGCCACCGCCTCGTCCAGGGTCAATCCTCGCCCCAGGGCATGGCCGACTCGGTAGTTGCGGCTCTTCTCCGACGAGCAGGTCACGATCAGGTCCCCTACCCCGGCCAGGCCCAGGTAGGTGATGGGATTGGCGCCGCGCTGCACGGCGAAGCGGGTCATCTCGGCCAGGGCCCGGGTGATCAGCATGCTGCGGGTGTTCTCGCCCATCGCCAGGGCCGCGGCCATGCCGGCGATGATGGCGTAGACGTTCTTCAGGGCGCCGGCCAACTCCACGCCGAGACGGTCGGCACTGGCATAGACGCGGAAGGTGCGGCCGTGCAGCGCCGCCTGGACCCGCCGGCACACCTCTTCGTCCTCGCTCGCCACCACGGTGGCGGTGAGTTGGTGCTCGGCGATCTCGCGGGCGAGGTTGGGCCCGGAGATGATGCCGATGCGCGCCCGCGGCACGATTTCCGCGAGGATCTCGCTCATCAGCATGAAGGAGTGCGCCTCGATGCCCTTGGTGGTGCTGACGAGGAAACGCCCTTCCAGCTGCTGGGCGATGGGTGCCAGGGCCTGGCGCAGCGCGCTCGACGGCAGGGCCACCAGGATCAGCTCGCAGCCCTGGATGGCGCCCTGCAGGTCACTGGTGGCCTCGACCGCGGCGTGCACCTTGATACCCTTCAGATAGCGCGGATTCTCGCGCTCGCGGCGGATGGTCTCGGCCTGTTGCGGATCGCGCATCCACAGGCGCACCGGCAGCCCGTTCTCGGCGACCAGATTGGCCAGGGCGGTACCGAAGCTGCCGCCGCCCAGGACGGCGATGGGGGATTGGACTGTCATCGAAACTCTCGGCTTCACCGCGATCGCGCGGCCTCGTCGCTCAGTATACGGTAGCCGCGCGCCGGCCTCAGGGCCCGTTCAAGGTCTGCCGCGTATCGGCCGAACGGTATTGAAAACGCCCGAGGAATACTTATCTAGGGTGGGCAAACACCCCTTTCCCGGTACTGCCCGCCGCGTCGCCCCAGGGCGCGCGCGACCCCGAGCGGGCGCCCAGGATGGAGAATTGACTGCGAAAAGTGCACAATGGTCCGTTAACGAGCGGGGCGCTGGCCTGTGACTTTCCCGATGCCCCGGCAGTCTACTGCTACACGAAGCCATACCCAGAGCGACCTTCGGAGTCGCCAGAGCCTGGACCTAGGCCAGCTACAGGAGCTTGCATGACCAAACAACACGCCTTTACCTACGAAGACTTGCTGCGCTGCAGCCGTGGCGAGCTCTTCGGTCCGGGCAATGCCCAATTGCCCGCACCGAACATGCTGATGATCGATCGGATCACGCATATCAGTGAGGTAGGCGGGAAATACGGCAAGGGCGAACTGGTGGCGGAACTCGATATCCGTCCCGACCTCTGGTTCTTCGGTTGCCATTTCGAAGGTGACCCGGTGATGCCGGGCTGCCTGGGCCTGGATGCCATGTGGCAGCTGGTCGGTTTCTACCTTGGCTGGCAGGGCAATCCGGGTCGCGGTCGCGCCCTGGGCTCTGGCGAAGTGAAGTTCTTCGGCCAGGTACTGCCGACCGCCAAGAAGGTCACCTACAATATCCATATCAAACGCACCATCAACAGGTCGCTGATTCTGGCCATCGCCGATGGCACCGTTAGCGT
The DNA here is from genome assembly GCF_003057735.2 of Pseudomonas sp. RIT411. Classification (NCBI taxonomy): domain Bacteria; kingdom Pseudomonadati; phylum Pseudomonadota; class Gammaproteobacteria; order Pseudomonadales; family Pseudomonadaceae; genus Pseudomonas; species Pseudomonas sp. RIT411. Next base: position 589,694 of record NZ_QBIZ02000001.1, read on the forward strand.
GGACGGCCGCGAGATCTACTCCGCCGAAGGTCTGCGCGTCGGCCTGTTCACTTCCACCGATAGCTTCTAAGGGCTTTTCGCATGCGTCGCGTCGTCATTACCGGTCTGGGTATCGTTTCGTGCCTGGGCAATGATAAAGACACCGTTTCCGCCAACCTGCGCGCGGGTCGTGCCGGCATCCGTCACAATCCGGAATATGCCGAGATGGGTCTGCGCAGCCAGGTTTCCGGTTCCATCGACCTGAACCTCGAAGAATTGATCGACCGCAAGGTCAAGCGCTTCGTCGGCGATGCCGCCGCCTACGCCTACCTGGCGATGGAGCAGGCGATCAAGGACTCCGGTCTGTCCGAAGAGCAGGTCTCCAACCCCCGCACCGGCCTGATCGCCGGTTCCGGTGGCGCTTCCACCTTCAACCAGATGGAAGCCCTGGACATCCTGCGCGAGAAGGGCGTCAAGCGCGTCGGTCCCTACCGCGTGACCCGGACCATGAGCAGCACGGTCTCCGCCTGCCTGGCCACCCCCTTCAAGATCAAGGGCCTGAACTACTCCGTGGCCTCGGCCTGCGCCACCAGCGCCCACTGCATCGGCCTGGCCATGGAGCAGATCCAGCTCGGCAAGCAGGACGTGGTCTTCGCCGGCGGCGGCGAGGAAGAGCACTGGACCCAGAGCATGCTGTTCGATGCCATGGGCGCGCTCTCCAGCGACTACAACGAGACGCCGGAAAAGGCTTCCCGTGCCTACGACAGCAAGCGTGACGGCTTCGTCATCGCTGGCGGCGGCGGCATGGTGGTGGTCGAGGAGCTCGAACACGCCCTGGCCCGCGGTGCCAAGATCTATGCCGAGATCGTCGGCTACGGCGCGACCTCCGACGGCTACGACATGGTCGCCCCGAGCGGCGAAGGCGCCATCCGCTGCATGCAGCAGGCGCTGTCCACCGTCGACGGCGAGATCGACTACCTGAACACCCACGGTACCTCCACCCCGGTGGGCGACGTGGCCGAGATCAAGGGCGTGCGCGCCGTGTTCGGCGACAAGGCTCCGGCCATCAGCTCCACCAAGAGCCTGTCGGGTCACTCCCTGGGCGCTGCCGGTGTGCACGAGGCCATCTACTGCATGCTGATGATGGAAGGCAACTTCATCGCCGGCTCGGCCAACATCGACGAACTGGATCCGGAAGTCGCCGACCTGCCGATCCTGCGCGAGACCAAGGAAGACGCCAAGCTGGACCTCATCATGAGCAACAGCTTCGGTTTCGGCGGCACCAACGCCACCCTGGTACTCAAGCGCTGGCAGGGCTGATAGTCCTCGCTTGTGTGACCCAAACGGCGCCTCTGGCGCCGTTTTTCATTTCTGCTCCCTGCCCCGCTGAACCGGGCACGGACCACGCGGTCGAAGGCGCCGGCACTTCGCCTGCGAACCTCCAGGAAGAATGGATTCAGCAGCACGAATAGCTTAATCTCGCGCCGCTTCGCTGTACCTGCGCAGCCGCCATAGACAGCGCTGTCCGAACTAGCGGGCAGAAACAAGAAACTGTTGTACCCATGGAGCCCCAATGCACAATCAAAACCAGAGCTACCGCGGACCCTTGATCGTCCTCACCATGCTGTTCTTCATGTGGGGTCTGATCACCTCGCTGAACGACATCCTGATTCCCCACCTCAAGGCGGTCTTTACCCTCAGCTATCTGCAGGCCTCGCTGATCCAGTTCTGCTTCTTCACCGCCTACTTCATCGTCTCCTTCCCGGCCGGTCGCCTGGTGGAAAGCCTGGGCTACAAGAAGGGCATCATCGTCGGCCTGCTCACCGCCGGCGTTGGTTGCGTGCTGTTCTACCCCGCCGCCGGAGCCCACTCCTACGGCTTCTTCCTGACCGCCCTGTTCGTGCTGGCGGCCGGTATCACCGTGCTGCAGGTGGCGGCGAACCCCTACGTCACCATCCTCGGCAAGCCGGAAACCGCGGCTTCGCGCCTCAACCTGACCCAGGCCTTCAACTCCCTGGGTACCACCGTCGGCCCGCTGGTGGGCGCGGTGACCATTCTGGCGCTGGTCGGTGAAGACTCCGCCGCCCATTCGGTGCAGCTGCCCTACCTGATCCTGGCCGGCATGCTGGTCGCCCTGGCGGTGATCATCGGCCTCTTCCGCCTGCCGCAGATCAAGGACACCGAGCAGGACAACGCCACCGACGAGAACGCCCTGACCGCCAACAGCGTCTGGGCCTATCGCCATCTGCTGCTCGGCGTGGTCGGCATCTTCATGTACGTGGGTGCGGAAGTGTCCATCGGCAGCTATCTGGTGAGCCTGATGGAAAGCCCGGACGTGGCTGGCCTGAACGCCGCCACCGCCGCCAAGTACCTGTCCCTGTACTGGGGTGGCGCCATGGTCGGTCGCTTCATCGGCGGCGTGATCATGACCAAGGTGCGGCCGAACCTGGTGCTGACCTTCAATGCCATCGCCATTGGCGTGCTGCTGGCCGTGGCCGTGCTGCAGGGTGGCAAGGTCGCCATGTGGGCGCTGCTGGCCATCGGCTTCTTCAACTCCATCATGTTCCCGACCATCTTCTCCCTGGCACTCAAGGGCCTGGGCAAGTTCACCTCCAAGGGTTCGGGCCTGCTGTGCATGGGTATCGTCGGTGGCGCACTGGTGCCGGCCATCCAGGGCTACTTCGCCGACACCATCGGCTTGCTGCCCTCCTTCCTGATCCCGCTGGTCTGCTACCTCTACATCCTGTTCTACGGCGTAATGGGCTATCGCCCCACCCTGCGTCGCTGATCCACCCCGAAGCGCTGGCGGCCTGCCAGCGCTTCGTCCCTTCCGCTACCCCTCCGCTCTCCTCCTTCCTTATCTCCCGGCTGATCGACTGACCTGCACACCTGCCAGATAGCGGGCTGTACGACCCTGCACGCGCGATCTGACCCACCCTGCGCCATCCCCGCACCTTCCGCCATGCAGCATCGGCAGAGGCCGTCTGGAGGGCCCTGCCTTGCCCTTCGCTCTCGGCGTAGCCAAGACGGCCGGGAGGGCTCTCCCATACCTGCCAATCGAAGGGCCTGACCTTACGGTCTGACGCGGCGCGGCCACCCTGCTCCGGCCAGATCCCAGGCAAAAGAAAACGCCCGTATCTTTCGATACGGGCGTCTTGTCGTTACCGCAGGGACCGCTCCAGGCGCGGCCCTCGCGTCAGGCTCAGGCAGGCTGGCGAGCTTCCTCGACTTCGACGGCGTTCGGGCCGCGAGCGAGTTCGGTCTTCAGGGTCTGCTCATCCAGCTGGCCGCACCACTTGGCGACCACGATGGAGGCCACGCCGTTGCCGACCAGGTTGGTCAGGGCGCGGGCTTCGGACATGAAGCGGTCGATACCCAGGATCAGCGCCAGGCCGGCGACCGGTACGTGACCGACGGCGGACAGGGTGGCGGCCAGTACGATGAAGCCGCTACCGGTGACGCCTGCAGCGCCCTTGGAGGAGATCAGCAGCACCAGCAGCAGGGTGATCTGGTGGGTGATGTCCATCTGGGTGTTGGTGGCCTGGGCGATGAACACCGCAGCCATGGTCAGGTAGATGGAGGTGCCGTCGAGGTTGAAGGAGTAGCCGGTGGGGATCACCAGGCCGACCACCGACTTCTCGGCGCCCAGCTTCTGCATCTTGGTCAGCATGCGCGGCAGGGCGGACTCGGAGGACGAGGTACCCAACACGATCAGCAGTTCTTCACGGATGTACTTGATGAACTTGAGGATGCTGAAGCCGTGCATGCGCGCCACGGCACCCAGCACCACCAGCACGAACAGCAGGCAGGTGATGTAGAAGCAGGCCATCAGGTAGCCCAGCTGCACCAGGGTGCCGACGCCGTATTTGCCGATGGTGAACGCCATGGCACCGAAGGCGCCGATGGGGGCGAGCTTCATGATGACGTTGATGATGTTGAAGAAGACGTGGGAGATGCGGTCGATGAAGTTGAACACCAGTTGACCGGTCTCGCCCAGGCGATGCAGGGCATAGCCGAACAGCACGGCGAAGAACAGGACCTGCAGGATCTCACCGGTGGCGAAGGCGTTGACGACCGTCGACGGGATGATGTTCATCAGGAAGTCGATGGTGCTCTGCTTCTCGCCAGCCGCGGCGTAGGCAGCGATGCCCTTGGTGTCCAGGGTGCTGACGTCGACGTTCATGCCGGCGCCCGGCTGGACGACGTTGACCACGATCAGGCCGATCAGCAGCGCGATGGTGGAGAAGATCTCGAAGTACAGCAGCGCCATGCCGCCGGTCTTGCCCACGGCCTTCATGTTCTGCATGCCGGCGATACCGGTCACCACGGTGCAGAAGATGATGGGCGCGATGACCATCTTGATCAGCTTGATGAAACCGTCACCCAGCGGCTTCATGGCAGCGCCGGTCTGGGGATAGAAGTGGCCGAGCAGCACACCCAGGACGATCGCCACGATCACCTGGAAATAGAGACTCTTGTAGAGCGGCTGCTTGACGGGACGCTTGGGCGCGGGAGCTGTGGTAGTTGTTGTTGTGTCGACGGTTGCTGTCATGGCTCTTTCCCTTGTGGCCACTACCTGACGTCCTGTCTGAGTGGGCACCTGACTGAAGTTGGCTCTCTCATCCTGAGAGCTTTTTGTTGTGGACCTGGCGGCCGCGCGACGGTGACACCAGTATCTGGCTGGATATAAGCAATCGCCGTTCCACTTCTTGGTGCGCAATCAAAGGGCCAGCTTTCATGCACCTTTCAGTCGAAAGTCTAGTTGTCAGCGGTGGGCGGAACCCCGCCACCCGACGAAAAGGGGCGGAAATCCCCCACCGCGCGAGGCGGTTTTCCGCCAGTCGCCGTCGGTAGTCGGCTATCCTTTGCGCGCCTTTCCAGCGGCGCCTGCCCTGATCCGTTGCCGCCTTCGAGGAGTATCCGGCCGAGATGCCCGCCCTGCCCCCTACCGACCTGCCCGGCTGCTGCACAGCGCCCGCGCCGCTGCCGCCGCTGGCGGAGGAGTTCGACGCCCTGGCCCTGCTGCACTGCCGCTTCGATCCCGCCCAGGTGAGCTTCGAGCGCGACGCCCTGCGCCTGGGCGCCCTGCCGCCGGACAACATCCGTCGCGCCGTGGCCAAGCGCCAGGCCGAATACCTGGCCGGGCGTCTCTGCGCCCGCGAGGCCCTGCGGCAGCTCAGTGGCGCGCCAGCGGTACCCGGTCATCGCCGCGAGGATCGTGGCCCCGCCTGGCCCGCCGGCTGGGTCGGCGCCATCACCCACAGTCACGGCTGGGCAGCCGCGGCGGTGGGCAGCGCCCGGGACTACCTGGGTCTCGGCCTGGATGTGGAAACCCTGCTCGAACCGGCCAAGGCCCTGCGTCTGGCCGACCAGATCCTCACCCCGGCCGAACGGGAAAGCGTGCAGGCGCTGGACGAAGAGCAGCAGGCCTTTGCCATCACCCTGGCGTTTTCCGCCAAGGAGAGTCTGTTCAAGGCGCTGCATCCCCAGGTCGGGCAGATGTTCTTCTTCCAAGATGCCGAGATCCTTGGCACCGATCCCGGCGGGACCTTCGATATTCGGCTGCTGATCGAGTTGTCGCCGCGCTGGTCCGCCGGGACCTCACTGCGCGGTCACTACCGCCTGGACGAAGAACGGCGGTTGCTCACGCTGATCGCGCCCCGTCGCTGAGGCTCTCCTATATAGAGAAAGGGTCGTCCGGTCGATCGGGTGCACAAACGCTGGCCGGGGCAGAACGTCGCAGCGGCTATCGAACGTTTTCTTATGGTGGAGAAAATGCTCATAGCGAACCGGTATATCCCGTGACGCTTTTGTCTCACCCGCCCAGTCACGTTGTACGTTATTTGACCACTTCGCTCTGATCCTAGCCTCCACGCGCACTGGCTGGGCACCACCCCCAGGATACCCCCCAGTCCCGAACAGCTTATCCACGTCTTATCCACAGCCGGAAACGTGACAAACGCGACATCTAGTGGCCCTTGCACCCCCGCACCACCATATATAGCAGTTCGTCGGCATGGCCTGGGACGGCGAAACACCCCTCTGTCAAGACTGTCTTCCCTAACGAGGAGGGCTTATCCTGTCGCCCGAATTATGAATTTCCAGGGTCCCTGACCCCGAACGCCGGCTCCTGCGGGAATCGGCGCTGGTACGGCTTTTCGTTGGAATCTTCATTGGTAATGGCGCGACAGGCAGTCGTCGCGCAGGCCCACGGGCCGACACTCTTCCGGATCGCCGGCTTGCCGACGATCCCCTCTTTCCGATCAAGGGAGTTCCGCATGCACACCGACCTGACCCGCGAGCAAGCCCAGCAGGGCCGCCCGGCGCAAGATGCCAGCCAGGACCTGGGCGCCACCGCCCCCGGTCAACTGCGCGTCATCAAGCGCAACGGTACCGTCGTCCCCTACACCGACGACAAGATCACCGTGGCCATCAGCAAGGCTTTCCTCGCCGTGGAAGGCGGTACCGCCGCGGCCTCCTCGCGCATCCACACCACCGTCAAGCAGCTCACCGACCAGGTCAGCAGCACCTTCAAGCGCCGCATGCCCTCCGGTGGCACCATCCACATCGAGGAGATCCAGGACCAGGTCGAACTGGCCCTGATGCGCGCCGGCGAGCAGAAGGTCGCCCGCAGCTACGTGATCTACCGTGAAGCCCGCAGCCAGGAGCGCAAGCAGGGCGCCGCGAGCGACATCGCCGAGCCGCACCCGACCATCCGCGTGACCAAGGCCGACGGCACCACCCAGCCGCTGGACATGGGCCGCCTGAACACCATCATCAGCGAAGCCTGCGAAGGCCTCGAAGAGGTGAACGGCGAGCTGATCCAGAAGGAAACCCTGAAGAACCTGTACGACGGCGTGGCCGAGAAGGACGTCAACACCGCCCTGGTGATGACCGCCCGCACCCTGGTCGAGCGTGAGCCCAACTACTCCTACGTCACCGCCCGCCTGCTGCTGGACAGCCTGCGCGCCGAAGGCCTGAGCTTCCTCGGCGTGGCCGAGTCCGCCACCCACCACGAGATGGCCGACCTCTACGCCAAGGCCCTGCCCGCCTACGTCGCCAAGGGCGTGGAGCTGGAGCTGCTGGACCCGAAACTGGCCACCTTCGACCTGGCCAAGCTGGGCGCCGCCATCGATCACGAGCGCGACCAGCAATTCACCTACCTGGGTCTGCAGACCCTGTACGACCGCTACTTCCTGCACAGCCACGGCACCCGCTTCGAGCTGCCGCAGCTGTTCTTCATGCGCGTGGCCATGGGCCTGGCGCACATGGAGAAGGACAAGGAAGCCCGCGCCATCGAGTTCTACAACCTGCTGGCCAGCTTCGACTACATGGCGTCCACCCCGACGCTGTTCAACGCCGGCACCCTGCGTCCGCAGCTGTCCAGCTGCTACCTGACCACCGTGCCCGACGACCTGTCCGGCATCTATGGCGCCATCCACGATAACGCCATGCTGTCGAAGTTCGCCGGCGGCCTGGGCAACGACTGGACCCCGGTACGTGCGCTGGGCTCCTACATCAAGGGCACCAACGGCAAGAGCCAGGGCGTCGTGCCCTTCCTCAAGGTGGTCAACGACACCGCCGTGGCGGTCAACCAGGGCGGCAAGCGCAAGGGCGCGGTCTGCGCCTACCTGGAAACCTGGCACCTGGACATCGAGGAATTCCTCGAGCTGCGCAAGAACACCGGTGATGACCGTCGTCGTACCCACGACATGAACACCGCCAACTGGATCCCCGACCTGTTCATGAAGCGTGTCTTCGAGGACGGCAACTGGACCCTGTTCTCCCCCGCCGACGTGCCCGATCTGCACGACCTCTACGGCAAGGCCTTCGAAGAACGCTACGAGTACTACGAAGCCCTGACCGAGTACGGCAAGCTCAAGCTGCACAAGACCATCAAGGCCAAGGACCTCTGGCGCAAGATGCTGTCCATGCTGTTCGAGACCGGCCACCCGTGGCTGACTTTCAAGGACCCGTGCAACCTGCGCAGCCCGCAGCAGCACGTGGGCGTGGTGCACAGCTCCAACCTCTGCACCGAGATCACCCTGAATACCAACAAGGACGAGATCGCCGTGTGCAACCTGGGTTCGGTGAACCTGGTGAACCACATCATCGACGGCAAGCTGGACACCGCCAAGGTCGCCCGCACCGTCAAGACCGCCGTGCGCATGCTCGACAACGTCATCGACATCAACTACTACTCGGTGCCCCAGGCGGAGAACTCCAACCTCAAGCACCGCCCGGTCGGCATGGGCATCATGGGCTTCCAGGATGCGCTGTACCTGCAGCACATCGCCTACGGTTCGGATGCCGCCGTGCAGTTCGCCGACACCTCCATGGAAGTGATCAGCTACTACGCCATCCAGGCCTCCTGTGACCTGGCCGAAGAGCGTGGCAGCTATTCCAGCTTCCAGGGTTCGCTGTGGTCCCAGGGCATCCTGCCGATCGACTCCGAGAAGCGGCTGATCGAAGAGCGTGGCGCCAAGTACATCGAGGTCGATCTGTCCGAGACCCTGGACTGGGCCCCGCTGCGCGAGCGTGCCAAGAAGGGCATCCGCAACTCCAACATCATGGCCATCGCGCCGACCGCGACCATCGCCAACATCACCGGCGTGTCCCAGTCGATCGAGCCGACCTACCAGAACCTCTATGTGAAGTCGAACCTCTCGGGCGAATTCACCGTCATCAACCCCTATCTGGTACGCGACCTCAAGGCCCGCGGCCTGTGGGACTCGGTGATGGTCAACGACCTCAAGTACTACGACGGCTCCGTGCAGCAGATCGAGCGCATCCCGCAGGATCTGAAGGACCTGTACGCCACCGCCTTCGAAGTGGAGACCAAGTGGATCGTCGAGGCCGCCAGCCGTCGCCAGAAGTGGATCGACCAGGCCCAGTCGCTGAACCTGTACATCGCCGGCGCCTCGGGCAAGAAGCTCGACGTGACCTACCGCATGGCCTGGTTCCGCGGTCTGAAGACCACCTACTACCTCCGTGCCCTGGCCGCCACCAGCACCGAGAAGTCCACCATCAACACCGGCAAGCTGAACGCCGTGAGCGCCGACCCCATCACCGGCGTCCAGGCCAGCGCCGCGCCCGCCCCGGCGCAGAAGGTCGAAGCGGCGCCCGCCGCGGCACCGGCTCCGGTGCCCAAGGCCTGCAGCCTCGACGATCCCGAGTGCGAAGCCTGCCAGTAAGTACCCAAGCCCTCTCTTAGCAGAGGGCTGCTCCTTATACCCTCTCCCCCTGGGAGAGGGCCAGGGTGAGGGCCTACCC